>NZ_JNLX01000198.1 GCF_000715495.1 Hymenobacter sp. IS2118 | reverse complement strand
CCCGCCACGCCGCCGAGGGCGCCCGCCACGCCCCGCTCCACGGTCCTGAAATTCAAGTGTTCAGGGGTAGGCGCCAGCCTCTTTTTGCGAGTAGCTTTGTGCGTGCTTTTTTAGACCAATAAGCAGGCGCGGTAGTGTTTTTCCGCCGGGAGGCAGGTCCGCTTTATTTTCCATTCCCTTTTTCCTTTTCGTATGTTAAAACATCTTCTCTCCCTTTCCCCGCCACTCACCGGGGGCCGCGCGGCGCTGCTGCTGGCCCTGAGCCTGGGCCTGGCCCCCACCGCCTTCGGGCAGGTCACCTTCGACCCGGCCGTCAGCTACGGGGCCGGCGCTACTCCCGTCAGCGTGGCGGTGGGCGACTTCAACGCCGACGGCCGCCCCGACCTGGTTACGGCCAACTTCGACAGCGGCAACGTGTCGGTGCTGCTGGCCGAGGCCGGGGGCGGCTTCGCGGCGGCCGTCAACTACGGGACCGGCGACGGTCCCGTCAGCGTGGCGGTGGGCGACTTCAACACCGACGGCCGCCCCGACCTGGCCGTGGCCAACCTCTATAACGGCAACGTGGCGGTGCTGCTGGCCCAGGCCGGGGGCACTTTCGCGGGGGCCGTCAACTACGGGGCGGGCGACGGTCCCCGCAGCGTGGCGGTGGGCGACTTCAACGCCGACGGCCGCCCCGACCTGGCCGTGGCCAACCTCTATAACGGCAACGTGGCGGTGCTGCTGGCCCAGGCCGGGGGCACTTTCGCGGGGGCCGTCAACTACGGGGCGGGCGACGGTCCCCGCAGCGTGGCGGTGGGCGACTTCAACGCCGACGGCCGCCCCGACCTGGCCGTGGCCAACCTCTATAACGACAACGTGTCGGTGCTGCTGGCCCAGGCCGGGGGCGGCTTCGCGGCGGCCGTCAGCTACGGGGCCGGCGCTACTCCCATCAGCGTGGCGGTGGGCGACTTCAATGCCGACGGCCGCCCCGACCTGGCCACGGCCAACGTTGATGGCGGCAACGTGTCGGTGCTGCTGGCCCAGGCCGGGGGCACTTTCGCGGCGCCTGTCAGCTACGGGGCCGGCGTTCGTCCCTTCAGCGTGGCGGTGGGCGACTTCAACGCCGACGACATTCCCGACCTGGCCGTGGCCAATGCCAATGGCGACAACGTGTCGGTGCTGCTGGGTCAGGCCGGGGGCACTTTCGCGGGGGCCGTCAACTACGGGACCGGCGTTGGTCCCTACAGAAGTCCCTACAGCGTGGCGGTGGGCGACTTCAACGCCGACGGTCGCCCCGACCTGGTTACGGCCAACTACGATGGCGGCAACGTGTCGGTGCTGCTGGCCGAGGCCGGGGGCAGCTTCGCGGCGGCTATCAGCTACGGAGTCGGCAGCGGTCCCTTCAGCGTGGCGGTAGGCGACTTCAACGCCGACAGCCGCCCCGACCTGGCCGTGGCCAACTACGGTAGCAGCAACGTATCGGTGCTGCTGAATACAACGGAAACCGAAACCGACCTAACGATAAGCGACACCCGCACCATCGAGGCCGGCACCTACCGCAACATCACCATCACCGGCCCGAACGGCAACGCCACCCTGGCCGGCAACATTGAGGTAACTGGCGCGCTAACCGTGCAGGACGCGGGCACGCTGGCCGACGGCTGCCGCATCATCACGGGCAGCGGCACGTTTGCGCTGGCGGCGGGCGGCACGCTGGCCATCTGCCGGCCCCGCGGCATCCTGGCTGTGGGCGACCCGCAGGGCAACATCGGCACGGTGCGCGTGACGGGCGGCCGCTCGTTCTCCCCGGATGCCAGCTACGTGTACAACGGCAGCGACGCCACCGGCTCGGGCCTGCCCGGCCAGGTGCGCAACCTAAGCATCACCGTGCCCGGCAACGTGGCCCTGAGTGCGCCCACCAGCGTTTCCCAAACCCTGACGCTGAGCAGCACCGGCAATCTGGTGCTGGCCGGCAACGCCCTGACGCTGCTTTCCGACGCCAGCGGCACGGCCCTGGTCGTGAACTCCGGCACGGGCCGCGTGCTGGGCCGCACGGCCACCGTGCAGCGCCACCTGAGCACCGAGAACCGGGGCCTGGGCTACCGCCACTACAGCGCCCCGGTGACGGGCTCGACGGTGGCCGATTTGGCCACGCCCGGCTTCGCGCCCGAAGTGAGCCGGGCCGCCGCCTACAACGCCTCGGCTACCCCCGGCAAAATCACGCCCTTCCCCACCGTGTTCGGCTACGACCAAAGCCGCGTGACGCGGACCAGCACCTACGCACCCTTCGACCGGGGCTTCGTGGTGCCGGCCGGCCTAGGCAGCGCCCTGGAAGTGGGCCGCGGCTACGCCGTGCAACTCGCGGGCACCGAAAAGGTGGCTTTCACCGGCACGCTCAACACCGGCGACTACGACGTGGCCCTGAGCCGGGTGGGCGAAAACCCCGCCGCCGGCTGGGCCCTGGTGGGCAACCCCTACCCCGCGCCGATTGACGGCGCCGAACTGCTGGGCCTGGGAGAGGCCACCAACGCCCCCGGCCTGGACCGGAGCTTTTACGTGGTGGAAAGCAGCGGCCCCTACACCAGCACGTACCGCGCGTTTGTGGCCGGCTTCGAGGGCGGGGAGCAGAACCCGCTCATCGCCGCCGGCCAGGGCTTTTTCGTGCGCGTGAGCAGCAGCGAAACCAGCGGCGAGGTGCGCTTCCGCGACGAGCAGCGCCTCACCGACTTCGAGACGCAGGTGCGCATGAGCCGGGGCACCACCAGCACGCAGCCCACCGTGGGCCTGGCCCTGCGTGGGGCCACCGGCCCGGCCGATAAGCTGTTCGTGTACGCCGCCGCCCCGGCCACGGCCAGCTTCGATTCCGGCTACGACGCCTGGAAGCTGTCCAACACGACGGGCCTGAACCTGAGCAGCCGCTCGGCCACGGGCGAGGCGCTGAGCATCGACGGCCGGCCGGCCTTCACGGCCGCCACGCGCATCGCCC
>NZ_JNLX01000197.1 GCF_000715495.1 Hymenobacter sp. IS2118 | reverse complement strand
TCATGCGCTGCACTTCGCCCGCCGTGATGGTGGTTTTGTTGCCCATGGTATCCTCGTGGCTCACCTCCCCTTCGAGCACCAAGGTCACAATCTCCATTTCCGAATGCGGATGCTGCGGAAAACCCGACTGCGCGGCCACACTGTCGTCGTTGAAAACCCGCAGCGGGCCAAAATGCATGTTGTCGCGGTCCAGATAATCGGCGAACGAAAACAAGAAATAGCTGCTAAGCCAGGAAGCCGGCGCAGCGTGGTGACGGTCGGCGGAGGAAATATATTTGAGCATAAAGCGAGAGCAAAAAGGTGGTCGTGCTTCGCATACGCGGTTGTGCGCGCCTTAGTTAGTGAAAACCCAAAAGGAAAGCCCTTCCGCTACCGCAGAAGGGCTTCATAAAAACAGGGCCTTAGCCAAACACGGTGGCTAATTTGCCCGGCGGCACGCTACGCTTTTCTCAGGAGCGCCACTTGCTGCTGCAAGTCGAGCACGAGGCTGGCCACGCGCTCCAGCGAAAGCTCCGCGATGGGGAACGTGCTGCTAATGTAGCTTTTGGCTTCCCAGATTTCGAGCACATCGTCCACGTTAATGTCGTAGGGCGAGAAGTGGGGGTTATCGGAATGCAGCACCAGCATGCCGCCCGAGCGCACTTTGTTGAACACGCGTTTGAACACGATGCCGTCTTTGCTGCTCACCACTACGCACGGCGTGCCATCCTTCACAGTAGCCCATTCCTCCACGTAGCGACCCACGATGACGGTGCCGCTGGCAATGGGAAGCATGGAATCGCCGGCAATTTCGAAGGCCCGGTAGGTGCCCGTTTGCGAGAGCATGGGCAGGCGGAACTTGGGCAGCACCTCCAGGTATTCGCGGTCGGCGTAGCCGTTGAGGTAGCCGGCAGCGGCTTTCTGGGGCACCAGCTCGATGTTCTCGTTCTGGTCCTTGTCCACGGTGAAGGCCAGCACGCGAAGCTGGCCGCCGGCGGGCGTGGTGGGCGGCTCGGTGTCGTCGTCGGCCGGGGCATCGGCCGCGGCCGCCTCCTGCGCGCGCATGCTGCCAATGGCCTTGGCGTTTTTGCGCTTGCTAAAGTCGGTGGTCACCAGCTGGTCGAGGGTGATGCCGAACAGCCGGGACATGTTAACGAGTGTAGCAAGGCGGGGCTCGGCGCGGCCTTCTTCGTAGGCGCCCACCAACGAGCGTTTGATGCCGAGCTTTTCGGCCATCTGGGCCTGCGTGAGGGCAAGCTCGCGCCGGCAGAATTTGAGGTTGGTATTAATCATCGGGAGAAGCAGCAGTCGGGAATAGCGTTTGGTTCAACGCAGATTCGGCTGGTGAAGTTAGCAACGCAGGCGCAAAGTTACTAATTCATTTAGCTAATAATTTTATGCCCACTACTTTAGCGCAGAGCTATTTGAGTTTCGGCGGGGTATTCATTCTTTTTTCGGAAGTTATTCCGGCCGGAGGGCTACTGCCCTCCCGTTTTTTGCAGGTAGAGCAGCTTGGTTTGGTAAGGGCGTTGCGGCGTGTACTTGTCGTTCATCACAAAATAACCCTGCTTGTAAGCAGTCAATCCCTCCCAATTGTAGCCCATGTACTGGGCCGGAAACTCCCACAGCGGCTGCCAGCTGAAACCGTCATCCCGCAGTTCCAAGTCAATCAGGCGGCAGTAGTTTTGATAGCCCGCTTTGGTCTTGATGAGGCTGGCGTTGGCCGCTTCCCGAGCGGGCGCCCTGTAAATCGAGTCGGCGCCGCCGCCCTTGAAGAAGTAGTTGACGGCCGTGAAATGGTTTTTGCCCGTGGGCGTGATGTCGGTAATTCGGAAAGGAACCTTGGCTATTGGTACTTGGCTGAGCGCAGTTTTACCGGACAGCGCCTGACTATCAAATTCATAGACGCTATTGGCGCCGGGGAAATAGTTGTACTCGAAGAATGCCAGAATGCGGTTGTTACTAATTGCCAGCGCCTCGAAGCCCGCGTTGTAGATGTGGGCGCCATTGGCCGCTACCGGCTTGGGCAGAGGCATCAAAAAATCGGGGTCCAGCACCACGGCCGTATCGCGCAGGCTGCCCTTGAGCAGGTAGCAGCTGGTGGAAGGCGTAGCGGTTTCCACGGAAAAATAGACCGTATTCTGGTCCACCACCAGGGCTTCGAGCCCTTCGTAGCTTTGGCCAGCAGCCTTCATTTTCACCCGCACAATATCGAGATTGTAGATGGGCAACTTTTTGAAGGGCAGCACATAAGCCGTGTCAGCCAGCTTGCGGTCCAGGTCGGCGGTGGCTATCTGGTAGAGCTTGGCGGGCGCTTTGTCCTGCAGCCGGCTTTCGGAAAGCAGCAGCAAGCTCGCGCCGCTTAGGCAGAGTCCGGAAAACTGGTTGTCGTAAAATTTCAGCTCTGCCGGTAGCGAAAGCTCCCGTACTATAAACTGAGGATTTTGCGCCCAGACGGTAGTTGAAAAGAGGCTTAAGAAAAACAGTGTCAGGCACTTCATACCACTTAACAACGACGCGTTTATAAACTGAATTTTCCAGATAATTCAGTTTTACTGGCCGCGCAACCGCTTGTGATACAGCGCAGCCATACGCAGCTGGAAGTAGTCGTACTTCTCGCGCAGGTGGTCGAAGAGGTCGCGCAGGGTGGGCTCGCCGCCGAGTTGGGCGCGGGCGGTGAAGATTTCGGCCAGCTCGGCGTCGGTGATAAAATCGTGGATGCGCAGCTCGCGGCCTTTGGCGTAGGCGTTGTAGAGATGGGTTTTCACAGTGCTCAGGGCCAGGCCGCGGCGCTCGGAAATATCCTCCGGCGTGAGGCCCATCTGGTGGAACTGGATGGTAGCGTCCTCGGAGTCGCTCACGGGCTTTTCGGCCACGGCCACGCGGGGGCGCGGCTCGCTGAACATGTTGTCGGAATCGGCGGGAATAGCGCCGCCGCCGTCCTCCAGAATGAGGCGAATGAAGCTCTCGCCGTAGGTCTCGAATTTCTTCATGCCTACGCCTGAAATGCCCAGCATGCCCACGCGGTTGACGGGTCGCTCGTTGGCCATTTCCTGGAGGGTGGCATCCGAAAACACCACGTAGGGCGGTACGCCCTGCTCGTCAGCAATCTGCTTGCGGAGCTTGCGCAGCTTGTCGAACAGCTGGGCTTCGGGAGTGCCGAAAGCGGCGGTAGCGGCGGCGTTGGCGGCTTTTTTGCCGGCGCGGGTGGGGCGCTCGGCCTTCTCACTGGGCTGAAATTTCTTGAGCGGCAGGGCGAGCTGGCCCTTGAGTACTTCGTGGCCGCGCTCGGTGATTTTCAAGGCGTAGCCTTCCTCGTAGGCGATGTAAAACAGGCCGTCGTTGAGCATCTGATGCACGTAGCTGTACCAGTCGAGGTAGGGCAAATCGGAGCCCGCGCCGTAGGTTTTTATCTGGTCGTAGCCGCCTTGCAGCACGGCTTGGTTGCGCATGCCGCGCAGCACGTCAATCAGCAGATTGATAGCCACTTTCTCGCGGCTGCGAAACACGGCCGAGAGGGCTTTCTGGGCAATAAGCGTCCCGTCGAACGTGGTGGGCGGGTTGCGGCAGATGTCGCAGTTGCCACAGTCCTGGGGCAGGGTTTCGGAGAAATAGTTGAGCAGAATTTTGCGGCGGCAGCTGGCGGCTTCCGCAAATTGCTGCATGCGTTCGAGCTTGGCGGTGTTGAGCTGGGCCTGACGGGCGGGCACGTCCTTGGTCACCATCTCGCGCATCTGCATCACGTCGGCGAAGCTGTAGAACAGGATGGCCGTTGATGGCGCGCCGTCGCGCCCGGCCCGGCCGATTTCCTGGTAGTAGCCCTCGATGTTTTTGGGCAAATTATAGTGCATTACCCAGCGCACGTTGCTTTTGTCGATGCCCATGCCGAAGGCGATGGTGGCCACAATTACCTGAATATCATCCTGCAAGAAGGCTTCCTGAGCCTTACCTCGCTGCAAGGGCGTGAGGCCGGCGTGGTAGTGCGCGGCCTTGATGCCCTTGGCCACGAGCTTGCCCGAAATGGTTTCGCAGGTTTTGCGCGAGAGGCAGTAGATGATGCCGGGGTCCTCGGGGTGGCGGCCGATGTAGTCGATAACCGAGCCCACCCGGTCCTGGCCCGGCCGCACGTTGAGGTTGATGTTGGGCCGGTCGAAGCTGGAGAGGAATACCCTGGGCTCGCGCAGGTTGAGCTGCGTGATGATGTCGCGCTTGGTGAGGCGGTCGGCCGTGGCTGTGAGGGCGATGATGGGCGTTTGGGGAAAGTGCGTACGCAAGGTTCCCAGCTTGGTGTACTCGGGCCGGAAGTCGTGGCCCCAGCTCGAAATACAGTGCGCCTCATCAATGGCAAACAGGCTGATATTGACCCGCGTGAGAAACTGCAGAAATCCGTCGCTCAGCAGCTTTTCGGGACTCACGTAGAGCAGCTTGAGGTAGCCACCCGTGGCGGCGCGGGCAATGTCGTTGGCCTCGCTTTGGCCCACGCTGCTGTTGATGTAAGCCGCCGCGATGCCGTTGGCTTTCAGGGCTTCCACCTGGTCTTTCATCAGGGCGATGAGCGGCGAAACCACGATGCAGGTACCCTCCGACACCACAGCTGGAATCTGAAAGCAGACCGACTTGCCGCCGCCGGTGGGCATGAGCACCACCGTGTCTTTGCCGGCCAGAATGTGCTGGATGATGTCGCCCTGCATGGGGCGAAAATTGTCGTAGCCGTAATACCGTTTCAGGGCCTGGCGGGCGGCTTGCAGTTGCGGGGCAGGGGCTAGTTCGGGCATATTGGTCGGACGGGTCACCTCACCCCCCGGCCCCCTCTCCAAAAAAGAGGGGGAGCCTGACGGCTGGTCTAAGTGGTTTTCTTTCAGGAATTGAGCTATTGTGGCTAATACTTCGTCTAAGCTGGTTAGCACTTGCTGGTTGGTGAAACGCAATTCGCGGTAGCCTAATTCCGTTAGCGTGAAGGTACGGCCGGTGTCGTATTCGGCGTTCTCGGGGACAAGGTGGATTTCGCCATCAACTTCAACAATGAGCTTGGCCTCAATGCAAATGAAATCGACGATAAAAAAGTCGATGGCGTGCTGGCGACGGAATTTCGCGCCCTGTTTTGAACCGCGTAGTTGCTGCCAAAGTCGGTTTTCAGCGGGCGTAGGGGCTTTGCGGTTTTCGCGGGCGTAGGTCTTCAGCCGCTTTTCCCAAGTGTGCCGGTCAGTGGTATAGATGTGCTCTTGCGGCCCGCTGAGTTTGGGCGGGACTTCCATACGGGGAAGGTAGCTTCGCCGGGCGCCACCTCACCCCCCGGCCCCCTCTCCAAAAAAGAGGGGGAGCCAACCGTATACGCTATGACATGTCGAAGCTCGACTAAATAATGTCTGGCTCCCCCTCTTTTTTGGAGAGGGGGCCGGGGGGTGAGGTGGCGCCCGGGGAGTGAGGTGCCGCCCGCCGGCTCCCCCCGTACAGCTCATACTTCAGCAGCCGGCAGTCAATCGGCCCGTTGAACAGCGGCACGCGCCGCGCCGGCTTCAGCCCAATGCGCTTGGCCGCCTCCAGATTTCCAGTGAACACGAACGCCTCGTAGCCCTGAAAACCGGTTTTCAGCGTGTCCCCAATTGTCTTATACAAAGCGTCCATTTCGGCCTCCTCCCCTATTCGCTCGCCGTAGGGCGGGTTCATCAGCACGATGCCGGGCGCCTCTTTGACCGGAGCCGCGGCGTCCTTCACGTCGCGCACCGAGAGACGAATGAAGTCCTCCAGGCCGGCGGCGGTGATGTTGACCGCCGCCATGTCAATGGTTTTGGGGTCGAGGTCGGAGCCGGCGAGGTAGGCCTGGGGCTCTTCGAGGCGCTGGGCTTTGGCTTCCTCGCGCACTTGGTTCCAGAGCGCGGAGTCGAAGTCGTACCAGTTTTCGAAGCCGAACTTGCCCTGGTGAAACAGGCCGGGCGCAATGCGCTGGCTGATAAGCCCGGCCTCAGTGAGGATGGTGGCCGAGCCGCACATGGGGTCGATGAGGGGCTGCTTGCCATCCCAGCCTGAGAGCAGCACCAGGCCGGCGGCCAGCACCTCGTTCAGGGGGGCCTCGTTGGTGTGCTGGCGGTAGCCGCGGCGGTGCAGCGAGTCGCCGGCCGCGTCGAGGCTCAGGATGACTTCGTTTTCCGTCATGCGCAGGTGCAGGCGGATGTCAGGGGTTCGGGTATCGATGCTGGGCCGCTCGCCGGTGCGCTCCCGGAACTGGTCCACGATGGCATCCTTAGTGAGCTGGGCCACGAAAAGCGAGTGCTCAAATGTGGAGCGGTTCACGACTGGCGTAATGGCAAAGGTTTGGCCGGGGCCGATGAAATCCTGCCAGTCGATGCGGCTTACTTCGCGGTACAGCGCCTTTTCATCGGCGGCGTAAAAGGCGGCGAAGGGCCGCAGCAGGCGCATGGACAGGCGGCTCCACAGCGCCGTTTCATACAGCAGGCGGTGGTCGCCGATGAACTCCACGGCGCGGCTGCCGACGTGGGTGATATCAGCCCCGAGGGCGTAAAGCTCGTCGGCGAGCAGTTCTTCGAGGCCGAACTGGGTGGTGGCGGTGAGGTGCATAAGTAGTGCGGGCGTTGGAGTTCGCAGTGGCAAAGGTCGGGCATAGTGTGCGGGTATGAGCCACCAGCCGTTCCCACAATACCTTGCGGCTACCTTTTCCGCCATACCTCGCGCCTTGGGAGCAGCGAATGACCCTTAGACGCAAGCATTCCTTATCCGCATTCCGACCATCCGCCTTGGCCTGGGTATTCCCTTCGATTTGCTAACCTTGCAACAAACCAAGCTCCTGTAGGTAATCAGCCACAACTATAGCTTCAGGAATACGCAGGCTAACCTGAATGCTGAATGACCATTCAGGCGTTTAACCAATAACTTAATGATGACCAGCAGAATCCCCCGGTTTGCTATGTTGCTAATGGCTGTTACGCTCACAGGTTGCGGCCATTTAACCGGTTCAAAGCCGGAAGAGGTAAGCGCCACCCAAAACCAGGCAGGCAATACCAACGTCGAAGCTAAAAACTCATCAGACAGCTCAATTTCAGCAAATAAGGCACGCACTAAATCCCACGTAAACCCGGACAGTGTTGAACTAACAGCGCTGGTTAAAAACCTATATGATTGGCACGTAACCCAATATCCAAACTACGGATTTCCACTAAAAGTCAACACACCCTCCGACGGCCTGTTTACCGGCATCGATTGGCCCGCATACAACAAAGATTATGCAGCCTTCGAGCAGACCGATTTTTTTCTCCGCTGAGTTTTTGACAAGGCACCGAGCAATTGCCATGACGATTGACTCATCTGTTAGACGAGCAAGTGTTGAATGGCGTAACTCAAACGATGGCATTCCATTGTGGTACAGCAATGCGGATGACTGGTGTAATTGCCAGGACAATCCCGATAATTACTGGCAGCGGCTTACCCTCAACAACCTAAAAATTGGCGACAACACGGCAGCATTTAATTGGACCTGGGACGAAGAAGACAGCATTGAGTTTCCTTTCAAATATGAGATGAAAGCAAAAAAGGTGAATGGCACCTGGAAAATAAGTTACCTGGAAGGGTTTCAGCATTATGGTACAGTTGCCGATTACGACGAAAGAATGAAACCCGCCGAGCGACCAAGCAGTCGCTGACCTAGCCATGCCGCGAGCGGCGGTTCAGCGGTTAATGCAACATGCCTGCTTTGCACTTCCGCCTTCGCCAAACCTCGTTTCGTATGCCGAAACCGTCACTACCTCCCTCCCCTGGCCGGTCCCTATGTGGCCGGTTTTTTTGTACCTTCCGCCGCGTATGGCTATTCCTGTTTCTTCGCCGGCGATGACCGCCGCGCCCGCTCGCTCCTACGCCGGCCCGATGGTGCTGATGACCACCCTGTTCTTCCTGTTTGGGGCGGTCACCAACTTTAATGGCGTACTCATGCCTTATCTTAAGGACGTGTGCCAGCTCACGGATTTGCAGTCGTCGCTGATACCGTTCGCCTTTTTCATTGCCTATTTCCTGATGTCGCTGCCCGCCGGCTACGTGCTGGAACGCATCGGCTACCAGCGCGGCATCGTGCTGGGGCTGGTGATTATGGCCGGCGGGGCCTTGCTGTTTGTACCAGCGGCCGAAGCCCGGGCCTACGGCCTGTTTTTGGCCGGCCTGAGCTTGCTGGGGGCAGGTATTACGCTGCTGCAGGTGGCGGCCAATCCGTACGTTTCGGTGCTGGGGCCGGCCCGGCAGGCGGCCAGCCGCATCAGCATCGTGGGCGTGGCCAACGGCCTGGGCGGCACGCTCTCGCCGCTGGTGGGCGGGCTGCTGCTCTTTGGCAGCGCCGAGGTTCTGAAGAAACAGCTCGCGGCCTTGCCCCTGGGCGAGCGGCTGACCCAGGAAGCGGCTTTAGTGAAAACGCCTTATCTGGGGCTGGCCTGTTTTCTGGCGGCGCTGGCGCTGCTTTTCTTCATCGTGCGCCTGCCCAAGCTCGAAAGCATTCCGGCCGATGAGGAAGCCGTGCAGGCCGACGCCGCTCTGCTGCAAGGCCGCACTTCGGCCCTCGACTTCCGGCACCTGGTATTGGGCGTGGGGGCCATTTTTTTCTACGTAGGCGTCGAAGTAGGGCTGGGCGACTTCCTCATTCGCTACGGCCAGTCGCTTCAGATTTCCCAGCTCAGCCCCTTTACCCAAACCCTGGTGCAGTCCCTGAACGCAGTGACTAACTACGGCCTGCTCGTCATCGGGCAGGCTCCCCTGCCCATCGATACCACGCACGGCTTCACGGCGGCCGTGGGCGCGGTGCTGGTGGCCTCCTACTGGTTTGGGCTGATGCTGGGCCGCCTTGTGGGCATTCCGCTGCTGCGCCGGCTCAACGACCGCCGCCTGCTGGTAGGAGTGTGCGGTGCGGGCATGCTGCTGGTGTTGGGCTCCATTGTGCTGCGCGGCGAGGCCTCGCTCTGGCTTATTGTGCTCTGCGGCTTGTGCAACTCCATTATGTGGCCGGTCATTTTTCCGCTGGCCATTAAGGGGCTCGGCCCCTTCACCAAGAAAGGCTCTTCCTACCTCATCATGGCCATTGTGGGGGGCGCGCTCATACCGCTGCTGATGGGCTGGCTGGCTACCCACGGCGGCGGACTGCGCGTGGCGTTTCTGGTGCCGGTGGCCTGCTACGCCTACTTGCTGCACTACGCCGTGAGCGGCTACCGCGTGCGGTAGAATGGGTTGCGCGGTGAGCCGGAGCTAGGACAATTTATCGGCACGATTCTTCCTTGGTTTTTTTTCAACTTAGCCGAACAACTTTTATTGCGTTATGAAAAACCCGTTAACCTCGCTGAAAACGCTTTCGATTGTCCTGCTTTTCCTACTAGTACTCGTGGGAGCCAGCAGCTGCAAGAAGATTAACGACCTGCTCACGTTTCAGGTCAGCGACTCTTCCAGCTTTGTGGTACCGGGGTCGGGCATTCTGAGCACGGCGGTGCTGGCGCTGCCGGGCACCACGGTTCAGTCCTCGTCGTCGGCCACCTACTCAGCCAATAACACCAGCGCCGACTTCGTGCAGGACGTCACCCTCGACCGCCTGTCGCTGACGGTGACCGACCCGGCCGGACAGAATTTTGACTTCCTGAAAAGCGTCAAAATTTACATTTCCTCTGATAACTCGGGCACCAACAAAACCCTACTGGCATCGCTCAGCCCGGTGCCCACCGGCCAGACTACCATCAACCTGACCCCGGCCGGCAACAAGCTGGATGTGTACCTGAGTTCAGGGTCCTACTCCTTGTTTACGGAGGTGGAATTGGCCCAGGCCCTGCGCCAGAACACCACCCTGCGCGCCGACTCCCGCTTCAACGTGAAGGCCAAGCTAAAGTAGCCGGGGCACGCATTCGGCAGGACCGGGCTGCATCGTCCGTTACCTTTGCGGCCATGATGCCGCTCCTCGAAGAAAACGTTTCCCTCCGCCCCTACAACACCTTTGGCCTCGACGTGCGGGCCCGCTACTTTGCCCGCTTCACCTCGGCCGATGAGCTGCGCCAGCTCCTGCGGCTGCCCGAGGTGCAGGCCGCCGAGAAGCTCGTGCTGGGCGGCGGCTCCAACCTGCTCTTCACCCAGGACTTCGACGGCGTGGTGCTCAAAAACGAGATTTGCGGCCTGCAGATTCTCAGCCAGGATGCCACCGATAACACCGCTTTGGTACGGGCCGGCGCCGGCGAGAGCTGGCACGGCCTCGTGGAATACGCCCTCGACCAGGGCCTGAGCGGCATTGAAAACCTCTCGCTCATTCCCGGCACGGTGGGTGCGGCCCCGCTCCAGAACATTGGCGCCTACGGGGCCGAACTGCGCGACACCTTCGACCACCTCGAAGCTCTAGCGCTGGCTACGGGCGAGGTGCGGGTGTTCAGCGCGGCCGAGTGCGGCTTCGGCTACCGCGAAAGCGTGTTCAAAAACGTGCTCAAAAACCAGTACGTGGTGACGGCCGTGGCGCTGCGCCTGCACCGCATGGGCCAGCCCGCCGGCTATGCGCCCAACGTGCGCTACGGCGCCATTGCCGAGACGCTGGCCGAACTGGGCATTGAGGGCGAGCCCACGCCGCAGGAAGTAAGCCGCGCCGTGGTCCACATCCGCCGCAGCAAGCTGCCCGACCCCGCGCAGGTGGGCAACGCCGGCTCGTTCTTCAAAAACCCGGAGGTATCGCAGGCCAAATTCGACCAGCTCAAAGCCGCGCACCCCGACCTGCCCGGCTACCCCGTGCCCGGCGGCGTGAAGGTGCCCGCCGGCTGGCTCATTGAGCGGGCCGGCTGGAAAGGGCTGCGCCGCGGCCCCGGCGAAGGCACCCACGGCGTGCACGACCGCCAGGCCCTGGTGCTGGTGCACCACGGCGGCGCCACCGGCAACGACCTGCGGCAGTTGGCCCAGGAAATAATCACCTCCGTCAGCCAGCAGTTCGGCATCGAGCTGCACCCGGAAGTTAATATTTTATGATTGGGTAGCACTTTGAATACTTGTGGGTTACCAAATTGAATTCAAGGAAAAGCGGAGGATTTGTAACGAACTTTGCGATGGCAATGCCAGTGCCTTTCTTTCTTTTTTTACAATTCATAAGATGACCAAACTGCTACTATTGGCTGGCCTGTTGGCCGGCACGTCGGCGTCTTTCGTGGCAGCTGCTCCGGTCCCTTTTGAGTCGGTAGTACCCGCCGTGCTCAGCGTGAAAGCGGCCCGGGCCCTGGGCGCGGGCAGCACCGTCACGGTGCGGGCGGTGGTGCTGAATGGCGCCGAGATGGGCAACATCCGCTACGTGCAGGATGCCGAGGCCGGGCTGGCGCTGTACGCGCACCCATCCAAGCTGGCTGGCTACGGCGAGCTGCGGGCCGGCGACAGCATTCAGGTAACCGGCCAGCTGAAAATGTACAACGGCTTGCTGGAAATGGACCCTATCACTTCCTTTCATAAACTGGCCACGGGCCAGCGGCTGCACGCGCTGCAAGTGCCCGTAGCGCAAGCCACCACCGCCTTTATCGAAGCCAACGAAAGCCGGCTGGTAGAAATAACGGGCGTCACAAAACTGCTGACCCCGGCCGGCAACCTGGCCCGGCGGCTGGCCGGCAACGCCAACTACCTGCTCGATGGCACGGCCGGGGCCCTGGTGCGCGTGGCCGCCGCCAGCACCGGCCCCAATGGCCTGGTGGACCTACTCCTGCCCCAAGGCGAAAACTTCGACGTGCGCGGCGTGCTGAGCCAGTTTGCGCCGGGCGGCACCGGGGGCTACCAGCTGCTGCCCCGGCTGGCTACCGACGTAGTGCGCGGCGGCGGCCGGCCCCGCATGCTCGAAGAGGCCGTGGCGGTGGACGTGAGCGCCACGGGTTTCACGGTGGCGTACACTACCCTGAACGCCGGCGACACCCGCGTCCGCTACGGCCTCAACGCCAACGCCCTGAAGGAAACCCGGCGTGAGGCCGTCCCCACCACCCGCCACAGCCTGATGCTGACCAACCTGCGGCCCGCCACCACTTACTACGTGGAGGTGAGCTCACGTAACGCGGCCGGCGTTGAAACGGCGCCGGCTGTGCCCTTTAAAACGGGTGGCAGCCGCCCTGCCAAAAGGTAGCCCCGCGGCCACTGGTTCGGCCGGGAAGCGCCATCTTTGTACTTCCATTACCGTTCGTTTTTCGTAATTAATTCACTTTTAGCGTGTATATGAAGAAGTTTACTTTGTTGGCCTTGCTGGCGCTTGCTACTTCGTGGCAGGCCGTGCAGGCCCAGTCCATCATTACCATTGCGGCGGCCCGGGCTCAGGCCCCCACCGCCAACAACGTGGCCGGGCCCACCGTCACGGTCACCGGCATTGTCACCAACGGCCGGGAGCTGGGCTCCTCGGCCAGCATCATCCGCTACATTCAGGACGGCACAGCCGGCATTGGCGTGTATAGCTTCGGGGGCGCCAGCGCGCCGCTGGTGAGTGCCCTGGTGCCCGGCGACAGCATTATTGTGACGGGCGGGCTGAAGATGTTCCGCGGGCTGCTGGAAGTAGACCCCGTGACGTCGGTGACGGTGGTGGCGGGCAACCGGCCCCTGCCCGAGCCGGTGGTTTTCACTACGGCCAACTTCACGGCCGCCTACGCCGAGCAGTACGAAGGCCAGCTGGTGCGCCTCAATGGGCTGACGTCGGTAAACACCACCAGCGGCGGAGTGGTCACCGCATTTTCGGCTAACACCGTGTACCGCCTCAACAACAGCGCGGCGCTCGCCACCTACGTGCCCACCAACTCCGGCGGCGCCGACGGCCTCATTGGCAAGCCCAGCCCCACCGGCACGTTCGATGCCGTGGGTATCATGAGTCAGTACGCTTCGTCGGCCACTGGCACCACGGGCGGCTACCAGTTGCTGAACCGCAAGTACGCCGACTTTATCCAGGGCAACACGCCCAACCTGACCAGCAGCCCCGTGCCGAGCGCCATCAGCACCACTGGCTTCACGGTGAGCTTTACGACGCAGAATCCCGGCGACACGCAGCTGCGGTTTTCAACCTCGCCCCTGCTACCGGCCGCCAGCACCACCACCCTCACCGATGCCACCCAGGGCACGGCCCACAGCCTGGTCCTCACGGGCCTGCAGCCAGCCACGGTGTACTACGTGCAGGCCGTTTCGGTGAATGCCACGGGCCGGTCGGAGTCGCGCGTGACGCCCATGATTACGGCCTCGCTTTCGGCGGGCACGATGAAAACCTACTTCACCCGCCCGGTGGATAACACCCTGGCCCTGCCCAACAACAACGCTACTTACACGCCCAATGGCAGCATTGCCGACACGCTGGCCAAGTACATGGGCCGCGCCCGACAAACGCTGGACGTAACCATCTACAACTGGAACAACAACGTGATTCTGAACGCCGTGAACGCCGCCTACGACCGCGGCGTGCGGGTGCGCGTCATTTACGAAGACGATAACAACAACTTCAGCGTGCCCAACCTACGGGCCGCCATTCCGCGCGTGTTCCGGCCCGCCGGGGGGGCGGTCAACACCACCAGCATCATGCACAACAAGTTTGTGGTGATTGATGCCAACAGCACCGACCCCAACCTGCCCACCGTGTGGACCGGCTCGACGAACTGGACGGGCGCCCAGCTCAGCACCGACCGCAACAACGCCATTGCGGTGCAGGACCAGAGCCTGGCCCGTGTGTACACCATGGAGTTTGAGGAAATGTGGGGCAGCAGCACGGCCACACCGGGCGCGAGCCTGTTTGGCTCGCGCAAAACTGACAATACCCCGCACTACCTTGTCATTGGCGGCAAAGCCGTGGAATCGTGGTTTTCGCCCACCGACAACGTGAACTCGCGCCTGATTGAGACGATAAAGACAGCCGATTTTGACCTGCACGTGCTCTCGATGCTGGTGACGCGCTCCGACGTGGGCCGCGCCCTGGCCGAGCAAGTGACCCTGCGCAACATCGGCCAGTGCTCCGATGGCCTCACCAACGACACCAGCGGCGTGGCCGGCTTCGTGTTCCGCACCGTTCGGGCGGGCATGGGCACGCGCTACCTGCTCGACAAGCTGCCGGGTATCATGCACCACAAAACCCTGATTGTGGACGCCGGCGCGCCGCAGTCGGACCCCACCGTATTTGTGGGCTCGCACAACTGGACGGCCTCGGCCGATACCGAAAACGACGAGAACACGCTGGTTATTCACGACAACCTCATCACCAACCAGTACTACCAGGAATACGCCGCCCGCATTGCCGAGCAGCCCAACACCGGCTTCACGTTGTGCCGCCTGGCGCTGGCCACCCGCACCGGCACCGTGCAGGCCAGCACCATGCAGGCCTACCCCAACCCCACCCGGGGCAGCTTCCAGCTGCACCTGGCCCGCACTTCGGCCCGCACCGCCACCATCGTGCTGCGCGACGCCACCGGCCGCGTGGTCCTACAACGCACCCAGCCCTACAACGGCACCGACCTAACAGTAGACGCTACGGCACTGAAAGCGGGCCTGTACCTAGTGCAGGTAACCACGCCCGAGGCCACGCAAGTGAGCCGCGTAGTGGTGGAATAATCCTACCTCAGTTCATACAAAAAGGCGGCTCCTGGTTCAGGAGCCGCCTTTTTTGCTTGTGAATAGTCCAAGGTTCTATTAGTAGTTGGTTGGTTCGGGCTTGGGATTTTGCAGGGTGTCGCGGGTGTTCTTTTGCACGGCGATGGCGGCGAACAGGCTCAACAAGAAGGACATGGCGTAAAAGCCTTTCTCGCTCAGGGTGAGGGTGGCATTCCAGAGGCCCACGGTGAGCAGGCCCACTGTGAGGAGCACCGACACCCAGCTGATGCCATAATAGAGGTTGGTAACCGGAATGCCTTCGAGGCGGTCGCGCACGCTTTTCTGGACCGAAATGGCCGAAAACAGACCGTACATCAGCACCGTGAAGTAGTAGCCCTTTTCGTTGAGCGCCATTTCGGCGTTCCACAGGCCGATGTTGAAGGCGGCGAAGCCGGCCAGCAGGGCCACCCAGGAAGCACCTATAAAGGCCGCAGAGGTTTGTTGGACAACGGTTTGGCTGGTGTTTTGCGGGTTCATAGCAGGAGGAAATGAGGGTTGAAGAGGTTTGGGCGGGCTAAGTACCGCCGCCTCCGGTGAGGTTCAGCAAACCTACTGCTTACCAGGATACTTCCCTACCCTAAATCTGAATACTTCAGACTTCTCGCCATTGAATAAAACCCAAGTAAACGCTTCTCAAACCACCTTAAAAACCAAGCCCAGGCCTTATTCAGACCTGGGCTTGGTTCAATTAATGGGACTTTTGAAATATTTTCCCAACCGCTGCCTTCCCTACTTTAGCACGGCAATGGTTACGCCGTCGCCGCCGCGGTCGGCGTGCTCATCGGCCACGCTGGCCACGGCGCGCTGCGAGCGCAGGTAGTCGCGCACCACCTGACGGAGCACGCCATTGCCGCGGCCGTGCAGGAACTTGATTTCGGGCATGCCCAGCATCACGGCGTCGTCCACGAAGCTCATGGTTTTGGTGAGGGCGTCTTCGGCCCGCTCGCCGCGCAGGTCCAGCGTGGGGCTGAAACCGGCCATGCGGTCGGTGATGTTGATGCCGTTGCCGCCGCCGCCGGAGCTGCCGCCGCCGAGGCGGCCGCTTTTGGCCTTGGCCGCCTGCTCCCGCTCGCGGATTTCGGCCCGGCCCAGCTTCTCCAACTGGTTGAGCTTGGTGAGCGTTTTCATGCCGCCGAACATGACTTCGGCGGTGTTGCCTTTCACGCTCACCACCTCGCCGTGCCCGTCCTGACCAAACAGGGCCACTTTGTCGCCGGGCAGCAGGCCGCCGGCCTCGGCGCGCTCGCGGGTGGCCTTGGGCTTGGGCGGCTCAATCTGCAGCTCCTGGCGCACGAAGGTTTCGAGCTTCTCGCGGGCGGCTTTATTGGTCTCCTTCTCGGCATTGCCACGGCGGATTTCGCCAATCGTAGCTTCGATTTGCTGGTTGGTGTTCACCAGCAGCGCTTTGGCCTGCTGCTTAGCGGTGCGCAGGGTTTCGAGCTTGGTGTCTTCGAGGTGCTGCTTGAGGTCGGTGTATTCCTGGGCAGCGCGCTTGAGGCGCTTTTCGGCTTTGGCGGCCTCGGCGGTGCGGATTTCCAGCTCCAGCTTATCCTTTTCCAGCCCTTCGAGCAGACGGTCGTAGCGGATTTTATCCTTGCCCACCAGCTGGGTGGCGCGCTCCACTACCTCCTTTGGCAAACCGATTTTGCGGGCAATTTCAATGGCGAACGACGAACCTGGCTTGCCCACTTCGAGGCGGTAGAGGGGCTGCAGCTTGTCGGGGTCGTAGCGCATGGCGCCGTTCACGAGATGTGGCGTGCGCTCGGCAAAGTTTTTCAGGTTGGTGTAGTGCGTGGTAATTACGCCGTATACCCGCGCCTTATTGAGCCCTTCGAGCACGGCCTCGGCGATGGCGCCGCCCAGGCTGGGCTCGGTGCCGGTGCCGAATTCATCAATCAAAACCAGGCTTTTCTTGCCGGCCAGCAGCAGGAACTGCTTCATGGCCAGCAGGTGCGAGGAGTAGGTACTGAGGTCGTTTTCCAGGCTCTGCTCGTCGCCGATGTCCAGGAAAATATCTTCGAACACGCCGGCTTCGGAGTTGTCGGCGCACGGAATGAGCAGGCCCATTTGCAGCATGAACTGCACGAGGCCCACGGTTTTCAGGCTCACGGATTTGCCGCCCGCGTTGGGACCAGAAATCACCAGAATACGCTGCTCGGCGTTCAGCTCCAGGTCAAGCGGCACCACTTCGCGGGCATCGCCGCTGTCGCGCTTGTGCTGGGCAAAGGCCAGCTGCAGCAGCGGGTGGCGCACGCCGTGCCACTTCAGCAGCGGCTTGTTGTGCAGCACGGGCAGCTGGCAGTCGAGCGAAACGGCCAGTCTGGCCTTCGCCCGAATAAAGTCAATCAGGCCCAGATAAGAGTACGCCCGGCGCAGGTCCGGCAGGTGCGGACGCAGCTGGTCGGTGAGGGCCGTAAGTATGCGAATCAACTCGCGGTGGTAGGCGTTGTCGAGGTCCTTGATGTCGTTATTGAGCTCAAAAACGGCTTCCGGCTCAATATACACGGTTTGGCCCGAGGCCGATTCGTCGTGAATCAGGCCCTTCACCTTGCGCTTGTGCTCGGCAATGACCGGCAGCACCAGCCTCCCGCCGCGAATGGTGGGCTCGGCATCGCCGGGAATCCAGCCCTCGTTTTTGGCGTGGCGCAGGATGCCGGCAATCTGCTTGCGCAGCTGGCCCTGGCGCGCAATCAGCTCCTGCCGAATCTGGCGCAGCAGCGGGCTGGCGTCGTCGCGCACGGCGCCCTCATCGTCCACCACCTTGTCCATCGCGGCCAACAAATTCCGGTCTACCTGCACGCCAATGCCCAGCAGGCGCAGCGTGGGGTACAGGCTGGCATCGGCCTCGCTGAAGAAGGTGAGGGCCTGGCGGATGGTGCGCAGGCTCATCTTCACTTCAAAAAACGCGGCCACGTCGAGGAATGCGCCCGGCAGGGCAGCGCGCTTGAGGTGGGCTTTGGGGTCGTAGTAGTGCGAGGCCGGAAAATCGGCCCCGGAGCGCAGCAGGAAGGTGAATTCGTCGGCCTGCTGCAGCAGCTTCAGCAGCGGCTCGTGCTTGGTCTGGAACTCCATGCGGGCCACGTATTGGCGGCCCAGGGCGCTCAGGCAGTTGGCTTCGAGCTGCTCGCGCAGAGTGGTGAAGCCGATTTTTTGTTCGAAGTGTTGGGGTAAGAGCAAGTAAGTAGTCTTTCGATAGTCAGATTAGGATGCGAAGGTAAACAGCGGGCGGGGCGGGAAAGATTCGCCGGAATCGTTAAGAAATAACTAGACAATCACAATAATGCCCCGCTGCTGTGTCAACAAGGAGCGTTGCGTACGTATTTAACTTCTACGCTGGTTGCGGGTAATCCACCAGGTTGTGGCGTAAGAAACATAGCCGCTATAAGCCAAGAACATACTTCCTTTAATGGGTCTGGAACTTACGAACAATGAACACGTCAGCAGGACCAGCGCCAGTGACATCATTGTCATAACAACTGTGGATATTTTCTTTTCAAAAAAGGCCTTTTCACGAAGGACAGATAGAACATTCCCATCAACTTGCTTATTTTCGACTGCATCACCTACCTTTTCTAAAGCAGTGAGTGAAACGGTTGTTTTTTGTTGATAAAGAGTAATAGCCGTTTCGAATTCTTGAACCATCGCAGCGAATTGTTCGCTTTTATCCGACAGGTTAAAAGATGTGAAATCCTTTCTTTTTATGCGCAAGTTCTTGCCCCCACTATAAACTGAGTACTTGTAGCTGGCAATATCACTGAACAGCACACGACGCTCTTCACCTGAATTTTTGTTTAAGACAATAATTCCATTGACTGCAATGGTTACGAGTGAGGGCTCAATGCTATTTTTTTTTATTGAATTGAGATGAGTTACATAATATAATGCGACAGCTACCGGAAAATACAGAATAAATCCTTCCACTACTGGGCTGAATTCAACATAGGTTAGGCCCACGATAATAGCCAATATGCCAAAAGACGTTGCTAAGACAAACATGGCCGCCAGCCAGCCTAGTTTACGTTGGTTTGTTAGTACTAAATCGAATTGCTTCTCCACAAAATCCGTGATGTAGTAGCTGAGTAATATACTTGTCCACCCCCGCCCCAAACAGCGCGAAGTTATACTTCGCCGGGTCGTCCGCGTCAAACAGACGCAAGGTAGCCGTCAGCTCCTCGGCGGCCCGTTAGTCCACCAGCTTGCGGACGGGCATATCGCTCTACGGGGTGCGCCGCTGGTGCAACAATTTCGACCGGATGAGCGCAGCCTTGGCCATGCGTGCGAATGCTCCGGCCGTTTAGGGCACGTACACCGGCACCGAAAAGGCAAAGCACGCCCCCTGGCCCAGCGTGCTGCTCACGGTGAGCTCGCCGCCGTGCAGCTCCACTATTTTAGAGGCAATGGCCAGGCCCAAGCCCGTGCCGCCCCGCGACTTGCGGCGCACCTGGTCGGTGTGGTAGAACCGGTCGAAGAGGTGGGGTAGGTCGGGCGGAGCGATGCCCGAGCCGGTGTCGCGCACCTGCAGGGTGAGGCGGCCGGCGCTGGGGGCCAGGTGCACGCAGACCTGGCCACCCGCCGGGGTGTAGTTCAGGGCATTGTCGAGCAGGTTTTGCAGCACCCGCTCCAGCAGGCCCACATCGGCGTAGGCGAAGGGCAAGGCCACGGGGCTGGGCTCGGCCCGGAGCGTGACGGCGCGGGCCCGGGCGGTGGGCTCCAGCTGCTGCACCACATCGTGCACCAGCTCGGGGAGCGAAAAGGGTTCGGGCTGGGGCACGGTCTGCCGGGCTTCGAGCTTTGAGAGCTCAAAGAGCTCGGTTATCAGGCGTTTGAGGCTGTGGGTGTTTTTGAGAATGGTTTCCAGGTACTGCTGCTGCTCGGCCGGACTCAGCAGGTGCCGGCGCAGCAGCACAGTTTCGGTGTAGCCCTCAATGCTGGCCAGCGGCGTGCGCAAATCGTGGGAGATGTTGGCCACCAGCTCGCGGCGCAGCTCGTCGGTGGTGCGCAGCTCGTCGAGGGCCTGCTCGGTGCGGGCCGACATGTCGTTGAAGGCCGCGGCCAGCTCGCCCAGCTCGCTGTTGGCCCCAATGCCGGTGGCCCGTGCCGCGTAGTCGCCGGCGTGCAGGCGGCGTACGGTGGCCACCAGGCGCTTCAAATCGCGGGTGAGCAGCGAAATAAGTATCAGCCCCACGACCAGCACCGCCGCGCCGGCCACCAGCAGCGTGCGCAGCAGCATGCCCAGCAGGTGGCCCTGGCGTAGCATGGCCGGCTCGGAACCGGCGGCGGCCGGCCCGCCAAGGGTGATGTAGAGGTAGCAGTGCACGGTGCCGCCGGCGCCGTGCAGCGGGGCCACCGAAAAAGGCCGGGGCTGGCCGGGGTGGCGCGGGTCGGTGCCGTAGAGGGGCAGCGGCTGGCGGCCGTCCAGCAGCGCCCGCACCGGGGCCATGGCCACCGTTTGCGCCCGGAGCTCGTTGGGCTCGGCGGAGGCAGCCAGCAGGTGCCCATCAAGCCCGATGAGGTAGAGCTTGATGTTGGGGTTGATGACCATGGCCGCGTGGAAGGTCTCCGTGATGGCGGCGGGCGGAATTTCGTTGGTCGCCGAGTCGATGCTGAGCACCTTGGCCACCGACGCGGCCAGGTCCAGGTTGCGCCGCTGCATGTCCTCGGCCAGGTAGTCGTCGGCGCTGCGCGAGAGCAGCAGCAGGTACACGCCGCTCACGGCCACCAGCAACACCACAAACAGCAGCGAGAGGCGCAGCTGCAGGCTCCGGGGGCGGGGCCAGCTTAGCATGGCAGCGTGTCGGCCAGCTTGTAGCCCACGCCCCACACGGTCAGCACGTAGGTGGGTTGAGCGGGGTCGGCCTCGATTTTGAGGCGCAGGCGGTTGATGTGCGAGTTCACCGTGTGCTCGTAGCCCGAGTAAGAATAACCCCACACCTGGTCGAGCAATTGGGTGCGCGAGTACGTGCGGCCGGGGTGGCGCATGAACTGAGCCAGCAGCGCAAACTCCTTGGCCGTCAGCTCCAGGGGCTGGCCCCGCAGGCTCACGCGGTGCAGCTCAATGTCCAGCTCCAGCGCCCCGCAGCGAAAGCGCGACGGCGCGACTTCCCCCGCGAAGCCGGGCTCTTTGTCCGGAACCGAGCGGCGCAGGCGGGCTTTCACCCGGGCCAGCAGCTCGCGCACGCTGAAGGGCTTGGTCAGGTAATCGTCGGCGCCCAGGTCCAGGGCCAGCACTTTGTCGATTTCCTCGGCCTTGCTGGTGAGCATCAGAATGGGGGTGCGCACGTGCTGCTCCCGAATGCGGCGGCACACCTCAATGCCGTTGAGGCCGGGCAGCATAATATCGAGAATGATGACGTCGTACTCGCCCTCCGTGGCCTGGCGCAGGCCGTCGAGGCCGTTCACCGCCACCGTCGCGCCGCAGTCGATGTCGCGCAGGTTCACCGCCACCAGCGCGGCAATGTCGGCGTCGTCTTCCACGATGAGGGCGTGTTTGCTAGGCATGTTGGAAGGTAGGGCTTTTTGTGATTTAGCTGTTAGCCGTTAGCTGTTAGCCGTTAGCTTTTGAGCGAACAGTGCCGTACCTACCACTTTCAGACGCTAGGCACGGCATTAAACCAGGGGCAAACGGGAAGGCAATATTCAGCACGAAAGCTAACAGCTAACAGCCAACACTTACTTCCACTCCCAGGCCACGCCCACCGTGAACTGGCTGCCGGCGTACACGTTGCGCAGCTTGCCGAAGCCGGTGGCCCATTCGGCGGTCAGCCAGAGGTGGTCGGTGGCGGCGTAGTTGGCCCCCAGCGCGGCCGTGGAGTAGGCAACACCCTCGCCGATGCCAATGCTGGCCAGGCCACCGGGCCGGGGCGCGCGCACGTTGTCGAGGGTGCGCACCGTGCCCGTGAGCCAGGCTTTGCCCAGCAGTTGGTAACCCAGCTGCCCGCTGTAGCTGTACTGGTTGGTGAAGCCCTCGGTGCGGGCATTATAGCCCGCCTCCACCGTTGCGTACAGCTTGGGGGAGAAGCTGTGCGAGAGGGCCACCTGGGTCCAGACGTTGAACTCGCCGTCGCCGGTGGGCAGGGCAATTTCCAGCTGGGAATTGTTGGTGTTCGTGCCACGGGCCTTGGGGTTGCCGGTGGGCAGCTCGGCACTCACGCTCAGGGCCATCGGCCAGGCCCCGCGCAGCACCCCGTAGCGCAGCCCGAGTTGAACATCGCCCACGCCCTGGGTGGCCGTGGACGTGCTGAACTTGGCCCGCCGATAGGCCGGGAAGTTCAGCACGGCTTCGAGGTGGTGGCCCAGGCCAGCTTCGGCGTAGAGGCTGACTACCTGCTGGCTGAAGGGGTTGGTGGTGAGCTCGGTGCCGGAAAGCGTGTAGTAGCGGGAGGTGTTCACGGCGGTGAGGCCGACTTTCGCATATGCCCCGCCGGCAGGTCGAATCCAGCCGCCCCCAGCGCAGGCGGGCTGGGCCGCGCCCAGCAGCCAGCCAGCAGTGAGTACCCCCAACCCGGTACGGGCGGCCACGCGCATTATTGCAGCGGGGCCGCCCCGAAATTAATGGCGGCCGTTTCGCAGTAAAACACCACGGTGGAGAAAGATTCCAGGCCGCGGTCAATCAAAAAAGCCTGTTTGCCGTCCTTGTTTACGAGGCCCACTACTTTCACGCTGGTGGCATCGGCCCGGCGCTGGGCGCCGATGTTGGTGGTGGCTTTGGCCAGGTAGATGGTGACGGTGCCCGTATGAAAGTCCGATTTGAAGTTATCGGCCAGCTGCACGAACTCGCGGTTGTCGGCGTCGCGCACGATGGTGAGCATGCCCGTGGTGGGGGTCCCGCTCTGGGGCGCAATGGTGCCGGTTTTGAGCGTGCTCACGGCACCGTTGGGCGTCACGGTGCTCGTGGTTGGCGCCTGGGGAGCCGGGTCGTTATCGCTGTCGGAGCAGGAAATCAGCAAGGCCGGGGCGGCGAGCAAGACGGCGAATAGAAGGGGGAAAGTGCGGTTTTTCATGAGCAGTAGGAACTACGTGAGGAACGAAACGAATTTCGCCTTTACATCTCACAGAAGTATCACGGCCAGATTACATGTTCGTAACCGCCGCCAATGAAGCCCACCAACCCGGTTCGCCGCCCTGCAAATCCAGCAAGTGCCCGACCGGTGGGTCCGGAGGGCACCTGAACTTTCCCGAGAAAAGCGCACTGACTACCCCACGACGCTGTCCTACTTATCCACCCCCGCCCCAAACAGCGCGAAGTCGTACTTCACCGGGTCGTCCGCGTCCAGCAGGCGCAGGTTGGCGGTCAGTTCCTCGGCGGCTTGCCAGTCCACCAGCTTGCGGGTAAGCAGGCCCAGCGGACGGGCTTGGCGCTCGACGTGCAGGTCGATGGGCATTATTAAATCGGCCATGGAGAGGCGGGTCCAGAGGCCGAAGTCCACGCCGTGGGCATCGCGGCGCACCAGCCAGCGCAGGTACATATTCACCCGCTTGCAGGCCGATTTGCGGGCCGGCGTGGCCACGTGCTTGCGGGTGCGGCCGGGCGCATCAGGCAGGCTGAAGAAGGTATTGTGGAAGTTGATGAGCCGCTCGCGCTGCGTGTGACCCTCCAGAAACGCGGTTTCCAGCGACTCGTGCTGCCCGTACCAGTGGCGCAGGAAATGCACAAAGTACAGCAGGTCGGTATCGCAGAAGGTGCGGTGGCAGAAGCCCAGCAGCCGCTTCAAATCCTCGTCCTGATGCTGGGTGATGAACTGGTGCGGCGCGTCGTCCATGCGGCGCAGCAGCTCGTTGCATTTGTTGATGATGGTGGGCCGTTGCCCCCAGGCCAGCAGCGCCGCAAACAGGGCGCTGATTTCAATATCCGACTGCTGCGTGAAGCGGTGCGGAATCTGAATAGGGTCGTTTTTAATGAATTCCGGCCGGTTGTAGCGCTCATACTGAGCGTCTAGCTGGCGGCGGAGCTGGGCGATGTTCAAAGTGAGGTAAGCTTTAGCTTGCCGTAATGTCTTTCAAGTTTGTTCCACGACGGCAAGCTAAAGCTTACCTCACAAGGCTACTGCGGAATGTAGTTCGTCTCGACCCGGAAGCGGGAATCACCCGTGCCCAGCTTCTGCATGGCGCGGGGCGAGAGGCGCACCAGAATGTTGTTATTTTCGCCGGTATCGGGCAGCTTGCCGATAACGCGCACGTACACCGACTGGCCGTTCATGTTGTTTTTCACCTGCATGATGGTGCCCACGGGCGCGGTTTTATGCAGCGCTAAATACTTGTCGGTCACGCTCTTGTCGATGGGCGCGCCCAGGCCGGCTTCGGTTACGCGGGCGAGCAGCTCGGCGGCGCGGTTGGGCGTCCGCTCCTCGTTCTCGGTTTCCTGCTTCTCCTTTTCCGTCATGGCCGGGGTCACGGTTGCAATCTGGGCGGGCTTGTCGGGGGCGGCGGGCGTTTTGGGCGTAGGCACGTCTTCTACCTCCGCGGCGCGCACGGGCTTGGGCGCGGCGGCGCTGGCAGCGGGTGCGCCGGCTTCGGCCGCACGCAGCATCAATTCCTGGCCAACGCGCACGGCGCCGCCGGCAGGCAGCTTGTTGAGCTTAATGAGTTCGTCGGGGGTGAGCTGAAAGCGGCGCGCGATGCCAAACAGCGTTTCGCCCTTCGCCACAGTATAGCTGGCGGGCATAGCGCTGGCAGCGGGCGAAGCTGCGGCCGGGCGACTGGGAGCCGCAGCGGCGGTGCGGCCCGTCAGGGGGCGGGGCACGTACACAATCTGGCCGATGCCCAGGCCGCTTTTAACCTGTGGATTGGCGGCCATAAGCTGGTCGAGGGAAACCCGGTAGCGGCGCGTGAGGGCCGAGAGTGTTTCGCCAGCGGCTACCCGGTGCTTCACGAAACGCTGGCCGCCGCGCATTTCTACGCCAATAGAGTCGCTGGGAGCGGCGGGCAAGGGTGGAAGGTTGTCGGAACCGGGGCCACCCAGGGCCAGCAGCGTAATGAGCGAAAGTATTGTAGTCATAAAATCAACCTTGCGAAATCCATACCAGCCCCGCCCGGAGCGCCAGCCCAGTGGCTAACAATGACAAAATAACGCAAAAACCGGCGGGGAATTCGCTTCTATTTTCTCTGGCCGCGGCCAAAGCGCTTTATTTGAAGCCGGATTCCTTGTTTCGCTCCGCTTTCCGTTCCGCTTCTCTTGCCCGCTCCGATGGTTATTGGTCTCATTCCCGCCCGTTTTGCTTCCACGCGCCTCCCTGGCAAACCTTTGGTTGACTTGGGCGGCATGAGCATGATTCAGCGGGTGGTGGCGCAGGCCCGGCAGGCCAATCTGACGCGCGTGGTGGTGGCTACTGACGACGAGCGCATCCGCCAGCACGTGCAGGATTTTGGGGGCGAGGCCGTGCTCACCCGCCCCGACCACCCTAGCGGCACCGACCGGCTGTGGGAAGCCTTCCAGCAGCTGGGCAGCCCGACCGGGGTGCGTTGCATCGTCAACATTCAGGGCGATGAGCCCTTCATTCACCCGGCTCAAATCAACGCGCTGGTCGATTTATTTGCCGACGAAGCCACCGCGCCTGGCATCGCCACGCTGGTGAAACCCGTGGTTTCGGAGGAGGAATTATTCAGCCCGCACCTGCCCAAAGTGGTGCTCGACCAGCAGAACCACGCCCTGTATTTCAGCCGGCACCCCCTGCCCTACCAGCGCGGCCGGGCGCCCGCCGAGTGGCTGGCCCACCACCGCTACCTGCGCCACCTGGGCCTCTATGCCTACCAGCCGGCCGTACTGGAGCAGCTCACCCGGCTGCCCGTTTCGGCCCTCGAAGCGGCCGAGAGCCTGGAGCAGCTGCGGTGGCTGGAGGCCGGTTTCCGCATCCGCTGCGCAGAAACCGGGCTGGACGCTTTCGGCATTGACACGCCGGAGGACGTGGCCAAGGCGCGGGCCCGACTCGGCGTTTAAACGTCGGCGCGGTTCACAACTTCGTGTTCGGGGGTGGCTTCCCGGCGCTCCTCGTGCATTTCCCGCGACAGGAAGTAGTTGAGCGCCGTGCGGATGACGGCAATGGCGCCAAGCTTGCCAATCTGCTCCCAGCTGGGCGCGATGGCCGTGGAGAGAATGTCGGCCCCGAGCTGGAACTCGAGCGCCAGCGCCAAGTAACGCGCCAAAGTGAGACGGATGGCCGTAAAGTCGGCGGTTTGGTGCTTAGCCAGGGCCTTGAGCAGCAGCCAGCCCGCGCTGAGAATGCCCAGCGCGATAATGGCCGCCCCTACTGTTTCGATTCCGAGCTTGAGCCACAGTACGGCGTCGATGACACCGCTTTCGGCCCGGCCGTGCAGGGAGGCCACGTCGCGGACGGCTTCAGGAAGGGCGGGAAACGGAATCATGGAACGGGGGCGAAATCAACGGAAAACGAATAAAAAGCAGCTCAGAGGCAGTTTCTAGGCCCAGCGCTGGCAATCAGCCGCCAGCTTTTTTGGCTTTGTAGCCCGCTTTCAGCAGCACTTCCAGCACCTTGTCGCGGAAGTCGCCCTGAACCACTACTTCGCCGTCTTTGGCGCTGCCGCCCACGCCGCACTTGGTTTTGAGCAGCTTGCCCAGAGCCTGCAAATCAGCATCGGTGCCCACAAAACCCGTAACGAGCGTTACCTGCTTGCCGCCGCGCTGCTTCTTGTCGAGCTGCACCCGCAGCTGCTGCTGCTGGGGCGGCAGTGTAACGGTGGCGGCCGCCTCATCGGTTTGGTAGGAAAAATCAGGGTTGGTGGAGTAGACCACGCCCTGCCGTTGGTTTTTATCAGCTTTCATACAGAATACACACAGTTGTCATTGCCCTCGATTACACGGCCACGGCCAGGGCCAGAGGGAGCAGCTCAATCGTAAATTCGGTGGCGTGCCCCAGGTAGTCGCCATCGACGTGAAAGCCGATAGGGGCCTTCGCCGTTACCCGCCCTCGCGGCACCCGAAAGTACTCGGCCGCTTTGGATTGCGGCAAGTTGCCCAGCGCCATGCCCAGGCTCACCTTAATGGCGCGGCCCACCGGCAGGGCATCAATCAGGCACACGTCGAGCAGGCCGTCGCGTAGGTCGGCCAGTGGGGCAATGTAGGCGTTGTTGCCATATTGCGAGGCATTGGCGAAGGCCAGCACGTAGCAATTAGTTTGGGTAATCTGGCCGTCCAGGTCCACGCGCACGGGCACGGGCTGGAAGTGGCGGTACTCGCGCAGCGTCACGCGCAGGTAGGTGCTCAGGCCGCGCGAGCCGGCTTGGGCAAAGTGCTGGCTCACGTGGGCATCAAACCCCAGCCCGGCGGTGCAAAAAAACGGGTGGTCATTTATTACCCCCACATCCATGCGGCTGAAGGTGGGCGCGGCCAGCTGCTGCAATGCCGCCGGTAGCGCCAACGGCACTTTCAGGTGGCGCGCCAAGCCATTTCCCGAGCCCTGGGGCACAATGCCCAGCGCGGCAGCGGTGCCCAGCAGGCCCCGGCCCACTTCGTTCACGGTACCATCGCCGCCCACAGCGGCCACCACCCGAAAGCCCTCGGCCGCAGCCGTGCGCGCCAATTCCACGGCGTGCCCGGCGTATTCGGTGGGGCGAATTTCGTAGTCGGGTTCCAGCGCGCCGAAGTGCCGGGCAATCAGCGCCGGCATGTCGAGGCGGCGGCTGGGACCGGCCTTGGGATTCAAAATAAAACAGGTTTTGGGCATCACTGATTTACGCTGATTAACCGTGATTCCGAATCGTTGATTTTCACTGATTAACCGTGATTTCGCTGATTCGCAGGTCAGGTTAACGCGAGTTTATTTGTTTACGAATGTTTGGATTTACGGATGGAACAGCCGAAAAAAGAGAAAGCCCACCTTACGGCAGGCTTCCTCACTAGCGCTTTCAATCTAAGTATCTCGCCGTATGAAATCAGCGAAATCATGGCTAATCCGCGAAAATCAGCGATTCATCTGCTCGCCGAGCTTCTGAATCAAATCAGCCGTGCGAGTGGAGTAGCCGGTTTCGTTGTCGTACCAGCCAATAACCTTCACCAGCGTGCCGTTGGCCGAGGTCAGCTCCGAATCGAAGATGCAGCTGTGGGGGTTGCCCACGATGTCGATGCTTACAATCGGGTCGGTGGTGTACTCGATGATGCCTTTCATGGGGCCTTCAGCGGCCGCCTTCAGCACGGCGTTGATTTCCTCCTTGGTGGCTTCCTTTTTGAGGATAACCGTCAAGTCGGTCATCGAGCCGTTTGGAATGGGCACGCGCATGGCGAGGCCGTCGAGCTTGCCCTTGAGGTGGGGCAACACCAGCCCCACGGCCTTAGCGGCGCCGGTGCTGGTGGGGATGATGCTGTAGGCGGCAGCGCGGGCGCGGCGCAGGTCTTTGTGGGGCGCGTCCTGCAGGTTCTGGTCCGAAGTGTAGGCATGCACCGTGGTGATGTAGCCTTTCTCAATGCCAAAGGCATCGTCCAGCACCTTGGCCATGGGGGCCAGGCAGTTGGTGGTGCAGCTGGCGTTGCTGAGAATGGTTTCCGAGCCGGTGAGGATTTCCTCGTTCACACCCAGCACAACGGTTGGGATGTTGCCGGTGGCGGGAGCCGAAATCACTACTTTTTTGGCACCAGCGGTGAGGTGCTGGCCAGCGCCGGCCTCGTCCACGAAGCGGCCGGTGGATTCGAGAACCACGTCAACGCCCATTTTGCCCCAGGGGAGCAGCTTGGGGTCACGCTCGGCCAGGGCAGCGATGCGTACCCCGTTCACGGTGATGCTCTCCTCGTCGTAGGTCACGGTGCCATCGAAACGGCCGTGCACGGAATCATACTTCAGCAGGTGGGCCAACGTCTTGTTGTCGGTCAGGTCGTTGATAGCGACAATTTCCACGTTGTCGCGGCTCAGCAGCGACTTGAAAGTGAGACGGCCAATACGGCCGAAGCCGTTGATGGCGACTTTGATTTTTGCCATAGCAAAACAAGAAAAAAAGGTGACTGACTGCCCCAGTGGTAGCCAGTTGAAACGCGGGGCGAAGATAGTAGGTCCGCGTTGGGGAAGCTAATGCCCGGCCCTTTGTTGAGAGACGTTGTGGTTTCCGGGCAGTTTTCACCGAGCGCCGGCCGCCAGAGCGTGCATCGCCCGGCTATTTTGAGGACAGATTAGACAGCTTGAAAATCTTTCAGCCTGAAAAACAAGGTGGTTTGCTTCTTTGAGCACTTTTTTTTCGCCTTTTCACTTGCACGGAAAGGCGCACGCCGTACCTTTGCATCACCAAAACAAAAAACGGTCCGTTCGTCTAGGGGTTAGGACAGTAGATTTTCATTCTACCAACAGGGGTTCGATTCCCCTACGGACTACAATAAAGCCACCTCCAAAGGGTGGCTTTTTCTTTTTCTAACCTGTCAGCAACGCGGAGTTTAACACCGAAATACCGGGCCGTATTTTACTAGCTGGCACTGGCTTTCAGTTATAATTCAGCGCTACAGCCGAAACGCACTCTTTTCCGCTTGCCGTATTCGGCGGCCTCCAAACGACGCAAGCGCCGCCACTACATCATCACGGACAGAGCAAATTCCGGATTTAGAATTCCGCCGTTTTTGCCCGGCGGAGTTTGGTAAAGCGTGCTGGCGTCGGGCTGCCGTAGCGGTATGCTTACTCCACGCGCCGCACCCGCAGGTAGTCCAGCAGGGCCTGGTTTACGTCGCCGCTCATGTTCTCATTGGCCGGCTCGAAGCTCAAAACCAGCAGGTGGCCGCCCTTTCCCAGACGCGCCAGCACCGGATTCGAGAAGCCCCAGTTCGACCATTCACCCTCGCCGCGCTGGGGCAATACCACGGTACCCAACAGCTCCGGCCCGCGGCGCAGCGTGCGGAGGGCGCACTTGTTATTGGTATTGATGGGCCCGTTGCCGTTGGCGTAGCGGAAATCCAGGGCGTAAAGGCCGGCTTCGGCCACGGTCACGGGAATGGTGAGAGTTGGGTTCTTGGTTTTGGTGATTTCCACGTAGCCCTGACCACTGAAGCCCTTGTAAACCAGCTTCTCTTTGGGCGCTACGGCTTCGAGCTGCACTTGCCGGTTGGTAGTTTCGGCCCCGGTTTCCACAGGTTCGCTAGCGAAGGATTCGAGGCCGGCGGCGGCCACGGCCACCACTTGGTAGGCGGCGAAGGGCCCGGCCGGAATGGCAAACGCGAGGCTGCTGCTAGTGGTGAGCGGGGCCCCGTTTTTCAGTACTTTGTATTCCTTCGCTCCTGCTACCGCAGCCCAGCTCAGAAGGTTATTCGCCAGACTCACTTCCGGGGCCGGGGGCGCAAACGCATTGGCCACGCGGTTTAAGGACTGCATGGCCGGGGCCTTGCTGCTGAGTACGATGCGTACGGCATGGCGACCGCTGAGGCTGGCCGGAATGGCGGCATCCGGCAGCGGCTGGCCATCAAGCGTGATGCTGCTGATTTCGTTGCCGAAGCCTTCCATCGCTATATCGAGCACGGCACGCCGGTACGGGAAGTTGGTGAGGCGGCGGCGGCCCTGAAAAGCCTGCGGCACAAAGGGACGAAACACCAGCCGCTCGGCCTGCCAATCCATCCCAAACAATACCTTATACACAAGACCCAGGCTACCCGACAAGCTCCACAGCATGTTGCTGGAATTGATTTGGGTACCGGCAAAATCCCCGTTGCCAGCCGCGAAATTCTCCTTGTTGGTGAGAAACAGCGCGGCGGGCCGGTAGATGGCGGCCATGCTTTCCAGCACCGCCTGCTCGTTGCCGGCCCGGGCGGCAGCCAGCGTCCAGAAACTTTGCACAAAAGGCCAAACGGCGTCGTTGTGGTAGGCCGGAATTCCCGGAATCTGGGGGTAGATGCAGGGAATACCGAAAGGCACGGTGGGGGTTTTGGCCACCACTTCCCGCGCCCGCTCGCCCTCGGCCACGCCGTAAAGCACGCTCAGGGCCTCGCCCAGCGCCTCGGCTTTGGGCGAGAGCATGAGGGCGGTGCGGCCGTAGCGGTACTGGCCGTAGTAGCCTTTTTCGGGCTGCCAGAGGTGGGTGTTGATGGCGGACTTGATGGCTGCGGCCTGGCGCTGGCCCTCGGCCGCCGCGCCAGGGTCGCCCAGCCTGGCCGCCATCTGGGCCAGCACTACGTTGGCCTGGTAGTGCAGCACATTGGTGCCCAGGTTTTGTGATTGGTAGATGTCGGCCGGCTGCATCCAGCGCGGGTAGGTTTGCTCGCGCCAGTCCAGAAACGACGACTCGCCGCGCACCAGCCCGGTGGCGGGGTCGTAAGCATTCTGGCGGTCGTCGGCCAGGGATTTTTTGATGATGGGATACACCTGCCGCAGCCAGGCCTCGTCGCCGGTTACCTGGTAGATTTCCCAGGCGGCCACGGCCCACACCACGCGGTCGGTCGAAACGGGGTAGGCGCCGCCGGTACCGGTGTCCTGAATGATGCGGCCTTCGGGGCTCACCTTGCGCAGCAGGCTTTTTATGGCCGACCGGGGTTGCAGGGCGGCCTGCGCCAGAATAATGCTGTAGCTGATGTCGCGCGTCCACACGCCGGCCCACTCCTTGCCGGTGCGGAAGGTGCTGTCGGGCTCCACGGCGCGGCGGGCTTCCTCCAGGGCCAGATTGTAGAGCGCATCGGCCAGCGGGTAATCAGAGGAATATTGCGGAAAATCGGCCGTGTTGATGGTTTGTTTCCACTGCTGGGCGGTGGTTTTGGTGGCCGCGGGCTGGTTCAGCACCAGCGTTGCCTCGTAGATGCCGTCGCCGTCGGGGTCCTGCATTTCCAGCTCGGGCCGGTTCACCAAGCTGTCGAAATCCCAGCTCAGCGGGGCCGCGCCGCCAGCTACGTGCACGTGCTTGAAATCCTGCTGGTAAATTTTTTCACCCTTGAAGGTGGTGAAATAGCCCTGCTTTTTGAACGCCGCCAGCACCGCCCGCAAGTCGAGCCGGATTTTCACTGCGGTATTCGGCGCCAGGTACGCGGTAGCCGCCGCCGGCGTGGCATCCTCGTAGCGCTGCCCAAACACAATGGGTGGCGTTTCGAGCGCGGCCCCGCCGGGCCGGGGCACGGCCACGAGCAGGTGGTTCAGGCCCGGCGCCATCTCGTTGTCCTTGCCGTTGAGGCTGAACTTGAACTCGATGCGGGGGCTCTGCGCCTCGTTGGCCGGGCTCTGGTAGTTCGAAACCAGCTCGATGGCCGACAAAGCCCGGGCCTCGTGCGGGCCCTGCACCACCCGGTCGCGGTACAGAGTGTAGGCATCGGATTGCCAAATCGGCGTCATGGCGGCAGCGGTAGTGGTTTCGGCCGTGGGGCGGGCGCTCTGGCAAGCCGTGAGCAGGCCCAGCGTAAGCAGGAAACCGGTGGAAAAAAGGCGGGAATTCATCACGAGCAAGCAAGGAGCGAAAGAGGCGTGGGCCCGCAAAGTACGGCCGCACGAATGTTACCATTAGCACCTCCGATGGCTGGCTGCGTATATGAACCCCATGCCTCAACCTGCCACCCATCGCCCCCGCTTCCGGGCCCCGCTCCTGCTGCTGGGCCTACTGTGGCTGCTCAGCGCCCAAACCCCGAAACCCATGCCCCTGGAACAGACCCTGCGCGCCAGCCGCTGGCAGCACCGCGTGCTCCTGCTGGCCGCCCCCACAGCTGCGCACCCCGATTTCAAAGCCCAAAAAGCCCTGCTGGCCACCCAAAAAGCCGAGTTAGCCGACCGCGATTTTGTAGTGGTGGAAGCGCTCTATGACCAATTATCGGCCGCCGACCTGGCCTTTCTCAAGCAGAAAACCGGGGCCCAGCCGCCGCAGTTTGCCGCCGTGCTCATCGGCAAAGACGGCGGCGTGAAGGAGCGTCGCGCCCGCCCCATTCCGCCCGCCGACCTGTTTGGCACGGTGGATAAAATGCCCATGCGGCGGCAGGAAATGCGCCGGAAATAGTAGCCAAGACGCAAGCCCCAACGGTCATGCTGAGCTTGTCGAAGCATCTCTACCGCACCGTTGAAACTGTCCAACGGTACGGTAGAGATGCTTCGACAAGCTCAGCATGACCGTTTTTATTAATTCAAACAACTGCTCAGCAATTAGCCCAGGCTTTTAGTAAAGCCCACCTTAATCTTGAGCTGGAAATCGGCAATGACCTTGAAGATTTCCTTTAGCGTGACCTGCTCCACTTTAGTCATACTCTTGGGGTCCAGATAGTTATCGGGCGTTGCGTTGTCGTTGATAATCTGGGCAGCCTGCTTTTTCAGGCGCACGCCCATGAGGTAGTAGTAGGACTGCAGCAGCTCCTGCGCCTCGCGCTCCGTGAACACGCCCAGTTCTTTGAGCGCTTCCAGCCGCTCGCCGGTGTTGGTGGCAAAAATGCGGTGCTTGAGGGCGTACATGCGCACCAAATCCACGATGGGCGACATGGTTTTCTTGAGGTTGAAAACCTGTTGCGTACCGTGGGCGAAGGTGCGGATGTTGTTGAAAAACGTGAGCGGCGGCTCGTACTGCAGCGCGTTCACGGCCATGTAGTGGAAAAACCGGTCCACGGGTTTCTGCAGCTCTACGGCCAGGAAGTCGTGCAGCTCGTCCATGATGGTGGGGTCACCGTAGAGGTAGCGGCAGTCGAAGGACGCGGCGAACTGCATGCCGGTTTCGGGGTTCGAATCGGTCATCCACTGCACGTAGTTGCGCTTCCAGTGCGAGAGCGAGTGCGTCCATTTCGGGTTTTTGGCCATGAAGCCGCCCTCGCAGTAGCTGAACCCAATTTCGTGGAGGCGGTCCGACACGATTTCTGCGAAGCGCAGGAAGTAGGCGCGCACCAGCTCGCGCTGCTCGTTGGCCTTGTCTTCGTAAATAATGGCGTTGTCCTGGTCCGTGAGCAGGGTTTGCTCCTTGCGGCCCTCGCTGCCCAGCACCATGTACACGAACTTGGCCGGCGGCGGGCCCAGCTCGCCTATCGTGTCCTCAATCACGCGCAGGGCAATGGTATCGGACACGGTGGTGATGACCTGGTTCACGATTTCGGGCTTCACGCCGCGGTTTAGCAGCTGGTACACCATTTCCGGCACCTGTTCCCAGCGGCGCTTCAGCTCGGGCACGGCCTGGGCCTGCTTCACGGATTGGATGAAGATGAACGGCGACTGCGCCTGGTCGTCGGTCAGCAGCTTGTTGCGGCTTAGCATGCCCACGTACTCGCCGTCGGTTTCCACGAGCAAATAGCGGGTTTTAGTTCTGAACATCAGCAGAATGGCCTCGTACACAAAGGCCCGCGAGCTGATGCTGACCACCGGCGCGTCCACGATGGTTTCGACCGGCAGCCGGGCATCCACCAGGCCGGCCACTACCTTGTCGCGCAGCGTGATGTCGGTGACGTAGCCGATGATGTGGCCGTTTTCGTCGGCATTGGTGATGAAGTAGCAGCTGGTGCGGGCGGCGGCCATGCGCCGGGCTACTTCGTGAATGGGCGTGTAGGCCGCGCACAGCACCACGGGCCGCATCTCAAGGGTTTCGAGGCGCCGCGAAAACAACTGGTCCGACGCCAAATAGCTGGAGCCGGCGCCGGTGGCGGGCCGCACAAAGTGGGCGTATTCCTCGTTCAGCATGCGCTGCCCGTAGCGCGCCGTGAAGAAGTGAAAGAAGCTTTCGTAGCCCTGGCACAGGGCCAGAAAATCGCGGCGGTGCAGGAAATACACGCGGGTATCGCGCCGGGCCAGCACCGTACGGAGGGACTTTTTCTTGTTCAGCAGCAACGAAATCCCGCCGTAGCAGTCGCCCCGGCGGCTGTGCTCCACCACGCGGCGGTGCTGCTGGCTGTCGTAGAAAAAAGTCTCGTATTCACCCTCCACAATGATGTCGAGGCCGCGCAGCTTGGTGGTATCCTGGTGGTAAATGATGTGCTCACGGGGGTGATGCACTTCCTGCAGGCCCTCGGCTACTTCGGCCAGCACGTCTTCGGGCAGCCGGTCGAAGGGCTTCACGGTGCGGAGGAAATCGAGTTTTTCGGACATGGGATTTATAATTGTCAAAGCCCGTCATGCTCAGCATGACGGACTAGTTTGTGGTTTTTTTCTGCTTTCCCTTCATCCAATCAAGAAAAAAGCCAGCAAAACCAACGCTAAGCCAGTGATGAGCAGCCACGCCCCCACCCCCACCTTGATTCGTCGTTTACGCAACTTAGAACCACTGGTGTTTTGCAGTCCCACAGGTCCTTGCAGGGCCACGGTTTCGGGGGTGATGGTGCCCTGACGGCGCAGCTCGAAAAAGCAGCGGGCAGTGGCGTAGGCATCGGCCAGGGCGTCGTGCTCCTGGGGCTGGGGCTCGTGAAAAAGGCGCTGGTACAGCTCGGTCAGGCGCAGGAAGCTTTGGTTGGAATGGCGCACCAGCGGCCCGGTGGCGCGCATGGTGCAGAACAGCGGCAAGTGTTCCAAAGGGTTTTGCAGGCCGGCGCGGTAAAACCCCACGCCCACCATGTGGAAATCGAGCTGCATAAAATGCGCCACCACCAGCGGGTGGTATTGCAGCAAGTCGCGGTGCAGGCGCTGCATCACGGCGTGGCGGGGCTTGCCGTGCTGCCGCAAAAAACCAAGTGTGAGCCCGTGCACGCTGCCCGAAGCGGGATTGATGTCGTAATCGCTGGGCTGGATGTAGTGGTTTTCGGCCTTCACTTCCTGCCCGTCTTTGGTATAAACCACCCAGGCCAGCTGCGCGATGTGCGGCCAGTTTTCGCGGCTGGAATACGGCTTGGCCCAGTCCTGCGGAATGCCCGACGTTTCGGTATCGACGAATAGCAGGTACTCTCTCACGGGGCGGGTATTAGCTCAGCGGCTGGGGGTTAGGGTTGGTACGGGCGGTGCCACCGGTTCGCCTGCTCCCCGGCGCGACGACTCCCGGACTATCAGCCGCGGCTGCAGCACGACTTTGCGGGGCGTGGGCGGGGTGCTGCGCTCCTGCACCATTTCCAGGAGCAGGCGCACGGCGGCGCCGCCCATTTCCTCGCAGTGCTGGTCTACGGAAGTGAGCATGGGCTCGGTGAGGGAAGCGAAGGTTTCGTTGCTGAAGCCGACCAGCGCGATATCCTGGGGAATGCGCAGCCGGTGCTGCTTGAGCACCTGCAGGGCCCCCACGGCCGAAAAGTCGCTGGCCGAAAACACCGCGTCCGGGCGCTGGGGCAGCTCCAGCAGCTGGCTCATGCCCCGCATGCCGTCTTCCAGCGTCATATCGCCGAATACCACCAGCTCCTTTTCGAAGGGAATCTCGTGGTCGTGCAGCGCCTGGCAGTAGCCGGCGTAGCGGTTTTTGTAGATATTGAGGTGCTGCGGCCCGCCAAAATGGGCGATGCGCCGACAGCCCTGGTCCAGCAGGTGCTTCACCGACTGGTAGCCGCCCTGGTAATCGTCCAGTACCACGGCACTCACATCGACGCCATCCAGAATACGGTCGAAAAAAACCAGCGGAGTCCCGCGTGCGCGTACTTTCTCAAAGTGCCCAAAGTCGCGCGTGGTGCGGGCCAACGACACCAGAATACCATCGACCTGAGCGTTGATGAGCGTTTCGATGTTCTTCTGCTCGTGCACGTAGTCTTCGTTCGACTGGCAGAGCATCACGTTGTAGCCCGCCCGGTTGGCCACGGCTTCCACCCCTTTTATCACCAGCGCAAAAAAGTGGCCGTCGATGTGCGGCACAATCACGCCCAGCGTGTTGCTACGGCCCTTGCGCAGGGCCGCCGCCAAGTGGTTGGGCTGGTAGTTAAGCTCCTCGGCCAGCTTCCACACCCGCTTGCGCGTGGCTTCGCTGATGCGGGAATGGCTGCTCAATGCCCGCGAAACCGTAGAAACGGCTAGGTTCAACTCCCTGGCAATGTCCGAAATAGAAGCGCGTTTTGCAGCCAAGGCGTTGGGGATGAAAGGACGGGTTGGAGCCGCAAAAGTACCGGCCGGCAAACTCCCCTCCTTTTTTAAGGAGGGGATGTTTGAGCCAACGGCTCAAACGGGAGTGGTTGCGGCCGTTGGGTAACTACTGAAAACCTTGCTGCCCGACCATTCAGACGTTATTCAACGGACGCAACCACCCCAATTTTCACTGCGTGAAAATGTCCCCTCCTTAAAAAAGGAGTGAGGTTTTTGTTTACTCGGCTTCCTTGTAGTGCGTTTCCGACACTTCGCGCAGACGGCCGGCGCTGAACTCGGGCGTGATGTCGCGTTGCGGGTCGCCCAGCAGCTCGTAACCCACCATGAACTTGCGCACCGTGGCCGAGCGCAGCAGCGGCGGGTAGAAGTGCATATGCAAGTGCCACTCAGGGTGCGCCTGGCCGTCGGTGGGGCGCTGGTGCAGGCCCGAAGAGTACGGAAAGGAGATGTTGAACAGGTTGTCGTAGCGAATGGTGAGGCGGCGGAGGGCATCGGCCAGGGCGTCACGCTCGTCGTCGGTGAGTTGGGTAAGGTCCTGCACCGGGCGGCGCGATACCAGCAGCGTTTCGAAGGGCCACACGGCCCAGAAGGGCACGAGCACCACAAAATACTCGTTTTCGAGCACCACCCGCTCTTTTTTCTCCAGCTCCAGGGCCAGGTAGTCGGTCAGCAGCGTGCGGCCGTGCTCCTGGAAGTAGGCCAGCTGCTGCCCGCCTTCCTTGGCGGGCTCGCCGGGCACGGTGCGCTGGGCCCAAATCTGGCCGTGCGGGTGCGGGTTCGAGCAGCCCATCATCGGGCCTTTGTTCTCAAAAATCTGCACGTAGTTGATATCGGGACGGGCGCCGAGGGCCTGATATTCTGCCGCCCACAAATCCACCACCTTGCGAATGGCCGGCACCGTCATCTGGGGCAGGGTCAGGTCGTGCTGCGGCGAGAAGCAGATGACGCGGCAGATGCCCGATTCCGCCTCGGCCCGCAGCAGCCCGCCCTCGTTGATGCCCCCGGTGGGCACATCGGCTTGCAGCGCCCCAAAGTCGTTGTTGAACACGAATGTGGACTCGTACGCGGGGTTCACCTCGCCGCCCACGCGGGTGTTGCCGGGGCAGAGGTAGCAGGCAGGGTCGTAGGCGGGGCGGTTGTCCTGCTCGGTTTCTTCCTCCTGGCCCTGCCAGGGGCGCTTAGACCGATGTGGCGATACCAGCACCCATTCGCCCGAAAGCGGATTGAAACGACGGTGCGGGTGTTCAGTAGAATCGAAGGAAGCCATGAGAATTCAGTTATCAGTGAGCAGTTGAAGGCAAGCGGCAGTAATGACAGCGAAGTAAGGGTACTGAAGCAGCAGTTTGTTTTCTACAGGACTCTTACGCAGCCAGGCGCTGGCGCGCGGGGTTGACGCGACCAGACGGTGCGAACGGTGGCGTTCGGAAAAGCCAAGCCAGGAAGCCACGCCTCAGAGACGCGCGCTAGCGGCTGGCGCGTAGGTCCTGTTTCTATTAACTGTTAACGATTAACTGCTTACTCCCAACCAGCCCCACGCCGTCCACGATGGTGGTCTGGTAGGTTTCAAGTGCCAGCCCGAACTTCGCTTTATACGCCGCGCTCACGCTGGCAATGAATTCCTCCACCCGCGCCGGCGCCACCAGATTGATGGTGCAGCCGCCGAAGCCGCCCCCCATCATGCGGGCGCCGAACACACCGGGGACGGCCCGGGCAGCTTCCACCAAGGCGTCGAGCTCGGCGCAGCTCACTTCGTAGTCGTCGCGCAGGCCGGCGTGCGAGGCGTACATCTCTTGGCCAAAAGCGGCCAGGTTGCCGGCTTCGAGGTGGCGGCAGGCGGCTTCCACACGCCCATTTTCCCTCACTATATACGCGCAGCGGCGGAACACCACATCGCCCAGCTCGGCGTGGTGGGCTTCGAGCTGCGCCAAGGTGGCATCGCGCAGGCTTTGCACGGCGGGGAAATACTGCCGCAATACCGCTACGCCGCGCTCGCACTCCTGGCGGCGGGTGTTATATTCGGAGCTGGCCAGGCTGTGCTTCACGCCCGAGTTGCAGAGCACAATGCGGCTGGCCGTGGTGTCGAAGGGGAAGTATTCGTAGTCGAGGGTGCGGCAGTCGAGGCGCACCACCTGGCCCGTACGCCCAAACAGGCTGGCAAACTGGTCCATGATGCCGCAATGGACGCCGGCGTAGGTGTGTTCGGCTTTTTGGGCGGCCTGGGCCAACGCCATTTTATCGAGGCCCGCGCCCAGCAGGTGGTTGAGGGCGAAGGCGAGCCCGCATTCCAGCGCGGCCGACGACGACATGCCCGAGCCCAGCGGCACGTTGCCGCCAAACACGCAGTCAAACCCCTGAATTACGATGCCCCGCTGTTGCAGCTGGGCCACCACTCCCAGCAGGTAATTAGCCCAATGCGCGGCGCTGGGGCACACTTCGGCCGGACTGGCCAACTCAAACGCCTCGTTCAGGTCGTAGGCGACGAGTCGAATTGCTGTGCCGCCGTTCAGGCCCACCGCAAACAGCATTTCCTTATCGACGGCGGCCGGCAGCACAAAACCACCGTTGTAGTCGGTGTGCTCCCCAATCAGGTTCACGCGGCCGGGCGCCCGCACCAGCAGGGGCTCGTAGCCAAAGCGCAGCAGGAAATCGGACTGAACGGCGTGCAAAAGGGAGGCGGACATGGGCGGAAGTGCTGATTTGGACAGGAATAAGGCGGGAAGAGCCCCTAAAAGAGGGGAGAAGACTGGATTCGAAATACCAGCCTACTCCAGTTGACACCGGAAAAGTAGTGACTAACTTCAAGAGTTGTGCAAACGTTTGCCATTTAATTTACCTGCCTTACTTTCGAGGCATTGAATTTTACTTTGCCGTTCGGCTGGTCACAAAGTGAAGTTGCAGCCTATTCACAGGGGTGAATTTGGCCACCGCTTCCATGCTGAGTCTACTCGTCAAATTACAAAACCCTGGTTCTTCGATTCATTTCTCCCTTACTAACTGCCATTTCCGCTTTGCCCCTACCCCAAACATTCGCTGTCGCCTACGTTGCTGGTCGGTGGCGTCTTCTTGCCTTGCTTATGCTCACTCGCTGTAAATCTTTGCTGCTTCTTGCTCTTTTATATCATTCGATTGTGTTCACGCCGGCCGTGGCTCAGTCTGTGCGCAAGGAGCCGAGCGGGGACGTATTCGTGGATAAGAAAGGGGTGTTGCGCTGGCAGTGGGGCAAGCAGGAAGTGGCCCTGTTTGGGGTGAACTACACCACCCCGTTTGCCCATGCCTACCGCGCCCACCAACGCCTGGGCGTAGACCATGAGCAAGCCATCCGACAGGACGTGTACCATCTCTCACGCCTGGGCATCGACGCGTTTCGGGTGCACGTCTGGGACGTTGAAATCACGGATACCATAGGCAACCTGCAGGAAAACGAGCACCTGAAGCTGCTGGATTTCCTAGTGAACGAGCTCAAACAGCGCGGCATCAAAATCATCCTCACGCCCATTGCCTACTGGAACAACGGCTACCCGGAGCAGGACAGCGGCACCGGCTTTTCCAGCATCTATTCCAAAACCCAGGCCTATACCAACCCGCGCGCCATTGCGGCCCAGGAGCGCTACCTCACGCAGTTCCTCAACCACCGCAACCCCTACACCAAGCAGCTCAACCGCGAAGACCCGGACATCATTGCCTACGAGGTGTGCAACGAGCCCAGGTACGGCCGGTCCGAAGCCCCCATTACCGCTTTTGCCGACCGCATGGCGGCGGCCATTCGGGCCACGGGCTGCCGCAAGCCAGTGTTTTATAACGTGTCGGAAAACCCCGATGTGTACGAGGCCGTGCTCAACGCCAAGGTCGACGGCCTCACCTACCAGTGGTACCCGCAGGGGCTGGTGAGCGGGCACACGCTACAGGGTAATTTCCTGCCCTACGTGGACCAGTACCCCATTCCCTACCGCCAGGACCCACGCTTCACGACGCGGGCAAAAATGGTGTATGAGTTTGAGTCGGCCGACATTATCCAACCAATAATGTACCCGTTTATGGCGCGCAGCTTCCGCGAGGCGGGGTTTCAGTGGGCCACGCAGTTTGCCTACGACCCGCTGGCCATGGCCGCCACCAACACCGAGTACCAGACCCACTACCTTAACCTGGCCTACACGCCGGCCAAGGCCATCAGCCTGCTCATTGCCGGCCAGGTTTTCCGCGCTGTGAAGCGCGGGCAGTCGTTCGGCCGCTACCCGCAGGACTCGGTGTTTGGCAATTTCCGCGTCAGCTACCGGCAGCAGCTGAGCGAGCTGAACTCGCCGGAGGAATTCTACTACACCGCCTCGACCACCACGGCCCCGAAGCAGCCGGCTAAACTGCAGCGCCTGGCCGGCGTGGGCTCGTCCTCGGTGGTGAACTACGGCGGCACCGGCGCGTATTTTCTGGACAAGCTCGCGCCCGGCGTGTGGCGCCTGGAGGTGATGCCCGACGCCGTGCCCATCCGCGACCCGTTCGAAAAGGCATCGCCGAGCAAGCCCGTAACCCAGATTTTGTGGAATGAGCAGCCGCTGCGGGTTTCGCTGAATGACCTGGGCCCCGGCTTTTCCATTAAAGGGCTGAATGCGGGCAACACCGCGCAGGCGCAGGCCACCGAGGCGCGCACCACCGTGCGGCCCGGCGTGTACCTGCTGGCCGCCGCGGGCAAATCGACGGCGGCCTTCACCGGGCAGTCGGCTTACCGCCACATCCGGCTGGGCGAATTTGTGGTCCCGGCGCCTACGGCACTGGGCCCGCAGGTGCGGCACACGCCGCCGGCCCAGGCCGTGGCGGGCCAGCCGTTGCGCATTGCGGCCACCCTCACCGGCCTCGCTCCCGGCGACAGCGTGTTTCTGGTGGCCCAGCACTACTATGGCCGCACCCGCACCCTGCCCATGAGCACCACTACCTACGCCACGGTAGCGGCCACCGTGCCCGCCGAGCTGCTTTACCCCGGCGAGCTGCGCTATTGGCTGGTGCTGCGCAAGGGCGGCCAGTCGCTCACGTTTCCCGGCGGCTTCGGCGGCGAGCCCCGCGACTGGGACTACGCCCACGCCGAGCATTTTGCCGTGCCCATCGTGGCGGCCGGCACGCCGCTGCCCTTGTTCCGGGCCCACCTCGACCAAGAGCGCATCGAAGCGCGGGGCATCTCCCCGACGGCCTGGACGGATTACGTAACGATGCCCAGCGGCACCCTGGCGCTGCGCCTGGTGCAGGGCCCGCCCCGCAACGGCCAAAGCCCGGCCCCCGGCCCCGCCGCCACCCTGCGCGCCTACTTCGGCGACCGGCTGGCCAGTCGCCAGTCCGATATGGCTGGCTTTACGGCCGTAGTGGTGCGGGCCCGCAGCAGCCAGCCCGGCGCCCAGGCCAAGGTGACGCTGATGACCCGAGACGCCGTGGCCTACTCCGCGTCGCTGCCGCTGAGCACTGATTTGCAGGACATTCGCATTCCCCTCAGCGCCTTCCAGCCCGACGCGCTGCTGCTGGTGCCCCGGCCCTACCCCAGCTTTTTGCCCCTGCAATACGAGTCGGGCAGCCGGGTTCCTTTGAAGCTCGCGGAGGCCGAAGTGCTGCAGGTAATGTGGGAGGCGACGGCCGTTGCCGGCAGCCCGACGAGCGTAGATATTGAGTCGGTTTTTCTGCAATAAATCCAGGGCCAAAACACCGCGCTTCGGCTCATGGGTTTGCCTCGCCCCGTACCAGTCCGTTTCCATCCCCGATAACAACCAGACCGTATGCCTTTGCCTTTCCTATCCTGTAATTCTGCCCGCTGCCTCAGTGGTCTGCTGCTGCTGGCGGGACTGAGCCAGTGCAACGGCCCGGTGAACTCGACGGCCCAAACGCGGGTGGCGCCCGCCGTGGCGGATTTCAACCAGGACTGGCAGTTTGTGAAGGATGTGGACACGACCATCGTTGCCAGCTATTTCAACCAGGCCGGCAGCGCCGCGCAATGGGCGCCGGTTTCGTTGCCGCACACGCCGCGCATCGAGCCCGTGGCCCCCGACCAGCCGCAGTGGCAGGGCATCAGCTTCTACCGGAAGTTTTTCAGGGTGCCGACGGCCGGGCCAGGCGGGCGCGTGGCCATAGCGTTTGGCGCGGCCATGCACACGGCCGACGTGTACCTGAACGGCCAGCGGCTGCAGCGGCACGTGGGCGGCTACCTGCCTTTCACTGTCGATATATCGCGGCAGGTGAAGCCCGGCGCGGAAAACACCCTGCTGGTGCGCCTCGACAACCGGGACAGTCCCGTGGTGCCGCCCGGCAAGCCACTCAAAGGGCTGGATTTTAATTTTTACGGAGGCCTGTACCGGCCGGCCCGCCTCATTCTTTCCGACCCGCTGCACATTGCCGACGCCGTGCAGGCCAACCGCGTGGCGGGCGGCGGCCTGCTGCTGCACTACGAAAACGTGAGCGCCCAAAGCGCCACCCTACACCTGCAAACCGACGTGCAGAACGACGCCACCCAGGCCCAAACCGCCCAGCTGCGCACGGTATTGCTCGATGAAAAGGGCCGGGAAGTGGCCCGCGCCACCAGCGTGGCTACCAGTATTGCGCCGGGCGCTTTTGCCCAGATAAAGCAGCAGCTCGCTATTGCACGGCCGCAGCTGTGGTCGCCCGACCAGCCCTACCGCTACCGCGCCGTGGTGGAGGTGCTGCGCGACGGCAAAGTCATCGACCGCCAGGAAACCAGCACCGGCGTGCGCAGCATCGGTTTCGCTGCGGAGTCGTTCACCCTCAACGGCCAGCCGCTGCGCCTGCGCGGCACCAATCGCCACCAGGAATACCCCTACTTGGGCTACGCCATTTCGGACAATGCCCAGTACCGCGACGCCTGGAAAATCAAGGACGCGGGCTTCAACTTCGTGCGCTGCTCGCACTACCCCCCTTCCGAGGCGTTTTTGCAGGCCTGCGATGAGCTGGGAATTCTGGTGATGGATTCCGCGCCGGGCTGGCAGTTTTTTGGCAACGCCGAGTTTCAGCAGAACAGTTTGCAGGACATCCGCGACATGGTGCGGCGCGACCGCAACCACCCCAGCATCGTGCTGTGGGAAGCCGCTCTGAATGAGTCGGACATGGCCAAGCCCTTTATGGAAGCGGCGCACCGGGCCGTGCACGAGGAGCTGCCCTTTGCCGAAGGCGTGTACAGCTGCGGCTGGCTCGACTACGCCTACGACGTCTTTATTCCGGCCCGCCAACACCTGCGGGCACCCAATTATTTCAACAAGTACGCCAAAGACAAACCACTGTTAATCTGCGAATACGGGGACTGGGAATACTACGCTCACAACGCCGGCTTCAACCAAACCAGCTTTGCGGGCCTGAAGGAATCGGAGCGCACCTCGCGGCAGCTGCGCGGGCAGGGCGAACGGGCGCTGACCCAGCAGGCGCTCAACTTCCAGGAGGCCCACAACGACAACTTCCGCGGGCCGGCCGTGGGCGATGCCAACTGGCTGATGTTCGACTACAAGCGCGGCTACGCGCCGGACATTGAGTCGTCGGGCGTGTCCGATATTTTCCGGCTGCCCAAGTTTGCCTACTACTTCTACCAGAGCCAGAGCGGCCCGGTGGCCGGCCGCAACGGCTTCGGCCAGCCCATGGTGTACATCGCCAGCTTTTGGCAGCCCACTTCAGCCAAACGGGTGGTAGTGTACAGCAACTGCGACGAAGTAGAGCTGCTGCTCAACGGCCAAGTCGTGGCCCGGCAGCGGCCCGACACTGGCCCGGCGGCCGACCGGCTAGCCCACGCCCCGTTCACGTTTGCGGTGCCGGCCTTTGTACCCGGCACCCTGCGGGCCGTGGCCTACCGGGGCGGCAAGGCGGCGGCTACTGCTGAGCGGCGCACGCCCGGCGCGGCCCACCACCTGCAGCTGCGCTACGACCGCAGCGGCCGCGACGCGGGCCCGCAGGACGTGCTGCTGGTGTACGCCGACGTGGTAGATGCCAACGGCACGGTACTGCCCGAGGCCACCAACGCAATCCGTTTCGCGCTCAAAGGCGGCGGCGAAATTATCGGCAACAACCCCGGGCGGGCCGAAGCCGGCATTGCCACGGTGCTGCTGAAAACCGGCCTCGCCAAAGAAACCGTGCAGCTCACGGCCACGGCCGAAGGGCTGGCCGACGCGGCCCTGAAAATTGACATCCGCTAACCCAAGCGTGGCCGTGGCGGGCCGCATTTTTCCTGACTTTACACCATCGTTTGCGCAGCAAATTTGGTGGGCGCAATTATTTTTTTCATTCCCGACCCGGTTCAAAGGGTCTTTACTCAGTGAAGAAGCCCGATGAAGCACCTTCTACTATTTGCCCTGCTCCTGGGCTTGCTGCTCGGGCTGGCCAAGCGGGCGCAGGCCCAGACGCCGGCCCCGTTTGCCAAGGGCGCCGACGTGAGCTGGGTAACCCAAATGGAGCAGGCCAACTACCGGTTCTACAACCCGGCCGGCACCGAGCAGGACCTGTTTCAGCTGCTGCGCGACTACGACCTGAACACCATCCGGCTGCGGGTGTGGGTGAATCCGGCCGGCGGCTGGAACGGCAAAAACGACGTCATCGCCAAAGCCATTCGGGCGCGTAATCTGGGCTTTCGGGTGATGATTGACTTTCATTACAGCGACGAGTTTGCCGACCCCGGCCGGCAGAATAAGCCCGTGGCCTGGCAGAATTTCACCTTCCCGCAGCTCAAAACCGCCGTTTACGACCACACCGTTGACGTGCTGAGCAGCCTCAAAAGCAACAACGTGGTGCCCGAATGGGTGCAGGTGGGCAACGAGACGCCCGATGGCCTGCTCTGGCCCGATGGCCGCATCAGCACCAACGCCCACAACTTTGCCGAGCTGGTGGACCAGGGCTACGCGGCCGTGAAAGCCGTGAACCCAACCACCAAAGTCATCGTGCACGTCGACAACGGCTTCGACAACGCGCGTTCGCGCTACATGGTCGACGCCCTCACGCAGAACGGGGGGCGGTTTGATGTTATCGGCCTGTCGCTGTACCCCACGGTGACCAACTGGCCCACCCTCACGGCGCAGTGCCTGGCCAACATGAACGACCTGGTGGCCCGCTACCCCGGCAAGGAAGTGATGGTGGTGGAAACCGGCATGCCCGCCAACGCCCCCATTCCCACCCAGCAAATGCTGCTCGACCTCATGGCCAAAGTGCGCGCAGTGCCGGGCAACAAGGGCCTGGGCGTGCTCTATTGGGAGCCGCAGGCCTACAATTGGATGAGCTACGGCCTGAGTATGTGGAACACCACCGGCCGCCCTACCGTGGCCATTGATGCCTTTCTGGACACCCCGCCCACCACTGGCCTCGTCGCCAACCCCAGCTTCGAGGACACCGGCGCTACCCAAACCCCGCTGGGCTGGGCCACCACGTCCCCGACCGGCGATGCCGATGCGGATTTCACGGATTTCTACGGCTACACCACGCCTTACCAGCTGGTGCACCAGCAGGCCACGGCCTACCAGGTGCGCACGTTCCAGCTGCTCGCCAACGTGCCCAACGGCACCTACACGCTGCGGGCCTGGGCGCAAAGCACGGGCACCCAAAGCCAGCTCTACGCCACCGGTTTTGGTGGGGCCGAGCTGGCGGCCACGCTGCCCGTGGCCGCCAACTGGGTGCGGGTGCAGGTGCCGGGCATCGTGGTCGCAAACGGGCAGTGCGAAATTGGCCTGCGCTCCGTTGCCGCCGCCGGGGAGCGGGCCAGCATCGACGACGTGGAGTTTACGGCTACCGCCGTGACGGCCGGCCGGCCGGCCGCGCCCGGCTTCACGGCCGACGTTTTCCCCAACCCCAGCGCCGGCCCCCGCACCCTAACGCTCAGCCTGGCGCACGAGGCCCCCGTGGAGCTGGCGCTGTTCAGCCTCACCGGGCAGCGGGTGCGCACCCTGGCCGCGCCGCCGCGCCTGGGCCGGGGCACGCACACCCTGCCGTGCGCCGCGCCGGGGCTGGCGCCGGGTACCTACCTCCTGAAAATCAGCCACGGCCCGCACGTCGCAGTACGTAAGTTCGTGCAGCTGTAATGGCCCGCTTTGGAGCCTTATTGGGTCTGTTTGCTTCCTCACTCGTTTATTTTTGATTCGTATAAAAGCATTTTACAGCCTTGTGGCACTAGAACGGCTGGCGACTGCGCCGCTCACTAGCCGCGCCTGGTTCATTGTAGATGGCCAGGCCAGCCGCTCCGAAATCGGGGCCACCCTGGGCACGTACTAACCGGTGGCAACCTACACTGGCAACCACTTCGACCCCAATCCGGGCCTAAAAACCCTGTACGTGGGCTACACCGCCAGCACGCTCAACAGCATGCTGGCAGACTCGGCTAAGTCGGCCACGGCGGGAGCGTACCGCGCGTACGTTATTTACCTCAACACGCCCGGCCCGGCAGGTGCTCCGGCCGGGGCACCGCTGAGCGGCAGCGACGCCAACTTGCCGCTGCAGCACCGGCCTGTGCTCGACATGCAGGCCGCCTACGGCTTTTGCGTGGTAGTGAAGCCGGGGCCCAACAAGGCCTACATCAGCCGAGTATTGTATGTGGCTGGCACAGCCGTTGCGCCCGGCACCGACACCGACATTGGACTCATTGATAAGATGGGCACGGTCCTCACCGCGCCCGGTAGCCTGGACCTGACAGGTACCCGCTTCGCCTACCGCGACTAAGCCAGCCTCACGGCCAATACCAGCACTTCGGGGTTCGAGATTGAGATTCCGCTAATGGGCTTTAGCACAGCCACCGCGCCGGCTGGGGCAACATTCCCATCGAGCTGTTCGCGGCGTTTGTGAAAAGCAACGGCACGTTTTTGAGCGCGGTGCTGCCTCAGATTCCCGGCCGCACCACCGCACCAGGCCCCAACCCCGACTTCACGACCATTGACGGCAACCAGTTTGCGTCGTAGTTGGGTGCCTGAGTACTAGCCAGCCGGTCGGCTGTGGCCGCAGGCTTCGGTTTTCAAATGTTTTTTAACCTCGCCTAAACCCCAGCCACTGTGGTCTACATCGTGCCCAACAAACCACAAGCAATTTTGCTAACCTCGTACAGCGGCTTTGGGTAGCAGATGCACACCCTGGCCAGCGCCCGGCAAACCGGCCTGCGGCATTGCCAGCTCAAGCTGGTGCACTTGCAGGTTTTGCACCAGCTATTGGGCCTCGGCGGGCAAGAGTGGGGGCGCCACTGCCGTGGCCAGGCGACGGCGCTCGTGGGCGCGGGCGCGCCGGCTCAGCAGGGCGGCCTGCGGGTTGGGCGGCGGCAAGCTGGCAGCATCGGGCGAAAGATTATTGGGCGGCAACATAAAGCAGGATGGCAGGAGCTTAGTAAATGGACAGCACCGGGAACGCGGAGGCGCAAAAAAACGCTACCTTCCGCCCGCCGAGTGGCGCCGTTTACCTCATCTTTTTTGCTTACGTTCTACTTTATGCCCAACGAGTTCCACACCGATGTGCCCGCCTCCGTACTGGCCGACGTTCAGCAGCACCTCGACGCCATTAAGGTCGCGCTGGCGCCCTATCTCATCTCCCTCACTCCCGACGAGCGCCGCACCATGCTGCGCATGGCCGACAAGACGGTGGCCTTCGTAACCAAAGCCACCGATTACGCGACGTCCAACCCTGCTTTTGTGCCCTCCTTCGTGGATCTGGCCGAGCTGAAGCAGGACGTGGCCGGCGTGGCGGCCCTCACGCCCCTGCGCCAGCAGTTCGAGCAGCTGGCTCTCGACACCGACAGCACCGTGATGGTGGCCGGCTCCGAAGCCTACGGCAACGCCCTCACCGTGTACAACAACATCAAGTTCATGGCCAAAAACCGGCAGCCCGGCGCTCAGGCTGCCTACGACGACCTGAGCCAGCGCTTTTCCAGCGGTGCCAGCGCCGCCCGCAAGGCGCTCAAGGCGGCCAAGGAATAAGCAGACGGAGGATATAAGGGGACGTAGCTTCTTTCCCCTGGCCCCAGCGTTGATACGTTGTAGCTTGCCGGGCGTGCACCCCGTCCCCTAGCCCCTTCCCCTCCGAGGGAAGGGGGACTAGTTACGGTACTTAATATTCTGATGTTTAATCTTCTATAGCTAAAACCTAGCTCCCCTTCCCCCGCAGGGGAAGGGGCTGGGCAATGGGGTTTGTGAGCGGCGAGCTAGAACATATCAAGGCTGAGGCTAAAAGGTGAGTCGCAACGTAACGCGCATCACCTTTCTCCCGCAAGGCCCGGTCCCGAGGAAAAAACCTTCGCGGCCGGGCCTTTTTGGGTCTAATTTGAGCCAAAGAGGCTCCAATTCCTGGGTCGGACCTAAGAATTGGAGCCTCTTTGGCTCAAATTGGAGCCGTGATAGTAAAAAGTTGGGCCAGATTGGGTCAAAATCCTGGGTCGGACCCAGGATTTGGGGCCTTTTCAGGAAGAATCGGGGCCAACGTGGGGTGCGAGCGGGGCGGGCGGGAGCGGTTTTGAGCCTTGGCGGGGCTGAGTTGGCCTAGTTTGGTTGCAGCCAGGCTACGGCTTCGGCCTCGGCAATAAAAATGGCTGCCTCGTAGGGCTGGGTGGCGGCCAGGGCGGCCTGCACACCCGAGGCCACAGCGGCATCGATACGCATTTGCTCGAGGCGTGGCAAGGAGCTGAACACCGCCATTCGGAGCGGGCGCGGGGCCAGCTGCGCCACGGCCGCCGGAAAAAACGTGTTGGTAAGCCAGGCGGTTTCGACGGGGTCGATGGGCCCGCAGCGGCGCGAGTCGAGCAGCCAGTTGCCGCAGCGGTGGGCCAGCGCCAGCACCAGGGCAGCCTGGTAGGAAGCTTGCGCCTGAGGCAGCGTTTCGGGAGTCAGCCAGCGTAAAAACACAATATCAAGGTCGGGCCGATAGGTAAGAGTGTAGGTATCCAAGGGCGTAGCATTAATGATAAAGCCATTAAAACCCGGCGGCGGCGGCCAGGTTTTGGGCTTTTTACGAACCTTAGCGACAAATGGTAGCCAAAAGACCTGCAAGCGACGGCAAACGGCGAAAAAAACTCTAACCGCGCCAGCTCAGTGGCGAAGGTGGCCGGCCGCTAGCACAGGTGTACGGCCCTATCCAGAGCGGCGCGGGCCCGCACCAGCGCCGGGGGCATGGTGAGGGGGTTTTAGCGGGTGGCCAGGTTTTCAGTAGAGAATTCGGCGGAGCCGCACCAGCAGCGGCTTGTTCGCGTACTCCAGCTGCTCGGCGGGCAGCATGCAGTCTACGAATTCGGTGGCCAGCGCCGCGCGCGGCCTTGCGTCGTACTCGGCCAGCGCGGGGGTCTGCACCATCACCATGCCAACGTTTTCCATCACCATTTTCAGGCCAATAGTGCCGTCGGAACCCATGCCCGAGCAGCTGACGCACACCCCACGCTCGCGGGCATCCTTGACCATGCGGATTTGGGCCGGCGAGGCAGCGCCATTGTGCCCCTGGTCTTCGAGCGGCACCACCACCGGGGCGGGCCCATCGGCCGGGGCGTCGGCCGGAAATGGATTCACAAGGAATGAGCCGTTAGCTTTCGGCCCGCTGCGGTGGAAACACCTGCACCGAAAGCCGCTTCAAGCTACAGTTGACAACTTGCCAAAGTGGCGCCACAAAACCACCTGGGAAATACAGCGGCGGACTTTCAAAAACAGCTAGAAATGCAGCCGGGGCCGAACCGCCGCGCCACCGGCCGCCCCTTGCGCGCCTTGCCGTGCGCCCCACACGCATAGTTGCCCAGATAGCACGACCTTGTCCCCACATCTCGGGCCGCACGCCCCGGCCTGGCTTTTTTTCTTTCGCTGTTTTCACCCCCTTCATCAATGAGCCCTTCCATACGCAACATCATCGCCTGGATTCTGCAAGTCATCCTGGCCCTTCTTTTCATTAAAGCCGGCTTCGACAAGCTTAGCAACCTCGACGGCACCGTGAAGATGTTTGAGGGCCTGGGGTTGCCGGCAGTGCTGGGCACCGTGGTGGGCGCGGCCGAGCTGCTGGGCGGCATTTGCCTGCTCGTTCCGCGCACGGTGCGGTTGGCGGCCATTGGCCTGGCCATCATCATGGTGGGCGCGCTGCTGATGCACGCCACCAAAATTCCCGGCGGCCTGGCGGGCGGCACCTTCGCCGGGGCGCTACTCCTGGCCCTCATCGCGATACTGCTCTTGCGCCGCCCTGCCCGCGTGCTGGTGTAGCACGTAGCCGCTGGCTCCGCCCAAGGCGCCGGCCCGGCCCGAACCATTGGCGTGCGCCGGAGTTGCAACCCCGGCGTGCCAATAGTTCGGGCCTTTACTTTGCTTCATGAAAATCCTTTATAGCTACCTGCGCAACTACTGGGGCCTGCTGGTGCTGGCCCTGGTGCTGGCCACCGTCAACCAGGTATTCTCGCTGCTCGACCCCTACATTTTCCGCAAGCTGGTCGATAAGTTCGTGCCCAAAAACGGCGACCTCGGCGGCATTTTGCAGGTGCCGTTCTGGCCGTTTTTCCGGGAGGCCATCCCCTACATCGGCCTGATGCTGGGCGTGGCCATGGTGTCGCGCATCGCCAAAAACTTCCAGGACTACTACGTCAACGTCATCACCCAGCGCCTGGGCGCCAAAATGTATTCCGACGGCCTGCGCCACTCCCTGGAGCTGCCCTACCAGGTGTTCGAGGACCAGCGCTCGGGCGAAACCCTGGGCAAGCTCCAAAAGGTGCGCCTCGACGTCGAAAAGCTGATTCAAAGCTTCGTGAATGTGCTGTTCACGGCGCTGGTGGGCATCATTTTCGTCATGTGGTACGCCCTCACGGTGTACTGGCCCATTGCGGCGGGCTACTTCATCACCATTCCGCTGCTGGGCATTCTGAGCTTTGCGCTCAGCAAGCGCATCAAGGTCATTCAGAAGACCATTGTGGCCGAAACCACGGCCCTGGCCGGCTCCACCACCGAAAGCCTGCGCAACATCGAGCTTATCAAAAGCCTGGGCCTGGCCCAGCAGGAAACCGAGCGCCTGAACGCCACTACCACCAAAATCCTCAAGCTGGAGCTGCGCAAGGTGCGCTACCTGCGCTCGCTCTCTTTCGTGCAGGGCACGTTCGTGAATCTGCTGCGCAACACCATCGTGCTGCTGCTGCTGTACCTGCGGGTGCAGAACCACATCAGCCTGGGCGAGTTCTTCTCGTTCTTCATCTACTCGTTTTCCATCTTCGGCCCGCTGCAGGAATTCGGTACCATCATCGGCATCTACCGTGAAACCGAAATTTCGCTGGCCAACTTCCAGGCAATTCTCGATACGCCCAAGGACAAGAAGCCGGACCATCCCAAATCGGTAGCGCACATCGAAAACCTGGCCTTCGATAACGTTACCTTCAAGCACCTCACGGCCAACGCCCCGGCGCTGAGCAGCATCTCCTTCACCACTAAGCTCGGCGAAACCATTGCCTTCGTGGGCCCCTCGGGCTCGGGCAAAACCACGCTCGTGAAGCTGCTGGTGGGCCTCTACCCCCCCCTCTCGGGCCAGATTCGCTACAACGGCATCCCCGGCGCCGAAATCGACCTCGACGAGCTACGCGAACAAATCGGCTTCGTCACCCAGGACACCCAGCTGTTTTCCGGCACCATCCGCGAAAACCTGCGCTTTGTGGCCCCCAACGCCACCGACGAGGAATGCCTGCGGGCGCTGCATCAGGCGGCGGCCACCACGCTCCTGGCCCGCGCCCCGCAGGGCCTGGATTCAGTCATCGGCGAAGGCGGCGTAAAAGTCTCGGGCGGCGAAAAGCAGCGCCTCAGCATAGCCCGCGCCCTGCTGCGCAAGCCCACCCTCATGGTATTCGACGAAGCCACCTCGGCCCTCGACTCCCTCACCGAGGAAGAAATCGGCAAAACGGTGCGGGAGCTGTCCGGCTCGCGCCAGCACATGACCATCCTCATCGCCCACCGCCTCAGCACCATCCTCCACGCCGACCGCATCTTCGTGCTCGAGCGCGGCCACATCGCCGAGCAGGGCCGCCACGAAGAGCTGCTCCAGCAAAAGGGCCTCTACTACGCCATGTGGCGCCAGCAAATCGGCGAGCGCAAGGAAACGTCGGCGGTATTGGCGTAATTGAGTTTGCGTTGCGGGAAGCATGCCGATTTGGTGTGCTTCCCGCTACTAACTTGCATTGTGGCAAGTCGCGTGAGGTGAAATATTGGTGGCAAACTTAAACCGACAGTATCATTAGATTAACCGGTAAACAACATTTGGCAAATGAGAATATTTGATTTTTGGTTTAAAAACAAGCTCAACATGGCCAACGCGAACAATCAGCCTCATAACAATTCTGACAAATCATCTGAAGTACTCAGAGAAGTTCAAGAAGATGAGCCGAAGCAACTAAATTATTCAGAGGAACGAATAAAGTTTTTTTATGAACACCCAGAAACATTGGTTGATATAGAATTCTCCAACCGGACAAATATTTTTATAAATATTTGGGTAGAGCCACTTTGCTTATCAATTGATTTAGACAAAGACACTGAATATAAAGTTGTTTCTCACGATAGGTTTTTTAGAATAGAGTTCGATAAAGACAACCAAATTGTTTTTTATTTACAACACAGTTTCGGCTTTAAACTTTACAAAAGAGCAAGTAGTGCAGACATTCTAAATGAAAATGAATGGCTTCTTGACTATGACTGCTCTGACATTAATTAGCTCCCACAAGACAGAAGGCAATATTGCACTGGCATTCTAGCGGCTAACGCAAACACGTTGAACATGGGTGTAATTCAAAAATACGTGGGAATACTGCTTCTCCCGGATGCTGGTATTTGCTTAAGCCACTTAGAGAAGCTTTTGAAGCAGCGGCAGAAAGCCCAGCGCGTAGTTTTGAATTACACCCTTATGTTACCGTAAGCGGCTAACACCTAAAAATTGTGCAGAATTTTGAAGCATCAGGATGGTACTCAAAAAATACACTTCAGATTGGATTGGAAATTTCACGAATATAAAATGCGAAATAGAAACCGTCCTCAGCGGAATTCACTGCCTTATTGAGCACGTAGGAAGTACTTCGGTACCGCAATTGGATTCTAAGCCGGTCATAGACATTGATGTCATTTATTATGACCCATCTGACTTTGAAATAATAAAATCACAACTAGAAGGGCTTGGATACTACCATAATGGGAATCAAGGAATTCAGGGCCGTGATGTATTCAAGCGGGATGGGTGCAATTCAAATTGTCGCTAGGCCTCTCTTGCGGGATTGAAGGGTTCAATTTGCTGTCGCACCAGTTGCCATCGGTTACTCATGGCGCAGACGCGCAGGGTCAAGACGCGTTGGGCGCCGTTTTTGCCCCAGCGTTGGCCCGCCCGCTTCATGCGGCGTTGCATCACCGTGCGGTGGGCGGCCTCAATGGCACCCGAGCCAATCAACAAGCCGCGTTTGCGGTAGGCTTTGTAATCCATCCGGTCGCGGTTGGCTTCGAGGTAAGCACAGACCGATTCGCACAGGGCCGGGGCGATGGCGAGCTGCTTTAGATGGGCTAAGACATGGTCTAATTTACTGTCCAGCAGTAGCTTGCGTTGTTCTTTAAACCAGCCGGAAGCCGCTTTTCCGCTCCCCCAACACGCCTTGCCGGCCTGGCCAATGTGTTCCATGGCATGGTAGAAGTCCAAAATCAGCGTGGCCCGGGGACAGGTTTTTTCGATGAACTGGCGCAGCCAAATGGCCCCGTCGCTGATAAAAACCAGGTCGCGCCCCTGGTCTTTGTAGGGGGCGAGTTGCGCCGCAAATTTGTCCCCAAACGCGGCTGCCGTCCCCAGATGGCCCACAAAAATCGACGCGGCAATGTGCCCGCCGCGCTCCTCGACCACGCTCGTTTGCAAGGCCGTCGCGGCAAAAATGCGGCCCAACTTGGCTTCCTTGTACCCCTCGTCGGTGAGCAGCATCGCCCCGTCGGCCTGCGCATAGACGATGCCCGCTGGGGCGGCTTCA
>NZ_JNLX01000196.1 GCF_000715495.1 Hymenobacter sp. IS2118 | reverse complement strand
GCGGCCCAGAGTGCGGGAGAAGGCAAAAAATCGGCGTGTATGGTAGCTTCGTATTCGGTTGTAGTCGGGCGCAACGGGAAATTTGTTAGGTGTGGTAACCCCAAAATTCTCGCGCTCGGCTACAACTTCCTTATTTTCCGGATAGGCTCTAAGTAGGGTAGCCGAAGCTTCCCGCACAAATAGTTCATCTTGGCAGTGAGTTAAGTAGTGCTTCTGAAAAGTCAGCGGCCCATAGCCGCGCTAAAGTGCCCTGCTTGCTACTAGAGCGGCGCAGCGCGCTTTCAGAAACCCTAAACCACGAGCGTGCAGACGAATACCAGCAGTCCGCGCCCGCCCAGGGGTGGGGAGGAATCGGCCGCGAACCAGCGGGGTGCAGTGGTTTGCGAAAACACCAGCGCCGGCCCGGCGGGCCAAGCTAACTCAAGCGCCGCTACCGTGGCCGGCAACGGGGCCAGCAACAGCACCTTGGTCACTAGCTCGTGCACGGCCACCGACAGCTTGTGCACCTGTTGGCTGAAATCGCAGCAGTTATCGGTGGCCTGGGATGTGGCCGGCACCAGTTCTTCGGTGCAGCCACGCAAGTCGGCTCGTCCCGGCACCGAAACCGCGACCATGCTACGCCCACTCAGATTGCAGGTCAGCCGCTGTACCGTGAGCCCCACCGAAGTAGTGAGCACCAGCACGGCCAGCATAACACTAACGAGGCGATGGGACAAGGGATAAGGACGCATGGTACCCGCAAAGGTAAAGCCAGCACCAACTTGTCGGCGTATGAAATCCGGACCAGCGGTGTGCGGTATCCGGGCGTGGGGAACGCAGCAGGTGCTCCCAGAACGGTGCCTGGTCACTACTGTCAATTTGGCTGCTTGAGAATTGACGGGCTCAATAAGCAGGGGTTTAATCTGACCAGCAACCCCAAAATAGTTGGATTTTTAGCACGTGAAGCCTGTTTTTTATTTGTGGTAGGAAATGGTAAATCGTGGTTGATTTTTGATGTGGTTCCCGTACATTTGCCAATACCGTCTCCGTTTCCCTTGGCGGTCTGTGCCCATGAACCTGTTGTCCGGCGAATATGAATGCAAGCTGGACCCCAAAGGGCGGCTTGTGCTCCCGGCCAAAGTCAAGGGCAATTTGCCGGAGGAATCGGGCAACCAGCTAATTCTGGTGCGCGGGTTTGAGCCCTGCCTCGTGCTGTATCCGCGGGCGGCTTGGCGCGTTATCCACGAAAAGGTGATGGCCTTGGACGAGTTCAACGAGGAGTATCGTCAGTTTCAGCGGAATTTCTTTCGCGGGATGACGGAGGTGGAGCTTGACTCCATCAACCGTTTCATGCTGCCTCGCAGCATGTTGCGCTATGCCGGAATTGAAAAAGAAGCCATCATCGTGGGCCTGGGAAACCGCTGCGAAATCTGGGACCCCAGCCGCTACGATGAGTATCTCATAAAAGACCAGCAGACCTTTAGTAAATTGGCGCAGAAGTTTTTATCAGTTGAAACCCCGCCCCAAAGCGGCCCCCTGGCGTGAGCGAATACACCAACGATACCGCCTACCACCGTCCCGTGATGCTGGCCCAGTGCCTGGCCGCCCTCGACCTGCAACCCAACGGCCGCTACGTCGACGTGACCTTTGGTGGGGGCGGGCATTCCGCCCGCATTCTCGAAAAGCTGACGACGGGCCATCTGTACAGCTTTGACCAGGATGCCGACGCAGAAGCGGAAGCAGAAAAGTTAATCGGCCCGGCGTTTACATTTGTCAAGGCTAATTTCCGTGACTTAACTGCGGAATTACAGCAGCTGGGCGTGTTGCCGGTGGACGGCTTGCTGGCCGACCTGGGCGTCAGTTCGCACCAGTTTGACACCCCGGAGCGAGGCTTTTCCACGCGGTTTGATGGGCCGCTGGACATGCGCATGGACCCCGACGGGCCGTTGACAGCCGCGGACATCCTCAACGATTACAAGGAGGCCGACCTGCACCGCATCTTCGGGATGTACGGCGAGGTGACCAATGCCCGCACCCTGGCCCAGACCGTGGGGGCTGCCCGCCGCGGCCGTCGCCTCGCAACCATTGCCGAGTTGAAGCAGGCCATTCAGCCCTGCACGCCCCGTGGCAAGGAAAATAAATACCTGGCCCAGGTATTTCAGGCCCTGCGCATCGAAGTAAACCAGGAGATGCAGGCGCTACAGGAAATGCTGTTGCAAACGGCCGAGGTGCTTCGCCCCGGCGGCCGGCTGGTGGTGATGAGCTACCACTCGCTGGAAGACCGGCTGGTAAAGAATTTTATCGGCAAGGGAAAGTTTTTTGGAGCCGTTGAAAAAGACTTCTTTGGCAATGAGAGCAAGCCATTTGAGGCCGTGAATCGCAAGCCGGAAGAAGCCGACCCCAACGAAATAGCCCTGAACAGCCGGGCCAGAAGTGCTAAATTGCGTGTTGCAATTCGCAACTAGCTTACCGAAAAGGAGCATAAGTCAATGAGTAAAGCCTTGAAAATATACACCTTGCAATATGCTGGTTCAAGGCTGGTTTGGGGGCAGTGCCGGGCGGCAGTGTATGGCCCGGCGGCCGCTTTGGTTTCCCCGAATGGTTCACCGTTGAGCGTCATCTGAAACAATGGCTACTAATACGCTCCGTCCTTCTAATGCGCCGCGTCGGGCCAATGTGCCCCGCGAAGTGCCTGCCCCCGCGCCCGAAGTGGTGCCCGAAGAAGTGGTAGCCGAAGCGCCCGTGCCGGAGCCCGCGCCGGCTCCGGTGCGCGAAAAGCGGCCCCGCAAACCCAAAAAGGAGCCCCGGCCCCGCAGCTCGTGGAGCCTGTTTTCATTACTGGACCGGGTGACAAGCGTGGATGGCCTGTTTCGGGAAGGCCTGCCGGTGCGCTTTCTGCCGCACCTGCTTTTTGTGATGCTGCTCACGCTGCTTTACATTGGCAACACGCACTACGGCAACCGCATGAACCGGAGTATTCAACGTCTCAAGCAGGAAACCGAAGACCTGCGCGCCGACTACACCACGCTGAAATCGGACTACATGGAGGCCAGCAAGCAGAGCGAAGTGGCCCGCAAAGTGGCGGCTTTTGGCCTGGTTGAAAGCTCTTCACCGCCTTTCCGCATTTCGGTGCCCGCTGGCCGCCTCGATGCCGCCGAGCTGGAGCTGATGCCCGTGCTGACGGCCGATACCCTGGCAGCCCGCGCGGCCCGCGACTCGGCCGCGACGCTGCAAAACGATATTATGGCGGGCCGGCGGCGCGATGCGGCACTCAGCGATGAGGACAGCGGCCCGGAGATTATTGCGCCGCCGCAACCCCTGGACGACGATACAATTGTGGCCAACGTGCCTGCTCAACCCGTTCGCCGGGCGGCAGCAGCAGCCAGCCAGGCCGCGAAACCAAGGGTTTCAGCCCGTAGCAACAAGGCGACCGTAGCCAAAGCAGGCGCCAAAAGCAAGACTCAAAAGCGTAGCCCAGCCAAGTTCCAAACAGCTGACAGACAGCGTAAAATCGAAAGAAACTGATGAAAGGCAGCGTTAAAAACTCCATTGTGACGCGGGTGCGGCTGGCCTTTTTGGGGGTGGCCGTGTTCTCGTTTGCTATTTTCTGGAAAGCTACCAAAATCCAGTACCAGGAAGGGGCGCGGTGGCGGGCCCTGGAGCAGGAGCGGCGCATCAGCTACCAGCCGGTGCCGGCTACAAGGGGCAATATCTACTCTGATAACGAGAGTATTATGGCGACTTCGCTGCCCTTTTACCGGGTGGCCTGGGACCCTGGCGTGGTAGAAAAAGACGTTTTTGACGCGGGCGTGGATTCGCTGGCGTGGCATCTGTCGCACTTTTTTGGCGACCGCAGCGTGCAGGAGTACCGCCGCCGGCTCAAAAATGCCCGCGACCCCAAGCGGCACGTGGTGCGGTACATTCGGCTCAACTCCCGGCAAATCAACTTTCAGGAGAAAAAGCAGCTGGCCAACTGGCCCATTTTTCGGGAGAAGCGCAACCGGGGCGGGGCCATTTTTGAGAAGGTGGACAAGCGGTTTCGGCCTTTTGGCGGCCTGGCACAGCGCACGATTGGCTTCATCAACGAAGACCGGAACGGCGCGGGATTGGAGTACACGTTTGAGCAAAGCCTGGCGGGCAAAGCCGGCGAAGCCCTATTTGAGCGGGTGCCGGGCGGCGTAAAGCCCGTGTACGACGGCACCGAAATCAAGCCCCAGCCCGGCTACGATATCAAGACGACGCTTGATATCAACCTCCAGGACGTGGCCGAAAATGCTCTGTACAAGTCGCTGGTCGATAACAATGCCCAGTACGGCTGCGTGATTTTGATGGAAGTCGCGACCGGGGAAATCAAGGCGGTGGCCAACCTGGGCAAAGCCTCGGACGGCAGCTACAAGGAGGATTACAACTACGCCTTTGCCGACCAGGGCCGGACCGAGCCGGGCTCTACGTTCAAGCTGGCGTCGATGATGGCGCTGATGGAGGCGCGGCCCAATATTGAGCTCGACGATATCGTGGACACCGGCAACGGCCGCATGGCCATTGGCGGGGCTGTGAAAACGGACTCGCACGGCTACGGCCGCATCACGGTGCAGCAGGTGTTTGAGAAGTCCTCCAACATTGGCGTAGCCCGGCTAGTACACGAGAATTTCGTGAAAAACCCCAACGAGTATTACGACCAACTCAAGAAATTCGGGCTCGATAAACCGTTGGGCTTCCAGATGGCCGGCGAAGCCAAGCCCTACGTGAAGGACCCGCAGGACCGTAGCTGGAGCCGCACCTCGCTCACCACCATGAGCATCGGCTACGAGCTGAAGCTGGCGCCGCTGCAAACGCTGGCCTTGTACAATGCCATTGCCAACGGCGGGGTGAAGGTGCAGCCGCTCATCGTGAAGGAAATCAAGCAGGCCGATAAGGTGCTGCAGCGCAACGAAACCGTGGTGCTCAACCCCAAAATTTGCTCGGATGCCACGCTGGCCAAAGTGAAGGCGATGATGGAAGGCGTGGTGGAGCGGGGCACCGCCCGCAGCATCCGGCCCAACGACTACGCCATTGCCGGCAAAACCGGCACGGCCTGGAAGTTCAAAAACGGGCGCTACACCAAAACTTACTCGACTAGCTTTTGCGGGTACTTCCCGGCCGATAAGCCCAAGTACAGCTGCATTGTGGTGGTGGACTCGCCCCGCAACGGCCGTATCTACGGTGCCGACGTGGCCGCGCCGGTCTTCCGCGAAGTGGCCGATAAGTGCATGGCGCGCGACCTGCTGAGCCAGCGCCCGCTGCTGGCCAAAGCCCGCCTGAACAAGAGCCGCGTGCCGCTGGTGCGCGCTGGCATGCAGGACGAGCTGGCGCTGGTCTGCCAGAAGCTGGGACTCGCTGGCCAAACCCAGGCCACCGGGGGCGAAGAGTGGGTGCGGGCCGCTTCGGACACCGCTTTCCACGCCCGCACCGTGGCCTTGGTGGTGAACCCGGTGCGTCCCGGCCGCGTGCCACAGGCGAAAGGACTGACCTTGCGCGACGCCTTGTTTCTGCTTGAAAACCGGGGCTTGCACGTGCGCGCTATGGGCACGGGCCGGGTGCGCGAGCAGTCGCTGGCCGTGGGCAGCGCCCTGAATCGGGGCGACATTATCACGCTCACGCTGGCCGAAACGGGCCCGCGGCTGGAAGCGCCCAAGGCCCTGCCGGAACCCGAGCACACCAAAGTGGCCGAGAACAAGCTGATTATTCCGGCCGACGCCGACCCGGCCGCCAAGGCCAAACCCAAAGCGACATCTTTGCGGGCTAAGGCTGCAACCGCTTCGGCAAAACCGGCGGCCACCAAAAAAACGACCAGCACGACCGTCAAGAAAACCACTCCCAAAGCCAAAGCTTCCGCCCCGAAAACTCCCGCCAAAGCGGCTAAAAAGCCGGCTACCACAACGCCGTCCAAGCCCGCTGTCCGCCGCACCTAACTGTTTCGTTTGCCCGGTTGCCTTATTTTGACAGGCCGCCGATTTTTCCGCTCATGACTTCCCTGCCGCTCTTTTCCCTGCTAACCGACGTGACCGTGCTGGCCCAGCACGGCCCCGCCGACGTGCCCGTTACGGCGCTCACCCTCGACTCGCGGGAGGCGGGGCCGGGCGTGGCGTTTTGCGCCCTGCGCGGCACGGCTACTGATGGTCACAAGTTCATTGAAACGGCGGTGGCGCAGGGGCTGGCGGCGGTGGTTTGCGAAGAATTGCCGGCCACTATGGCGTCCGGTACGGCCTACGTACTGGTGGCGGACAGTGGCGCGGCGCTGGCCCACATGGCGGCGGCGTTTCACGGGCACCCGTCGCGGCAGCTGCAGCTGATAGGGGTGACCGGTACCAACGGCAAAACCACTTGCGCCACGCTATTGCACAAGCTGTTGCGGGAGCTGGGTTACCACGCGGGCCTGCTGAGCACGGTGCAGAATCAGATTGACGAAGAGGTGATTCCGGCCACGCACACCACGCCCGACGCCATCCGGCTGAACGCGCTGCTGGCCCGCATGGTGGCGGCCGGCTGCACCCACGTGTGCATGGAAGTGAGCAGCCACGCTGTAGCCCAGCACCGCGTTACGGGGCTGCGCTTTGCCGGCGGCGTATTCACTAACCTCACCCACGACCACCTCGATTACCACGGCACGTTCGACAACTACCTGAAGGCCAAAAAGGGCTTTTTTGACGCGCTGCCCAAAACCGCTTTTGCCCTCACCAACGCCGACGACAAGCGCGGCCCGGTGATGCTGCAAAACACCGCCGCCCGCCGCGAAACCTATTCCCTGCGCGGCGCGGCCACGTTCCGCGCCAAGCTTATTGCCAACGAAGTACACGGCCTGCACCTCGAAATTGAGGGCCGCGAAATCCTGTTCCGCCTCATTGGGGTGTTCAATGCTTACAACCTGCTGGCCGTGTATGGCGCGGCGGTGCTGCTGGGCGAAGACCCCACCGAAGTACTCACCATTCTCTCGGGCCTGACCACGGCGCCGGGCCGGTTCGAGCCGGTGCTGTCGGGCAAGCAGGGTATCACCGGCATCGTGGATTACGCCCACACGCCCGACGCGCTGGAAAACGTGCTCCAAACCCTGCTCGAAATCCGGCAGCCGACCCAGCAGATTATTACCGTGGTGGGTTGCGGGGGCAATCGGGATGCAGCCAAACGGCCCATCATGGCCAACCTGGCGGCGCGGTTTTCCAACCAGGTTATTCTCACCGCCGACAACCCGCGCTTCGAGGACCCCAACGAGATTCTGGCCCAAATGCAGGCTGGCGTTACGGCGCCCGACTCGGCTAAAGTCCGTACCGTGGCCGACCGCCGGGCGGCCATCGAAACCGCCGTGCAATTGGCTGGCGCCAATGATATTGTGCTGGTGGCCGGCAAAGGCCACGAAAACTACCAGGAAATCCGCGGCGTGAAAGCGCCGTTCGACGACAAGCTGATTTTAATCGAAATTTTTGCGGCCCTCGGCAAGTAACGGCCCGCTGCTAACTGTACCTGAATGCTTTATTACCTTTTTCGTTACCTCAACGAGCATTACCATATTCCCGGATTGGGGGTGTTTCAGTACACCACATTCCGGGCGGGGCTGGCCATTGTCATTTCCCTGCTCATTGCCCTCACCTTCGGGCATCGCCTGATTCGGATTTTGCAGGAGAAGCAGATTGGTGAAAGCGTGCGCGACTTGGGCCTGCAGGGCCAAACCGAGAAGCGCGGCACCCCCACGATGGGTGGCCTCATCATCATTCTGGCCATTCTGGTGCCGGTGCTGCTGCTGGCCCGGCTGCGTAATATCTATATTATTCTACTGCTGCTGAGCACAGTGTGGCTGGGCCTGATTGGTTTTCTGGACGATTACATCAAGGTTTTTCGCAAAAATAAGGAGGGGCTCAGCGGCCGATTTAAGGTGCTGGGGCAGGTAGGACTGGGCATCACGGTGGGCTGGGTGCTGTTTTACAGCAACGAAGTCAATATCCGCGAGTATTTGCAGCCCAACGGCCTGTATTCGACCGTGAACGCCACCAAGTTCTACAAGGATGTGCACCTGATGATTACCACGGTGCCGTTTATGAAGGACAACGAGTTGAACTACGCCAATTTGTTTGCCACGGCCGGCACCATTTTCAACGGCCTCTACGGCTTCCTCTACATTCCCATTGTCATCTTTCTGGTCACGGCTATCAGCAACGGCGCTAACCTCACCGACGGCCTCGACGGTCTGGCGGCCGGCACATCAGCCATTATCGGCGTTACGCTGGCCATTTTTGCCTTCGTGAGCGGTAACGCGTTACTGGCTGATTATCTGGATGTCATGTTCATTCCGGATTCCGGCGAGCTGGTTATTTTCTGCACGGCCTTTGTGGGGGCGTGCATTGGGTTTCTGTGGTACAATTCGTACCCGGCGCAGGTGTTCATGGGCGACACGGGTTCGCTGATGCTGGGCGGCATCATCACGGTGCTGGCGTTGGTGTTGCGCAAGGAGCTGTTGATTCCGGTTTTGTGCGGCGTGTTTATCATTGAAAACCTGTCGGTTGTGGTGCAGGTGGGCTGGTTTAAGTACACCAAGCGCAAGTACGGCGAAGGGCGCCGCCTGTTGCGCATGTCGCCGCTGCACCACCATTACCAAAAGCTGGGCTACCACGAATCCAAAATCGTATCGCGCTTCTGGATTGTCGGTATTATGCTGGCCGTCATAACGTTGGTCACCTTGAAATTGCGCTAATAGTATTTCCTGCAGGGGCTCGCAGAACAAGGCCTCCGCGAACCTCCGCGTTTTCCCTCTGCGCTCCTCTGCGGGAACCCCAAACGAAAAAGTATGAACATTGTAATCCTCGGAGCAGCCGAAAGTGGGGTAGGGGCCGCCTTATTAGCCCAGGCCAAAGGCCACGCCGTGTTCGTGTCGGACGGTGGCGTCATTCAGCCGGCGTATAAGGAGAAGCTCGCCCAGGCCGGCCTGGAATTTGAGGAAAATCAGCATACGCTGGAGCGAATTCTGCAAGCCGACGAGGTAATCAAAAGCCCCGGCATCCCTGAGAAAGCCCCGGTCATCCGCGCGCTGCGTGAAAAAGGCACGCCTATTATCTCGGAAATTGAGTTTGCCGGCCGCCATACCAAGGCCCGGTGCATCTGCATCACGGGCACCAACGGCAAAACCACTACTACCCTGCTCACCTACCACCTGCTGAAAAGCGCCGGCCTGAATGTGGGCCTGGCCGGGAACGTGGGCTACAGTCTGGCCGAGCAGATTATTGCCGACGCCCACGACTACTACGTGGTGGAAATGAGCAGCTTCCAGCTCGATGATACCCACGACTTCCAGCCCTGGATTGCCATCCTGCTGAATATTACGCCCGACCACCTCGACCGCTACGACTACTCGCTGGAGAAATACGCGCAGGCCAAGCTGCGTATCGTCAAAAACCTCGACAGCGAGAATTCTTTCATTTACAATGCCGATGACGAAGTAACGAACCGTTATTTCCAATCGACGTTCGCGCCCACTCAGCGCCTGCCGTTCAGCCTGCACCACCGGCCCGACGTGCATCTGGCCGGCTACTACACGGCCGAACATACACTCCGCACCACCCTCCATCCCATGAAAATGGACGAGGGCGGCCAGCAGACCATCGACACCACCAACTCGCCCCTCATCGGCCAGCACAACCGCCAGAATATGCTGGCCGCCGTGCTCGCTGCCCGCGTCGCCGGCCTCAGTCTCGAGCAAATTGAAACCGCGCTGGCTACCTTCCAGAACGCTGACCACCGCCTGCAGTTGGTGGGCGAAATCAACGGCGTCCGGTTCATCAACGACAGCAAGGCCACCAACGTGGAAGCCGCCTGGTACGCCCTCGACGGCATCAAGCAACCCATTATCTGGATTGCCGGCGGTACCGACAAAGGCAACGACTACAGCAGCCTGCTCGGCCCGGCGCAGCACCGGGTGAAAGCCCTCGTGTGCCTGGGCGTCGACAATGCCAAGCTGCGCGCCGCCTTCGCGGGCGTGGTGCCGCACATCGAAGAAACCCAAAGCATGGCCGCCGCCGTGGCCCGCGCCGCCGCCCTCGCCACCCCCGGCGACGTGGTGCTGCTCTCGCCCTGCTGCGCCAGCTTCGACCTGTTCAAAAACTACGAAGACCGGGGCCGGCAGTTTGCCGCCGCAGTTTTAAGGGTAAGAGGGTAGGGGGGTAAGAGGGTAGGAGTTTAGAAAAAACTGAAATCCAAGAATTGTTACCTTCCCCCTTACCCTCCTGCCCTCCTGTACTAGAAACTATCTTACTCTGGAAATCCAGTAACGCTAGAAACCACCCCACCACATGGAACCCTCCAAAAACCTGTTGCAACGGAGCCTTAAGGGCGACCCCATTTTGTGGGCCATTGTGCTGCTGTTCTCTTTTATCAGCATTGCGGTGGTGTATTCGGCCACTGGCACGCTGGCTTATAAGAAGATGGACGGCAACACCGAGCATTTTCTGTTCAAGCACACCGCGCTTATTCTGGTAGGATTGGTCTTCATGTGGCTGGCGCACCGCGTCGACTACCGCTACTATTCGCGGCTGGCGCTGTACGCGCTGCTGTTATCGGTGCCGCTGCTGCTGTTTACCTATTTGATGGGCTCGAACATTAACGAGGCGTCGCGCTGGATTACCATTCCCGTTGTAAACCAGACGTTTCAGCCTTCCGACCTAGCCAAGCTGGCCTTGATTTCGCATTTGGCCAGCATGCTCAGCCGCCGGCAGCAGCATTTGGATGACTTCTGGACCACGCTTTTCCCGGTGATGCTGTGGGTCGGCATTATCTGCGGGCTCATCATTTTGAGTAATGCCTCCACGGCGCTGCTACTGTTCGCCACCTGCCTGCTGTTAATGTTTATTGGGCGCGTGCCGCTCCGGCAAATGGCCGTGATGCTGGCCATTGGCGTCGTGGTGGGCGGCGCGGGCCTGGCTTCGGGCCAGCGCGGCAAAACGGTGATGTCGCGCATTGAGAACTTCAGCAACCCCAACGTGAAAGTGCCTTTTCAGCTGGAGCACAGCTACATTGCCATCGCCACGGGCGGTATTGCCGGCAAAGGCCCCGGCAAAAGCACCGAGCGCAACATTCTGCCGCACCCGTATTCCGACTTCATCTACGCCATTATCATCGAAGAATACGGCCTGATTGGTGGGGGCGTGGTGCTGTTTCTGTACCTCGCTTTCCTGTACCGAGGCCTCAAAACGGTGATGAACAGCTACGGCGCGTTTGGTGGCCTGCTTTCGGCGGGCCTTAGCTTCAGTCTGGTGCTGCAGGCGCTGGTGAATATGGGCGTGGCCGTGGGGCTCGGGCCCATTACCGGCCTGCCGCTGCCCTTGTTGAGCATGGGCGGCACCTCCCTTATTTTCACGGGCATCAGCATCGGTATTATCCTGGCGGTCAGCCGCGGGGAGCGCGAGGTGCGCCCCATGACCGGTGAGCCCGACGACACAGCGCGCATCCCCAGCAAGCGGGCCGCGTATGCTTGAGGATATGACTAATTCACCTCTGCGCGTCATTATCAGCGGCGGCGGCACCGGCGGGCATATTTTCCCGGCGGTAGCCATTGCCAATGAGTTGCGCCGCCGCCGGCCCGATACCGACATCCTTTTCGTGGGCGCCAACGGCCGCATGGAAATGACGCGCGTGCCCGAAGCCGGCTACAAAATTGTGGGACTCGACATCACTGGTTTGCAACGCCGCCTCACGCCGCGCAATCTGTTGTTTCCGGTGCGCGTGCTGCGTTCGGTGCGCAAAGCGGGTAAGCTGATTGAGGAATTCCGACCCGATGCCGTGGTAGGAGTGGGGGGCTACGCCTCGGCGCCGGTGCTGCTGGCGGCTACCTCGCGGGCCATTCCGTCGCTCATCCAGGAGCAGAATTCGTACGCCGGCTTAGTGAATAAGCTGCTCTCACGCCGCGTAAATCGTATTTGTGTAGCTTACGAGGGCATGGAGAAATTCTTCCCTGCGGGCAAGCTGGTGGTAACCGGCAACCCCGTGCGCGCTGAAATAGCCGGCGGCTCCCGCGCCGAAGCCCTGGCGTTCTTTGGGTTGAATCCGAATAAGCAAACCCTGCTGGTGGTGGGGGGCAGCCTCGGGGCCCGCACCCTGAATATGGCCACGGCCGCAGCCCTGCAACGCCTGCGCGAAGCCGGCGTGCAGCTGCTCTGGCAAACCGGCAAGCTCTATTTCCCCGAAGCCCAGCAGCAGGCCGCAGCTTACCAGGACGATAATTTGTATGCGCTGGAATTTATCAAACGCATGGACCTGGCCTACGCCGCGGCCGATGTGGTCATCAGCCGGGCGGGCGCGCTGTCGGTTTCCGAGCTGTGCCTGACGGGCAAAGCCAGCATCCTGGTGCCCTCGCCCAACGTGGCCGAAGACCACCAAACCAAGAACGCGCGCGCGCTGGTCGATAAAGGCGCCGCCTTACTCGTCACCGACGCAGAGGCCCCAGTCCGCCTCTACGGCGAAGCCTTGCGCCTGCTCAACGACCCCGCCGGACAACAGCAGCTTAGCACCCGCGTTCGGGAATTGGCCCATCCCAATGCCACGGATATGATTGTGGACGAGCTGTTGAAACTGATTAAAAAGTAAAAAAAAACATTGCCAAAGAGTGCGCTGACAAGTATTGAGCGCGCAAAAATAATCTTAGAAAAAATTTGTCATGCTGAGCTTGTCGAAGCATCTCTACCGCACCGTCCGTATTGTTCAACGGTGCGGTAGAGATGCTTCGACAAGCTCAGCATGACAACCTGAATAGAATACGGTTATTTGTGTACGACTATTTAGCCTACTACTTTGCTTCTCTACTTCATTTAACCGCACTATTGAATCAGTTTCCCTACGTTTTCTTTCTCGGCATTGGTGGCATTGGCATGTCGGCGCTGGCCCGTTGGTTTCATGCCAACGGCCATCAGGTAAGCGGCTACGATAAAACCGAAACGCCCCTGACGCAAACGCTGACTGCCGAAGGAATCAACATTCACTATGTGGATGCGGTGGCCAATATCCCCGTTGAAATCAGGGAAAACCGCACTCAAACATTGGTGGTGCTCACCCCAGCTATTCCGGCTGAGAGCCTGGAGTGGGCCTGGCTGCGGGAAGCGGGCTACGACATTCGCAAGCGCAGCCAGGTGCTGGGCGTGCTCACACAGGGGCGCTACACCATTGCCGTGGCCGGCACGCACGGTAAAACCACCACCAGCAGCATGGTGGCGCACCTGTTGCACCACGCCGGGCAGGACGTGGGCGCTTTCCTGGGCGGAATTGCCGTGAACCTGGGCAGCAACCTGCTGCTGCCCGCCAGTGCCGCCGCCCCCATCGTAGTGGAAGCCGACGAGTACGACCGCAGCTTCCTGACCCTGTTGCCCGACGTGGCCATCGTGACGAGTACCGACGCTGACCACCTGGACATTTACGGCGACCAAGACGCGCTGATTGACTCCTTCCGGCAGTTTGTGGGCCAAATCAAGCCCGGCGGCACGCTGCTTATCAACCACACCGCCCACCCGAGCGTGGCCGCTGCCGCCCCAGCAGGCACCACAATCATTCGCTACGGCTTGTCGGCCGAGCAGGGCCCGGAATTGTTTGCAACCGATATAGCTGCCGAAGGCCACCAGTTTCATTTCGATTTGACTGGCCCCAAAGGCGTGGTAACCGGATTGGAGCTGGCCGTGCCGGGCTACCACAACGTGGAAAATATGCTGGCCGCCGCTGCCGTGGCACAAATTCAGGGCGTTGGCCCTGAAAAGATTCGGGCGGCCGTGGCGGCTTACCGGGGCGTAAAGCGCCGGTTTGAGTTTGTGGTGACCGCCGCCGAAAACGTGTATCTGGACGACTATGCCCACCATCCGCGCGAAATAGAGGCCTTTTTGCGCTCGGTGCGGGCGTTGTATCCGGGCAAGCGGCTGCGGGTCGTCTTTCAGCCCCACCTTTTCACCCGCACCCGCGACTTTGCCGAGGGCTTTGCCCAGAGCTTAAGTATTGCAGATGAGGTGTTTTTGTTGGATATTTACCCGGCCCGGGAGAAGCCGCTACCCGGCGTAACCTCAGCGATGCTTCTCCCCGGCATCACCGCCCCAACCAAAGCCATTCAAACCAAAGAGCAAGTATTAGCAAGCGCCAAAACCGATAATTCATTCGACATATTGGCCACGGTCGGAGCCGGGGATATTGACACTCTGGTGCCGCAATTGAAACTGATACTGACCGAGCGCTGGAAATAGCCTTCGCTCCAACTCCCCCCACTCCCCTCATCCTCTAGATTTGGAACGTACCGTTAGAAATTTGCTCGTTGCTGCGGCCTGCCTGCTGGTGCTGGGAGGGCTCGGCATTTTTGCCGCCCTGCACCAAGCCAACCGCCCCGTGGGCACGGTGAGCGTGAAAATTGCCAACGAATTCGATAATTACTTTATCAGCGAGCGCGGCGTCACGGCTTTGCTGACCAAGGGCGGCGTCCAGCCCGTGGTGGGCACCCTGCCCGAAGGTCCCCGGCTGGCCGAGCTCGAAGCGCGGGTGCGGGCGCATCCCTTCGTGCGCGAAGCCCAGGTGTACCGCGACCTCGCGGGCAATCTGCACGCCGACGTGCGCCAGAACCGCCCCATTGCCCGCCTCACCCATCCCGACACCCGCCTCGATACCTACGTGGACGCCGAGGGCCACACCTTGCCACTTTCGCCGCTTTTCACGGCCCGCGTGGCCACGGTGGCCCGGCCCAACGGCGCCAGCCTGCCAACTGGATTTTTCCAGGATAGCACCGGGCGGCGCTATCTGGAGTTTTTGCGCTATGTCGACGAACACGATTTCTGGAAAGCCCAGGTTTCGGAGGTCTTTGTTGAGCCGGGCGGCAAGCTTTCGTTTACGCAGCAAGTGGGCGACCAGCGGATTGAATTCGGCAAGCCGGAAAATATTTCCGAAAAATTCGCTAAGCTTATGGTATTTTACCGGCAAATACCGTCAGTTTTGGGGTGGGATACCTACCACCGCGTAAACGTCGAATACCAAAATCAAATCATTTGCGAATAGTATTTCGCTGAAAAATAGACCGTTAGGTCAATAATTTTTAACTTCCACACCCCAGCTTCCCTCACGCTCGCCAGCACCGCTTCTATGCAACAAGACAAAATCGTCGTCGGGCTCGACATTGGTACCACAAAAATCTGCGCCCTCGTGGGCCGTAAAAATGAATTCGGAAAACTTGAAATCCTGGGCATGGGCAAAGCTGTGTCGGAAGGGGTTTCGCGGGGCATCGTCCTCAATATTGACAAGACTGTTGACGCCATCAAACGGGCCATTCGGCAGGCCGAAGAGCAGTCCGGAATTAGCATTGGACTGGTAAACGTGGGCATCGCGGGCCAGCACATCAAGAGCCTGCAGCACAACGGCAGCATCACGCGCAACTCGCACGATACCATCGGGCCCGATGACGTGAACCGCCTCACGCAGGACATGTACCGCCTCGTGACCCAGCCCGGTTCGCAAATCATTCACGTGATGCCGCAGGACTATAAAGTGGACTACGAGGAAGGCATCGCTGACCCCGTGGGCTACGAAGGCGTGCGCCTGGAAGGCAACTTCCACATCATCACGGCCCAAAGCACGGCCATCAACAACATCAACAAGTGCGTAACCAAGGCCGGCCTCGAAATTGCCGACCTGATTCTGGAGCCCCTGGCCAGCAGCATGTCCATCCTTTCCGAGGAGGAAAAGGAGGCCGGCGTGGCGCTGATTGACATTGGCGGCGGCACCACCGACCTGGCCGTCTTTAAGGATGGCATCATCCGCCACGCGGCGGTGCTGCCCTTTGGCGGCAACATCATCACGCAGGACATTAAGGCGGGCTGCAACGTGGCCCCCGGTCAGGCCGAGCAGCTGAAGGTGAAATTTGGCAAAGCCATTGCCCAGGAAGCCAGCGACCACGAAATCGTGAGCATTCCCGGCCTGCCCAACCGCCCACCCAAAGAAGTGTCGCTCAAGAACCTTGCTTATATCATTGAGGCCCGCATGTCGGAAATCATGGAGCTGGTGTACGCTGAAATCTACCGCATGGGCTTGCACGACAAGCTCTCAGCCGGCATCGTGCTGACGGGTGGCGGCTCGCAGCTGCAAAACCTGGAGCAGCTCACCGAGTACATCACCGGTCTGGACACGCGCATTGGCTACCCTAACCAGCACCTCGGCAAAAGCCGTATTGAGGCCGTGAAATCGCCGATGTACGCAACCACCGTGGGCCTGGTGCTGTCTGGCTACCATTCGCTCGACGAGCGCAACTCGCGTGCTCCCTACGAGCAGGAAGAGCAGGTTATTCCGGCTTACTATGCTCCTCAGGCGGCTGCGCCGGTTCCGGTTTCGGCACCGGTGGAGGTGCGCGCCGTGGCGCCGGCCGCTCCGGTGCCCGCGCCAGTTCCTGTTAAAGTCAAGGAGCCCGGTGCCGCCAGCCGCTTCTTCAAGGACATCATCACCCGCACCAAAGGGCTGCTGATTGACGATTACGACGATAAATCCTACTAGCGCTTAGTTATGAGTTATGAGTTGTGGGTTAGGAGTTGGCGAACGTGCTATTCCGTAACTCATAACTCATAATTCAAAACTCATAACTCAAAAATTATGAATTACAAATTCGACATTCCTGCCCAGAACAAGTCAATCATTAAGGTGATTGGGGTGGGTGGTGGTGGCTCCAATGCCGTGAAGCACATGCACAAGCAGGGCATCAAGGACGTGGAGTTTATCATTTGCAATACCGACCACCAAGCGCTGCAAAGCTCCACGGTACCCAACAAGCTCCAAATTGGCGTAGACCTGACCGAAGGCCTCGGTGCGGGCGCCAAGCCCGAGCGGGGCCGTCAGGCCGCCCTGGAAAGCAAGGAGCAAATCCGCGATTTGCTCAATCAGGGTACCAAAATGCTGTTTATCACGGCGGGCATGGGCGGCGGCACCGGTACCGGTGCGGCTCCCGTAATCGCGCAGGTGGCGCAGGAACTGGGCATTCTCACGGTGGGCATCGTCACGGCGCCGTTCATGTTTGAGGGCAAGAAGAAGCGCTTGCAGGCCGAAGAAGGCATCAAGGCGCTGAGTGAGCACTGCGATACCGTGCTGGTGATTCTCAACGACAAGCTGCCCCAGATTTACGGCAACCTGACCATGGGCGCCGCCTTCGCCAAAGCTGATACCGTGTTGACCACGGCTGCCAAGTCGATTGCCGAAATCATCACGGTGACGGCCGATGTGAACGTGGACTTCGAGGACGTGAAAACGGTGATGAAGGACAGCGGGGCCGCCGTAATGGGCAGCAGCGTGACCGATGGCGAAAACCGCGCCCGCCGCGCCGCCGAGGAAGCCCTGAACTCGCCGCTACTCAACAACACCGACATCCATGGCGCGCAGCGTATTCTGCTCTCCATCATGTCGGGTGCCGAGCACGAGCTGGAAATGGACGAGCTGACGGAAATTACCGCCTACATCCAGGAAAAAGCGGGTCAGGACGCGGAAATGATTTTCGGCCACGGTATCGACGAGTCGTTGGGCCAGAGTATTCGGGTGACGGTGATTGCCACAGGTTTTGCCCGCGAGGCGCACTCCATCAGCACGCCAGTTGCCAGCATTAGCAACTCAGAACAAGCACCAGCCGCTGCGGCCGCACCCGACGCCGCTCCGACGCCGGTGGCTCCCGTCGCAGCAAGCGCTAGTGCGGCTCCTTTCGTGCCCAGCTTCGGCGGCTCTGCTTCTGAGCCTGCCCGCGTCACCTTCGATTTGAATGGTCCTTCGGCACATAATGCGCCGCCATTGGCTGGGATTCCGGCCGGTGCTCCTACCGAGCCCGTGTTAACTACGAGTGCGGTGCATGTGCCGACTCCTGAAAACCGGACGCGCCCGTCAATGGACGCGCAGGCGCTGGAGCGCCGCCGCCGCCTGCAGGAGCTAAGCAATGGCCTGCCCCCCGAAGCCGTGAGCCAGTACGACACCCCAGCCTACCTGCGTCGGCAGGTGAAACTGGAGAATGTGGAGCCCAGCTCGGCCCAGAACATCTCGCGGTTTAATTTGTCGGATGATAATGAGCTGCTGGGAGACAACCGCTTCTTGCACGATAATGTGGATTAGCTAGTGCCATAATATTTGATAAAAAAGCCCTCGCTAAATTTTTGGCAAGGGCTTTTTTATTGCGTTGAAACGTGTCGCGTTGCGTAATTCGAAATTATTGAAGTCTATCTCACGTAATTATTTTTTGAGTCTAAAATCAATGCCTATCATTGGATTTGCAAGTAAAAAGCCGCTGCTGCCAAACCCTAAATTAATGGGTTTTATTTCATAAGCAACCCGACTGCTTTGTGGACTGATTCTAAAGCCCAGGCCTGCAAGTCCACCGAAGTACAGGTTGTTGAAATAGCGCGAGGTAGTACCCGGTTTTTCAAGCTCATCGCCGGTGCCAAACAGTCCCTTCGAATAAGTGAACGAACCGCCGGTTGATACAAAAAGTGAAACCGACTTGAAGCGAATGAAGTCATACGCAAGGACAACCTGTAACGCATTCATTTGATAATACTGGTCACGAGTGTCTGTTAGGCCCACCGACGAAAAACTGCCAAATAATAGATTGGGATTTACCCGAAATCTGCTTTTCAGTCCAAATGATTGCTGGTACCCGATGGATGAAATGATTCCCAGTCCTTTTTCCTGGTTTGTGTCATTGTAGCCGACACCTATTCCTAGTTTTACTGCCCCGTTACTAACTGTCTCGGTTTGGGCTTTCGCTCTGAATGAGGTGAAGAAAATAGCAATAGCTAGTAATAAGTAACGCATGTTTCTATTGAATTAATCAAGGGTGGATGATGGGGCAGCGTGAAGGTACTGTTGTTTTGTTGGTCTGTAGAATTTATACAAAAAAGGTGGTGCTACGATTGAATCAGCCCTTTTTTGTGCCTTTTTATTTTGCCATAACTATACGACTCCTTCTCAAGTACGGGTTTTGACTGGCCCGTTACATCAAGCGGTTGTGCTCTCCCTGAGTGCAGCTAATGATTGCTGCAATTCGGTGAGCTGACGTATTATTTCTCCTTTTGCTTGCATGCGGGCTATTTCGATTGCCGTGTTTAGCACGAATAAATCTAAAATAGGTAACACTGTGCCGCGCGAAGGCCGCGGGGTTTCCAAAGCAGTTCTTAACTCTATTGCCATGTTCAGCTTATTCCAGAATGGTCGTCTTAGCTTGGGCGTTCTGAACTTTCGAAACCAGCGAAAAAGCGAATAACACTTTTGATTCGTGGCCGCGATGTAACTACTGCGCTTGGTTTCGCTAGCCTCATAAAGTTGCTGTTCAAGTGCTGCCATAGAAGCATTAACTGCTGCAAACTTCCGGTTTATATGCACGAATAGTTCTGAATCCGATGCTGGCATAATATGCGGTTAAGCTGTTTTGTGAGGATAGAATAGCCGAATGGCGGGCAGATCTATCACTCGGTAAATAATATAAGAAACAACCTGAACTGCCACCAACTGAACCCACCACAAACCGGGCAGCCAGTCATAAACCCAGAATGATAATGGTCCGGCGTGCAAGAGATAAAAGGCGTAAGAACTGCGCCCCATTTTTTGAAACAGCCCGCCACTGAGCAGCTTGCGAAACCCGGAATTCTCGCTGAGTAACCCGGCGAACAATAAGCCTCCCGCCGCCGGCAGCCCCACCAGATTCAGCACCAGCGTGAGGGGATGCTCGGGGTTGTGAAACTGAGCCTGCGTAACAGCTAAAGCCGCGGTGACACTGAGATACAGCAAGATGCCACCGGCTGTGCGCCAAACGCCCGCCGGGGTGCCCAGGCGGCCGGATTGGTAGCGCCGGGCCAACCAGATGCCCACGAAAAATTCCAGGCTGTGCCCGAAAAAGGTATAGCTGAGCATGAACGGGTAAGACCCAAATAGGCCGTGCCAGTTCAGCGGGGCCAGCCCGGCGACCAAGCCCGTGCCCAGCCCCAGCAGCAGTAGCGGCTGTAGCCACAATGGCAACCCGCGCCGCCATAGCCCCAGCACAAACGGCGCGGCCAGGTAAAACCCTTCAAACAAGGCCAGTGACCACGCCTGACCGATTCCCGTGAACTTGTACTCATCAAAAAAGCCGCGCAGCAACGTGAGGTTGAGCGCCAGGATGCCCGGCGTGACCTGCGGCGAACCCCAATGCCAGAGCAGTGCAAACGTGGCCAGCGTGAGCAGTGCATACAGCGGATAGATGCGCGCCAGCCGTCCCCACAGGTAGCGCCGCCAGCCTTTTTGGGGCCGAAAATCGGCCGTACCGGAGTCGTAGCGTAGCGCAATAAGAAAACCACTCAGCAACAAAAGCAGCGGCAGGCCGTGGGCTTCGTCAACCAGGTACTGGAAGGCACGGGCCAGGCCGGGTGCTGGCAGCGGCCCCAGCGGATAATGGTTGAAAAACACCAGCCAGGCTGCCACAGCCCGCAGCCCGGTGAGCGCCGGCAGGTAGCCGCGGGCCGGCTCCATACCAGAGGTAGCCGGCGTGACTGCGGGGGCAGAAAAGTCAGCAGCGGGCATGAGATATGGAGCGGAAAGGCCGGCGGACCAGCGTTGTAAAAGCCGGAACGTCCTGCTCAGTGCCGCCGAAGAACCGCTACCGGAAACTAAGTTTAGTTAGTGGCGCGGGAGAAGGCTTGGGCGGCGCTCAGCAGGACGTTATTTCTGACCCGGATTCAGCAGGATGAGTTGCTTAGCCCAAGGTGTGGTACACGGCCTGCACGTCTTCATCGTCCTCGAATTTCTCGATGATGGTCATTACTTCCTCCATTTGCTCGTCGGTGAGCGAAACGGTGGTGTTGGGCACGCGCTGCAGGTTCACGCTCACCACGTGGCGGCCTTGCGCCTCCAGGGCTTTCTGCATCTGGCCAAAGTCGGTGAAGGCGGTTTCGACCACGATGTACTTGTGCTCGGCGTTGTGCTCGTCCTCTTCGGTGGTTTCGTACACGTCCTCGGCGCCGAAATCGATGAGTTCCAATTCCAGCTCGTCGCGGTCGAGCCCTTCGGCGGCGAGCTTGAACACGCCCTTGCGGGTGAAGGTGTAGTCGGAAGAGCCGGCCGTGCCCAGCGTGCCGTCGTTGCGGTTGAAAATCAGGCGCACGTTGGACACCGTGCGGGTGGGGTTGTCGGTCGCGGTTTCGATAACGATGGCTACGCCGTGGGGCAGATAGCCCTCGTACACCACTTCGGCGTAGTCCTTTTCTTCCTTGCTGCTGGCCCGCTTGATGGCGGCTTCCACCCGGTCCTTGGGCATGTTCACGCCTTTGGCGTTTTGCATGGCGGCGCGCAGGCGGGCGTTGGAGTCGGGGTTGGGACCGTTTTCCTTCACGGCCATCACAATCTCCTTGCCGATGCGGGTAAAGTCTTTCGACATCTTATCCCACCGCTTCATTTTGCGGCCTTTGCGAAATTCGAATGCGCGTCCCATACGCTGTGACTGAGTAAATAAGTGGCTGAGTAGAGTGCCGCCAAATTAAAAAAACGCGGCACTGTTTTAAACCCGTTTCATTGAAACGGGCCGCAAGTTAGCCAGAAGGGGCGGGGGGAGCCAAATGCGCAGCCGGGCACGGGCTACTTACGCTGCTTTTTGGCTCTTTTCGGGATGATTGTTGGGGGGGGGGCTGGCGCGGTGGCTGGGGCCGCGGCCACCAGCTCATACACGCCCTGGTTGCCGGTAGGGTAGCCGATAATGGTGAGCGTGAGCCGCTTGGTGGCGGGTACGAACCGGAAGGTGCCGCGCTGCACGTCGGCGCCTTTCAGGTCGGTGAACGCGAAGCGGATACTATCGCCGGCCAGGATGAAGCGGCCGGATTGGTTGAAGTAGTGCGGGCCGCTGGATGCCACGATGCTGAAGTGCTTTTCATACGTGCCATCGGGGCGCAGCGTGAGCGAGCCGCCCACGCCGCGCACTTCAGTGGGCGCCGCGGAGCTGGTGTTGTCGAACACGGTGTAGGCCGTGTAGTGATAGGTATTGTAAAAGGAGGGAACCGGGGCGGCCGTTTGGCCAAGGGCCGGTAGGGCAAACATTGCCGAGACCAGCAGGCCAGCGGCGAGCATTGGGCTAGAAGAAGAGAGCGTCATGGTAAAACAGGAATGAAAACCGGGCCGGAAGCCCCCGAAGGTAAGCTCAGTGCCGACTTTGTGGTGCACATGCGCCGGCCCGTTTCGGGCCAACCGCAGCGATGAGAATCCGCCTAAAAACCGGGCCGAAAAATACCCGCGAAGCCACGATGCACTTGTGCGTTGCCGCAGTATGGCGAAGCAACAGGGCATTGCCCGTGGCGCATTTTCTACATTCGCACTTCAGAAGCCCCACTTCCCATGCCCACCTTTCTGCGCGAGCTGATTCGCCCTGCTGCCGAGCTGCCCGAAGCCGACGTATGTCTCGTGGGGCTGCCCCTGGATTTTGGCACCGTGCTGGAAGGCGGCCGGGCCGGGGCGGCGGGCGCGCCCGAGGCCATCCGCCGGGAGCTGCGCCGCTACCACAAAACCTACAACCTGGAGCACAACCTCAGCCTGAACCACCTGCGCATTGCCGACGCCGGAAACCTGGCCCTGCGCCAGCCCGACCACCCGCGCAACCACGCTCACATTCGGGAACGCCTGGGCCAGCTGCTCCGGCAGTACCCGCGCGTGGTGGTGCTCGGCGGCTCGCACGACGGCACGTATTCCACGGTGCGCGGCCTGTTTGATGCCAGCGGCGGCCGGGCCGTGGGCGGCATCAACCTCGACGCCCACGCCGATGTGAAGGACAACCCCAACCTCACCAGCGGCAGCCCGTTTGGCCGGCTGCTGCGCGAGGGGTTTCTAACCGGCGCAGAATTTACCGAAATCGGTCTGCACACCAATCTCAACACAGAGGAAGATATTGCCTTTTTACACCAGCAAAACGCGCACATCGTACCCCTCGCCCACGTGCAAACGGATGGCATGGCCCTCTACTTTAGCCGGGCGCTCAGCCGGGCCACCCGGTCGGGCCCGGCCTTCGTGAGCTTCGATATCGACAGCTGCGCCGAAGCCTACGCCCCGGCTGTGTCCGCCCCCAGCGCCGACGGATTTACTCCGCGCCAAGCCGTGGAAGCGGCCTTTCTGGCCGGCAACGCGCCCGAAGTGCGTCTATTTGAACTTGTGGAGCTGAACCCGCTTTATGACCGGGACAATCAAACCGCCCGGTTAGCCGCCACCATCATCACGGCGTATCTAACCGGCATCGCGGCCCGGACAAAGTAGCCAGCAGGACCTGTTTTGGTGCGCTGCTTACTGCTTTTTGGATTTGGAACGCCGTCGCCCGCCGGTGAGAAACCACGCCGCGCCGGCCGCCAGAATGCTCGCGCCAACCACGGCGGCTTGTAGTGGGAGCTTGTCTTTGGGAGCGGGCGGCAGGTGCTCCACGCCGCTGGCATCGGTGCGGGCGGCTTCCTGCACGTAGCGGCCGTGCGCGGGCACGGGGTAATTATCGGCCAGCTCGCGTAGGCCGGCCGCAGCTTCGGGACCGATGATAACCGGGCCGTGGCCGCAACCAATGGCTTTGGGGTTGAGGGCCGCCAGGAGTTGCACCGAGTGGCGGGCCGCCTCCCAGTCGTAGTTGAACGGCGTGCCGGCGCGGCTGATTTGGGGCCGGTCCAGCAGCACGGCCGCAATGGAATCGTGGTGGCAGGTAGCAAAGGCATCGCCCCCAATCAGGGTACCATCGGCTTCGCGGTAGAAGGCCAGCTGGCCGGGCGCGTGGCCGGGCACGTGCAGCCAGCGCCAGGCCATCAGGTGCGGCACGGATGGGTCGTCGGCATTCAGGCCCTGCACCCGCTCGCCCAAGTTGGGCAGCTGGGCTGGGAAAAAGCGGCTCATAAAGGCCAGCGAGCCGCCCACGGTGGGGTCGCGGGGCGGATACAACGCCTTGCCGGTGAGGTAGGGCAGCTCCAGCGGGTGCGCCACCACGGGCACGTTCCAATGGTCGGCCAGCTCCTTGGCCGAGCCGAGGTGGTCGAGGTGGCCGTGGGTGAGCAGGATGGCCTCGGGATGGCTGCCGGGATAAAACAGCTTGTCGGCGGCGGCAATGATGGTTTTGGCGCTGCCGGGCAGGCCGGTGTCGATGAGCACCCACTCGCCGGGCGTGCCGGTTTCGACAAAATACACATTGACAAAGCGCTGAATGCGCAGCTGGGTGACGCCGGCGGCTAGAGTATCCATAGAGGGAGGAGCTGGGAAAAAGCAGTTGAGCAGGCATACGGCAGCGGGTGGAAAGAAGGCGCCCGCTGGCTCGAAAAAAATTGCGTGCCGCCTGTAACGTATCAATAATTATTCGGTACTCCCCTCACAAACCACCTCCAAAAATTGTGTTGCCAGCCGTTGGCACGTCCGGCAACACAATTTTCAAAATTCCTCCTTCACTTCAACCACTTCCCATGAAAACCCTTTTTTCTGCTTTAGCCCTCGCTCTTGTCACTTTTTCAGTTAATGCGCAAACCGCCGAGCCGCAATTTGAAATGAGCTGCGGCGATGGCAGCTGGTTTCGCGGCAACTCCGAAAACAAGCGCTTCTGCGAAACCCGCGACCTGACCATGACCGCCCCCGTCGGCCAGCCCCTCACCATTCGCGGCGGGGCCAACGGCGGCATCACTGTGCACGGCTGGTCGGGCCCGAACGTGCGCATCCGCGCCAAGGTGCAGAGCTGGGCCAGCAGCGACGCCGACGCCCAGCAGCGCGTGAAAGACGTCACCATCAGCACGGCCAATAACAGTTTGCTGGCCACTGCGCCCGGCCGCGACAACCAATACAGCGTCAGCTACGAAATATTCGTGCCCCGCCAAACGGCGTTGGTTATGAACACCGTCAACGGTGGAATCAGCGTCGATAACATGCAGTCCGACATCACCTTTGAAGCCGTGAACGGTGGTGTGTCGCTGGCCGGCCTGGGCGGCAACGTAACCGGCAAAACTGTGAATGGCGGCCTGAACATCACGCTTTCGGGTAGCCAGTGGGACGGCAAGGGCCTCGACGTGGAAACCACCAATGGCGGCATCACCTGGCAGCTGCCCAAGGACTACTCGGCCCAACTGTTCACCAGCACCAACATGGGCAGCATCCGGGCGGGCTTCCCTGTCACCAAATCGGGCTTCATGCGCAAGGAGCTGGCCACCACACTGGGCAAGGGCGGCGCCCCGGTGAAGGCCGTGACCACCAACGGCGGCGTGAGCCTGGTGCAGGGCCGGAATTAAAGCAAGTTTAGCTGGCGCCTCGCGTTTATTATAATTAAAAACGCCCGTCATACTATTGTGATGGGCGTTTTTGGCTTCTTCCGGCTCAACAGGCGCAGCTGAAATCGGGGTAGTCGGAGAAGCCGGGGGCGGGCTTGTCATCGAGCCGGATGATGTGGTCGAGCCGGATTTCCTCCCCCGATTTTAGGCGCATGAACTCCACTTTCTCGCGGATGAAAAACGTGTCAATCACGCCCGCGCCCAGGCAAAGCTGGCGTAGGTCGTTGAAATACTGCAGGTCGACGCGGCGGCGCTGGGTAGCGGCGGCTTCCAGCTCGTCGTAGAAGTGGCAGCTGATGGGTTTATAATCGGTGGACATAAGGGGAAAGCAAAGACTGGCGGCCAGGGGCGGACTTGCCGGGGTGAAACCAGGTAGTGCAACGGGAAGGTCCCGCCCCTGGTTTTAACGCGGCTGCTCAGGCTTGCGTGGCCGGGACGCGCCGGTTCATTACGTGAAACCAGAGCGGCGGTACCGTGGCCAGCAGCATCATGCCGGGGTAGCCGGTGGGCATGGCGGGCGCGGCTGGTTGGTGGCGCAGGGTGTGGTAGGGCCGCGAAGCCAGGTAGTGATGGTCGGAATGGCGGGTGAGTTCATAAAGCAGGATGCGGCCCAGGGCGTGCTCCGAGTTCCAGGAGTGGTGGGGCTGCACTCGCTCGTAGACGCCGGGCGCCGTTTGGCGGCGCAGCAGGCCGTAGTGCTCCACGTAGTTCACCAGCTGAAAAAGCAGGTAGCCCACCGCCGCCGTGCCCAGCCAGGCCAGCAGCCCGGCCGAACCTACCCACGCCAGCACCAGCCCGGCCAGCCCTAGCTGCGCGCCCTGAAATTGGAGCATCTGGTTCTGGGCCGACCACCACGGTTGGCCTTGGCGGCGCAGGCGGTCGGCTTCCAGCACCCAGGCCGAGCGGTACTCGCCGGCCACCGCGCGCGGCAGGAAGCGCCAGAACGGCTCGTGCAGGCGGGCCGTCACGGGGTCGTGCGGGGTGGCCACGTGGCGGTGGTGGCCCCGGTTGTGCTCGATAAAAAAGTGGGCGTACCAAGTGCTCAGCAGCAAGGCCTGTGCCAGGCGCTGCTCCCAGTCGCGCGAGCGGTGGCCCAATTCGTGCGCCACGTTGATGCCCAGTGCCCCGCAGCAAATGCCCACGCTGAAAATGGCCCCGGCGGTTTCGACTGCCGAGAAATTACTGGTGGCCAGCACGTGCAGAAAATAGGCCAGCAGGCCGTATTGCAGGGGCACATTGAGGTAGAGGAGCCCGTCGAAAAAGGCGTGGCGCTTGCGCTCCGTGGCCGCGGCTATGTTGGCAGCGGCCGGGGCGGGTGGGCGGGCCAGTTCAAGTATCGGCACCAGCCCAAAGGTGTAGAGCACCGTGAGCCAAGTGGCTGCGCCGCCCCACCATAGGCCCAACGCGGCGGTGAGGGGCAGGGAATACGCTACGAGGTAGCGTAAGTCTTGAAGTGAGAGGGACATCGAGCGCTGGAAGTAAGGGATTTGGAAGCAAGTAAATATACTGTCCCTGCCCTTACTAAATCCGGGGGTAAGGCCACTGCTTGGGGCCAGGTCTGTATGGTGGGGAACTGGCCGCGCCAATTTCCTATCTTCGCCACCCCACCCAAGTCCACCCAATTTCCATGTCCTCACCCAGCCTCACTCACCCCAGCGCGCCCGAACTCAACCTCGAAGCCAATTCCCTTTCCCAGACTAGCAGCACCAAACTCAGGGACAACGCCAAGCGTCCGATGTTCTACGAGTTCAAGCCCGAAGAAACCGTGCGGGCCGCCCACGGCACCACGCTGCGCTGCAAAACCTGGGAGGCCGAAGCCGCCCTGCGGATGCTGGAAAATAACCTCGACCCCGCCGTTTCGCTGGTGTACGATGAGCTGATTGTGTACGGCGGAGCCGGCCGCGCCGCCCGCAACTGGAAGGAATACCAGGTTATCGTGAAAACCCTCAAAGAGTTGGAGCCCGACGAAACCATGCTGGTGCAGAGCGGCAAGGCCGTGGGCGTGCTCAAAACCTGGGCCCACGCGCCCCGCGTGCTCATCGCCAACAGCAACCTGGTGCCCGCCTGGAGCACCCAGGAATATTTCGATGAGCTGGACAAGCTGGGCCTGATGATGTACGGCCAGATGACGGCCGGCTCCTGGATTTACATTGCCACCCAGGGCATTTTGCAGGGCACTTATGAAACGTTTGCCGCGATGGCGGACAAGCATTTCGGCGGCTCTCTAAAAGGTACTATCACCGTGACGGCCGGCCTGGGCGGTATGAGCGGCGCCCAGCCCCTGGCCGTGACCATGAACGACGGCGTGTGCCTCGTCATCGAACCGATTGAGGAGCGGGTGCAGCAGAAAGTGCGCGAAGGATACTTGGACAAAGCCGCTGTCAGCTTGAGCCATGCTTTAGAACTGTGTAACAAAGCCAAAGCAGAAGGCCATGCTTGGTCAATCGGACTTGTTGGTAATGCTGCTACCATTTTGCCTAAGCTCGTTGAATTGGGCTTCCAGGCCGATATTGTAACCGACCAGACCTCGGCCCACGACCTGATGGACTACCTGCCTGAAGGCGACGTGACCGACGTGCTGGCCCTGCGCGAAGCCAACCCCGAGGCGTTCAAAAAGCAGGCCCTGGCGTCCATCGTGAAGCATGTCGAAGCCATTCTGGAAATGCAAAAGCGCGGCACCATTGCCGTGGACTACGGCAACAACCTGCGCGGCCAAGCCGAGAAAGGCGGCCTAAAGGTGCGCGACGAGAACGGCCAGTTCCTGTACCCCGGCTTCGTGCCCGCCTACATTCGGCCGCTGTTTTGCGAGGGCAAGGGGCCGTTCCGCTGGGCCGCCCTCAGCGGCGACCCGGCCGACATTCTGCGCATTGACCGCGCCCTGCTCGAAACCTTTCCCGATAATAAAATGCTGGCCCGCTGGATAGCCAAGGCCCAGGCAAAGGTGCCCTTCATTGGGCTGCCGGCCCGCGTGTGCTGGCTGGGTTACGGCGAACGGGAGAAGTTCGGCCTCGTAATTAACGACTTGGTGGCGCGGGGCGAAGTGTCAGCCCCCATCGTTATCGGCCGCGACCACCTCGACTGCGGCTCGGTGGCCTCGCCCAACCGCGAAACCGAGGGCATGAAGGACGGCTCCGACGCCGTAGCCGACTGGCCCCTGCTCAACGCTCTGGCTAACTGCGCCAGCGGGGCCGATTGGGTGAGCCTGCACAACGGCGGCGGCGTGGGCATCGGCAACAGCACCCACTCCGGCATGGTGATAGTAGCGACAGGAACCCCCGAAAAAGCCGAGCGCCTGAAACGCGTCCTCACCACCGACCCCGGCATGGGCATCTTCCGCCACGCCGACGCGGGGTACGAAATTGCCCAGGACGTGGCCCGCGAGCGCGGGGCCAAGATTCCGGGACTGGAGTAGGGGAGAGGTGAAAACAGAACGTCATGCCGAGCGCAGCCGAGGCATGACGTTCTGTTTTCGGCCTGAGTGACCCCACAATACAGGTTGACAAATCCCCGCCGAAATTAAAGTAACTCGCCGCCGCATCCGTTTACTATAGCTGCGGCAGCGCATTGCCGCCGCGCAAAACCTAAATCTTCGCAGTATGAATATTGGAATCATTGGCGCCGGTCATATCGGCAGCGCCCTCGCCGTGCGGCTCGTTAGTCTCGGCCACTCGGTTAAAATCGCCAACTCGCGCGGCCCCGAAACCCTGGACGGAGTAGCCGAAAAAACCGGCGCGACGCCCGCCACGGCCCGGGAGGCAGCCCAGCACGGCGAAATCATCGTGGTTACCATCCCGCTGAAAAATATTCCCGACCTGGATAAAGACCTTTTCGCGGGCGTGGCCGCCGAGGTGCCCGTCATCGACACGAGCAACTACTACCCGATGCTGCGCGACGGCCAGATGCCGGAGCTGGAACATGGCGACCTCACCGAAAGCGAGTGGGTGCAGCAGCACCTGGGCCGCCCGGTGGTGAAGGTGTTCAACAACATCTACGCCGACCACCTCCAGAACAAGGGCGTGGCTGCCGGCACGCCCGGCCGCATAGCCCTGCCCGTAGCCGGCGACGGGCCCGCCGCCAAGCAGAAGGTAATGGCGCTGGTGGAGGAGCTGGGCTTCGATGCCGTAGACGATGGTACCCTGCACGAATCGTGGCGGCAGCAGCCCGGCACTCCGTCGTACGGCGCCGACCTGCCCGCCGACCAGCTGCGCGCGCATTTCGTCAGCCTCGGTAGCACCCGCACCGAGGCCCAGCACGCCGAGTACCTTGCCAACCACGCCAAAGCGGAGCAGCAAATGGCCGACCAGGGCATCCTGTTGAAGTAGCACACTGCCGCCGGATAGCCGGCCAACCAAAACGTCATGCCGGGCATAGCCGAGGCATGACGTTTTTTTGTGCCCTTTGCTATTGCCTCAAACCAGTGCGGGAGTGCCGTTATTTTGTTTAGGCGGTTTCGGTGCTGGCCGGCCCGAACCCCAGCCGGTTGGGCGCGGGGGCAGCCACCTCTGCCCGCACGCGGGGCAGGCTGCCGGGGTAGTCGCGTTGCAGAAACGCTACCAGCTGCTCGCGCAGGTCGCAGCGCAGGTCCCAGGCGTCGCTGCCGTTGCGGGCGCTTACCAGGGCACGAAGCTCCAGGGTGGTTTCCTTGGAATCGGTGACTTGGAGCTTGCATACGCGGCCGTCCCAGAGGGGGTGCTGGGCGGTGAGGCGTTCCAGCTCGGCGCGCACCGCGCCCACCGGCACCGAGTAGTCGGCGTGAATGAAGACCGAGCCCGTGAGCTCGGCGTTGCTGCGCGTCCAGTTCTGGAAGGGCTTTTCGATGAAGTAATTGAGCGGCAGTATCAGCCGGCGCTGGTCCCAGATGTTGAGCACCACGTAGGTGAAGGTGATTTCCTCGACCCGGCCCCACTCGCCCTCCACCACCAGCACGTCATCGATGCGAATGGGCTGGGTGAAGGCAATCTGGAAACCCGCCAGCAGGTTGCTGATGGAGCGCTGAGCCGCGAAACCCACAATCACACTGGCAATGCCGGCCGAGGTGAGCAGGCCGGTGCCCAGGCGGCGCACCGTCTCAAAGCTCATCAGCACCAGGCCCACGCCGATGAAGGCAATGAGCGAAACCGTAATTTTCTTGATGAACTGTAGCTGCGTGAACAGCTTGCGTACCCGCAAGTTGTCGGTGCTGCCGAGCTGATAATGCTGCTGCACCAGGTCCTGCACCACGTCGAGGGTGCGGATGAGGCCCCAGGCGAAGGAGAGCGTGAGCACAAACTCCACCACGCGCCGCAGCACCTCGAAGGACTTGGGCGGTAGCGGCACCAGTGGCAGCAGCAGCGAAATAGCCAGGAACGGAAAAAACCAGCTGCTGGCCGTGCCCAAGTGGCGGCCCACGGAGCGCGCCAGGGCCGAGCTCTCGCGCCGGTCGTAGGCGCGCAGCAGGGCAAAAACCACGACCCGCACCACCAGGCCGGCTGCCAAGCCGCCCAGCAGCACGGCCAGCGCCGTCAGAATATCAGGAAAATTAGAGGAGAGCAGGGCGAATTTTTCGGTCATAACCAACGGCGGAGCAGCCCGGCGGGCTACTTCAATAGGAGCAGGGTGTACCCGCGTTGGACGGCAAAGGTTCGTGGCTCCCGCGTTGCCCCACGCAACTGCCGGTGCCCCCTGCCCTTAGTCAAGCCGCTGCGCTGGCCCGCCGCGAAGGTTCCTCAGCCTCATTATTTGGTGGCGAAGTCAACCACGGGCCGGAATTATCCGTTTGCGCTTCTATTCAATTTGTCACCCGCTTATGAAGCTCTTTTTCTCCCTTGCTCTTTCAGGAAGCCTGTTTTTGGGGGCGGCTCCCGTTGCCACCGCCCAGCAGGCGTCCTCCCCCTACCGCACCAGTTTCCTCAAGGACGGCTCCATCACCGCCGGCCTGGCGGTGCTGAGCGGAACCGGCCTGCTCCTGGTGCAGCAAAAATCGGGACTGACCACCGCGCAGCTGGCCGCGCTCGACCGCAACGACGTGCCCAAAATTGACCGCTTTGCCGCCGGCAACTACAGCGAGCGAGCCCAGACCATCAGCGACATCTTCTGCTATCCCACGCTGCTGATTGCGCCCGGCCTGCTGGCCCTGAACCCCGAAGTACGCGGCCGCTACGGCCAGGTGCTGGGCCTCTACCTCCAAACCATGATGGCGAACAATGCCGCCTTCACCATGACCGTGGGCAACGTGTACCGCTACCGCCCCTACCTCTACGGCACCGAAGGCGGCGGCCGGCGCAACGGCAAAATCGCGACTAACTCCTTTTTTGGCGGACACACCGCGAATACGGCCGCGGCCACCTTTTTTGCCGCCAAGGTTTTTCACGACTTCAACCCCGGTTCGTCGGTCGAGCCCTACGTGTGGGGCGCCGCGGCCATCGTGCCCGCCGCCGTGGGCTACTACCGCATGGAGGCCGGCAAGCACTTTCTCACCGACAACATGGTCGGCTACGCCGTGGGCGCTACCGTGGGCATTCTGGTGCCGCAACTGCACAAAGCCGGCCGGGGCCGGGGCGTGAGCATGGTGCCGATGCAGGGGTTGAATATCAACGGCCACTCCTACAGTGGATTGCGGTTGACCAAGCAGCTGTAGCGGCGCCTGTTTTGCGCCGGCGTTTTGTTGGTATTGCGGCTAAAGCTTCTCGCCGCAATGCCAGCAAAACGCTGCGTCGGGCCGGTGGTTGGTGGCCCGGCATACGTGGCAAATCGCCTGTTTGAACGCCGGCGCTTTACGCGTTGCGGCCTGGGTTCCCGCCATCTGGGCCGAGACGATGCCGGTGGGCACGGCCAGGATGGCATAGCCCATTATCATCAGCAGCGAAGCCAGCGCCTGGCCCGGAACGGTGACCGGAGAAATGTCGCCGTAGCCCACCGTGGTCACGGTCACGATGGCCCAATACACGCTTTTGGGAATGCTGGTAAAGCCATTTTGTCCGCCTTCAATTACGTACATCAGCGTGCCCATCACCACGGTAAGCGTGAGCACGGCCGATAGAAAAACCAGGATTTTGAATCGGCTGGCCTTGAGCGCCGTCACAATAAATTCGCCTTCGCCCACAAACCGGCCCAGCTTGAAAATGCGGAACAGGCGCAGCAGCCGCAGCGTGCGGATGGCCACCAGGTAATGACTGCCCGTGAGTATGAGCGCCGCCAGGGCCGGCGCGGTGGCCAAAAAATCAACAATGCCCAGCCAGCTGAAAACGTAGCTCAGCGGCCGGCGCACCACCAGCAGCCGCGCCAGGTATTCGAGGACGAAAAGGACCGTGAAAAACCACTCCGCCGCCCGCAAAAAAGTACCGTACCGAGCGTTGACGACCTGCACGCTGTCGAGCATCACCGCCGCCACGCTCAGCGTGATTGCGGCCAGCAGCACCACATCGAATGCAAGGCCGGCGCGGGTGTCCGACTCAAAAATGACGCGGTAGCCGGTGCGTTTCCAGTTTTTTTCGGTGTCGCGCGGGCGCAAATCCATAAGCATGTAGTATCGTGAACGGTACCGGTAGCCGGGGCGGTAAGGCCGCCGCTACCTAGCGGGCGGGGTCCGCGAGCAGCGCAGCGCTTTCCAGCAGCCGGGCACCCTTGCCCTGCAAATCAGCCAGCGCCGCCCGGAACCCGTCGGCGCTGATGGCCCGCGTGGCATCGGTCACCACGAAGGTGGCGAAGCCTGCCGCCAGCGCATCCAGCGCCGAGAAGTACACGCAGTAGTCGCCGGCCAGGCCGGCCAGGTACACGTCGGTCACGCCGCGGCCGCGCAGGTAGTCGGCTAGGCCGGTGGCTTTGCGGTGGCCATTGTCGAAAAAGGCGCTGTAGGAATCAATGTCCGGGGCCATGCCCTTGCGAAAAATTGCCTCTATGCGGCAGGTATCCAAATCGGGGTGCAGGTCGGCGCCGGCCGTTTCCTGCACGCAGTGGTCGGGCCAGAGCGTTTGGGGCAGGCCGTGCAGGTCAATCTGGTCGAAGGGCGCGTGGCCGGCGTGGCTGCTGGCGAAGCTCTGGTGGCCGGCCGGGTGCCAGTCCTGCGAAGCCACCACGAGGTCGAAGTGGGGTTGCAGGGCATTGGCCAGGGGAATAACGGCGGCGCCATCGGGCACGGCCAGCCGGCCGCCCGGCACAAAATCATTCTGGATATCGATGAGCAAAAGGGCTTTCATGGGGGAAAGTTCGTGGGCAGAAAGGAAAAACCAAGCATTGCGCCGTCAGTTACGTTAACGCAGGTAGCTATTCAACTCCTTAAAATCCTTTTTATGCCCAACCTTCAGAATCAAATTGTCCTGGTAACTGGCGCCACGTCGGGCATTGGCAAAGTCACGGCCACCGAGCTGGCCCGCATGGGCGCGCACGTGGTGGTGCTGGCCCGCGATGCCGACAAGGCTGAAGCTACCCAGCGCGAAATAAAAGCCGCGGCCGGCCACGACAAAATCGACGTGCTGCTGGCCGACCTCTCCGACCTGGCCCAGGTGCGCCGGGCCGCCGCCGAGTTCAACGCCCGCTACCCGCGCCTCGATGTGCTGGTGAATAATGCGGGCCTGGTGTTCGGCTCCCAGCGCCAGCTTTCCGCCGATGGCAACGAGCTGGGCCTGGCCACCAACCACCTGGGGCCGTTCCTGCTCACGGCCCTGCTGCTGGATAAGCTGCGGGCCAGCCCCGCCGCCCGCGTGGTCAATCTGGCCTCCATGGCCTACCAGATGGCCAAGCCCAATCTGGTTGATATTCAGTCGGAACGGCACTACAGTGCCATGCGGGTGTACGGCAATACCAAGCTCTACAACATCATGTTCACGCAGGAGCTGGCCCGCCGCCTGCGCGCCCACGGCATCGCCAACGTGAGTACCAATGCCGTGCATCCCGGCGTGGTGGCCACCAATTTCGGGGCCAGTGCCGGCGGCTGGCTCAGCACGCTCGCGCAGCTGGGGCGTCCGTTCATGATTTCGGTGGAGAAAGGGGCGGAAACCAGTATTTTTCTGGCTGCCTCGCCCGAAGTGGCCACCACCAGCGGCGGCTTTTTCGACAAGAAGAAAGCCGTAGCGGTGAAAAGCTCCTTCAACACGCCCGACCACGCCCGCCAGCTCTGGAAACTGAGCGAGCAGCTCACAGATACATCGTTTCTGGCGTAATTAGGGCCGAAATCTGCTTCATTCCTGTTCTGCTTATGCCTGCTCCCGTCATCGATTTAGCGGCCTATATTGCCCGGGTGGGCTACCAGGGCCCGCTTGCGCACTCCCTCGAAACCCTCGTGGGCCTGCACCGGGCGCAGGCATTCAGCATTCCTTTTGAGAACCTCGACATTCACCTGAACCGCCCCATCCGGCTCGACCCCGCCAGCCTGATGCAGAAACTGGTACACGAGCGGCGGGGCGGCTACTGCTACGAGCTGAATGGCTTGTTCCGGCTGGTGTTGCAGGAGCTGGGCTTCGGGGTGACCTGCCTGGTGGGCCGCAACCTGCTGGCCGGCCAGCCGTTGCGCCCGCGCGCGCACCAAATATTACTGGTGGAAGTATCCGGGCAGCCCTGGCTGGTCGACCTGGGCTTTGGGGCCAATAGCCTCATCGAACCCATTCCGTTGGTGGCGGGCCCCGAGTACCCGCAGTTTTTCGACCGCTACCGCCTGCAGGCCGCGCCGCAGCACAACTTCCACCTGCAGCTGCACATGCAGGAGGCGTGGCAAAGTCTCTACACCTTCACCCTGGACGAGGCCCAGCCCAGCGACTTCCAGATGATGAATTTTTACTACTCGCAGGCGCCTGACTCGCCCTTCCGCAAACAGCGCATTACCACGCTCGCGGCGCCCGGTTTCCGCGTCAGCCTCGTAGACCAGGAGCTCAAAATCCGGCACGCCGATGGCCAGATTACCACCAGCCTGCTGGACGAAGCCGGAGCCTACACGCAGGCTCTCAAAACCAACTTTGGGCTGTGGCTGCCGGGGCCGTTGCCTGGATAGTCGCGCCACAGCCCCAAACGATGCCCGGTGCTAATTCCAATGATTTAGTAGTCAGTCGGACTCGCGAAACGCTAGGCAGCGGCATTTTTATGGCTTTGCAGGGCGTGCCATTCGGTTTCCAGGATGCCCATCTCAATCAGGCTCCAGTATTCCTCGTCGTGCCGCACCACGTCGCGTAGCAGGCCTTCCTGCACAAAGCCGGCTTTGAGGTAGCAATTGACGGCGGCTTGGTTGAAATCATAAACGCCCAGGCTGATGCGATGCAGCGCCAGGTCTTCGAAGCCGATGCGCAGCAGGGCGGTTACCATGGCCTGGCAAATGCCGCGGCGGCGCTCGGTGGTTTTGCCCACCAGCACGCGGGTGATGCGCCCGGCCCGGTCGCGCTGGCTGATGCCGCCCAGGGAAATATGCCCCACCGTGACCCCGGTTTTCGAGTCCACCGCCTTGTAAATGAATACGCTGGGGTCGGCCAGATTATTCGAGTCCTCGATGTACCAGCTCAGGCCGGCTTCGGTGAGGGGAAACGAGAACATGGCGCCGCTCCATTCCTTCATCAGCCGCTCGTTGTCGACCCATTCTATTAGTTGGTTAAAATCAGCAGGGGTGAAGGCTTCCAGTACAATCATAAAAACGCGGAGCCGCGAAAAACAGGGATGGTGAATAAGCCCGCAAGGTAAGGCCCCGCAGGCGCTATGCCTAACCACGCGGCCGGCCGCCTTGTTGGCCTCCCTATTCCTGAATTTTCGCTCCCGTTGCTGCCTGCTTATTCGCTGGTGCCTTTGAAATCGATTCAAAGGCTTTAGTCCTTGTCTAACAGGTTTTAAGTGCCCGAATGGCATAGGTTAATCTCAAGCCGAATACGGCCCCAACTACGCATCGAGCCGGAGCAGGCGGCGGCTGCGCTCGCGCACGGCTGTCGTGAGGGCCGGGTCGGCAGCCAGGGCCTGGCCGAAGGACGGTACCAGCGCGCGGAAGCGGGCCTGCCATTCCGGCGTCGCGGCCCGTTCCGGGAAGCACTTCTGCACCAAATCGAGCATGATGGCCACCGCCGTGCTGGCCCCCGGCGAGGCACCCAGCAGCGCCGCGATAGAGCCGTCGGCGGCCGTCACCATCTCGGTGCCGAATTCCAGCACGCCGCCCGCTTTCTTGTCTTTTTTGATGACCTGCACGCGCTGGCCGGCCACTTCGAGCTGCCAGTCGGTCGGGTTGGCGGTGGGGTAGTATTCGCGCAGGGCGGCGGTGCGGTCTTCGGGCGATTGCAGCACCTGCCCGATGAGGTAGCGCGTGAGCCCCAGGTTGCGGGCGCCAGCGTAGAGCAGGGGCCGGATGTTGCCCAGCTCAATGGATTTAAACAAATCGGTGTAGGAGCCCTGCTTCAGAAACTTGGTGCTGAAGCCGGCGTATGGCCCGAACAGCAGCTCTTTGCGGCCGTTGATTTGGCGGGTGTCCAGGTGCGGCATCGACATGGGGGGCGAGCCCACGGCGGGCTTGCCGTACACTTTGGCTTCGTGCCGGGCAATTACGGCGGGATTCTGGCACTTCAGCCACTGCCCGCTCACGGGAAAGCCACCAAAGCCGTCGGCCTCCGGAATGCCCGTTTTTTCGAGCAGCGGCAGCGTGCCGCCCCCGGCCCCGATGAACACGAACCGACTCCGCACGATGCGGCTTTCGTCGGTGGCCAGGTTGCGAATTTTGAGTCGCCAGATGCCGTCGTCCTTGCGCCGGAAATCTTCCACCTCGTAGCCCAGGTTAAATGCTACGCCCGGTAAGCCGGCTGCGTAGGTGACCATGGAGCGGGTCAGGGCGCCAAAATTCACGTCGGTACCAATGGCCATGCGCGTGGCGGCCACGGGCTCGGCGGGGTCGCGGCCTTCCATTATCAGCGGAATCCAGGCCGCAATCCGGGCCGGGTCGGTGCTGAATTCCATGCCCTGAAACAGGGGCGAGTGCAGCAGCGCGGCGTGCCGCTTGCGCAGGTATTCCACGTTGGCCGCGCCCCACACAAAGCTCATGTGCGGAATGTCCTGAATAAAAGAACCGGGGTCGGGCAGCACGCCTTCTGCCACCAGCGAGGCCCAAAACTGCTTGCTAAGCTCAAACTGTTCGGCAATCTTATCGGCCTTGCTGATGTCGATGGAGCCGTCGGCGCGCTCGGGTGTGTAGTTAAGCTCGCAAAAGGCCGAATGGCCGGTGCCGGCATTGTTCCAGGCATCGGAGCTTTCGGCGGCTACGGCATTCAGGCGCTCATAGCCGGCAATGGTGAGGGCGGGGTCCAGGGACTTGAGCAGTACGGCCAGCGTGGCGCTCATGATGCCGGCCCCAATAACGATGACGTCAGAAACGGGTTTGGCAGGGTTTTGGGCGGTTGGGCTCATAGCGAAAAAAGGGAATTAGAAAGGCCATCGGCAATACGGGAGTAGCTACTGATGGGCTGTCGATAGCCGAAAAAAAACAGCGGCTTTTCTTGCGGGGGGAATAATAAGCGCGCTTTTCCTTGGGAAGGGGAGGCGTTTGCCGTTCTTTGCCCCATTCTTTCCGCTCCCCATGCCCGACTTCGATTTACCGCTGCTCACGCTTCCCACCCGCGCTGATGCCGCCGATGCTGCGGTCCCGCGGCTGCTCATCATCTACACCGGCGGCACGGTGGGCATGGCTCTGAACCGCACCGGCGAGCTGGTGCCCATGCAGTTTGGCCGCCTCGACCGCAAGATGCCCGAGCTGGCGCGCCTGCCGTACCACGTGGCGCTGCTGAGCCTGCCCGCGCCCATCGACAGCAGCAACGTGACGCCCGCCGACTGGCTGTATCTGGCCCAGCTCATCGGCCGGCACTACGCCGATTTCGACGGCTTCGTCGTTCTGCACGGCACCGACACGATGGCCTACTCGGCCGCCGCCCTGAGCTACGTGCTGGAGCATTTGGCCAAGCCCGTAGTCTTTACCGGGGCGCAGGTGCCCGTGGGCGCCAGCCGCTCCGATGCTCAGCGCAACCTCATCACGGCCCTGGAAATTGCCGCCGCCCGCCACCCACGCACCCGTACCGTGCGCGTGCCGGAAGTGTGCGTGTTTTTCAACGACATCCTCATCCGTGGCACGCGCGCCAAAAAGATGGAGAGCCAGCAGTTTGCGGCCTTCCGAAGCGAGAATTACCCGCCGTTGGCCCGCGCCGGCATCGGCCTTGAGTTTGATGACAACAGCATTCGCCTGCTGCCCGGCGCCTACCTGCAGGTGCACACCAACCTGGAAGCCGGCGTGGCGGTACTGCGCCTTTTTCCGGGCATTACGGAAGCCGTGGTGCGGGCCGTGCTGGGCATTGCGGGCCTGAAAGGCTGCGTGCTCGAAACCTACGGCTCGGGTAATGCGCCCACCACGCCCTGGTTTTTGCAGTGCCTGGCCGAGGCCCGCGCGCGCGGCGTGTGGCTGCTCAACGTGAGCCAGTGCGAGGAAGGCCGCGTGGTGCAGGGCAAGTACGAAACCAGCTCCCATTTTGAGGAAATGGGCGTCGTGGGCGGCGACGACATCACCACCGAAGCCGCCGTCACCAAGCTCATGTTTGTGCTCGGTCTGGGGCTGGAGGAGGAGCGCACCCGGCAGCTGCTGGCGCAGGATTTGCGCGGCGAGATTACGCTGTGATTTTTGGTTGTCAGTTGTTGGTTGTCAGTTGTCAGCCGCTGTGATGAACATAAAACTGACAATTGATAACCAACAACTGGCAACTAGCTTCTATCTTTGCCCCACCAACCACCATCCTTGAGGGGTGTCCGAGTGGTCGAAGGAGCACGCCTGGAAAGTGTGTATGGCTCAAAAGGTCATCGTGGGTTCGAATCCCATCCCCTCAACAAATTGCTGAAAAAGCCCCGCTGCTCGTTCCGAATGGAAGAGCAGCGGGGCTTTTCTTATGAAAGTTGCTGTGGCAAATGGCTAATTCAGCCACACCCGCTCGATTATTCGAAACCGGTGCGGGGCAAACGCGTTGAAGTACGGTGCTTCGCCTTCAAAGCCCAGGACGTGCACCAACGCAATGCCCTCAGACCGGCTTTCGGCAATGCGGACGGTGTAGATGCCGCCTTCTATTGGCCAGTCGCCGCTGTGTTTGGCGGGCCGGTTATCGGCGTCTACGCATACGGCATAGTCGAGGTAAGGGGCGGTGGTGGTGGCTTCGGCAACGGTGTGGTTGGATACTTCCATAGCAGGGCTGAATTTGACAGTGAATATACACCAGCCTTTCGCTCCGGGTTCAACGGCGGCGTGGGGTTGAATCAAAATTATAACAGTGAAAATGAATTTTAGATACACTAAACCGAGTTTGACAAGCATCTCATGAAGTTCAGAAACGATAACATGGTGCTTGAAACCAGTAAGAATAGCGTGAAACCAACCAAGAGTTCGATAGAATTTAAAAAGGTGCAAGCTTACTACTGCGGCAGCGCGGGGGAGGCCGAGTGGCTACCCGGTTGGTCCTATGATTTGGAGATTTGCGAGCGCACCGGTCAGGTAACGTACCGCCAACCCGGCACCAGCCACCCCGAGCGCACATTGCCCACGGAAGCTTTCCAGCAGGTGTGGCAGCTGCGCCCCGCGCCTCCTGCCAGCGGCAGCGGTCTATTTGCCCGGATAATGGGCGTGCTGAATAAGGGCGTCTAGAACAAAATAAGAGCCCCGGTCATTGCTGGCCGGGGCTCTTATTTTGCCCGGTTCCGTCGCTCAGTTTGCGCAACTCAGGGCGTAAGCCAGGCCTTGGCCAGCGCCCAGTTCCGGGCCTACTCGGCCGTTACTTCCGTGACCGTGAGCTCGGTGCGGGCCGTGTTGGGCGGGCGCGGGAAGGTGACGGACTGGTTGCGGCTGGCGCCCGGTGCCAGGCCGGCAAAGCGCCCGGTGGCGGTTTTTAGGAGCTGGTCCTGGGCGTCGTAGTACTTCACGGTGTAGCGGCCCTCGGTGATTTCGGCCAGCGTGGCCCGGTTGGTGAACACGAAAGTGTAGCCCGCGGGCCGCACCTGCAGCTGGTGGGCCACCAGCTCGCGCATGTGGAGCAGCTCGTAGCGCAGCAGCTCGCCCACCAGGCGGCCGTGCTCGGGGCTGTGCAGGCCCGCCTGGCGGTAGGCCGCGGGGCTGTCGATGACCGGACTGCCGGTTTGAGCCAAAGCTGAAACCGAGGCAAGGAACCCCGTTAGGATGAGCAAACTACGTTTCATGGGCGGAAAGGAATACAATTTAGTAATCTGCGAAGATAAGTTGGCGCACGGGCCAACCTGCCCGCGTGGCCGTGCGGGAGCCCATTTCTTCCGGCGTGGCGGGCAACGCAAGCGCGGAAAACCCGTTACCTTGCCCGGCGATACCACCTCAACCCGCGCCTCCCCTTATGGCCCCCAACACAATCCCGACCGCAGTTCCTGTGGCCGTCGAAAAAGACAACAAGCGCATCACCACCGGCTGGACGTTTTACGACTGGGCCAACTCGGTGTATCCGCTTGTGATTACGAGTAGCATATTTCCCATCTACTGGAGCTCGGTAGTGAAGGAAATGACGGGTACCGACAGTGGCAAAACCCCCGTCGATTTCCTGGGCATGAGCATTCCCGGCACCTCGCTGCAGAATTATTCGGTGTCGGCCGCCTTCCTCATCATTGCCCTGATAAGCCCGCTGTTGACCTCGCTGGCTGACTATTCGGGCCGCAAGAAGCTCTTTTTGCAGGTGTTCTGCTACATCGGCGCGGTGTCGTGCGCAGGGCTGTTTTTCTTCGAGCCCAGCACGTTCACGCTGGGCGTATTCGTGTTCATCATGGCCACGATTGGCTTTTCGGGCTCCATCGTATTCTACAATTCCTACCTGCCGGATATTTCCTCCGAGGAAAAGTTTGATTCGCTGTCGGCGCGGGGCTTCTCAATGGGCTACATCGGGTCGGTGCTGTTGCTGGTGATGTGCCTGATTCTTATTCAGGGGCCCACCTTGAGCGGTACGCCGCTCTTTGGCCTAACCACCGCGAAAGCCACGCAATACAGCTTCCTGCTCACGGGCCTGTGGTGGGCAGGCTTCGCGCAGATTCCGTTCGCCACGCTGCCCGCCGACCCCGGCCGCCCGGCTGGCAGCACGTCTGATTCGGGCTGGCTGCTCAACGGCTTTCGCGAGCTGGGCAAGGTGTGGGAAGAAACCAAGCAGCAGCCCAACCTCAAGCGCTTTCTACTCGCGTATTTCACCTACAACATGGGCGTGCAAACCGTCATGTACGTGGCCACGCTCTTCGGCTCCGAAGAGCTTAAGCTCGATACTACCGCTCTGATTGTTACCATTTTGCTGCTTCAGATTGTGGGAATTCTGGGGGCGTATCTGTTTGCCAAACTCTCGGAGCGCATCGGCAACACGCGCGCCCTGAGCTGGGCCGTATTTATCTGGATGCTGATTTGCGTGGCCGGCTATTTCGTGCAGGCCGGCTGGTCTTTTTACGTGCTGGCCTCCATTATCGGCCTCACCATGGGCGCGGTGCAAAGCCTGTCACGCTCCACGTATTCCAAGATTATTCCCGAAAACACGCCCAACTCGGCGGCGTATTTCAGCTTCTTCGACGTGACCGAAAAAGTGGGCATCGTCATTGGCCTGCTCGTTTACGGGGTTATTTCCCAAGTCACGGGCAACATGCGCTACAGCCTGCTGGCCCTGATTGTGTTTTTTATTCTGGGCCTGATTTTCCTGCTCCAGCTGCGCGGTCGCAAGCTGCGTGAAGACGCGCCGGACGGCCCCGCGGTTTTGCCCGGCCCGCCGCCCGCGTCGGCCACCACCAGCACGCCCGCTACGCGCAAATAGCACAGCTGCCTGCCATCATTCCGTCACCAAATCAATCACCGCTTTCGCCAATGCACACCTCCTCCCTTCAGCAAAATATTCTGGCCAAGCTCGACCACGAGCTGGCCAATACCCGCCGGGTCCTGGAGCGGGTGCCTTTCGAGCAGGCCGATTACAAGCCGCATCCGAAGAGCATGTCCCTGTGGCAGCTGGCGTCCCACGTCGTGAATTTGCTGGCCTTCAAAACCCTGTTCGTAAGCGCCGATTCCCGCGACTTTCTGGACCCCAACGCGCCCCGGCCCGGCCCCACTACCACCTCGCACGAAGAGCTTATGGCCCGTTTCGATGAGTACAGCAAAACGCTCTTCGATGCGCTGCACGGCAGCGATGATGAGAAGCTCACCAAGCACTTCCAGCTCACCCGCGGCGAGCAGGTGCTTATGGACCGCCCCAAAGGCGCCGCCCTGCGCATCATGGGTCTGAACCACAGCATTCACCATCGCGGCCAGCTCACCGTGTACCTGCGCTTGCTGGATATTCCGGTGCCCGGCCTCTACGGCCCCAGCGCCGACGAACCGGGCGGGTTTTAGGATGCTTCGTACAACAAAAGACCATCCATAATATAAAAATCCCCGACTCGTGGAGCCGGGGATTTTTTGTTGAAACCCTATTTAATAAAGCTGTTTAGAAAGTCGCCAGCATCAATAAGGACCGTCATGCTGAGCTTGTCGAAGCATCTCTACCGCACAACTATCTTATTTGAATTGGATTACTTATTCTGTAGAGATACTTCGGCTTCGTTCAGCATGACGGCCATTTTAACTTGCAAAACAGCAGGCCAATATCGCAAGAAAAACCGTGACGCGATACCGGCCCGCAGCTTATTTCTTTTTGAACACCTGCTGGCCGCTAATCCACGTTTCGAGCACGCTGGCGGTACGCAGCTGTTCTTTGGGCGCGGTGATGAGGTCGGTGCTCAGCATCACGAAGTCGGCCAGCATGCCGGGCTTTATCTGGCCTTTGCGCTGCTCCTCAAAGCCGGCGTGGGCGGCCCAGGTAGTCATGCCGCGCAGGGCGTCGGGGCGCGAAATGGCGTTTTCCATCTGGAACCCGTTGGCGGGGTAGTTTTTGGCATCCTGCCGCGCCACGGCCGAATGAAAGCCGTAGAGCGGGTTGATATCCTCCACCGGAAAGTCGGAGCCCAGGGCCAGCTGGCCGTATTGTTTCAGCAGCTCGGCGTAGGCGTAGGCCGTGGCGAGGCGGGCTTTGCCCAGCCGCTCGCCGGCCCAGTACATATCCGACGTGGCGTGGGTGGGCTGCACCGAAGGTACGATGCCGAACTGCCCGAACTTGGGCATGTCGGCCGGCGTGACTACCTGGGCGTGCTCGATGCGCCAGCGGCGGTCCTTCTGGCCGGTCAACGCCTCGCCGTAGATGTTGAGGATGATGCGGTTGGCCGAGTCGCCGATGGCGTGGGTGTTCATCTGGAATTTCGACGCGGCCAGCTCTTTCGCCAGGGCGCGGTATTCTTTTTCGGTCGAAAGCAGGAAGCCGGTTTCCTTAGGCTTGTCGGCATACGGCTCCACCAGGCAGGCCCCACGCGAGCCCAGCGCCCCGTCGGCATACACTTTAAAGGAGCTGACGGTGAGCTGGTCGGTGAGAATGGGGCCGTTTTTGAGGTAATGCGTGCGGTTGGCCGGCGTGGGGTTGAGCATCACGTTGAGGCGCAGCTTGAGCTGGCCGTCCTGCTGCAGCGCCGCCATCTGTTCAATGTCGGCGCGGTCGAGGCCCGCATCGGCCAGGCTGGTGAGGCCCACGGCCAGGCAATTCTGCTGGGCTTGCAGCAGCAGACGGGCCGTTTCGGCGGGAGTAGGGTCGGGGATTTTGCTGCTCACCAAGCGGGTCGCATTGTCAACTAAAAGACCGGTGAGCCGTCCCTGGGCATCGCGCGTGATAGTGCCGCCACTGATGGGCGTGCTCGTGGTGACGCCGGCCAAATCCAGGGCTTTTTGGTTGACCACCGCTGCGTGGCCATCGACGCGGGTGAGGAGCACCGGCACGTCCGGAAACAGGATGTCCAGCGTGTCTTTGGTAGGGAACTGCTTGTTTGCCCAGTCGTTCTGGTCCCAGCCGCGGCCCGTGAGCCAGGCGGCCTGAGGGTACTGCCGGCGGTTTTCCTGGAGCTTCTGAATGACGGCCTTCCACGACGTGGTGCCCACCAAATCGGCGCTGGGCAGGGCCAGCGCGTAGCGGTAGAAATGGCAGTGCGCGTCGTAAAAGCCAGGGTACACAAACTGGCCCTGGGCATCAATTTCTTTGGTGGCGCTGAAGCGGGATTTGAGGTCTGCCGACGAGCCCACAGCCACAAATTTGCCGTCTTTCACGGCAAAAGCTTCGGCTTTGGCAAAGGTAGAATCCACGGTGTAGACGGTGGCATTGGTCACCAATAGGTCCACCGATTCGCGTGAGCCCTGGCAGCCCGCCAGCGCGCTCAGGGCCACCAATGCTGCTCCCAATTTTTGCCCCAAAGGCCTGGAAAAATTCATCATTCTCTGTGCTGGTTTTTTAAGATTTCGCACAAGAACGACACTAAACCTGAACGGGCCGAAAGAGAGCGTTCAGCTGATAAGCGAACGCGGAATAGGTATACTTACTTGAAGCATCCTAAAAAATAAGGCCGTCATGCTGAGCTTGTCGAAGCATGACGGCCTTTGGATTCTACTGTGCGAAAAAGCGAATCCCGGTTCTTTAATCGAAGCGCATGTGCTTTACCGACTCGCCCGAAAACTGCAGTTCCTGGAGCGACTCGATGCCGATTTGCAGGTGGCGCTTCACGAAGTCGGTGGTCACTTTCGAGTCCGATTCCGACGTTTTCACGCCTTCGGGCGTCATCGGGTTGTCGCTCACCAGCAGCAGGGCGCCGTGGGGAATGTCGTTCATGAAACCGCACACGAAAATGGTGGCCGTTTCCATGTCCACGGCCAGGGCGCGCACCCGCAGCAGGTAGTCCTTGAACTCGGCATCGTGCTCCCACACCCGGCGGTTGGTGGTGTACACGGTGCCGGTGTAGTAGTCCATCTCGTGTTTCTTAATCATCGAAGAAACCGCGCGTTGCAGGCGGAAGGAGGGCAGAGCCGGAATCTCCTTGGGCAGGTAGTCGTCGGAAGTTCCCTCGCCGCGAATGGCCGCGATGGGCAGCACCAAATCGCCGAGCTTGGTTTTTTTCAGGCCGCCGCACTTGCCCAGAAACAGGGCCGCTTTGGGCTTCACGGCGGAGAGCAAATCCATCACCGTAGCCGCCATCGGCGAGCCCATGCCGAAATTGATGATGGTGATGCCGTTGGCCGTGGCCGTTTGCATGGGCTTGTCCTTGCCGCGCACTTCGGTACCGAACTGCTCGGCAAACATGTACACGTAGTTGCTGAAGTTGGTGAGCAGAATGTACTGCCCAAACTCGTCCAGCGGCACGCCCGTGTAGCGGGGCAGCCAGTTATTTACAATTTCTTCTTTGGTCTTCATGGAAGCGTGACTGAATGCCTGAGTGACTGAGTGTGGAAATGAAAAGAGTCGAACCATTCCAAGTCACTCAGTCGCTCAGGCACTCAGTCACTCGGCACAGCCCGTACCTTTGGAGGTGATGCAAGCCCTGGACCTGCCGCCTTTCAGCGCCAAACTTACGCAATCGGCCACAAATCAGCCCCTCATCTGGGACGGCCTGCGGCGTAAGCACGTCGTGCTCACGCCCGAGGAGTGGGTGCGCCAGCACGTAGTACACTACCTGGCCGACCACCTGGGCTACCCGCGCGGCCTGCTGGCCCTGGAGCGCGGCCTGCGCTATAACCAGCGCCGCAAGCGTACCGACCTGTTGGCCCTGGGCCCCGACGGCCAGCCCCTGCTGCTGGTCGAATGCAAGGCGCCGTCGGTGCCCATCACGGCCGCCGTGGCCCGTCAGGCCACCACCTATAACCAAACCATCGGGGCGCCGCTGCTACTGCTCACCAACGGCCTGGTGCACTACTGCTGGCGCGTGGACTTCGAGTTGCGCACTAACGAGCGGCTGGAAGAAATTCCATCCTACGCGGCCGCCGTGGGGTAGCATCTTACTGACGTTACGCAGATGGGCTGGCGCGCGTCTCTGACGCGTTGCTGATTGGTTCCGAGCCTCCGGCTCGAATCAGGAGGTCGTCTACAACGTCATGGCCGCGTGCGAGCCAGAGGCTCGGGGCCAGGAGGCAGCGCGTCAGACACGCGCGCCAGCTCCGCTGCGTAACAACAGTTACTTGTAAAGCCGATTATCCAGCAGTCCGTTTACATAGAACTGCACGATGGCCCGCAGCTCATCGCCGTATTGCTGAACCAGTTTCGGGTCTGGATTGGCCAGGGGAGTGGCAGGAATAAAATGGGTTTGGTAGGGGTAGAGCCGCACGGTGTTGTCATCCCTTAACTCGGTGACGAAATCGGCATGAACCAGATAATACGAGCTGCCATCGCGAAAAACAGCGCGGCCTGTGCTGGTCGAATCGAACACGGAGGAGCCGAAGGGCAGCAGGTCTTTTTGCTCGGCTTGCAGGCCCAGAGCATCAAGTACCAGCGCGGGAATGTCGGCTTGCTGCGTAATGCGGTGAGGGTTGGCGGTGGGCAGGGATTGACCCGGTTGGAAAACCAGCAAGGGTATTTTGTGGTAGCCCAGCGGGTTTTTGTAGTTCGGTCGGTCCGTTTGGGAAGTATGGTCGGCCGTCAGAATAAAGATGGTATTTTGGAACCAGGGCGCAAGCCGGGCCGCCGCAAAAAAGCGCCGCAGGGCCAGGTCCGAATACGCCACGGTGGGGTGAATGGGCAGCGTGCCCGCCGGTAACTTCCCCTGGTACTGTGTCGGCACCGTGAACGGGTCGTGGGCGCTGAGGGTGAAAAGGGTGGCAAAAAACGGCTGCCGGGTCCGGCCCAGCTGCCGGTTGAAATACTGCAAATAAGGCTCATCAAAAATACCCCAGTGCCCGTCGTAGTCCGGGCTGTCGGCCGCGCCGGGGTACTCGCTCAGGCCGTAGTAGCGCTGCATGCCCGCGATGCCAGAGAACATATCGAAGCCCATGGTGCCGTTGGTGCCGGCGTGGTACATGGCGGTAGCGTAGCCGTGGCGCCCCAGAATCTCGCCCAGTCCGTGCAGCTCGGCGGTCTGGAAGCTGGAGGTGATAAAGTCCCCGTCCAGCAGCGAAGGCAGGCCGGAAAGTACTGCCGGCAGCGCCTCAATGGAGCGGCGGCCGTTGGCGTAATGCTCCCGCATGAGCAGGGCGCCCGGCGCCGTGGCCAGCGAGTCGAAAAACGGCGTGTAGCCACCCACGCCGCCATTTTCTACGCCGGTGTATTCCGAGGCGAAGCTTTCCAGCAGCAGCACCACCACGTTCGGCGGGTTGGGGCGGGCGGGGCGGGCCGGCAGCGGTGCCCGGCCCAGCGCGGGCCGTAAAGCCGCTTCGGTGGCGAAGTAGCTCACGCGCTTCACCCTGGCCCCATTCAGCGACTTGAGTACGGTGAAGGTGCTATTGAGAACCAGATGGCCCAGCACGGCGGGCTGCTGCTCAAAAGCGGCGCCCGCCCGCAACGGCTTGAGCTGCAAGCCGCCGCGTATACCCAATACTACCAGCCCGGCCACCAGCACGACTTCGACGCCGCGTTGCGTCCAGTTGCGCCGGCCGGTTGGGGCGGCCGCCAGCTCCGGCCGGGTCGGCATGGGGCACAGGCGCCACAGCAGGTACGCCAGGCCCGCCAGCGGCAGCAGCAGGTACCAGTAATGCCCCACAATTTGCCCGGCCTGCCGCTGAATATCAGCCCCTACGGTGGTAAACTCGTTGCTGAGCCGCCGGCCAATGAACTTGAAGTATTCCCAGTCGATAACGTTCAGCACGAACCCCACCAGGTTGGTCAGCACGTACAGCCCGCGTAGCCCGCGTTGTCCCCGCCGGGCCGTCACGGGCACCAGCAGCGAGAGCAGCACCAGCGGCAGGTTCAGCCACAGCAGCGCCGAAATATCAAAGCGCAGCCCATAGCCAAAAGCCAGCGCTATCGCGCCGAAACCAATGCCCCCAAATGTCTGAATATTGAATACATAAAACCCCAGCCGCAGCAGCGAATACGCGCCCAGCAGCAAGGCAAAGCGGCGCAGTAGCAAGCGAATGGCGGGCGAAGGGAGCAAGGGCGAAGGAAATTAAAAATTGCGAATTAAAAATTACAAGGTCATCGATGAGAAAAAGCCAAAATGCCTCCCCGACAGCAAAGCGGGAAGGCACTTTTAATTCTTAATTCTCAGTTTTTAATTTACACGGCCGCTAGCTCCAGTACGGTTTCCACGTTCACCAGGGGCAGGCCCCAGGCGTCGGCTACACCTTTGTACACCACTTCGCCGTGCACCACGTTCAGGCCGAGGCGCAGGGCCTCGTCGCGGCGGCAGGCTTCCTGCCAGCCCTGGTTGGCCAGTTTCACGGCGTAGGGCAGGGTGGCGTTGGTGAGGGCCAGGGTGCTGGTGTAGGGCACGGCACCCGGCATGTTGGCCACGCAGTAATGAACCACGTCGTCGATGATGAAGGTCGGGTTTTCGTGGGTAGTGGGGTGGCAGGTTTCGATGCAGCCGCCCTGGTCCACGGCCACGTCCACGACCACGGTGCCGGGACGCATGGTCTTCAGCATGTCGCGGGTGATGAGGTGCGGAGCCTTAGCGCCGGGAATCAGCACCGCGCCTACAATCAGGTCGGACGTTTTGATGGCTTCGCGGATGTTGTACTCGTTCGAGTACTGCGTCACCACGTTTTTGGGCATGAAGTCGTCGAGCTCGCGCAAACGGTTCAGGCTGATATCCATGATGGTGACCTGCGCGCCGAGGCCGGCGGCAATTTTAGCGGCCTGCGTACCTACTACGCCGCCACCCAACACCAGCACGTTGGCGGGCTTCACACCGGGCACGCCGCCCAGCAGAATGCCGCGGCCTTTCAAGGGCTTCTCCAGGTACTTGGCGCCTTCCTGCGGGGCCATGCGGCCGGCCACTTCGCTCATTGGAATGAGCAGGGGCAGGGCGCGGTTGCTTAGCTCCACGGTTTCGTAGGCCAGGCACACGGCTTTGCGCGCTATCATGGCGTGGGTCAGCTCCTCGCCGCTGGCAAAGTGGAAGTAGGTGAAGAGCAGCTGGTTTTCCTTGATGAGCGGATATTCCTCAGCAATGGGCTCCTTCACCTTCACAATCATCTCGGCCTGCTCGTACACTTCGGCAATGGTGCCGAGCATGGTGGCGCCTGCCGTTTGGTATTCTTCGTCGCTGAAGCCACTGCCTTCGCCAGCGGTGGTTTGCACCAGCAGCGTGTGGCCGTGCTTGCGCAATTCGGCTACGCCGGCGGGCGTGAGGCCCACGCGGTTTTCGTTGTTTTTGATTTCCTTAGGAACGCCGATTATCATGTGCGAAGGGGTGGGAGTGGAGTAAAATCAGGAGGTGAGAATTCGTGCCGCAAAGATAAGGCGCCGCCGTTCCCTGTCACGCCCAAGGCCCTAATGTTGCCCGTACGGGCTTCGTATTATTGCTCGGCCAGCAGCCCGTTCATATCCAGGGAGCGGGTATACATCTGAATTTCGCCGCTGGACGTGAGGGGCCACAGCTCCGGCGCCCGGTCCCAGTACAGCTCCACGCCGTTGCCGTCGGGGTCGTCCAAGTACACGGCTTCCGAAACGCCGTGGTCGGCCGAGCCGGTGAGGGGATAATTAGCCGCCACCAGCTGCCGGACCGCCCGCGCCAAATCGGCCCGCGTGGGGTACAGAATAGCGGTGTGAAAAAGGCCGGCGCCGTGCTTGCGGGCGGGCGCCCCGCCCAGGCTGTTCCAGGTATTGAGCCCGATGTGGTGGTGGTAGCCGCCAGCCGAGATAAACGCCACCTGATTCCCAAACCGCTGCATCACCGTGAAGCCAAGCAGGTCGCGGTAAAACGCCAAGGCTTTCTCAAGGTCCGTTACCTGCAAGTGCACGTGGCCGATGCGCGTCTGGGCCGGGACGGTGTAAGCAGCAGCAACTGCGGTAGAAGACTCAGAAGGGGTATTTTTCATGGCGGAGGGATTGGTTTGTTAAATATCAATGTACCAACATTAATCCAAAAAAGAAGCCCCGCCATAATGGCAGGGCCTCAAAAAAAATACCATCCCAACTACAAAATCCGCGCAATCCGAAAAATCCGAATGAAACGAAGTTCGGCGTAGCCAATCCGTGGTCCTTACTTGAACGGTACGGCGCTGGTGCTTTCCTTCACCATGCTGCTGCCGCTGAGGTCGCGCACGATACTGGCCTTGAGCGTGAGCTTGGTATCGCCGTTCAGGTCGTTGGAGGTGATGGTAACCACGTCGCTGGCCGCTCCGAGCTGCCGCTGGGTGTAGAGCAGGTCGATGATTGCCGTCTGGCCGGGGGCAATGGGGGCGGGCGTTTCTTTGTAGCCCACGCAGAAACAGTTGGACGTGAGGGCGCCGAGCAGGAGGGGACTCTTGCCGGTGTTTTTCACCGTGAAGCGGGCCGTGGGCTGCTGCCCGGCCTCAAACTTGCCGAAATCGTGCACGCTTTTGCTCAGCACCAGCCGGGGCGACTGCGCCAGCTGCGCCGCCGTGAGCGTGGGCTTGATTTCGGCCTTCGTGAGCACCGAGCCCTTAATGCTGAGCACCTTGCTGGGCTCGCTGGCGTTGCTGGTCACCGTCACGGTTTTGCTGAATACGCCGGGCCGGCCGGCGCTGCTGTAGATGGCCCGGATAACGCCCATTTTGCCGGGCAGCACCGGGGTTTTGGTCCAGTCGGGGGTGGTGCAGCCGCAGCTGGCCTGCACGTTGGCAATAATAACTGGCTGGTTGCCGGTGTTCTTGAATTTGAATTCGTAGGTGGCCATTGTGCCTTCGGCCACATTGCCAAAGTCGTGGTTTTCCGATTCAAATTTCATCACGCCCTGGGCGCTGGCGCTGGCGGCCACCATCAGTAGGCAAATAGTAAGAAGCTGTTTCATAATCTTAGGAGTTGACTTGCCGGTGCGGCCGGCTGAGGCGTAACAATATCGGCTGCCGAATGGTATTGGCCACAAGTTGGAGTAAGCGGCGGGCCAAGTCATTACCCCTCAAATATACGTCGGAAGCCCGCGCCCGAATTCCCCGCGCCACCTACCCGGCCGCAATTCCGTATTTTTGTGCCCCGGCCCCGGCCGCCCCGTTCTTCCTGCTTTACATCCCACCCTCCCTTTTACATTCGCTATGCCCGTTGCCGAAACCGCCGTGCCCATGCTATCCACCGCTCTTTCCAAGGACGATTTTCTTGACGATTACCGCCTGGCTTGGGAAAGCCGCCTGGCTTCCCTGGCCGGCCGCAAGGAGGTGTTCATGGGCAAAGCCAAGTTTGGCATCTTTGGCGATGGTAAGGAAGTGCCGCAGCTAGCCATGGCCCGCGCCTTCCAAAAGGGCGACTTCCGGTCCGGCTACTACCGCGACCAGACTTTTATGGTGGCCATCGGCCAGCTCACCTGGCAGCAATACTTCGCCCAGCTCTACGCCAACCCCGACCCCGAAGCCGAGCCTGCCACCGCCGGCCGCGCCATGAACGGCCACTTCGCCACCCGCATGCTGGACGAGGACGGCAACCTCACCGACCTCACCCAAACCAAAAATTCCTCGGCCGACGTGTCGCCCACCGGGGCGCAAATGCCGCGCCTGCTGGGCATGGCCTACGCCTCCAAGCTCTTCCGCCAAAACCCCGAGCTGCACCAGTTTACCAACCTTTCCACCAACGGCAACGAGGTGGCGTTTGGCACCATTGGCAACGCCAGCACCTCCGAAGGCATGTTTTTTGAGGCGCTGAACGCGGCGGGCGTGCTGCAGGTGCCCATGCTGGTGAGCGTGTGGGACGACCATTACGGCATTTCGGTGCCCGCCGAATACCAGACCACCAAGCAGAGTATTTCGGCCATCATGGCCGGCTTGCAGCGTGAGGGCGAAGGCGAGCAGGGCTTCGAGATTTACGTGGTGCGCGGCTGGGATTATGCCGGCCTCGTGGATACCTACCAGCGCGCCGCCGCCGTGTGCCGCGAGCAGCACGTGCCCGTGCTCATCCACGTTACCGAGCTCACGCAGCCCCAGGGCCATAGCACCAGCGGCTCGCACGAGCGCTACAAAAGCAAGGACCGGCTGGGCTGGGAAGAGGCCCACGACTGCCTGCACAAGCTGCGCGAGTGGCTGCTGGCTGAAGGCCACGCCACCGAAATCAAGCTGGACGAAATCGAAAAAACGGCGGCTGGCGTTATCAAAACGGCCCGCACGGCGGCCTGGTCGGCTTTCTTCGATACCATTAAAGCCGAGCGCGACGAAGCCGTGAAACTGCTCGACCAGCTGGTGGCCGACACCGGCACCGAAAACACCATGCACGAGCTGGTGGAGCAGCTCAAAACCAACCCCACGCCCATCCGGGCCGACATTGTGCGGACCCTGCGCCGGGCCCTGCGCCAGGTGCGCAACGAAAAAAAGAGCTTCGGCCGCCGCAGCGTGCAGCGCCACCTGGAGCAGCTGCTGGCCGAAAATGCCGACCGGTACAACTCCAACCTGTTCAGTCAGAGCGAATACGCCGTTGGCAATATTGAGGAAGTGCCCGCCGTATTTGCCGCCGACTCGCCCACCGTGGATGCCCGCGAAGTGCTGCAGGCCTGCTTCGATGCCAACTTTGAGCGCGACCCCAGCATTTTTGCCATTGGCGAGGACGTGGGCAAGATTGGCGACGTAAACCAGGCCTTTGCCGGCTTGCAGGAAAAGTTTGGCGAGCTGCGCGTGACCGACACCGGCATCCGCGAGTGCACCATTATAGGGCAGGGGATAGGCGCCGCCCTGCGCGGCCTGCGCCCCATCACCGAAATTCAGTACCTCGACTACCTGCTCTACGCCGTGCAGATTTTGAGCGACGACCTCGCCTGCCTGCAATACCGCACCAAAGGCGGCCAGAAAGCGCCCCTGATTGTGCGTACCCGCGGGCACCGTCTCGAAGGCATCTGGCACTCCGGCTCGCCGATGGGCATGATACTGGGCAGCCTGCGCGGCATGCACGTATGTGTGCCCCGCAACATGACCCAAGCCGCAGGCTTCTACAACACCCTGCTGCGTAGCGACGAGCCCGCTTTGGTGATTGAGTGCCTGAACGGCTACCGTTTGAAAGAGCGGATTCCAAGCAATGTGGGCGAATTCACGCTGCCCCTGGGCCGGCCCGAAGTGCTACAAGCCGGCACCGACGTAACGGTGGTAACCTACGGCTCGATGTGCCGCATTGTGATGGAAGCGGCCAAACAATTGGCTGAAGTCGGAATTTCGGTTGAAGTCATCGACGTGCAAACCCTGCTACCGTTCGACATCGAGCACCAGATTGTGGACAGCATCCGCAAGACCAACCGCGTGCTTTTTGCCGACGAGGACGTGCCCGGCGGCGGCACCGCCTTCATGATGCAGCAAGTAGTAGACGAGCAGCAGGCCTACCGCTTTCTGGATTCGCAGCCGCGCTGCCTGGCCGCGCAGCCCCACCGCCCGGCCTACAGCTCCGACGGCGACTACTTCAGCAAGCCCAACGCCGAAGACGTGTTCGACACCCTCTACGAGATGATGAGCGAGGCCGAGCCGGCGCGGTTCCCCGAAATTTACTAAGCGGTGTAAAAATAAAAGAGTTGTCGGTTGCGGGTTGTCAGTTGTTAGGGTGCGTGGCCGCAGGGCTAATAACTGACAACCCGCAACCGACAACTAAGCCAGAACGGCTGAATTTACCGGCCCAGCTTCACCTCGCTGGTTACTATTTTGTTGCTCTGGTGCAGCTGCCGGTCCATGATGCTGATTTCGAAGCGGAAGACATTGCCGGCCGCGAAAACGGAACCATCCAGAAACACCGGCAGCTTGTAGCGTAGCGTGCCGCGGAGCGGAGCAGCCTTGGCATCTTCTTCCTTTTCACTGTCGAGGCGTGGGTAGCGGCCATCGTACTCGCCAAGGAAGCCGCCGGGGGTGATGTAGGGTTCAAAAACGCCGTTGAGGACGTTTTTCTTGAACGGCTGAATGAAGTAATTGAACCGATAGCCACGGTTGTTGGGCCCGCCCGTGGTGGAGTTGAAAGGAGCACTGGTAATGTCACTGCCCGAGAGCCCGAGGTCACCATCACCATCTTTGAAATTGACGGCGAATACCAACGTGTCCACGGCCAGCTGGCCACCCGCCGAGGGCACGGAAATTTTGGTGAGGCTATTGAAATCGATTTCCGGCTCGTCGGGATAATTCGGCGGGGTGAGGCAGCTTGGCAGAGCTGCTGCCGCGAGGCAAACCAGGGCAACTCCGCGCAGGGTACGAAACAGATTCATAGAAGAGCAGTGAATAGACTTGAGCACAACGGCCGAAGCGGCCCCAAAGTACATTTTTTCCAACGAATAGCGGCCCCGGTTGGTTCGCCCGGCGTTGTTAACCTTGGGGCCCGGTCATGAGTTTTCGCGCTGATTTCTTGCGTTCCCTGCCGCAGGTTACGGCCGGCACGTTCGAGGCGGCGGCTTTGGCGCTGTTTCGGCACCAGGCCGTGCACTGCCCCCCCTATGCCGAGTACTTGCAGGCACTCGGGCGCAACCCGGTATCGGTGACGCGCATGGCGGATATTCCGTTCCTGCCCATAGCTTTTTTCAAGACCCACGAGGTGCGCACTGCGCCCGCTGAGTGGGAGGAGCAGGAAGTATTCCTGAGTAGCGGCACCACCTTGCAGCAGCGCAGCCGCCACCTGGTGCGCGACCCCGCCCTATACCGCGAAAACGCCGCCCGCATTTTCGAGAGCAGCTACGGCCCGCTCAGCGGCTGGACGTTTCTGGCGCTGCTGCCGTCGTATCTGGAGCAGGGACAGTCCTCGCTGGTGGCCATGGTGGATTATTTCGCCCGGCAGTCGGGCCAAACCCAGCCCGCTTTTTTCCTGCACGACCACGCCGCCCTGCGCGCCGCCCTGGCCGAAGCCAAGCAAGTGCACGGCCGCCGCGTCATGCTCATCGGCGTGAGCTACGCCCTGCTGGACTTTACAGCCGAAATGGGCCCCGCGCCGGAGCTGCAGGGCCTCACCGTGCTGGAAACCGGCGGCATGAAGGGCCGGCGCCGCGAGATGATTCGGGAAGAACTGCACCAGGAATTGCAACTGTCATTTGGTCCGGCCGGCATCCATTCCGAATATGGCATGACCGAGCTGCTGGGGCAGGCTTACTCCTTGGGCGACGGTCGGTTTCGCAGTCCGGTGGCGCTGCGCGTGCTGCTGCGCGACCCGTCGGACCCGTTTACGATTGGAGGCCGGAACGATGGTGCCATCAATGTAATTGACCTGGCCAACATTGATTCCTGCGCTTTTATTGAAACGAAGGACCTGGCGCGCATGCACCCGGATGGCAGCTTTGAAGTGCTGGGCCGGATGGATAATTCGGACGTGCGGGGGTGCAATCAGCTGGTGTGAGCAGCGTGGGAAATTATTCGCGCGGTGGTAGCTTGTAGCGCAAACACGACCAGCGGTAGTCGGATACCCGCTACTGCATAAGCGAGTGGTGGCGGATATCTGGGTGTTAGCGGTGATTTTAACAAGAAAACCCCTAGAAAGTAAAACCAAAAATAATCTTAAATTATAAAACCAAAATGATATTAAAATATTTGAAATTCGGCATTTCATTAGGATTTATTTCATTTATGGTTGGACTGATAATGATTGCCTTGATTAAAAAAACAGATTTCTACAACATAAAAATATCAAATCTTAACTTTATAAAAAACGAAAATATTAATGAAATTATAGGAGTTGGAGTTATAAAATGGATTGTAAAAAATACTTTTTTTAAGTTTTTCAACCAGACAATAAAAATAAATGGAAGAGTTAATCTTATGGATTTAAAATTTTTAAGAGATGAAATGACAAAATCAGAAATAGCCCACTTATTTGCGTTTCTATTTCCTTGTATTTTTATCATCATTAAACTTCACAATCAAGAATATGTGTTTGCATTTGTAATATTAGTAACAAATATACTTATGAATTTATATCCTTCCTTACTACAACAACAGAATAAGAGGAGAATTGACAAACTAATTGCGAGATTTAAAAATTAAAACAAGATAAAAAAAACTGCCACTAACATGGGTTTGTGGCAAGCGGAGCTGACGTAAGTAATTGAGCTTTAGTGATTTTATTGTAATTTTGTTTCGGCTGACGGAAATCTTTTGAACATTTGTAAGTAACTTAACAGCAGTAATTTATATCGGCTGACGTTCAGGCAGACGAGTTTCAAATTCCCCACCTGCCACAAGCCCTGCACGTAAGCTGAAATCATATTGTGGCAAAAAGGAGCGCCAGCATCAATCGATGCTGGCGCTCCTTTTTGTGCTGCGTGGTACCTTCGCTACTTCCCCGCGAACGCCTTCGCGTCGCCTTCGGAAATTACGTCGTCGCTCATAATCACGAGGCGTTCCACCACGTTGCGTAGCTCGCGGATGTTGCCGCGCCAGTCCAGGCCTTTGAGGTAGGTGAGGGCGGCGGCGTCAATCTTCTTGGGCTTGTTGCCGTAGTCGGCGGCGATGTCGTTCAGGAATTTCTCAATCAGCTCGGGCACGTCGTCGCGGCGGTCGTTCAGCGAAGGGACCTGGATGAGGATGACCGAGAGGCGGTGGTAGAGGTCTTCGCGGAAGTTTTTGTCCGCAATTTCCTGCATCAGGTCTTTGTTGGTGGCGGCGAGGACGCGCACGTTCACCGAGATTTCCTTTTCGCCGCCTACGCGGGTGATTTTGCTTTCCTGCAGCGCCCGCAACACTTTGGCTTGGGCCGAGAGGCTCATGTCGCCGATTTCATCGAGGAACAGCGTGCCGCCGTCGGCCTGCTCAAACTTGCCGATGCGCTGCTTCACGGCCGAGGTGAAGGAGCCTTTTTCGTGGCCGAACAGCTCACTTTCAATCAGCTCCGAAGGAATGGCGGCGCAGTTTACCTCCACCATGGGGCCCTGGGCGCGGTTGCTGAGCTCGTGCAGCTGGCGGGCTACCATCTCCTTGCCGGCGCCGTTGGGGCCGGTGATGAGCACGCGGGCGTCGGTGGGGGCCACTTTTTCAATGGCTTTGCGCACGGCGCCCAGGGCCGCCGAAGAGCCCACCATGGACGAACCTTTGGCAACGGAAAGCTTCTTTTTGAGGGTTTTGGTTTCGCTCACCAGCTTGGTGCGGTCCAGGGCGTTGCGCACGGTCACGAGCAGGCGGTTGAGGTCTGGCGGCTTGGAGAGGAAGTCGTAGGCGCCTTTTTTGGTGGCTTCCACGGCCGTGTCGATGCTGCCGTGGGCCGATACCATGATGAAGGCCGCGTCGGTGCCCATGGCCTGGGCGCGGGTGAGGACTTCGAGGCCGTCCATTTTAGGCATTTTGATGTCGCAGAGCACCACGTCGTACCGCTGCTGAATCAGCATGTCGAGGCCGGCGGGGCCGTCTTCGGCCTGGTCCACGGTGTAGCTTTCGAATTCGAGGATTTCCTTTAGCGTGTGCCGAATGGCGCGTTCGTCGTCGATGATGAGGATGCGGGGCATAGAAACGGAGATGGTAAGTCGGCCCGAAAGTAATGTATAGCAGCCCGACCCCGGCGCGCGGTGGCCGGCGCGGGCAGTTATTATCTTCGCCAACCATCTGCTTGGTGCCCCGGTTACGCTTTTGCGCGTAAGTGACGCAGTGGGGCCGCCACAATGTTGTGGCAGCCAGCAAAAATCAGTTTCAAATGAGACGCGGCGGCGCACTGTTTTCGCCCCTTTGTGGTTTCCCCTCTTCCGTACAAATCGAATCAATTTCATCTATGAAAAGCACCACTAGCCGGTACCTGCTGCTCGCAACGGCCGTAGCCGGCAGCCTGTCCTTAGCCGCTCTGAAAAACGAGGATAAAATAGTGGCCGATGCCGACAACGCCGGGCTCACGCTGCCCGCTGGCTTCGGCGCCCTAAAAGTGGCCGACACCGGCACCCGCGCCCGGCACATCACCGTGACGCCCCAGGGCACCATCTTCGTGAAGCTAAACCGGCCCACCAAAGAAGGCCAGGGCATTTTGCAGCTGCGTGAGGGCGGTACCGGCAAAGCCACCGTGGTGGCCGGCTTCGGCAACTACGGCGGCACGGGCATCTACAGCACCAAGGATTACCTGTACGCTTCTTCCGATGAGGAGGTGTTTCGCTACAAGCTCAACGCCAAGGGCGAAGTGACCAACCCCACCCAGCCCGAAAAAGTCATCACGGGCCTGCTCAACCGGCAGCAGCACGAGAGCAAGTCCATCACCCTGGACCAGGCGGGCAACATTTACGTGAACGTGGGGGCCTACGCCAACTCCTGCCAGGTGAAAGACCGGCAAAAGGGCTCCATGGGCCGGCCCAATTGCCCCATCCTGGATTCGGCCGGCGGCATCTGGCAGTTCCGGGCCGACAAGCTGAACCAGACCTACGGCGACGGTACGCGCTACGCCACCGGCCTGCGCAACGTGGTGGGCCTGGATTGGAACGCCAAGAGCAACCAGCTGTTTGTGATGCAGCACGGCCGCGACCAGCTGCACGACAACTTCCCCGAACTCTACGACACTAAGGAATCGGCGGAGCTGCCGGCCGAGTGCCTCTACGCCCTCAACAAGGGCGATAATGCCGGCTGGCCCTACACCTACTTCGACCCCGCCAAGAACAAAATAATGGTGTCGCCCGAATACGGCGGCGACGGCAAAAAGGTATCGACCGGCAGCTACCTGGCGCCGGCCATGGCCTACCCCGCCCACACCGCTCCCAACGCCCTGCTGTTCTACACCGGCACCATGTTCCCGGAAAAGTACCGCAACGGCGCGTTCATCGCCTTCCACGGCTCCTGGAACCGTGCGCCTGAGCCTCAGAAGGGCTATTACGTGGTGTTCCAGCCGTTCGAAAACGGCAAGCCTTCCGGGCCGTATGAGGTGTTTGCCGACAACTTCGCCGGCACACCCGAAAAAGCCAACGCCGGCCGCCCCGACCACAAGCCCTGCGGCCTGGCCCAGGGCACCGACGGCTCGCTCTACGTCACCGACGACAAGGCTGGCTCCATCTACCGCATCGTGTACGCTAAGAAATAACTCCTTTGATGAAGCAAATGATGTTCGTTTTGGGCGCGCTGGTGTGGGCTGCCACGCCCGCCGCCGCCCAAAAGAAACCAATTTCCAAAGCCAAGCCCGTGGCTAAACCGGCTGCCGCTGCTATTCCCGCCGCCTCCCTGGCGCTGGGCAAGACCTTGTACGTGCAGAATTGCCTGAGCTGCCACCAGGCCGACGGCGGCGGCGTAGACCGCATGAATGCGCCCCTCACCAAGACAACTTGGGTGCTGGGCGACAAAACCCCGCTCGTAAAAGTGCTGCTCAACGGCATGCAGGGCGTGGAAATCGACGGGGAGCGGTACGCCAATGTGATGCCCGCCTTCGACTACCTCACCGACCAGCAAATTGCCGACGTGCTGACCTACGTGCGCAACAGCTTCGGCAACAAAGCCACCGCCGTGAAAGCCGCTGAGGTGAAAGCCGTGCGGGCGGCGAATAAGAAGTAGCCGCTCTACTGCTTCGTGCGGACGAAACCTCACCCCCGGCCCCTCTCCCTCAGGAGAGGGGAGCCAGACGGCGCGGGAGGGATGCTTCGGCTGCGCGGACGCCAGATGAGCATAACGGTTTCTTGTTTTATAATTAAGCCAAAATCAAAAACGGCCGCCCCTTCCAGGGCGGCCGTTTTTAGGTCAGGTGATGGGTCTGTAAGCCGGGTTTTGTCCACTGCCGAGGCAGTTGCCCCACCATTTATCTAGGCCAGTCGTTGCCGAAAGGCTCCATCAACCTACCCGCTGGCGCCGAACGAGCCGCCCGGTGCCGATGCTTCCGAAGAAGCGCCGGCGTACCAGCTTATTTGGTCTTTCAACCCCTGAGGTTTACCCAGCCGGAACGGTCACCCGCCCGCTGGTGCGCTCTTACCGCACCTTTTCACCCTTACCGGTTTCTAGGGTAAGCGGGTGAGGGGGTAGGAGGGCTTGAGTTAAAAACTCCTACCCCCTCATCCGCTTACCCGCCTGCCCTTTAAAACCGGCGGTACTTTTCTGTGGCACTGGCTGTCCTGGTTCGCATTATACTTGCCAGTCCTTCCCGTTAGGAAGCAGGGTGCTCTGCGTTGCCCGGACTTTCCTCGTCGGCCTTCTTGCGTTGGCCGCCGCGGTGGGGCGACCCATCACTGCGGGCAAAGGTACACCTAAGTGCCTGCACCTATTTAATTCTACAATCGTGCCCAGCTGCCAACCTCACCTCCTAGCCCCTCTTTTTTGGGGCTCGCCTTCGTGGGTATGCAAAAAAGTGCCTCAGCCGACTGAGCCAGCTGAGGTGGTATAAGTGAAGGCGGAGTGTCCAGCCCTAGTAGGGGACGTTGGTGAACGAGCCGGTGATGGTCCGGGTGCCCGTGGTGGCGCTGGTAGCGGGGTAGGCCGTTGCGGTGAACGTGCCCGAAACGCGCCGGGGATTGGAGCCAACCGAAGTCACGACAACGCTACCGCTGCCCAGGTTGTTGCTCAGAAAACCTGCCGTGGTCCACTGCTGGGCAGTAGTGCCTACCTGCTCACTATATATGAGTTGTGTGGCGGTAAACAGCTGATTAGCTAGCGAGTAAGTGCGTGCCGTGCTAGTATAGCCATCCAGGTTGAACACGACCGAACGGCCAGTTGTGCTGGCAAGGGTGATGGAAAGATTGCCACTCAACAGATTGCCCAAGATAAGGGTGGGTGTCGTAGTCGTGCTGCCTACGGTAAAGCGGCCGCTACCGCCCTGCGTGAGTGTAACTGCCGCCGCTGTAACCGTTTTGCCGGCCGTGACGGTGAGCGACTGCGTTGCGGGGGCCGAATAGCCTGTTGCCGGGGTGAAGCTCAGGGTGTAGGTGCCAGCAGCCAGTCCGTCAATAGAGTAGGCCCCAGTGCTGGAAGGCTTGGCCGTGAAATCTTTGTTCGAGGCATCGGTAGCCGTTACGGTTGCAACCGAATTGACGGGCTGTACCTGACCGCTGATAATGCCCGTAGTGGGCGTAGGGTCGCTCTTTGAGCTGTCGCAAGCAGAAAAAAGTAGACTGGTAGAGATGGAAAAGACCAAAAACAGAATGTAAGAGAGGTGTTTCATGAACGGTTTTTTTTTATTGTTTGAGGTTAAGTAGTTAGAGACAAAGGTAGGGTAGCACTTTCTCAGTAACCTATGTATTTTATATAAAAAATGTACAGTGCTTTGCGGTTCTATTTGCCTGTCCACACATCGTCCTTCGCATAGCTATCCGAAACCAGCGTGCTACCCAGCGTCACCTGCTTCACCAGCTGGTTTGTGGCCACAGGCACCGTGACGGACGTGGCGCCCGACTCCCAGACGCCGATGGTGCGGTGAATCTGCTGGGTGGTCTTGTCGGCGAAGGTCACAGTTAGGTCTACCGGGACGGGTTTGCTACCTTTGGCTTGCACGATGATGTCGTAGCCGGCAGCGGTTTTGGTGACGGTGGCGATGGCCAAATCCGGGTAGCCGTCGTCGAAGAACCAGCGCTGCCAGAACCAGTTGAGGTTGCGGCCCGCCCCGGCGTTCATGCTGTTGAAGAAGTCGTAGGGCATGGGGTGCTTGCCGTTCCAGTTGCGGATGTAGGTGTGCAGGGCCTTGGTAAACAGCTCGTCGCCCAGCAAATCCTTCACGTACAGGTAGCCCATGCCGGGCTTGGGGTAGGAGTTGAGGAAGAAGGGCACACCGCTCTGCTGGGTGCTGAGCGTGACAATGGGTGCGTCGTTTTCGGTGGCGGCGTGGGTGCCGTAGCGGGCCACGCCGTAGTCGTCCACTATGGTGGGGTCGATGAGGGGCGAAATCAGCCACTCGCCGATGGTGGCCCAGCCCTCGTCCATCCAGCCGTACTTGGTTTCGTTGATGCCCATGTAGAAGGGAAACATCGTGTGGAAGATTTCGTGGTCGGTTAGCTCAATGGCGTCTTTGCGGGTTTCGGTGGGGTTGTCGTTCACCATCATGGGGTACTCCATCTGGTCGAGGCCGTCGAACACGGTTTCATGCGCGTAGGGGAAGGGCCACTTCGGGAAGGTGTAGCTCATGGCCTCCACCGTTTTGCGGCTGAAGTCGATGACTTCCTCGAAATCCTTGTGCTTGGGGTTGTAGGCCACGTCCACGCGGGTGCGGCGCTTGGTGGCGGGGTCCACCACCAGGCTGGTGCTTTGCCACACGTAATGGTCGGCGGTGGCAAACACGAAATCCGTCACGTTGCGGGCCTCAAAGCGCCAGGTGTTCTGGGCGTTGGGCGCGGTAATGTCGCGCCGCTTGGCGTCGTCAGCGCTGATAACGAAAGCTACGGCGTCCTGGCGCTCGGCATCCTGCAGGCGCTGGGCGTACTTTTTGGTGAGCACCTGGTCGGCGTTTTTAAGGTCGCCGGTAGCCCACACCACAAAGTTTTTGGGCACCGTGATGGCCGCCCGGAAATTGCAGAAGTCGTTGTAAAACTCCTGGTCGCCGGTGTAGGGCTGCTTGTTCCAGCCGTCGATGTCGTCGTACACCGCAATGCGGGGGAAGAAATACGCCAGAAACGCGGCGCCCGGCTCAACTTCGCCCGTGCGGATGTGCGACCCTTTGTTCAGCGTGTAAGAGTACGCCACTTTTACCGTGGCCGCCTGGCGCGCGCCAATGGCGCGGCGCAGCGGCACCGTGAGGTTGGTGGCGTCAATGGCCAGCTTCTTCACATCAAACACTTCTCCGTTGATGGTGAGGGCCGAAATAGCCACGCCCTCGCCGATGTCTTCCGGGGAGATGGCCCGGTTGCGGGGCGCGCCCTTTTTATAGAGGTTGGGGTAGAGCTTAAACCAAAGCTGGCGCAGCGAATCGGGGCTGTTGTTCTGGTAGTTGATGGCCAGCGTGCCCGCCACGCGCCGCGTGGTGGGGTCGAAGCTCACGTTTAGGTCGTAGTCAGCCGTGTTTTGCCAGTAGTTGGGGCCGGGCAGGCCGCTCTCGGCGCGGGTGCCTTTGGCGAAGGTGGCCTGCAGGTTGCGCGGCACCGGCAGCGGTTGCTGCGCCAACGCCGGCAGGGTGAGCAGAAGGCAAACGAATGAGAACAGGTGACGCATGAGTAAGAAAGAAGCCGAAGTGAATGAGGGAGAAAATAAAAGAACGTCATGTTGAGCTTGCCGAAGCATCTCTACCGCAATAGTAAATGAATTACTTGCGCAGTAGAGATGCTTCGGCTACGCTCAGCATGACGTTCATTCAATATGACGTTCTGTTGGGAGTATTACCGGAGCAGGGCAACAAAAGCTACTTCAGTCGCACCAGCGTGGCGCCGAAGCCGAACTTCTCCTTGCGGGCATCCTCGAAGAACTTGATGTCCTTGTTGCGGCTCAGCTGACGGTGAATTTCCTTGCGCAGCACCCCGTTGCCCATGCCGTGAATGAACACGATTTCGTGCATGTTGGTGGCCAGCGCCCGCACCAGCGCATCCTCAAACGCATCGAGCTGAATGCGCAGGATGGCCGTGCTGCTCATTTCCTCCTTGTTGTCGGGCCGCAGGGCCTCCAGGTGCAGGTCAAACTCGTGGGGCGGGGCCACTACGGGCGCTGTGGGCGCGGGCGTGGCCGCTGCAATCACGGCCGCCGGCTTGGCCGGCGCGTCGCCGCTGAGCTGGGCTTTCAGGGCCGCGATGTCAACGCCGGCCGGTTTGGTGGGCTCTGGTGTGGGGGCTGGGGCTTCCTGCACCAGCTTCTCGGGCGTGATGGCCGCCGCGGCGCGCTCATCGAGCTGAAACAGGTAGGCATCTTTGCCGATGACGGGCGCGGGGCGGCTGCTCGAATAAAACGTGCTGGCTTTGAAGCCCTGCCGCTTGGTGAGCAGCTCGTAGGCGGCGTCGCCATTCAGGCGGGTGGGCAGGAGCTGGATAATAACGGCCGGCCACGTCTCGAAGTCCTTCATGTGCAGGAAGGAGAGGGGCTTGGTGCTGGACTTGGGCGCCAGCTTGTCGGCTGCCAAGGCGCGGTAGGGGCGGGCGCTGGTTTCCTCGCCGTAGGTGAAGAGCACGTCGGCCTCGGTGTTGTTGATGAGCGTGACGCCCAGCAGCTCGGGCGACTGGTGCACCAGCGCCAGAAACAACCCCTTGGCCGCCGCCGCCTGCTTGGGCGCACCCGCCGCCGGGCCGCCTATTTTGGCCACGCCCGCGCCACTCGACGCCACCGCGGCCAGGGCTTCCTGCAGCGATGGCTGCACGGCTTTAGCCGCTACGGGTGCTGATGGCCGTTTGCTGCGGTCTTTTTTGCTGGCGTTGGCGCTTTTGCCCGGCATTTGGCCCGCGCTGTACTCAATGGCCGTGCGGTCGAAGTTCTTACCTTCTTCCTGGGCCACCACCACCACTTCGCGGCGCAGCACGGGAATGGTAAAATCATTGTCGATGGCTACTTCCACCAGCTCGCTGTCGAGCAGGCGCGTAACGATGCCTTCTTCGGTGCCGGTCAGCAGCCGGACTCTATCTCCTACATTCATAACCACGGATTTTTCGAATTTAGACGGATTTCACGGCTTTTGTGGACGATTATCGGCCCGCCGGAAATGTTCCGTTTTGCTCTCAGTTGACCCTGCCCTAAGGAAGGGGTTTGCAAAAGTACGTTTTTGAGGGGGCGGCAGATACTTTGTGGCCATTTAAAGCCTGCGCCCGGACCCCTGACTGCTCCGAAAATTCAACCAAGCTCCCCATCAGATAGTTGTTCGCAACCAAAAAAGTCAGCTACAGAATCTGTGAAATCTGCTAAAATCCGAGCCAATCCGTGGCTACAGGTAGAGGCTGTGGAAGCGGAAGCCGTTGCGGCCGTTGTACTCCAGCGCCGGGGCCGGGAGGTGGAAAATACTGAGCGTGTAGAATACTTTTTTCAGCAGCGGGCTGCGGGTGGGAATGCGGCGCAGGTCCACATCGAGCGACAGATAGTACTGCCGGTAGGGGCGTAGGCCGGCCGCGGCGTTGGCGGCGGCGTCGTTGTACACCAGGTCCTGGCCGCCGTAGCCCACGGCGGGCTGCAGCCAGCGCGGCCAACGGTTGCCGGGTTTTAGGAAGGCGCCCACGTCGGTGCAAAGCCAATAGGTTTGGCCGTTGTAGTCCTTGAGCCAGCGTTCGGGCACGGTGCTGCCCAGCACGTTGGGGCGCTGGGCGGCGTAGCGGGTGAGGTGAAACGACCATTTGGGCATGATGCGCACGTCGTGCCACGCCAGCTGCTGGGCCAGCAGCGCCGAGGAGCCCAGAAAGTTGGCCACCAGGTCCGTGGCCGAAGCGCCGTAGGCCGGGTCGCGGCCGTCAAGCAGCTCCAGCGGGCTCTGGATGGCAAACCCTACGAAGGAGCCGTACCAAATTGATTTTTTCTCGCTTAGCCCGGCCCAGCGCAGCATGTCAACGGCACCGCGGCTAATCTGGAACGCGCCCCAGAAGTGCCCGGCCTTATCGAGCTGCTTCCATTCCGACAGGTCGTCGAACCAGCGCAGCGGGCCCCGCTCGCCGGTGTACCACGAGGTGGTAAGGCCGGTGTAAATAACGCCATAGCCCACGGCCGAGCCGCCTATCAGCCAGCGCAGGCGGCGTTGGCGCTGCGCCGCGCTATCGGGCACCGTCCCGGCCAGGGCCAGGGGGCGGGTCAGGCTGTCGGCGCCCATCGGCGGCGGCGCCTGGGCCGCGCTGCCAATGGGCGCCGACAGGAGCAAAGCAGCTATAAATGCTGCTTTTGAGCACCGATTTTGGAGCGCAAACGATTGGGGAAAAAAAGGCATCATGCGGGCACAAATTGACCATAAAAGTACGTTGGCAGCAAACGTATGCGGGTTAAGTCGCCGTATATTGTCAGGCAGTTAGGCCTTTTTTGGTCACTTTCCCATCCCTTGTCCATTTTACTATTCCATCTCACATTCCCACTAAAAAATTCCCCAATGCAAATATTTCGACGAATTACGGTTCTGCTCCTAACCCTGGTAGCGTGGACCACCCAGGCGCAGGTTGTGACCACCCAGCCGGTTTTTTTTACTGAAACCACCCCCGTTACCATCACCTTCGATGCGACGCAGGGCAACGCCGCCCTTAAGGACTTTACTGGCCCGGTCTACATCTGGACCGGTACCGTTACCAACCTGAGCGCCAACAACACTACCTGGCGCAACGTGAAGAGCCCCAGCTTTGGCCAGGCCGACCCTGCCGCGCTGATGACCCGCGACGCGACCAACCCCAACCTTTACCGCATCACGTTCACGCCCCGCACTTTTTACCCCGTGCCGGCCAACGAAACCATTCTGCGGCTGGGCATGATTTTCAAGAATGCCGACGGCTCGACAGTGGGCCGCGCCAGCGACGGCGGCGACATTTTTGTCGACGTTTACCAGGGCGGCGCGGCCGTCCGCATCACCACTCCCACCCGCTCGGCTAATCCACAGTTCGTAGCTGCCGGCGTCGCGCTGGCCGTGACGGGCGAAAGCGCGCAGGCCACCAACCTTGTTTTGACCCTGAACGGTACCCAGATTGCGCAGGCGGCCAACGCCACTACCATCAGCGGCAGTGCCACGCCCACGCTGGCCGGCCGCAACGTGCTGAGGCTGACCGCCGGCACCGGCGCCACGGCCGTGTTCGACGAGGTTATTCTGATTGTGCGGCCCATCGTGACCGTGGCTGCGCTGCCCACCGGGGCCAAGGAAGGCATCACCTACCTGCCCGGTGGCACCTCGGTTATTCTGGCCCTCACGGCTCCCAACAAGCAGTTTGTGTACGCCGTGGGCGAGTTCAATAGCTTTCAGGCTGACGCTGCGGGCTTTATGAACAAAACGCCCGATGGCAACATGTGGTGGGTGCAGCTCAACGGCCTCACCCCCGGCCAGGAATACGCCTACCAGTACCTCGTTGATGGTACCATCCGCGTGGCCGACCCCTTCACCGAAAAGGTGCTGGACCCTAACAACGACCGGTTCATTCCCGCCGTCACCTACCCCAACCTGAAGCCCTATCCGGCGGGCCAGACCACGGGCATCATGTCCACGTTCCAAACCAACCAGCCGGCTTATCAGTGGCAGACTACCAACTTCACGCGCCCCGCTAAGGCCGACCTCGTGATTTATGAGCTGCACTTGCGCGATTTCATTGCCCGCCACGACTTTCAGACCCTGCGCGACACGCTGAACTACCTCTCCCGTCTCGGCGTGAACTGCATCGAGCTGATGCCGGTGAACGAGTTTGAGGGCAACGACAGCTGGGGCTACAACCCGAGCTTCTACTTTGCCGTGGACAAGTACTACGGCACCAAGGACGCCTTCAAGGCTTTCATCGACGAAGCCCACCGTCGCGGCATGGCCGTGGTTATCGACATGGTGCTGAACCACTCCTTCGGCCAGAGCCCCATGGTGCAGCTGTACGCCAACGGCGGCGAACCAACAGCCGACAACCCGTGGTTCAACCGCGTGGCACGTCACCCCTTCAACGTCGGCTACGACATGAACCACGAAAGCACCTTCACGCGCGCCTTCAGCAAAAAGGTGATGGACTTCTGGGTGAATGAATTTCGGGTCGATGGCTACCGTTTCGACCTGAGCAAGGGCTTTACGCAGGTGAACTCCGGCAACGACGTGGGTGCCTGGGGCCGCTACGACCAGTCGCGCATCAACATCTGGAACGACTACAACAACCACATGCAGGCCAACAGCCCCAATACGTATGTCATCCTGGAGCACTTTGCCGACAACAGCGAAGAAGTTGTGCTGGCCAATGCCGGCATGATGCCGTGGGGCAACATGCACGGCGCTTACTCGAATGCCATAAAGGGAGCGGCCAGCAGCGCCAACCTTTCGGGCGCTTATCATGGGGCCCGCGGCTATCAGCAGCCCAACCTCGTTTCATACATGGAGAGCCACGACGAGTCGCGCATGGTGTACGAGGCGCTCACTGCGGGCCTGTCCAACAGCACAACGGGTTACAACGTGCGTAACCTGCCCACGGCTCTGGCCCGGGCCGGCATGAACGCCGCTTTCTTCCTGCCTATTCCGGGCCCGAAGATGATTTGGCAGTTTGGCGAGTTGGGCTATGAAGTCGATATCAACCTCAACGGCCGTACCGGGGCCAAGCCCATTCGTTGGAATTACACCCAGGAAGCCGACCGGGCGCGCCTGCGCGACACTTATGCTAACCTGATTGCCCTGCGTAAGCTGCCCGGCTACAGCAACGCTACTTTTACCTACCAGCTGGGCGGCCAGTCCAAGGTTATGCAACTCACCAGCCCCGAGCTTAATGTGACGATTGTTGGCAATTTTGGCATTTTTGGCGACGAGGTGAACCCCCGCTTCCAGCAAGCTGGCAAGTGGTACAACTACCTTACCGGCGACAGCATCACGGTGACTAACCCCAACGCCTTGCTCACCCTGAACGCCGGCGATTACGCGGTGTACACCAAAACGCGCATTCGCCGCGTCACGCTGGCCGCGCGCGGCAGCCAGCAGCAGGACATCTTCCGCTTCAGCGCGGCGCCTAACCCGGCCAGGGGCACTGCCACCGTGTACTACAGCCTGCCAACGGGCGGGGCCGTGCAGCTGTCGGTGCGCAATGTGTTGGGCCAAACGGTGCTAACCTTGCCAGTGGTTCGCCAGTCGGCCGGTGCACACAGCCGCGAGCTGCCATTAGGCAAGCTGGCGCCGGGGGTGTACCTGGTAGAGCTGCGGGCCGAAAGCCGTCAGCAAATGCTTCGTCTGGTAGTGGAATAAGGCCTCAAAAGCCCGCCAGCCGGCCATAAAAAACCCCGCCTGAATTATCAGGCGGGGTTTTTTATGGCCGGCTGGTTGAGTGACTATTTCAAATTAAACACGCAATCCATTGGTCATACTCGTTTGTGAATGCGTGAAAAAAGCTAACGGCTATCAGCTAAAAGCTTACCAATTAGCGGCCTTCTTCGTGGTACGTCACCAGGTCGTCGATGGGGGAGCGGATAATCTTGCCTACTTCCATGCCGTGCGTGCGGGCCACCTGGGTCAGCACGTCACGGAAGTTGTAGCCTACCGAACCGATGCAGTTGAAGGTGTAATCCTGATAGTTCGGGTAGTGCAGCACGAGGTTCTGGAAGAAGGTTTCGAAGCCTTCGAGCACTATTTCGCGGCAGTAGCTCACGTTGTTATGGTCGTAGGCAAACTTGGCGAAGTGGGCCAGGTAGCGGTTGGGCAGCGGCTGATTGTAGATGCGGTCGAGAATGCTGTTGCGCGAGCCCAGGCTGTAGGTTTCGCGAAATGCCTCCTCTAGGCCTTCGGGCAACAGACCGCGGAGGTAGTCGCGCAGCAGGCGCTTGCCGAAATACGAGCCCGAGCCTTCGTCGCCCAGAAAGTAGCCGAGCGAATCGACGTTGTAGGTGATTTTTTTGCCGTCGTAGAGGCAGGAGTTGGTGCCCGTGCCGAGAATAGCGGCAAAACCGGGCTTACGGCCCAGCAAAGCGCGGGCAGCGGCCAACAAATCTTCCGTGACCGTGACCGTGGCCTGGGGAAATAGCTGGCGCAGGGCGGCGGCAATTACCTCCGCTTTTTGGGGCGACGAAACGCCGGCACCGTAGAAGTGAATTTCCCGCACTTCATCACGCGGAAGTGTATCGGGCAAGTGCTGGCTAAGCGAGACCACAATGGCCGCCGTATCCACAAAATCAGGGTTGTACCCTTCGGTGTTGAAATACACGCGGTTGTTGTTCCCATCGAGCTGGCACCAGCTGCATTTGGTCGAGCCGCCGTCGGCAATTAGAATCATAATATCGGTTGGTATGGGGAGTGATGGCGAAAGTAACAACCAGCCGGCTATTCGCCCGTGCGTGAAGATTAAGCAGTGATTTCTAAATAAGATAAAAACAAGCCCGGTATTCTCGTTTGGAGTTGCTTTTTTGGTGCTCACGCGTGTATATTTACTTCGTTAAAACACCCTGCAGCCCATAATTCAGTGGGTCATGGCTTTCTTTTAAAATTCTCACCATTTTCACTTTTCAGGTTCCCATGAAAAAACTATTTACCCTCGCCGCTGCCAGCGTTTTAGCCGCTGGAGCACTTAATGCGCAAGCCCAGGTTGTCCTCGACGGCCAACTGACCGCGCCCGAAATTACGGCCGGCAATTACGTGTTGATTGGCAAGTACACCAACCCCCGCGGCTTCGGCGATTGGGGTTTGCTCAGCCTGTACGCAGCCACTACGCCCACAAAAGTTTATTTCTTTGTTGGCGGCACGGTTCAAGACAACGGTAATGCCTTCCAGCTTTTCCTCGACTTGCCAGGCCGGGCCGGCGTGCCCGTGGGCACGGCTCTGCCCGCTGGCATGGGCGGTACGTCGTTTGAAGGCATGGTAGCTAAGCTTGACCTTGCCACCGATTTAGCCCTGGCCCTGCGTTCAGAAGGAACTGACTTCCAGATTGAAGGTGCTTCGTACACTTCCGCCACGGCAGGTTCTTCGATGAAACTTACCTCTACTGCGGGTGTAGTAGCGGGCAACGGCACGCCACAGACCTTGTCGGCTGCCGCGACAGTTGGCGATTTCGCCGCCCTGGCTGGTACGCGGGTAGCTTACCGCAACTCGAGCGATGGCAAAGTACTCACTAACCCTGGCAGCACCACGCCCAACACGAGTGCTTCTTACGGTGGCGTAGGTTCCTTTGGCTGGGAAATTGAGTTGGACCGTACGGCTACGGGCCTGGCCACCGGTACACCCATGCTCACTTTCTTCGTACTGCAAAACAGCGGAAAAGGCGATTTCCTTTCTTCAGATTACATCCCGCAGACTTCCGTACCTGTTGCAGGCAACGGTAACGTCGGTAGCGCTGGCGCCGCCGACTTCACAAAAATCGCTGACCGTCAGGCGGCTACTATTACCTTGGGCGCTACCGGTGTGCTCGGCACCCGCGCGGCCGATGCCGCTGCCATTGCCATGGGCGTATATCCCAACCCGGCGCAGGGTGTAGCTACGGTGGCCTACAACGTAGGCAGCCGTTCCGAAAACGTCAACATTGTCCTGACTGACCTGGTGGGTCGTCAAGTGCAAGTCCTTTCCAACGGCTTGGAGTCGGCAGGTGTTAAAACCAAATCGGTGAGCACTGCTGATGTAGCAGCCGGTACCTACATGGTCCGCGTGCAGGTTGGCGACAAAGTAGCTACCCGCAAAGTGGTGTTGCTGTAAGCATAATTAATGGCCAAACAAAAAGCCCCGACGCAATTGCGTCGGGGCTTTTTGTTTGGCCATTAAACCCAATAAGAAATGGATTCTATAAGAGAAGGGAATCTGGTCAGCTAGTGCTTACAACAAGTAATAAGACTTACGAAAATGCGCCGTTTGCGAGCCCCAGCGGGGCGGCATATCGGTAGTAATTCATTCGTAATGAGTGATAAAGCCCCAGCGGGGCGATACTCTTTGCGAATCCTGGTGAGTGTCGCCCCGCTGGGGCTTCGTGCTTTACATAAAACACTTTACTACCGACATATCGCCCCGCTGGGGCTTGAAGTGTGTAAGTCCTGAGTAATCAACTATAATGCCGATGAGAGACTAAAAGCATGAGTTGAACCTTCATTTGGAATACTATTATACTCGTCCGAAAGCCGATTAATACCACGAGAATGTGCAGATAGCATTTACTAAAAAAATAATTTAGACGCTTCGCTGATGTCTGCTATTGCATACAGTGACAATGCTTCGGAAAGCACATTGTGGGTGCTTTTCTGCCACGTTTTATCATCCAGAAGTCAGGATGTTATGAGCTCAATACTTTGATTTTATGGCTGAGTAAATACTGCTTTGATAACCGAGCTTTGAAATAATTATGTCTGGCTGAAGCAAAAAAAGAAGCCGCTGAGGTGACCAGCGGCTTCTTTTTTTGTGGTTTTGGAAAAGCTACGGAGTAACAGTCAGCTTAGCCGCAGTTGTGCCAGCACCCGAGCCGGTTACTTCGAGCTTGATGGTATAAACCCCAGCGGTTTTAACGGTCATGTCCTCGCCGCCTGGCTTCAATTCGATGGTAGTAGCACCAGGCGTGATGGGCTTGATGAGGGCACCCAGGTTAGTATCCCATTTTTTGTTCAAACGGAACTTAAAGTCTCCAACATTGAGCGTGGTGGTCAGCACATAAGCTTTGGCGTCGCAATCCCAAACCAATGGGATATCGGTATCGGTAGGACCAGGCCAGCCGTTGCCGGCGGGGCCTACTAGGCCCCAGCTGTCGGTGTTGGGAGCCAGGCAAACTTTGTAAGGGGTTACGGTAAGAGCTACTGGTTTCGAAACAAAGGTCTGTTCATCAGTACCAATTACGGCGGCAACCCGCGCATATACGGTCACCGGGACACCGGGCGTCAGGCCCAAGCCAATCAGCAGGGCTTCGTTTAGCTCTGCCACAGTGATGGATTTGGTACTGCCGGTACCGGCCGCAATCTTAGCCGGATAGCCGAAAATTTTCTCGGATTTAGAAAACTGGATTTGGTAGCTGGGGGTAGGTGCCGCCATCTTACCTGCTCCGCTCATAGTGAACTTGGTGACCGGGGTCCAGGTATAAGTAGCTGCCGTTTGCTCGGCATTAGCCTGCACCAGCACGGCTGCACTAGTAGACGTACTCAGGGTAATAGCATTGGAAGGGGTGATAGTTGCCTTCTCTTCATCCTTTTCACAAGATGCGAGCGTAGCTACGGCAAACAAGCCTGCCACCACTTGGGTAAGCCAATTTTTCATGATTAATGATTTAAAGAATGGTGAGAACCAGAACCGGGTATATTTCTCCGTGCAACAGCACCGTTTTAATAAAAGTGTCGGTGAGGGCATCCGAAATTACGCAAGACCCAAGCATGTGAGAAAAATTATTTCTGGTCATTAAAATTTGTAAAGCAAAAGAGGGGTGAGCCACTCAGCAATGGCTCACCCCATCAAAAACCGGTTAGTAACCTGGGTTTTGCTTCAGATTGGGGTTAGCTGTTAAGTCAGAGGTGGGCAATGGAAACAGGTTCCGAAATTCATCCACGCTCCGGCCAGGGGCAACACCGCCTTTCCAGGGCCACAGGTAAGCAGCACTAGTGAATTTGCCGTGCCGAACGAGGTCGGTGCGGCGCTGGGCTTCCCAATGCAGCTCGCGGGCGCGTTCGTCAAGGATAAAGTCCGTAGTCATCTGCGCATCGGTGATGTCAGCTGCCGCGCTGGAGGCATTGATGTCGAGGCCAAACGCCCGACGGCGAATCTTGTTCACGTACTCAAGGGCAGTAGGCCGGGCGGCGGCGCCGCGGGCAGCCGCTTCGGCATAGATGAGCATCATGTCCGACAGGCGCAGCATGGGAAAGTCGACGCTGGAGAAGTTCCGCGAACCCACGATGACTGAACCGTCTGAATTGATGTTGCGGTACTTAGTTACACCCAACCCCTGCGTAAACTGGCTCTGGTCGTTGATTTCCAAGGTCTGGCCAGCCGTCCAGAAGCGGCCGCGCCGGTCAACCGTGGTGTCGGCGCCTAACAAGAAAAACTTGTTAAACAGCGCCCGCGTGGTGCGCATGCCGCCCCAGCCCGTAGTCTGACCTACGTATCGCTGCCAACCGGCCGATGCTCCATTGGTCGAGCCATTCACCAAGAAGGTGGTGCCTCCGTAGGTAGTAGTGCGGGTGGCATCCAGCAGAATCGACCAGATGATTTCATTGGCGGCCGGAGCCAGGTTATTGTCGGCCAAAAAGTTGCGACCATAAGCCGAGGAGGCCGAGCTTGCTTGCGTCACCAGCGTATAACCGCCATTTATTACTGCCTGTGCTTCGGTAGCCGCCTTGCCATACTGCGGCGTGCCAGTGTACACCCCTGCGTTCAGGTACAGGCGGGCCAGCAGGCCGCTGGCCGCAGCCTGGTCTACGCGGCCAAACTCGTTGCTGCGGGTCGGAGCTAGTTCCGCCTTGAGCGCTAGCAGCTCACTTTCGACGTAGGTGTAGAGTTGCTGCCGGGTATTGTAGGGCGGCGCCGCTACCCCTACAGCGTTGGCTTCGGTCACAAACGGGCCACCACCGAACAAGTCGATGACGTGCATATAGGACACAGCCCGCAGAAAGCGGGCCTCGGCCCGGAAGCGCTTGGCTTCCGCCACGTCGTTCGCCGGCAGGCGGCTGGCTAGCTTGTCATCCGATGACTCCCGGATAAGCTCGTTGCAAAGGCTGATTTCGTAATAGGCTCGGTTGTATAGGCCACGCAACAGTGGGTTGTTGGCGTCCCAGTTCATGTTGTGCCAGTCCTGGATGCCGGGGTCGTTCCAGGCTACTACAGCTTCATCAGTGGTCAGCTCCTGAGCGCTCCACAGCTGGCGCAGGTAGTTGCCGGTACCGCCATCGATGCCCAGAATGTCGCTGCCGCCATCAGCACCACCCAGACTGGTAAGGGCAAAACCGCCATATAGCTTGCCCAGTACGCTTTTGTAAGCAGCCAGGCTCACGTATACCTTGTCGGGCGTGGGCTCAAATTTTGGGGTTTGTTCAAGGTCTTTGTTACAAGAGGTAGCAAGTCCGGTCAGGGCCGTACCCAGTGCGAGGGTAATTAACCCACGGGAAAAGGAGTTATTCTTCATGATTGGTGGGAATTAAATGCCGAGGGCGATGCCCAAAGTGTAGGTACGGGCGACAGGGTAGAAATTACGGTCAATTCCACCGTTGATTTCGGGCTCCACCCCATCATACTTGGTGATAATGAACGGGTTTTGCACGTTGCCAGTAACGCGCAGCGACGAAGCACCGAATACTTTGCCCACGTTGTAGCCCAGCGAGATGTTCTGGCAGCGCAGGAAAGAAGCGTTCTGAACATAGTAGTCCGAGAACAGCTGCGGACGGGCAAAGTTCGTATTGCTCACGTCGGGGGACAAGTTGCTCACGAACAGCGTCGAGGCTTGGGCATTGCCAAAGTTGGCACGGTCGGCGGCGTTGGCGTTGTACACGTAGTTGCCCAGGTTGCTGCGCAGCGTGAAGGCCAGCGCCAGCTTCTTGTAGGTCACGTTCGAGCTGAAGCCCAGCGTCACGAGCGGCGCGGGCTGCTTGTAGCGGTAAAAGTCATCCGTGGTCGAGCCGTTGTTGTTGCGGTCCACGTACGCGCCCTCCACGGGCCGGCCATCGGGGCCGTACACCTGCTGGTACACATAGAAAGCATCAGTTGGGAAGCCCACGCTACGAATCTGAATCTGGTTGCCGGTGCCACCACCAATGCCGCCCACCTGCACGCCGGGGAAAGTGGCATCCTGTAAGCCCAAGCTGGTGATTTTGTTAACATTGTAAGCTCCGTTCAAGTTCACGTCCCAGTTCAGTTCTTCCGAACGCACCACGCCGTAGTTCAGGCCCAACTCGATGCCGCGGTTGCGTAGCGCACCCTGGTTGGCGTTGAGGCGGTTCACGAGGTTCGAGCCAGCCGGCACGTTTACTTCCTGCAACAGGTCGCTGGCAGTGCGCTGGTACACGTCAACGGTCGCCGTGAGGCGGTTGTCGAAGAAGCCCAGGTCCAGGCCGGCATTGTAGGTATTGGTGGTTTCCCAAGTTAAAACCGCGTTGTAGCCCAGCGGACCGGTGATAAAGCCGGTGGCAGCATTGCCGAACAGGTACTGCGACTCCGACGTGCCCAATGCGTAGCGTGGCTGCGTATCGTAAGCGCCGCCGATATCCTGCTGGCCAGTGCGGCCGTAGCCGGCGCGCAGCTTCAACTCCGAGATGGTGTTGTTGTCCTTCAGGAATTCTTCATTCTTCACGCGCCAGGCCAGGCCCAGGGCCGGAAACCAGCCGCTATTGTTGCCATCGCGGAAGCGTGAGGTGCGGTCATTACGCAAGGTCGCCGTCAGCAGGTATTTGTCCTGCACGTTGGCCGTGGCCCGGCTGAAGTACGAAATCAGCACGTATTTATTGTAGAAGCCGGGCACCGCCAGCTTGGCGTCTTTATTAACCAAGGTCTTGCGGTCCGAGCGGAAAGGCAGGAAGTTCGGGCCCTGGTCCGTAAAGGTCTGATAGGCGTAACCACCCTGAATGTCAAACTTGGTGCCGCCAAACTGCTTGCCGTAAGCCAGGTAGGCTTCGAGCAGGTTCATATCTTTTTCCTGCTCTTCCTGGGAGTACGAGCCGTTCAGGCCGGGCGTATTGGGCGCATCGGCGTTGTAACCACCAAAGGCGGCCGGCGAGGTGTCTTTGCTGCCCTTGCTGCGGGTAAGGTCGAGGCCCAGGTTAAGGTTGGCTCGCAGGCCTTCTACGCCGTGTACCTTATAGTCAAACTGCACGTTGCCGATAAGGCGTTTCACCGTGCTGATGTCGTTCAGGTTGTTAAGGGCCGCAATCGGATTGCCTGGGGCATTGCCCAACGGTCCGCCCGTGGGGCCCAGGAACTGATAATAGCCGCCGTAGCGGGCAAATCGCGCCTCAGTGGCACGCACCGGCTGCGTGGGGTCGAAGAAGGCCGCGTTGGCAATCTGGTCGTAATTCGCGAAGCGATTTTCCAGCACACTACCCTTGGCGTTGACGTCGATGCGCAGCCGGTCATCAAGCAGTTTGGGGCTCAGGCTGATAGAGCCCGTGTTACGCTTCAGCTTGTTGGTGATGACAATGCCTTCCTGGTAGAGGTTGCCGTACGATACCCGGAACGGCACCTTGGCCACGCTTCCAAGCAGGCTCACGGTGTTATCGAAGGTGGCACCGTTGCGGAAAACCTCATCCTGCCAGTTGGTGTTGGCCGTGCCGAGGGTGGCTAGCTGCGAAGGAGCACCATTTTCGGTTACCAATCTGCGAAATTCCCCCGCCGATAACGTTTCGTAGCGACGAGCGGTGGTCGAGATGCCGGTTTGCGAGTTCAGCTCCACGCGCAGCTTTTCGCCTTGCAGGCCCTTTTTGGTGGTGATGAGGATAACGCCACCCGAAGCCCGGTTGCCGTAGATAGCCGTGGCCGAGGCGTCCTTCAGCACGGTGAAGGTTTCGATGTCGCTGGGGTTGATGAGCGACAGCGGATTCGAAGCGCCGTTGATGCCGCCTTTATCCACGGGCACCCCGTCGATAACGTACAGCGGGTCGCTGTTGGCGTTTAGCGAAGAATTACCGCGGATGCGAACGGTCGAAGGTGCGCCCGGCGCGCCACCGCTCGTGGTAATGCTCACGCCGGCCACTTTGCCCTGAATAAGTTGGTCGGGGTTGGTTACCTGGCCCTGCACGAACTGCTTGGCGTCGACGGTTGCCACTGCGCCGGTAATATCCTGGCGGCGCTGGGTACCGTAGCCCACGACCACGGCTTCGGCAAGCGCGGTGGCGTTCTCAGCCAGGCTGGCAGCCGTTTCCGTATTCTGGCCGGCCACCACGGTGATGGGGCGGCGTACGGTGTTATAGCCCACAAACGAGATAACCAGGGTTTTGGCCCCGGCCGGCACGTTCTGGATGCTGTAGGTGCCATCCACATTGGACGAGCTGCCCAGTGTAGTGCCTTCAATCAGGACCGTGGCACCAGGAATGCCTTCGTTCTTACTATCGGTAACCCGGCCGCTCACGGAGCCAGTCTGGGCATAAGCCCCCGAAGGAAAACCGAACGCCGCGAATAATAGCAGAAACAGCAGTTTCGCTAGATAGGGGTGCTTCATAGGAAACAAGAATTTGGTGGGAAAATTGGGAATGGTGGGAAAAGAAAAAAATCGATTGGGAAACAGTGTGCAAGTTATCTAATAAATAGCATGTAAGAGCCTGCTAGGCGGGTTTTTGTGGTCGATAAAGCTGCTGTCATCGACTCGATTGTTAACAATTGTCGAAAGGACATAGGCCTTTGCATAGGGTTGGATGCAATCAAGAATTAGGTGGTTAAACAATTGATATCTAATTAATTAAACAGTAATAATGGAATAATATGAGCCTGCCATTCTCCTTCAATCGATTGGGAGAGCTGCAAACGTTGCTTACGACTTTGTAATAAACTGACCTGCAAACGTTTGCGACATGTGCCGGAGCCTGCTAAAAGGTAAGGCCAGTTGATGCGTATTCTCGCTCTAAATCAGTGTAATTAAAGCTGTCAAAATGCATTGGACCCAGCATGTTTTTGGCCAAGCGTAGGTTTTGGGCGAATGACTTTGCTAATTTTCGGCGGTAGCTTAGCTTAAGAGCATCGCCATCGGCCCCGATTGCGGCTAGTACTGGTGGCGCCCGGCTGGTTAGGAGATGGCCTTGTAAGGCTACGTAGTCCTTTTTACATTTGGCTTTCCCTAAGATAATGAAAAAGAACTTTCTGCTCGTGATGTGGCTGCTGCTGGCCACATTGACCAGCGCAGTGGCCCAGTCGCGGTCGGGCTCGCGCAAGCCTTCGCCAGCTAAAAACAGCAAATCGGGTGCGGGCACCAAGGGCAAGCAGCCTGCGGCCTACCCGGCCGGCCGCCGCTCCATCGGGGGCGAGGACGAGGTAGCACCGGAAGTGTTTGTGGGCAAGCTTAAGTTGAAGAAACCGGTGCTGGTGTACTACGAACAGGCCGCGCCCGGCAAATCGGTACAGCAGCTCATCATGGCCGAGGAAAACCTGGGCTTGCTCAAAACCCTGGACCTGGAGCAGCTCATGAACCGGCGCGAGGTGTTCGTGGACGGGCTCGGCAACCGCCCGCTGCCGGGCAGCGACGACCCCAAGTACCGCCTGCTGGGCACCAGCGCCGTGGCGGAGGACGCCCGCCGCCCCGCCGGCGATGGCCGCAGCTTCTACTCCCGACTACGGGTGCCGTCCTCGGGCATCCTCTACGTGGTGCGCGAGTCGGCCGAGGAATACCGCCATTTCGTGAAAGGTCCGCAGAAAAACGGGGCGCTGCTCGACTTCCAGGCCAACGGCCTGCCGGGCCTCGATTCGGTGCGCGCCGTGTACACGCTGCGCAAAATGGATTCGGCCGAGCTCGGCGCGGGCAGCGGCGAAACTATTCGGTAGGGGAATAAGGCTTCAAACTACAAGCGGCAAGCCACAAGCTCTTTTGATAAGTGGGCACGATTGTGCAATTGAATACGACGGTTACTGATTTGATTTATAGTATGATGCGCGTGTTGTTGATTTTGGGCTTGATGGGGTTTTCCGCGCTTGCAGTACCAATTGCCGCCCAGACGGTTTTAAAAGTAACCCGTGTTCCAACCACTACTGCCGCGAATGATACGCTCTTCGTAGCGGGCTCCTTCAACGTCTGGAACCCGCGCAATCCCGCCTATCGCCTCACCAAAGGCGATGACGGAACCTATCAGATTACCCTGCCTGCCAGCCTGGGGGCCGTGGAATACAAGTTCACTCGTGGCAGCTGGGAAACCGCCGAAGCCGGCCCCGCCAACGCGCCCATTGCCAACCGCAAAGCCGACCTGCACCAGGCGGCCGTCGTCACCCACGAGATTCTGGCCTGGAGCCAGCCCGGCCCGGCGGCGACCAAAAAGCACACGGCCTCGCCGCAGGTGCAGGTGCTGAATGAGCAGTTTCAGATTCCGGAGCTGGGCCGCACGCGCCGCGTGCTGGTGTACCTGCCCGCCGACTATGCCCAGCAGCCCCGGCGGCGCTACCCCGTGCTCTACATGCACGACGGCCAGAACGTGTTCGACGAAGCCACCAGCTACAGCGGCGAGTGGGGCGTGGACGAAACCCTGGACCGCCTCCACGCCTTGGGCCAGGACCCTACGAGTTGCATTGTGGTGGCCGTGGACAACGACAGCCAGCACCGTTCCGATGAATACATTCCCTGGCGCAATGCCGAAATCAAAGCCGGCGGTCAGGGTGGGGCCTACATCGATTTTTTGGCCCGCACCCTCAAGCCCTACGTCGACGCCCGCTACCGCACCCGGCCCGACGCCGCGCACACCGGCATTGCCGGGTCCAGTCTGGGCGGACTGATTTCGGTGTATGCTGCGCTGAAATACCCACGGGTTTTTGGCCGGGTGGGCGCTTTTTCGCCGGCCTTCTGGGTTTGCAACGACTCGCTGCTCGCTTTTGCCAAAACGCACCCCGCCGCCCGCAGCACCCGCTTTTACTTCGTGTGCGGCCCCCAGGAATCCGAAACCATGCTGCCGCTCATGGCGGCTTGGCGCAACAAGCTGCGCGCCCAGGGCGTACCGGCCGCCAACCTGTCGTTGCACGCCCCTGTCGACGGCCAGCACCGGGAGTGGTTCTGGCAGCGGGAGTTTCCGGCAGCTTATCAGTTTCTGTTTCGCGCGATGCCGGGCAAGGGGCAGGCCAGTAAGTAATCGAATTAGCGCGCGGCCTGTAGCTGAAAGCTTATGGCTATCAATGTAAAAAGTAAAACGCTTAGTTTGTGATACTGTTGACGATACTGAACATATGCTGCCACTATTGCATGATTTTTTGAATGCGGTTGCTGCTTTTTCAAAAAAGGCGCCATATCTTTGCGTCGCGTTTCAGAAAAGCGCTTATCCAATCATGATACATCGTACTTCCCAGGCTTGGTGGTGGCAGCTCCGAAACATCGGACCGGCCTGCCTGTGCGCCTAGCGAAGTCACCTTTGATTTTGCTTTTGACCACAAAAGCCCGGCCGCCAGCCGGGCTTTTTGCATTTTACTCCAACGCAGGTTCAACGCCTGCCTCGCCTGCCAACTCACCCGTTCCGTGTCGTACCAACTCACCACTGCCCACCGCCGCCTGCTTGCCGACACCGTGACGCCGGTGGGCCTGTACCTGCGCCTTCGCGACCAGTTCTCTAATTGCCTGCTGCTGGAAAGTGCCGACTATCACGGCCAGCAAAACGCCTTCAGCTACCTGGCCTGCGAGCCGCTGGCCACGTTTGAGTTGCGGCGTGGCGGCGAACTGCGTCAGTCGTTTCCCGACGGCCGCACCACGAGCCAGCAGCTGCCCGAACCGCGCCAGGCGCTGGCCGAGCTGCGGGCCTTCGCCGCCGCCTTTGTGCCCGATGCCTCCGCGGCCAAAATGCCGTTCATCAACACTGGGCTCTTCGGCTACATGGGCTACGAGGCCGTGCAGAGCTTTGAAGACGTGACTTTCGATGCCGAAAAAGTGCCGGCCGGCGACGTGCCCCTTATCCGCTACGGCGTGTACCGCTACGTCATTGCCTTCAACCACTTCCGGCAGGAGCTGTTTCTGTTTGAGCACGGCGTGGCCGGGCAGGAAGCCCAACCCGGTGGCCTGGAACGGCTCGAAAACCTCGTGCGCAACCCCAGTGTGCCGGTTTTCAACTTTGCCACGGTAGGAGAGGAGGCCAGCAACCAGACCGATGCCGAGTTCTTGGCGCGCCTCACCAAGGGCCAGGCCCACTGCCTGCGCGGCGACGTATTTCAGATTGTGCTCTCGCGCCGGTTCCAGCAGGAGTTTTCCGGCGATGAATTCAACGTGTACCGGGCGCTGCGTTCCATCAATCCCTCGCCTTATCTGTTTTATTTCGACTACGGCGACTATAAAATTTTCGGCTCCTCGCCCGAAGCGCAGGTATTGGTGCAGGGCCGCGAAGCCAGCCTGTACCCCATTGCCGGCACCTATCGCCGCACCGGCGATGATGCCGCCGATGCCGCCGCCGCCCAGCGCCTCGCCGCCGACCCCAAGGAAAACGCCGAGCACGTGATGCTCGTGGACCTGGCCCGCAACGACCTGGCCCGCCACGGCACCCAGGTAAAAGTGCGTACCCTGCGCGAAATCCAGTTCTACTCCCACGTCATTCACCTCGTCAGCCACGTCACGGCCGAGCTTGACGCCGGTACCGACACCCTGCAAGTGGTGGCCGACACCTTCCCGGCCGGCACGCTCTCGGGCGCCCCCAAGCACCGCGCTTTGCAGCTCATCGACGGGCTGGAGCCCACGGCCCGCGGCTACTACGGCGGCTGCATCGGCCACCTGGGCTTCGATGGCAACTTCAACCACGCCATCATGATACGCTCGTTTTTGAGCACGGGCAACCAGCTGTATTTCCAGGCGGGCGCCGGCGTGGTGGCCGCATCCAGCGTGCAGTCGGAGCTGGAGGAGGTGCACCACAAGCTGGGCGCGCTCCGGGCAGCGCTTGTTGCCGCTAATGATGTTAAGTAGTTAGTAAGCTCGACCTTAAAGTCATGAAAATTCTCGTTCTCGATAACTACGATTCCTTCACCTACAACCTGGTGCATCTGCTGCGCGAGCTGGGCCACGGCGCCAACCTGACCGTGACCCGCAACGACCAGCTGCCCCTGGCCGCCGTGGAGGCATATGATGCCATCATGCTTTCGCCCGGCCCCGGTATCCCGGCCGAGGCGGGCCTGATGCCACAGATTATCAAGCAGTACGCGCCAACCAAACGCATTTTGGGCGTGTGCCTGGGCCATCAGGGTCTGGCCGAGAGCTTCGGGGCCACGCTCTACAACATGCCCGCCGTGCTGCACGGCGTGGCCAACGAAGCGGAAGTAACGGCGCCCGATGAGCGCCTGTTTGCCGGGCTGCCGCCCCGCTTTCAGGTGGGCCGCTACCACTCCTGGGCCGTGCGCCCCGAAACCATGCCCGCCGAGCTGGAAACCACCGCCCGCGACGCCAATGGCGAGGTCCTGGCCTTCCGCCACCGGCAGTTCGACGTGCGCGGCGTGCAGTTCCACCCCGAAAGTATTCTGACCGAGCACGGCCACAAAATGCTGGAAAACTGGTTGAAGTAGCTATTAGCTGACAGCCATTAGCTGTTAGCTTTTCTCTAACAGACTTTAACAATTCGCGAGTAGCCGTAACAAAGGAAGCTAATGGCTAACAGCTACTAGCTAACAGCTAAAAGATGAAACACATTCTCAATAAACTGTTTGACCACCAGCCCCTGACGCACGCCGAGGCGCACGCGGCCATGCGGCAGCTGGGCGAGGGCGGGGCCAACCCCGCCGAAACGGCCGCCTTTCTGGCGGTGTACCGCATGCGGCCCATTACGGTGGCGGAGCTGGCGGGCTTCCGGCAGGCACTGCTGGATTTGAGCCGCGACCCGCAGCTGGGTACCACCGAAGTGCTCGACATTGTGGGGACGGGCGGGGACGGCAAGGACACCATCAACATTTCCACGCTGGCCTGCTTTGTGGTGGCCGGGGCGGGCGTGCAGGTGGCCAAGCACGGCAATTTTGGCGTGTCGTCGGTGTGCGGGGCTTCGAATGTGCTGGCCCATTTTGGGTATGACTTTGAGGCCACTACCGACCAGCTGCGGCGGCAGCTGGAGCGGGCGGGCATCTGCTTTTTGCACGCGCCGGCCTTCCATCCGGCCATGCGGCACGCCGGCCCGGTGCGCCGGGAATTGGGCGTCCGCACGTTCTTCAACATCCTGGGGCCGCTGGTGAATCCGGCCCGGCCGGCCGCTCAGCTGCTCGGCGTGTTCAGCCTGGAGCTGCAACGGCTCTACCACTACCTGATGCAGCCCACCGGCACGCGCTACGCCGTGGTGCACGCCCTGGACGGCTACGACGAGCTGGCCCTGACCGGCCCCGCCAAAGTGGTTTCCTCCCACACCGGCGAACAAATGGTGACGGCCGAAACGCTGGGCCTGACCGCTTGCACGGCCGACGACCTGGCCGGCGGCAGCACCGTGGCCGCTTCAGCCGCCATCTTCAAGCAGGTGCTGGACGGGAGCGCCACCTCCGCCCAGCGCAACGTCGTAACCGCCAACGCTGCCCTGGCGCTGCAATGCGCCCGCCCTGGCCTGAGCTGGGACGATGCCCTGGCCCAAAGCCGCGAATCCTTAGATTCGGGCGCGGCCCGGCGGGCATTCGAAACCATGCTTTCAATTAATTAATAATTAGCAATTAGCAATTAGTAATTAATAATCAGCGAGATGCGACGCTTGCTCTCGCTGATTATTGCCTGTTGAAAAACAGGTACTTGTTCTTGCTAATTAATAATTATTAATTCGTAATTATTAATTAAATAAAATGTCCACCATCCTCCAAACCATCACTGCGCACAAGCGCAAAGAAGTGGCTGCCCGCCGCGAGCTGGTGCCCGTGAAGTTGCTCGAAAGTAGCCTGTATTTTAAGTCGCAGCCCCTGTCGTTGCGGCAGTATTTGCTGCGGGAAAATGGCAGCGGCCTCATCGCGGAATTCAAGCGCAAGTCGCCTTCCAAGGGCTGGATTAATCAGTACGCACCCGTGGAGCGCACCACGCTGGGCTACATGCAAGCCGGCGCAGCGGCACTTTCTATCCTTACTGATGCCGAGTTTTTTGGCGGTAAAAATGAGGATTTGACCACCGCGCGCCGTTTCAACTTCTGCCCCATTATCCGCAAAGATTTTGTGGTGGATGAGTATCAGATTCTCGAAGCCAAGAGCATTGGGGCCGACGCTGTGCTGCTCATTGCCGCTGTGCTCACGCCCGAAGAAATTAAAACCCTGGGCAGCCTGGCGCGTTCGCTGGGCCTGGAAGTGCTGCTGGAAGTGCACGACGGCGAAGAGCTAGCCCGCTCGGTACACGCCGAGGCAGTGGATTTGGTGGGCGTCAACAACCGCAACCTGCACGATTTCAGTCTGAGCCTGGATACCTCGTTGGAGCTGGCCGCCGCTATTCCGAATGAATTTGTGAAAGTTTCGGAGAGCGGAATCTCCACTGCGGCGTCCATTGGGCAGCTGCGGGAGGTGGGCTACCGCGGCTTCCTGCTGGGCGAAGCTTTCATGCGTAACGCCCGCCCCGAACGCGCCTGTGCCGCGCTGGTGCAGGAAATCGCGGCCCTGCCCAAAACAGCCCTCCTCGCCTAACCCGCTTCGAAAGATGAAAACGCCACGCCATTAACAGAATTAAAAATGAAGAATTAAAAATTAAAAATCGGACCGTCAAACTGTCAATTTTTAATTCCTCATTTTTAATTCCCTCTGAAAAATGCCCCTACCTCGAAACCGCTCTAAAGATGAAAACGCCGCGCCATTTGCCTGTTGATATTGCCTTGGCGGCCGGGTTGCCCGTGCCCGCTGGTCTGGCCTCGGCAGCGGGACCTTCGCGGCTGTTGGTGAAGGTGTGCGGCATGCGCGATGCGGCGGCGCTGGCCGGCGTGGCGGCGCTGCTACCCGACTTTCTGGGCTTCATTTTCGCACCTGCTTCGCCGCGCTTTGTGGGCGAGGCGCTGGCCCCGGAACTGGTGCGTGCGCTGCCCGCGAGCATCTGGCGGGTGGGGGTTTTCGTGAATGAAACCACCGAGACGATTCGGGCCACCGCCGCACGGTTTGGGCTGGGGGCCGTGCAGCTGCACGGCCAGGAATCCCCAACGCAATGCGAGGAACTAAGCGAGGCCGGCTTGCTCGTGATGAAAGCTTTTTCGGTGGGCAAGGCCGTGGATTTTGCCGCGCTACTGCCGTATGTGCCGCATTGTGACTTCTTTCTTTTCGATACCAAAGGGGCTGCGCCCGGCGGCAACGGAGCCGTTTTCGACTGGGATTTGTTAAAGACCTACAATCTGCCCGTACCGTATTTTCTGGCCGGCGGGCTGGGCCTGGAACACGCTGCCGAGCTGGTTGCCCTGCGGCTGCCCGGCTTGGTGGGCGTGGACCTGAACAGCACCTTCGAAACCGCGCCCGGTGTGAAAGACGCCGGCCGGCTAGGGCAGATGCTGGCCGCGTTGCGGCCTACTGAGACTCGTTAAAAATTAACCAAACGTCATCGATAATTGCCATGACACCATCTTACCAACAACCCACGGCCCGCGGCTACTACGGCGAATTCGGCGGCGCCTTCATTCCCGAAATGCTCTACCCCAACGTGGAAGAGCTGCGCACCCGCTATCTGGAAATCCTGGCCGACCCGGATTTTCAAATCGACTTGCAGCACCTGCTGCGCGACTATGTGGGCCGGCCCACGCCGCTGTTCGAAGCCAAGCGCTTGTCGGAACGCTACGGCACCCGGATTTTCCTCAAGCGCGAGGACCTCTGCCACACCGGCGCGCATAAAATCAACAACACCGTGGGTCAGATTCTGCTGGCGCAGCGGCTGGGTAAGACGCGCATCATTGCCGAAACCGGGGCCGGGCAGCACGGCGTGGCCACGGCCACCGTATGCGCTCTGATGGGACTGCCGTGCGTAGTATATATGGGTGCCGTGGACATTGAGCGGCAGGCGCCTAACGTGGCCCGCATGCGCCTGCTGGGCGCCGAAGTGCGCCGCGCCGAAAGCGGTAGCCAAACCCTGAAAGACGCCACCAACGAAGCCATCCGCGACTGGATTGCCAACCCCGTGGATACGCACTACATCATCGGCTCGGTGGTGGGCCCGCACCCGTACCCGGATTTGGTGGCGCGACTGCAAGCCGTTATCAGTGAGGAAATGCGTTACCAGCTACTGGAAAAAACCGGTACCGAGCTGCCCGATTTCGTGGTGGCCTGCGTGGGCGGCGGCTCCAATGCGGCCGGCGCGTTTTACCACTTTCTGGACGAGCCTTCGGTACGGCTGGTGGCGGTGGAAGCGGCGGGCCATGGCATCAATTCCGGACATTCGGCGGCTACGTCGGTGCTGGGCACGCCGGGCATTATTCACGGCAGCCGCACGCTGCTGATGCAGGATGAGCACGGCCAGATTACGGAGCCCTATTCGCTGAGCGCCGGCCTGGATTATCCGGGCATCGGCCCGCTGCACGCGCACCTGGACGCTTCGGGCCGGGCTGAATTTATTTCCATCACCGACGATGACGCCCTGAAAGCCGTGAGCGAGTGCAGCCGCCTCGAAGGCATTATTCCAGCGCTGGAAACGGCGCACGCGCTGGCGGCGCTGGGCCAGTTGGGCGCGGGACCTGATGATGTGGTGGTAGTGAACCTCTCGGGTCGCGGCGACAAAGACCTGGAGACGTACCTCAAAAACATGGACAAACTCACCTAACATTTCCCGCCGAGGATGACGCAGTGGTCTGCATTGACCGACCTCTGCGAACCTCCGCGCTTTTCCTCTGCGAACCTCCGCGAGAAAATTTCCATGAACAACCGAATCAAAGACGCCTTTGCGAGCAAGCAAAACCTGCTCAACATGTACTTCACAGCCGGCTACCCCAGCCTGCACGATACCCTGCCGCTGGCCCAGGCGCTGGTGGCGGCCGGCGCCGACATTCTCGAAATTGGCATGCCGTTTTCAGACCCGCTGGCCGATGGGCCGGTTATTCAGCGCAGCAGCTCGGCGGCCCTCGCTAATGGCATGAACCTGCCGGTGCTGTTTGGGCAATTGCAGGAGTTGCGGGCCGCCGTGCCCGAAACGCCGGTTTTGCTCATGGGCTACCTGAATCCCGTGCTGCAGTTTGGCATGGAAGCCTTCCTGAAGCAGGCGGCGGAAGTGGGCATTGATGGCCTGATTTTGCCCGACTTGCCCTTGGACGAGTACGAGGAAATGTACCATCCGCTCTTCCAGCAATACGGGGTGAAGGCCGTGTTTCTCGTTACGCCACAGACGTCGGAGGCGCGTATCCGGCGGCTCGATGCCCTGTCGGACGCTTTCCTTTACCTCGTATCCGGCCCCGGTACCACGGGTGGTACCACGCTCCCCGACGTGGAAGCCCAGCAGGAGTATTTCCAGCGCATCGCGGCTATGAACCTAAAAAACCCGCGCCTGATTGGCTTTGGCATCGCTGATAAATCCGGCTTCGACCATGCTTGTGCGCACGCCGATGGCGCCATTATCGGCTCGGCTCTCATCCGAGCCCTCGGCGATACCGACGATGCACCCGCCACGGCCACCCGGTTCGTGCAAGGCATCAAGGCATAAAAAAGCCTTCCATACCAACCCAGGCAGAAATGCTTGCCCAAAAAAATCGATTTGCTGCTATAAAGAAGAAGCAATCAATCCGTGAAATCCGCCCAATCCGACTAAATCCGTGATAATTCAACTTGAAAACGCGGCCGTGGTGCCCGCCATTAGTGAGCACCTGAAGCAGCAAGGCTATAAAGCCACCGAGGTGACGACCCAACACGCGCACTACCTGGTGGCCATTGGGAAGAAGGAAATCGACATTCGCACCATTGGCCAGCTGCCGGGCGTGCGCGATGTGCACCGCGTGTCGGACGACTACAAGCTGGTAAGCCGCAAGTGGCGCGTGAAGCCCACGGTGCTCGACCTGGGCGACGGCGTAACCATTGGCGAAGGCACGCTGGCCCTGTGCGCCGGCCCGTGCAGCATCGAGAGCGAAGCCCAGATGGAGAAGGTGATGGACCACTTAACGGCAAACGGCGTGCGCCTGATGCGCGGTGGCGTTTTCAAGCCCCGCTCGTCGCCCTACTCGTTCCGTGGCCTAGGCATGGACGGCTTGCGGCTGTTTCACAGCATGGCGCGGGCGCGCGGCATCAAAATAATGACCGAAGTAATGCAGGTGTCGCAGGTAGAAGAGATGCACGATTTCGTGGACGTGTTTCAGGTGGGCGCCCGCAATACCCAGAATTTCAACCTACTCGACGCCCTGGGAGGCGTGGACAAGCCGGTGATGATTAAGCGTGGGATTTCGGGTACCATCGAGGAACTGCTGTCGTCGGCGGAATACGTTTTTTCGGGCGGCAACGAAAAGCTGATTTTATGTGAGCGAGGCATTCGCACCTTCGAAACGGCCAGCCGCAATACGCTGGACCTGAACGCGGTACCTATTCTGAAGGAGAAAAGCCACTTACCAGTCATCGTGGACCCTTCGCACGGCATTGGCATTCGGGAGTACGTGCCGGCCATGGCCCTGGCCGGCGTGCTGGCCGGTGCCGACGGCATCGTGTACGAAACCCACGAAACCCCCGAAACAGCCGCTTCAGATGGCCAGCAAACCCTGGATTTTGATGAGTCGGCGAAGCTGGTGCGCAACCTGCGGCGGGTGTTTGCCCTGCGCGGCGAGCTGGAGTAGCCAAAAGGTCCGCCCGAGCCAGAGGCTCGAAGCCAGTGAGGCAGCGCGTCAGAGACGCGCGCCAGCCTGCTAGATGCGTAACAGTGGTCAAGTGTTATTTTCCAGCTAATTGTTGCATAACCAAAATCGGTTCTTATATTCGTCTCAATCATGCGCCTCCAACTCGTCAATATTACCAACCTAGCGACTTGCCCCAAACAGGGTGGGACTGGGCTGCGATTGGCAAAAAGGAAGAACAAGGCATGATGCCCGTACTTCGCTAGAAACCTTCAAAAGCCCGAATCCAACAGGATATCGGGCTTTTTTTTCGCCCATTCGCTATGTTTACTAACCACCTCCCCGCGCACGTTTCTGGCCAGGACCAGCTGATTTGGAAAATTTTGTTTGACCGCCAGACGGCTTTGCTGCACAGGCGGGCAGCGCCCGCTTTCAGCCAGGGCCTGGCCCGGCTCGGGTTGCGGCGCGAGGCCATTCCGGACCTTGGGGAGCTTAGTACCACGGTTTTTGAGGAAACGGGCTGGCGGCTGGCGCCGGTGGGCCGGCCGTTTGAGCCCGCCGCGTTTTTCGAGCTGCTGGCCGAGCGGCGCTTCCCGATTGTGACCCGCATCCGGCCCATGCACGCCTTCGATTTCAGCCCGCAGCCCGACCTGTTCCACGATTTGTTCGGGCACGTGCCCATGTTGCTGGATAGCGGACTGGCCGATTTTCTGCACATGCTGGGGCAGGCGTACCGGGCGCAGCCGGAGGGCTCGCCAGCCCGCGAGCAGTTGTGGGCGCTGTACTTTTTCACGGCCGAGTTTGGGCTGGTGCAGCACGAGGGCCAGCCGCGCCTGTACGGCGCGGGCCTTCTGTCGTCGGCTGGTGAAATCCACCACTGCGTGAACGAGAATACGCCCCGGATAGCCTTCGACTTGGCCACCGTATTGCGTACGCCGGTGACGGGCGCGCGCTACCAGCAGCAGTACTACGTGCTGCCCGCCTGGGAGCAGCTCACCGACTGCGTGGCCGAGCTGGCCGGCCTGCTCGCGGTGGCGTAGCATCAGCCAAAAAAGCAGTAGGTAGCAAGCCGCCGCGGGTCGTAGCTTCGCGTCGTGCTGTTCGAATTCAGAGCCCAAAGCGCGTTGCTGTTGCCTTTTGTGGTGCCCGGCCTGGCGCTGGCCGGGCATTTGGGGCTGCGGGCCGCTCGCAACGGTACGCTGGCCGATGGCCTACTGGGTTTACTGCTGCTGCTGAATGTGTTGCCGGTGGCGCAGTGGATGTTGGGCTTTGCCGGCTGGTACGACAGTCACGACGCGTATTCCACGGCAATGTTCTACGTGCCGTGGCGGCCCTGGCTGGCTTGGGGGCCGGTGTTCTATCTGTACTTCCGCAGCCTCACCAACCAGGAGTTTTCGCTGCGGCGCCATTGGTGGCACCTGCTGCCGTGGCTGCTGCTGGTAGGGGCTCACCTGGCAGCGGCTGGCTACGATGTTGCCTGGCAGCACGCGCTGCTGGGGCAGGCGATGCCGCATCATTTTGGCACTAAAGGCGCGGCCATGCAGGCGCTGGAAGACGTGAACCTGGTGCCGGATGTGATTGGGTACGCCTCCATGCTGGCTTATGGCGTGGCCACGCTGCGCCGCTACCATCGCTACCGCCGCTACCTCGACAACAACTTTTCTGACACCACCCGGCTGCGATTCCGGGGCCTGCGCGATTTGCTGCTGGCGGCGCTGCTGGCCCTTGCTATCTGGCTGGGCTTCGGGGCGCTGGATTCTTTGATTGGACCGCTGGGCTACAATGATTCCTGGTATGCGTATCTGGCCAATGGCCTGCTGATTTATTACCTCAGCGTGGTGGGCCTGCAGGCTAACTACGCGGCAGTGGTGCCCTTGCGATTCGAGCCCGAAGCCGATGAAAGCACAATTCTTAGCAGCGTAAAAACGGCCGAAATGCCAGTGGAAGGGGAGGAATCCGTCGGAGCGGTGGAGGAAATCGATTTTGCTGCTACCAATGTCTCTGCAGAATCCTTAGCGGCAGATTTGAACGTGAGCGCAGGCTTGCCGGCGGCACCCAGCAATGTTCCGAACGCAGCGGAAATTGCCACCGTTACTCTGGCACCGGAGCTACAGCCGTGGCGGGCAAAACTGCTGCGTCTGATGGATGAGGAGCAGCCCTGGTTGGAGCCCGAGCTTACCCTGGCCGAGCTGGCGCTACGCCTGCGCACCAATACTTCTTTGCTCTCGCACGTCATCAACACGGGCTGCGGCCAGAACTTCAACGACTTCGTGAACCGCTACCGGGTTGCCGAGGCCGAGCGCAAGCTCCAGAACCCGCGCCTCTTGCATTACTCCCTGGTAGGCATTGCGTTAGAGTGCGGGTTCAACTCCAAGTCCACGTTCAATCGGGTGTTCAAGAAAATAACCGGGCGCACTCCCGGCGAGGTAAACCGACCCAAATCATAAGCTGGGACGGCCCAAGCCGTAAGTTGAAGCGCGGGCATGGCGGGGCACGAGGACTTTTGAGTTAGCAATTCTGAACCTCAAAACCCAACTCCCGATGAAGAACCCAACCTCCTCCCTGGCTGCCTGGCGCGGCCCCGCCGCCGCCCTCGGCCTGCTGCTTTTCCGCCTGCACCTGGGCGTGGTCATGGTCGAATCGGGCTTGCCCAAGCTGGAACCGTCCGACTGGTTTACGAGTCAGGTTGCCAACCTTGGCTTCACCTGGCCCTCGCCCGAAATGTGGGCCTGGCTGGCTGCCTGGGGCGAATTTGCCGGCGGTATTATGCTGATTTTGGGCCTGGGAACGCGCCTGGCGGCGGTTCAGCTCAGCTTTCAGTTCTTCGTTATCTCGTTTTGGTGGTACGACAAGCCGGAGTTTTTTACGGGGGTGTATGTGCAGCAGGAGCTTTTTTGGGGCTTTGTGATGCTGCTGGCTACCGGCGCCGGGTCGTGGTCGGCCGATGCGTGGCTGCGGGGCCGGACCTGGCGGCCGATGGGGCGGCAAGCTTCCATTGGCACCGCCACAGCGGGGGTGGCCGCGCTGCTGTTGCTGGCTATGCCGCTCATGGCTTGCTCGTCTTTGGGGCTTAGCGGACTGCGCTCGCAGGTGAGCATTGAAGTCGGCAAGCAGTTTGAGTTGGGCGGCACGCAGCTGCTGGGCTTCCGGGTGGCGGCGCATAACGTAGGCCCGGTGGCAGTCGAAATCAAGGAGGTAACCTCCGGTGGGCAGGTGGTGTCGGTGGGCGTGCTGCCGCCCGGCCAGCAAACCAAAGCCGTATTTGGCATGGGTTCGCGAGCAGTTATAGTCAACCTGGGCCAGCGCGAGGCGAAAATCGACGTCGACATCAGCAATGCGGCGGGCCTGAGTATGGGCTACTCAGCGGCTCAAGCTAGCGTGCTGCCGGCCGCTTCCGGTCCCGTGCCTGTCGGGACGACGGCGGGTACACTTCCCAGCGACCTGCGTTCCGATTTGACGATTGAGCCCGGCAAGCAGTTTTCGCTGGGTGGCGGCCAGCGCGGGCCGTTCAAAGTGGTGGCCAAAAACAAAGGAACGGTATCAGTGGACATCAAGGAGCAGCTCAGCGGCGGCGGCTTGATAAGCAAGGCCACGCTCCGGCCGGGCCAGGGCGGCGCGCTTCGTTTTGCTGCGGGCTCAGCGGCCGTGCTGCTGAATCCGAGTGCTGCCATCGCCCGCCTGGACCTCACCGTAACCGGTGATTTCGGCAACCTGCGCATGGCCACCGAGCAGTTGCCAAAGACCGGCAAAACTGCGGCCCCGCCCCGCCTCACCGGGGCCGAGCTGTCCGATGCGCTGGCCGACTGGCACGGCACGCTCACTTATCGGAACTACGGCACCCAGGAAACCGTGAAGCTGAACACCGCCCTGCGCGGTGAAATGAGCCGCCCCGACCAACTCCTGCTGCGCTTCGACTACGAAGAGCCCAACAAAACCCACGTCTTTGGTACCGACACCTTATATGTAGCCCCCGACGGCACCCGCGTGCGCTGGGACAATATCGATTACGCCGTGCGCAGTAAGGTTTGGCTGCCCGGTCAGGTGCTGAATGTGGTGCTCGAAGGCGCGGGGCAGGACGGCCGCCGCGCCGCCACCATCCGCAAAACCATAGTGCTGAGCCCGCGGCAATTTCTGGTCAAAAAAGAAGTGCGCTACGCGGCTAACACTGCTTTTCTGGAGCGCAACCACTACCAGTTCACGCGCTGAAAAATCTAAAGCGGTTTCGAAATGAGGAATGAGGAATTGGCCGCTGTGGCCAAACTTCCTCATTCTTCATTAAGCGAAGCGTCAATACCCCCAGCCTAACCGCCGGTACACGAAATGCAGGAGCCACAGCGGCCCGATGAGCAGAAACTGCAGGTCTTTGAGGAAGCTGGGTTTTTTGCCCTCCACCTTATGCCCCCAGAACTGGCCCACCCATGCCAGGGCGAAAATGATGAGGCAAATAGCCCACAGCGGCAGTACTGCCGTGCCCGCCACCACGCGCAGCGCTGCCGCCATCGCGGCCCACACCAGCACCATGCCCAAGGCCAGCCGGCCGCTCAGTCGCACGTAGTACCCCAGCGCCAACACCATCACCAAAGTGCCCCAATTCAGCCAGGGGCTAATATTCTGAATGGCTCCGGGCACCGGTACCGACCAGAGCAGCCCCAGCAGCGAAAACATGATGAGGGGCACGCACACCCAATGCACCAGCTTATTAGTCGGGTTCTGATGGCTTTCGCCGTATTCGGCAAGCAAAGAGGTTAGCGGCGCCATAGCGGAAAAAGGGCTGGTGAAATTGCGTGAACGGCGAGCAAAGTACCCAAAAAAAGCCATCCCGATGGGGATGGCTTTTGAAGTTTTGCAGTACAAATGTGCTAGCGCTAGGCTTTTACCTTGAACTTGGTGCGCAGGTACGTCAGGGCCTTGGCGTGGGCGCTGGCAGCGTATGCTTGGTTGAACTTTGGGTTGGATGGGTTGGCGAAGGCGTGGTCGGCGTCGTAGCTCTCGATTATTACTTTTTCGCCGGCGGCGGCCATATCCTTTTTGAACTGGGCAGCTACTTCGGGATTAATCCACTTATCCTGGCTGGCAAAAATGGCCAGTACGTCCGTATTCAACGTTTTGAGCTTGGCCACGTCCTTCTCGGGCATGCCGTAGTACATCACGCAGCCTACGCTCTGCTTGCCGCCAATCAGGGCTTGCTGCAGGCTCCAGCCGCCGCCGAAGCACCAGCCCACGCTGGCAAATTGCGCCTTCGGGCCCGCGTAGGCCTGTGCGCCTTTGAGGATGGCCACGGCGCGCTCCGATTTCACCTCGCCCATAAACTTACCGGCCTCTTCGGGCGTAGTTGCCACTTTGCCGTCGTACAAATCCACGGCGATGACATTCACGCCCGGCATTTCGGCGGCGAACGTGGCGGCTTCTTTTTTAATGTAGTCGTTCAGGCCCCACCACTCGTGAATCACGAACAGGTACTTGTTGCTGGGCGTGGCGCTTTTGATTTCGAAGCCGCGGCCCATCGTGCCGTCAGCCGTCTTGAATTCAATGTTCTGTCCTTCGCCTTTGAACTCAAACGGCAAAGGCGCGTCGTGGCCGCCCGAAAAATCCTTGTCGGCCGCCAGCATCGCAAAGGCTTCCGTGGCCGAAGCCGAAAGGTTACCGGCCGGTTTGGCACAGCAGCTGGCCATTTGTTGGGCCGATGCAGAGAAGGTCAGGCTCAAAAGCGCGACCCCGAGGGTGAGGAGTTTTTTCATTCAGAAATTGGATTGGGGAAATGATGAGCGTGCCAACCAGCTAACGCGCCGGGCCCGGCGCTCATCAAGGGACTTACTCCTCGTTTTGTTTGGCCGGAGCATCCGCGAAGCCGGTGTTTATACTGGCCCGCAGCTCGGTCAGCAAGGCGAAAAGCCCCACGTAGGTGCGGTTGAGGTAGATGAAGTGGGCCGAGCCGCGGGGTTCGCGCTGCTTTTTCAGCTCCGGGTCGGCCATCAGGTCGTCGCCCAGCGCGTAGAGACTCTTCATATAAGCCGGGTCGCCAAAGTCGAAGGTGGCTTGGCGGAAGGGCCGGCCCACCAGCTCCAGCGACACGCGCATCGTGCGCAGGTACAGGGCCCGCAACGCGGCAGGGTCGGCGGCCCGCAGTACGTTGGCTTCGGCAAGCAGGGCTTCAAGCCGGCCCTCCTCGGCGAAGGTTTCGGGGGCCAGCAGCGCCGTGAACAAGGTCAGAACATCGGCCGGTACTTCTTTCACGCAGCCGAAATCAAGCACGCCCACCGTGCCACCGTCATCGGCCCGAAGCAGGAAGTTGCCGGGGTGCGGGTCGGCGTGCACTTTGTGCAGGGTGTTGAGCTGGAATTGGTAAAAATCCCAGAGGGTTTGGCCCAGCTGGTCGCGCACTTCCTGGCTGGGATTGGTGGCCAGAAACTCCTTTAGGTGCTGGCCGGGCAGCCAGTCCATCGTCAGGATGCGGGCCGCCGACAACTCGGGGTAGTAGGCCGGAAACTGTAGGTGTGGAATGTGGGTGCAGCTTGTGGCCATTTCCTGACCGCGCCGCAGCTCCAGGGCATAATCCGTTTCTTCGAGTAGCCGGGCTTCCACCTCTTCCAGGTACGGCCGTACCTGGCTTTCGCTCAGGCCCATTACGCGCAGGGCAATGGGTTTCACGAGGTTGATGTCGGATTTGATACTGGCGGCCACACCGGGGTATTGCACCTTCACGGCTAGTTGCAGGCCGTTTTTACGAGCCATGTGCACCTGGCCGATGCTGGCGGCCTGCCGGGCGTTGGGCTCAAACTCATCAAACAAAGTGGCTGGCGACTGCCCAAATGCATCGCGAAAGGACTTTATGACCAGCGGCCCCGAGAGGGGCGGGGTTTGGTATTGGGCTTTGGCAAACTGGTCGGCGTAGGCGGTGGGCAGCAGGTTTTTCTCCATCGCCATCATCTGCGCCACTTTCAGCACCGAGCCCTTCATCTCGCTCAGGGTGCCGTAGAGCTCGGCCGCATTGGCCGCGTGCAGGTCCTCAGTGGTCGAGGTGGCACCCACGGCCCGTTTGGCGTAGTGCTTCACGTAGTTGGCGCCCACGCTGATGCCGGTTTTGGCAAATCGGGCGGCGCGGGCCACTTTGGTAGTGGGCAGCGAGGTTTGTTCGGACATTTGTGAGGTAAGCTTTAGCTGGCACCGCAGGGCCGTAAATCAGATTGGATGGTTTAATAAACGGCAAGCTGAAGCTTACCGCACGCCCTATCGGCGTACCAGAAAGCGTACGAAATCGAAGGCCGAATCCAGGGTGTTGCGGCCCACGAGGTCGAAGCTCAGGGTCACGGCTTTTTCCACGGCGGCGTCGGTTCGCTCGAAATTCACGGTGTCGTCTTTGGCAAAAAAGCCCAGCACGAACAGCACCTGCTGCCAAAAGAAGCGCGGGTAGCCCTCCTGCAACAGCGGGCGGTTGGCAATTTCGCCGCTCACCCGGCCATCGGCGAGCAGGTCAGTCACGAACACTTCAAAGTCCTGGCGGAAGTCATCGAGCACGCGCGGTGAGAGGGCCGGCACGCGGTGCAGCGAGCGGCGCAGGCTCATGAGAGCGTAGGAGCGGTTTTGCTTAAGGATTTCGAGCAGCGTGTAGTAGAACGCCAGCAGCTTTTCGCGGCTGCCGTAGCCTTCCCACACAGGCTCGGCGGCGGCAGTGGTGCGGGCCTGCTGGCCAAAATCGGCCCACAGCTCCCGGTCCACGGCCTCGAAATTGGGGTAATGCGTGTAGAACTCCTGCTCGGCGATGCCCAACTGCTGCGTGAGCTTGAACACCGATTGTGGCGGGTGGCCTTCGTTGAGCACGAAGCTGAGGTAAGCCTGTTTGATGCGGTCTTTTTCCATGCGGGTATAACCTGTTTCAGGGCCCGCAGGTTCTGGTTTGTGGCATAAGCTTCAGCTTGTGCATCGTCGCGCGAAATCCCTCAGGCGCGGCACAAGCTGAAGCTTATGCTACAGTGGCCCGCACGCTACGAGGCGGCGATGCGTGCCGTCCGAATGGCTTCCACCGACCGTTCGCGGGCAAACTTGTGGTCCACGATGGGGGCGGGGTAACTTTTGGTGCCCACTTCCGGCACCCAGCGCTTCACGTATTTCAGCTCCGGGTCGACCTGCGCCAGCTGGCTTTCCGGGCTGTGGACCCGGAACCAGGGTGCCGAAATAGCGCCGGTACCGGCCATCCACTGCCAGTTGCCCACGTTGTTGGCCATTTCATAATCGAGCAGCTTATCGGCAAAATACTGTTCGCCCCAGCGCCAATCGATGAACAGATGCTTCACCAAAAAGCCCGCTACGGTCATGCGCACGCGGTTGGGCAGGTAGCCGGTTTCGTTGAGCTCGCGCATGCCGGCGTCCACGAGCGGGTAGCCGGTGCGGCCCTCGCACCAGGCCCGGAATTCGTCCTCGTTGTTGCGGTAGGGGACGTCTCGCATCTTGGGGTCGTAGCTCTCCGTGGCGGTGTTGGGGAAATGCCAAAGCAGCATCATGAAGAAGTCGCGCCAGATAATTTCGGCCAGCAGCTTTGCGTTCAAGCCTTTGGCCTGACGCATTACCTCGCGCACGCTGAGCGTGCCGAAGCGCAGGTTCAGCGACTCGCGGGTGGTGCCGTGCTCGTCGGCGGGCGTGTTGCGGGTTTTGTGGTAGTTGCGCACGATGCTTTCGGCGGGCAGCTTCACCGGCGGGAAATACTGCTCTTTGCGCGCGAAACCCATGCTTTCCAGGGTGGGGCGCGGACCGGCTTTCTCTTTAGAAAAACTGTGCAGGTGTGCCTTTTTGAAAGCGTCAGCTGAACCGTAGGGCAGCAGCATTTCGTCGGTCAGCTTCGCCGTATAGGTTTTCAGATAAGCCCCAAATACCTTCGGAACGGTACCCGATTTGGTCATTATCTCCTCCTTGGCAAAGACAACCTGGTCTTTATAGGAGTGGAACTCCACGTCGTGCTTCTTCAACAGCTTACCCACGGCCGCATCGCGCTTGGTGGCGTAGGGCTCGTAGTCCTCGTTGGTGTGCACGGCCGCCACTTCAAATTCCTTCAGCAGCGTTTCCAGTACGGCCAGCGGCGCACCGTAGCGCGCCAGAAAAGTGCCGCCGGCTTTCTCGGTTTCAGCCGCCAGCTTTTCCACTTCATCGTAAATGAACGTGAGTCGGGCATCAGCTTTTTCGGGCAGATGGTCCAGAATTTCCTTATCGTAAATGAACAGCGGCACTACGGGCAGGCCGCTGGCCAGCGCCGCTGCCAGGCCCGCATTGTCGTGGGTGCGCAAGTCGCGCCGGTGCCAGAAGAGACAGATTTTCATGCTTCGGTAATTGTCAGTTGCTGGTTGTTAGTTATCAGTTGCAGATAGGCCGACTCATGGGTCTAACAACTGATAACTAACAACCAGCAACTAAAACCCTATTTTAATTTGCCCATGCCGCCATCCACGGCCAACACCTGCCCGGTGACGAAGGCACTGTGGTCGGAGAGCAGGAACGACGCCGTGTAGGCCAAATCCTGGGGCTGGCCGATGCGCTGCAAGGGGTGGCGCTTGCCGCCGGCTTCCACTTTTTCGGGCGTATTAAGTAGCGCGGCGGCCAGCGGCGTGTTGGTGAGCGAGGGCGCAATGCAGTTCACGCGCACGCCGCTGGGCGCATATTCGGCCGCCAGGGCCCGCGTGAGGCCTTCCACGGCGGCCTTCGCCGTAGCAATGCTGGCGTGAAAGCTCATGCCCGTATCGGCGGCCACGGTGCTGAACAATACCACGGAAGCCCCGCCCTCGGCCTTTTTCAGACGCTTGATGGTGGCTTGCAGCACCCGCACCGCGCCCAGCACGTTGAGGTCGAAATCGGCCTGAAAATCCTCGGTGGGAATGCGCTCGAAGGGACGCAGCTTGATGCTGCCGGGGAAGTAGGCCACGCCGTGCAATACGTCGGGCAGACCGTCGAAAGCCGTGCCCACGGGCTGGGTCGCGTCGTAGGCTATGTGCGTGGTGCCCAGTTCTTCCAGCTCCGGCGAAAGGTGCCGCGACGCCGTGAACAGATTGACCTGAAGCTTGCTGAGCAGCTGCGCCGTGGCCAGGCCAATGCCCGAAGAAGCGCCAATGAGGAGGATGTTTTTGTCGGTGAAATCCATGCGGAGGAAGTGTTGCGGTTGCGTGGGGAATGCTCTGCTAACCCCAATTATGGACGCTTGTTTTGTAAATGAAGGGACCGTACGAATCAGAAATTAAATGGAGATGCCTGTCGATTGCAACAGCAGGCTTTTTCCGTGCTTGCGGCCGAGATGCTTCAACAAGCCCAGCAGTACAGTCAGAAACTTAGCGGTTTGACTGATTCAGATGTAGGTTCAAGGTGTAAAAAATTGATATTGTAATGGTTGACTACGGAAGCTGCAGCTGTTGTCGGGCCCTGAATTCTCTGATGACGGGCTGCAAACGATTGGGGGAAGTGCCATGCGCGGCCTGTGGCGTAATTTCGCCGTACGCGCGGCCATCCCACCACTCATTTTATGAACATAACCAAACTTCTTGTTGCCAATCGGGGCGAAATTGCCATTCGCGTAATGCGAGCGGCTACGGAGCTCAACATTCCCACCGTTGCCGTCTATACCTACGAGGACCGGTACTCGCTCCACCGCTACAAGGCGGACGAGGCCTACCAGATTGGCCGCGACGACGACCCGCTGAAGCCCTACCTCGACATCGAAGGGCTGATTCGCATCGCTAAAGCCAACGGCGCCAACGCCATCCACCCCGGCTACGGCTTCCTGAGCGAGAATGCCACGCTCTCGCGCCGCTGCGCCGAAGAAGGCATCGTCTTCATCGGCCCCCGGCCCGAGGTCATGGAAGCCCTCGGCGACAAGGTGCGGGCCAAGGAAGTGGCCAAGCAGTGCCAGGTGCCTCAAATTGAGAGCAGCGAGGCCGAGCTGGTCGATTTCGAAACCGCCAAAACCGAAGCCAACCGCATCGGCTACCCCGTGATGCTGAAAGCGGCCAGCGGCGGCGGCGGCCGGGGCATGCGCATCATCCGCGACAACGACCAGCTGGAAAAAGGCTTTTTTGAGGCCCGAAATGAGGCGTTGAATGCCTTCGGCGACGACACCGTGTTCCTGGAAAAGTACGTGGAGCGCCCCAAGCACATCGAAGTGCAGCTCGTGGGCGACCAGCACGGCAACCTCGTGCACCTCTACGAGCGCGACTGCTCGGTGCAGCGCCGTTTCCAGAAAGTGGTGGAAGTGGCGCCCGCCATGAACCTGCCCGACCACCAGCGCCACCTGCTTTACGAGTACGCGCTGCGCATTGGCCGCGCCGTGGGCTACGACAACGTGGGCACCGTGGAATTCCTGGTGAACCCCGAGCAGGACCGCATCTACTTCATCGAAGTAAACCCCCGCATCCAGGTCGAGCACACGGTGACGGAGATGATTACGGGCGTGGATTTGATTAAAACCCAGATTTACATCGCCGCTGGTTACAACCTGAAAGACCCCGAAATTGGCCTCGGACCGGATGTTAAGCCCTTGCGCGCCGGTTTCGCCATCCAATGCCGCGTAACCACCGAAAACCCCGAAAACGACTTCAAGCCCGACTACGGCACCATCGTGGCCTACCGGGCGGCCGGCGGGTTCGGCATCCGGCTCGACGAGGGCTCGGTGTACCAGGGCGTGGTGGTGTCGCCCTTCTTCGATTCGATGCTGGTGAAGGTGTCGGCTCACGCGCCCACCCTGCAAGGGGCGGCCCAGAAAATGCTGCGCAGCCTCGACGAGTTCCGGGTGCGCGGCGTGCAAACCAACATTCAGTTTCTGAAGAACATCGTTGGAAATCAGGATTTCCAGTCCGGCCAGGCCAATGTTGATTTTATTAAGGACACGCCCTCGCTCTTCAAGTTTGAAACCCGGCAGGACCGCGCCACGCGCATGCTCGGCTACATTGGCGAGGTGGTGGTGAACGGCAATCCGGACGTAAAAAACCTGCTCGACCCGCGCCACAACCCGCGCCGGCCCGTTTTGCCCAACTCCGACCACACCGACCCCGCGCCCGGCACCAAGCAAAAGCTGCACGAGCTGGGCCCGGAAGGCTTCTCGAAGTGGCTACGCGACGAGCCCCTGATTCACTACACCGACACCACCCTGCGCGACGCCCACCAAAGCCTGCTGGCCACCCGCATGCGCACCTGGGACATGCTGAAAGTGGCCGGCGCCTACGCCCAGCAGCATCCGCAGACCTTTTCGCTCGAAGTTTGGGGCGGCGCTACGTTCGACGTGGCCCTGCGTTTCCTGCACGAAGACCCCTGGGAGCGGCTGGCCAAGCTCCGTGAAGCCATTCCGAACATTTTGCTGCAAATGCTCATTCGCGGGGCCAACGGCGTGGGCTACAAGGCCTACCCGGATAACCTCACCGAACGTTTTGTGCAGCAGGCGGCCGAAACCGGCGTGGACATCTTCCGCATTTTCGACTCACTGAACTGGCTCAAGGGCATGGAATCGTGCATCGGGTTCGTGCGCAACAAAACCGACCGGCTGGCCGAAGCCTGCATCTGCTACACCGGCGACATTCTGGACCCCAGCCGCACCAAATACACGCTCGACTACTACCTGAAGCTGGCCAAGCAACTCGAAGACGCCGGGGCGCACATCCTCTGCATCAAGGACATGGCCGGCCTGCTGAAGCCTTACGCCGCCACCGAGCTGATTGCCGGCCTGCGCGACACCGTGAAGCTGCCCATCCATCTGCACACCCACGACACGTCGTCGTTGCAGGCCGCAACCTACCTGAAAGCCGTGGAAGCCGGCGTTAATGTCATCGACGTGGCGATGGGCGCGCTGTCCGGCCTCACCTCGCAGCCCAACTTCAACTCGGTGGTGGAAATGCTGCGCGGAACGCCGCGCCACCGCGAGTTCAACCAGCAGTCGCTCAATGAATTCAGCAACTATTGGGAGGCGGTGCGCGAAATGTATTACCCCTTCGAGTCGGGCCTGAAAGCGGGCACCTCGGAGGTGTTTCAGCACGAAATTCCGGGCGGGCAGTACTCCAACCTGCGCCCGCAGGCCTCGTCGCTGGGCTTGCTTGACAAGTTTGAGGAAGTGAAGCAGCGCTTTGCCGATGTGAACGACATGTTCGGTGACATTGTGAAGGTGACGCCCAGCAGCAAAGTGGTCGGCGACATGGCCCTGTTCATGGTCTCCAACGGCCTCACGCCCGCCGATGTCATGGAAAAGGGCGAAACCCTGAGCTTCCCCGAATCGGTGCGCGACCTGTTCCGCGGCGACATCGGCCAGCCCGAAGGCGGCTGGCCCGCCGAGCTCCAGAAGCTGATTCTCAAGAACGAAGCTCCATTCACAGACCGGCCCAACGAGCATTTGGCGCCCATCGATTTCAAGAAGGAGTGGAAGGGTTTCCAGGTGAAATTCCCCGGCGCCAAGTTCACCGATATGCTGTCTTCTCTTCTCTATCCCAAGGTGTTTGAGGAGTATTGGGCGCACCGCGTCAAGTACGGCAACGTGAGCAAGGCCCCGACTTCGGTGTTTTTCTACGGCCTCAAACCCGGCGAAGAAACCATTATCGAAATCGCCAAAGGCAAGTCGGTTATCGTGGGCCTCGAATCGGTGGGTACGTTGAACGAGGACGGCTGCCGCACTATTTTCTTCACCCTCAACGGCCAGACCCGCAACCTGCAGGTGCGTGACCAGTCGGTGACCAGCACCAAAATCAGCAACGCCAAGGCCGACAAGGCCAACCCGCGCCAGGTGGGCGCCCCGCTGCAAGGCATGCTGAGCAAAATTCTGGTGAAACCCGGCCAAAAAGCCACCAAAAACACCCCGCTTTTCGTCATCGAGGCCATGAAGATGGAAACCACCATCACCGCGCCCAAGGACGTGGTAATTGAGAGCATCACCCTAACCGAAGGCAGCCGCGTGGGCGCCGACGACCTAGTGCTGACTTTGGCATAGTATTTCCGTAACAAGCCTAAAAAGCAAGTCCCGTTTCTTCCTTAATTGGAGGAAACGGGACTTGCTTTTTGCACTCATCAAGTAGAAGTGCAAGAAGTGACTGTATTCAATTTCGCGATGCTTCGGCTGCGCTCGGCATGACAGCCTGGAAGCTAATTTAACTTTTGAGCTCTTATCAGCTGCCAAGCTAGAATCACTCACACAACGAACCCATCTGATTGAGCAGCAATAAATAATTGCTATTACGCATCCATAAGCTGGCGCGCGTCTCCGACGCGTTGCCGATTGGCTTCGAGCCTCCGGCTCGGACGTGCACTAACGTTGCATACATCCCATACGACCCGAGCCAGAGGCTCGAAGCCAATCGGCAACGCGTCGGAGACGCGCGCCAGCTCTGCATAACAGTAGTAAATATGCAGATAGCTTATTTGCCCAGTTTCACCACCATGCCCGCGCCCAGCAGACCGGTGCCGCTGGCCGCGCCGCCCAGCACGCGCCCGGCGTTCACATCGAGGCGAATCTGGGGCAGGGGCTGCCAGTACAGGCCGGCCGTGGTGCCGCTGTTCAGGGTGCCGCGCCCGCTACCGTAGGCTTCCACGAAGAAGCCAGTTTTAGCAGTGATGGCGCCGTTCAGGGCCAAAGAGCCCAGGAACAGGCCTTTGGAAATGTCGGCCACCGTCAGGCCGGGCTGGCTGAAACCGAGGTTGGCTTCCAAACCGTAGCGCTGGCCCAACTGCTGGCTGACCAGCAGCCGGCCACTGGGCGCCAGGCCTTTCACGGCTAATTCCTTGCTGCCGGTGCCCGGCATGGCCGATTCTACGAGCAGCGCCACTTGGGTGCGGGTGTCGTAGTTGGGCGAAATCATGAATTTTGCTCCCACCACCATCGGCGCCCAACCCGCGCCAATTTGTGAGGTGCCGGCTTCGTTCTGCGGCTGCACGTAGCGGTTCAAATAAGGTTGGGTAATACGCAGCTCCATGCTGTTGAAGAACCCGACGCGCAGCGTGGCGCCGCTAGTGGACAAATGCTCTCCCAGCTTGGGCGTCAGGCGCTGGGTGCCGGCTTCTAGCTGAAAGCGGCCGGGGCGCAGCACCTGCGCGGTGATGGTTTGGCCGGGGCGGTCGGCACGAATGTTTCGCACGAAAGGGGCATCAACATTGGGGTTGTTTTCTTCCGGCGTGTTCTGGGCCAGGGTGAGGCCGGGGGTGCTCAGTAGAGCGCCAACGGCCAACAGAGTGGTCTTTCGCATGAATCCTAGACCCGCGCCGCTCCGGCATGGTTCATATTATTATATTTTCTGTCCGTTTTTATTGAAATAATAATATTTAATTGACGCAAAGTTATTGAACCAATCAAATAATGCTGTCAACTAGCACTTCGATTGAACCCATTCTCACCAACCCCAGTCAGGCTGTGCTGAGAACGAGTCGATTTTCGATAATGCGGGTGAGGTGCCGGTTGCGGAATTGGTTTGAAAGCTGCTGCTACCGGGCCAGGCTTATGTTTGCGCTGCCAAATTGCACTCCGCCCAAAATTGGGTTTGGCGTTCAATGGCGCACTTCTTTCCACGTCCCAGCTTCCCGCTATGAAACGTTGCCTGTTCACTATCACCTTGGCCCTGGCCGCGCTTGGAGCCACTGCCCAGAATCGTAAAGCCGCCAAACGTGTCGAATCTGTGCAGGTTTCGGCCCTTACGGTGGCGCGGGTGGTGACTACCTTGGCGGCCGATGACATGCAGGGCCGGGGCACCGGCCAGCCCGGCGGGGTCAAAGCTGCACAATTTTTGGCGGCTGAATTCCAGCGCATTGGCTTGCAGCCTATGCCGGGTGCTACCGGCTTCGAGCAAGTGTTTTCCGTATATGAGTCGCGGGTAACTTCCCTGAGCGCAACTCTGAACGGGGCGGCCGTACCGGCCGATAAAGCCCTGCTTTTCTCGAACCAGCCCGCGTTGGACTGGACGAACCAAACGCCAGCCGTTGAAGTGCTGACGATTGGGCCCGAGGAGAAGCCAATGGAATTCGTGGGGCGCATCATGCGGCCAGGCCAAAACCTGCTGGTGTTGCTCGATCCAGCCCACGCCGACGTATTCAAGCGCCTGCAAAACGCCAGCCGTCAGGCCCGGCTGCGGGCCACCGAGGCCGGTAATACGTATTCAACTGTGCTGATTATGGCCGCTCCGGCGGCTGCAAAGCCAGTTTTTATCGTGCAGGGCAAAACCCAGCAGCGCGTGGTGGAGCTGCGCAATGTGGTGGGCGTGCTGCCCGGCCGGGATTCGGCCCGGGCGCGGGAGAAAGTGGTTTTTTCGGGCCATTACGACCATTTGGGCATCATTAAGCCCAACATAGCCGGCGACTCCATTGCCAACGGCGCCGACGATGATGCCAGCGGCACCACCGCCGTGGTGGCCTTGGCCGAGTACTTTAAGCAGCGTCAGGACAACGCCCGCCCGCTCATCTTTACGGCTTTCGCGGCTGAGGAAGTGGGCGGTTTTGGCGCCCGTCACTTCTCGCAACAGCTCGACCCCAATCAGGTAGTTGCCATGTTCAACATCGAAATGATTGGCAAGGGGGCCAAGTTTGGCCCCCGCACGGCCTTCATTACCGGCTTCGATAAATCTGACTTTGGCGCCTTGCTGCAAGCCAATCTGACGGGCAGCAAATTCCGGTTTGAACCCGACCCATACCCCGAGCAAAATCTGTTCTACCGCTCCGATAACGCCACGTTGGCCAAGCTTGGCGTGCCGGCCCACACCATCAGCAGCGACCAGATTCCGGATGACAAGCTGTACCACTCCGTGGACGACGAGGTGGAAAGCCTGAACCTGCCCAACATGACAGCCATAATCCAGGCTATTGCTCAAAGTGCCCGCGGCATTGTGGCTGGCCAACAAACGCCTACTCGCATCGCGCCCGAACCAGCGCCCACCAAACCGTAATCAGGTTCGCATAGGGGCAATAAGTTGCCCGATGCGTGCGAGCTCAGCTGTGATTTCGCGGAAAAACGGCCGCGCGGCAACGTTCGGTTGCGCGCATCGTTGCCTCAAGGCATGCAGCGCTGCAACTGTTGCCTGAGCCGCCGGGCTTACCTCGCAGTGCGCTAGTAATTCCTCCAGCAGACACGAAAATGCCCGTGCTTCCAGCTGCTGCCAGGCCGGGCTGGTTTCAGGGTCAGGAAAGGAGAAGAAGCTGGCCGCCCCAAAATCACCCAGCAAAGCCTCGCCCGTAGCCGTGGCCAGCACGTTGTGTGCATACAAGTCGCCATGCAGAATCCCCCGCTCGTGGAGGTGTTGGGTGGCTGCCGCGATGCCCTGGGCAGTGCGCACGACTGTTTCAATTGTGAAGGAAGTGCCGGGCGCGTAAACGTCACGCGTACAGGTGGCCAGGCTTGGCGGGCCGGCCAGGTTGCCAAAAGACGGGCTTATCAGTTCCAGCACCAGGCCCTGGGCCTGGGTCGGATGCTGGCTCACCCGGCCCGCTACCCCAATCAAATGGGGGTGGCCCCCCGCGCTGATGCAGGCCGCCATCTCGCTCTGCGGCAAGCCGTCGCTAGTCAGCGCGCCTTTAAATAGCTTAACGGCCATAGCTTCGGGCGCCGCTTCGTGGCGATGCCAGCGCGCCCGGTAAATCACGCCGGATGCTCCTTCGCCCAACTGCTCCTCTATTGCGAGGCGATTCCAAGGGATGTCGGTAATCGATTTATTATTAGTAACATCAACTTCGGCCTGCGCGCAAAACGGGTTGCCCGCGTAAGCCAGCCAGGCCAGCCTGGGCAAGGCGAGCAGCCAGGTGGGTAGCTCGGTGAGGCGGTTGGCGGCGATGCGCAGCAGTTCCAGGCTGGTACAGTTGGCCAGCGTTTCGGGCAGCGCGGTGAGGCGGTTGCCGGCTAGCATCAGCTTCTGTAGCCGCGTGCAATTACCGATTTCGGCGGGCAATTCTTCCAGCTGGTTATCGCTGAGGATGAGCCAGCGCAGGGCGGGCGTGAGGGCAGCGGCCGGTAGCGTGCGGATGCGGTTGGCCTTGAAGCCCACCATTTGCAGCGCGGGGCACTGGCCCAGCACGGCGGGTACTTCACTAAACTGATTATCGGAGCAAAACAGCACCTGCAAGCGGTGCAGCCGGCCCAGGTCGTCGGGCAGGGAGGTGAGGGCGTTACCCGAAAGGTTGAGGACTTCGAGCGTATCGGCGAGGGCGAATATTTCGCGGGGAAATTCAGTGAGGCCAGCGCTTAAATCAAGGCGTTTGAGGCCGTGGAGCTGGCCGCCGCGCAGTTGGGCAAGGGTGTGCATGGGCGCAAAGGTCGGGCGGTTTGCAGTTGAGCGGAAAGGAAAAGAACGTCATGCTGCGCGCAGCGCCCAGCATGACGTTCCCTTAGCTCACCCCCAAAGGGCCCTAATAGCTCTCCTTCCGGAAGCCCCAGCTGCGCAGCTCCGCCTCGAATGTGTCCGGAAAATTGGCTTTCAGGGCGTATACCACGGCTTGCAGCACCTTGCGCAGCTCCCCCTTGGCGGCGTCTTTCCGGCTCACCGACTTGCTCACTTTGCCGGCCAGGCCGTCGGTCTGGCCCAGCAGGGTTTTGTACTCATCGAAACGGGTTTGCCAGTAGGCAGTGCCGTAGTCGCGGGCGGCAAAGGGGGCGGCGGCCACGCTGGGCAGCAGCAGGTCGCGCAGGGCCTTGAGGCGCTCGTTGCGGTCGGCACTCAGGGCATAGCCGCCGCTTTTGCGCGCTATCAGGCCGAAGCCGGGCAGGCGGGCATCGGTGCGGGCTTTGTCGTAGCCGCTGTCCTCGTTGAGGTATTTTTTCAGAATGCGCAGGCCCTCGTCGAACTGGTCGTCCAGCTCCTGCAAGCGCTGGCTTTGCGGAGTGCGGGCGGCGGCGGCCCCGCGCTTTTCGGTGATGGCCGTGCCAAACTCGGCCGCCAGCTTGGCAAAATCGGCCTGGGTTTTCCAGCGCAGCGCAAACCATGTTTCCTTGCCCCAGGCCTCGGCCACAAGCCGGCCCACCTCGGCCAGCGGGCCGTCTTTCTTGGGGATGAGCAGTTTGGGGTTCACCACCGCATCGGTGGGGGTAGGGGGGGCGGCCGAAGCGGGCGTGGTAGGCTGGTCTGTCATGGGATAAAAAGGAAACAGGATGGGGTGAAAGATGCCGCAGGAACACGGCCGGGCTAAGGTGCGGAGAAATTCCGAGGGGGCAAAATTCCCCGTAACCTTCTGCAGTTTAGTGCGCCCGCAGCCGGCGCGGCGCTCCACGCCCTTGGTCTGCCGGTGCCAGGGGCCGGCGCGGCCTTCAACGGCACCCGACTCGCGGTGACAAGTCCCGTCGAGCCCCTCAACGGCCTTTGGCACCCCGCGCCGGGTGCTCCCGAGGTTCTCAACTGCTCCCAACTCCAGGCAACAAGGGCCGTCGAGGATTTTTCTGGGGTGGGTGGCCCGCTCTCCTATCTTCGCCCCACGCGTAGGTAGTCCCCGGCCAGCCGTTGCCTTTAAAAAGGCGAACCCCCGGCGGGGTGCAATTCAAATTGTCGCTAGGCCTCTCTTGCGGGATTGAAGGGTTCAATTTGCTGTCGCACCAGTTGCCATCGGTTACTCATGGCGCAGACGCGCAGGGTCAAGACGCGTTGGGCGCCGTTTTTGCCCCAGCGTTGGCCCGCCCGCTTCATGCGGCGTTGCATCACCGTGCGGTGGGCGGCCTCAATGGCACCCGAGCCAATCAACAAGCCGCGTTTGCGGTAGGCTTTGTAATCCATCCGGTCGCGGTTGGCTTCGAGGTAAGCACAGACCGATTCGCACAGGGCCGGGGCGATGGCGAGCTGCTTTAGATGGGCTAAGACATGGTCTAATTTACTGTCCAGCAGTAGCTTGCGTTGTTCTTTAAACCAGCCGGAAGCCGCTTTTCCGCTCCCCCAACACGCCTTGCCGGCCTGGCCAATGTGTTCCATGGCATGGTAGAAGTCCAAAATCAGCGTGGCCCGGGGACAGGTTTTTTCGATGAACTGGCGCAGCCAAATGGCCCCGTCGCTGATAAAAACCAGGTCGCGCCCCTGGTCTTTGTAGGGGGCGAGTTGCGCCGCAAATTTGTCCCCAAACGCGGCTGCCGTCCCCAGATGGCCCACAAAAATCGACGCGGCAATGTGCCCGCCGCGCTCCTCGACCACGCTCGTTTGCAAGGCCGTCGCGGCAAAAATGCGGCCCAACTTGGCTTCCTTGTACCCCTCGTCGGTGAGCAGCATCGCCCCGTCGGCCTGCGCATAGACGATGCCCGCTGGGGCGGCTTCA
>NZ_JNLX01000195.1 GCF_000715495.1 Hymenobacter sp. IS2118 | reverse complement strand
CAGACTAACCGCACTATGTGCGCAAGGGTAAATTTGCGGCTTACCCCCTTGGTTCGATGTCGTTACTCACCCACTTAGCCGACGTGCCGGACTTCCGGCGGCAGAATAAAAACTTTCGCCACAAACTATTAGACATTCTCGTTATCAGCGTGCTAGCTGTGCTGAGCGGGGCCGACGATTTTGAGGAAATCGCCTGGTTTGGCCAGCAGAAAGAACCCGTCTTTCGGCGCTACCTCTCGCTGGACAACGGTATTCCGTCCGACGATACCTTCCGGCGGGTCTTTCAGCACCTGGACGCGGCGGCGTTCAACGCGGCCTTTCTGGCCTGGATGCGGCAGGTGCTGCCCGCCGACCAACTCGGCCAGGTTTGTATCGACGGTAAGACCCTGCGCGGCTCCGGCCCGCAGGCGCTGCACGTGGTGTCGGCCGTGGCCAGCGCCCAGGGCCTGAGCCTGGCCCAGGTGGCCACGGCGGGCAAAGGCCACGAACTGGCGGCCATCCCCGACGTACTGGCCCTACTCGACGTACGCGGCTGCCTCGTCAGCCTCGATGCGCTCAGCTGCCAACCTGCCATCGCGGCCCAGATTTGCCAGCAAGGCGGTGATTACCTGCTGGCCCTCAAGGAGAACCAGGCCACGCTCTTGGCCGAGGCCGAACGCGCCCTGGCTCAGGTGCCCGCTCGGCAGACGCTCGAATCCTGGAGCCTGGCCTCCCACAACACCCCGCTCTGCACCCAGGTCAGCGTCCAAACCGACCTGCGCTGGGTCGATGAAGAAGGCCGTTGGCCGGGGCTGGCCGCCCTGGTCCGGGTCGCGACCACCCGCCACCCGGTCGACGGACCGGCCCAGTCGCAGGCCGTGCGCTACTACCTCAGCAGCCGCGCGAGCCTGACCCCGGCCCAGGCCACGGCCGCCGTGCGCGACCACTGGGCCATTGAAAACAAGCTCCACTGGCACCTGGACGTGACGCTGGGCGAAGACGCCCACCGCTTGCGCCAGGCCCAAGCCGTGGAAAACCTGGCCCTCGTGCGCAAAATGGCGCTTAACCTGCTGCAACAGGACCCCACACGGGTCAGCATCAAGAAAAAACGAAAGCGGCTCGGATGGAACGATGCCTATTTAGAAGAGCTGCTGACCCAGATTTGCCACCAACTTGCATAGTGCGGTTAGTCTGGCATGATGGTCTTTTATTTGTTTCCAATTCCACGTTAACCGCTGCAATAGCTCCTCACGCCGCGACCGGTTCCGCCGCTGCCTGCCGACCTAAATACTGCGCCATGCTGCTGGCCAGCACAATCTGCAGGGCGTGGTAGAGCATGAGCGGCAGCAGAATGAGGCCCGTGGCGGCACTGGCCGGAAACAGCAGGCTGGCCATTACGCTGCCGTGCACCAACGACTTTTTGGAGCCGCAAAACACCGCCACCACCTGGTCGGCCCGCGAGAAATGGAGCGCGCGGCTCAAAGCCCAGATGAGGCCGAACACCACCAGATACAGCCCCACCATACCGGCCCCCAGCTTGAAAACATCCAGTGGCAGGTAGCGGCTGAAAACGCCCTCGGCAAAAGAGTCGCAGAAGGCGGTGAATACGATGAGCAGGATGGTGATTTGGTCGAAAACGCGCAGGCCGCCCTTGTGACGCTCAGCAACCGCGTGGAAGCGGGCATTGAGCAGCACCCCCGCCCCTACCGGCAGCACCACCTGCCAGAGCAGCTGCCAGGCCAGGCCCCAAAGCTGACTGCTATCGGCACTGGTGCTGAGGAAAATACTGGCCAGTAGCGGTGTGAGTACAATGCCCAACAGGCTGGAAATACTGGCGTTGAAAATGGCTGCCGGCAGGTTGCCGCCCGCAATGCTCACCATCACCACGGAGGTAGAAACCGTGCTGGGCAGGGCGCACAGGAAGAAAATACTTTGCCAGAGCAACTCCCCCTTCTCGGGCCCAAACAGCGGCCGGGCCAGCAGCGCCAGCGCCGGAAACAGTACAAACGTGGCCGCCTGCACCAGCAGGTGCAGCTTCCAGTTGCGCAGGCCGGCCCGCAGCTTCTCGAAGCTCAGCTTCAGGCCATAGAAGAAGAAAACCAGCGCCACGCCCACGGTCGTGATGCTTTTCCAGGGCACGGGGCTGGCTTTGCTGCCCAGGCTGGGCCGGAAATACGCCAGCGCCACCACGCCAATCAGAGCCAGCAAAAACCAATCGAGCCCGGCGCGGGCCAGCAAAGCGGCAAAACGATTGGGCGCCGGGGCGCTGGTAACGGGTCGAGTCATGCCCCGAAATACGCCAGTGTTGCCTTAAAAAAGCGCGCCACTCCCAAAAAATAGCGGCGCCTGGCTCTCTGGGAGCCGGGCGCCGTTTCGGCCCAGGGGCTGGCACCGGGCTTATTGGTCGCTGCCGCCGCCCAGACCGGGCGGCAAGTTGCCCTGCACACCTTGCACGTTGGGCACGCCCATCTTCTCTTCGCGCTTGCGCTGGTATTTATCAAACTGGGAAGGCGTTAGCACTTCCTTGATGGCAGAAAGCCGCGAGCTGCTGACGCTTTCGACCACGCCGGCCAGCTTGCGGGGGTCGGCGCGGTAGCGGGCGCGGGCCGTCTCCACGTTGTCGATGGCGCGGCGGTTGATGACCCGGACTTTTTCCGTTTGCTGGGGGCTCAGGCCCAGGTTTTTTTGCATGTTGGCCGTGAGCGCATTGGCTTTGGCGTCAATCACCTCATCGGAAGGACCAGCCACAGCGGGCGCTTCGGCCACCGCCGTGGTTTTGGTTTTCACGCTGGGCTGGCCCGCAGGCTTCACCTTGGTTTTGACCGCGACCGGGGCCTGCGCCCGCACAGCGGGTGACGCTGCCAAAACCAGCAACGAGGAGAGCATCAACAATTTCATAGCAAAAAGACGAGAGTTTAGGCGAAGCGGGAAGGCAGCAAACCAACCTAATCAAGGCGGGGGCAAATATCGGGCGAAAACCCGGCCCTCAGTGGCTCCAACGCGGCGCAGACCACGTTTCGTGCCAGAGCCCGCCGAAAAACCGGCCGGCCAACTGCTTCCGTGCAACCTTTCGCCCACTTTTGGCATACACCCAACTATGAAACACGACAAACGCACCAATACCAACTGGCTGCTGGCCGCGGGCCTGGGCGCCGCCGCCCTGGCCGCCAACTTCTGGAGCAACCGCCGCGGCTCCTACGACCTGAACCGGCGCGTCGTGCTCATCACCGGGGGCTCGCGCGGGCTGGGCCTCGTGCTGGCCCGGCAGGCGGTGGCCGAGGGCGCCCGGGTGGCCATTTGCGCCCGCGACGAAGCCGAGCTGGCCCGTGCCCGCCAGGACTTGCTATTGGCCGGCGCCGCCGAAGCCGACGTGCTGACCCTGGCCCACGACATCACCAACGAAGGCGAAGTACACCGCATGGTGGCCGAGGTCGAGCAGCGTTTCGGGGCCATTGATGTGCTCGTCAATAACGCTGGCATCATTGTGGGCGGGCCGCTCGACAACATGGATTTGCGGGATTACGAGGACTCGATGGCTATTCACTTCTGGGCGCCGCTGCACGCCATGCAGGCCGTACTGCCCGGCATGCGCCGCCGCGGGGCGGGCCGCATCGTGAATATTTCTTCGCTGGGCGGCAAAGTAGCCATGCCCCACATGACGCCTTACAGCGCCAGCAAATTTGCCCTGGTGGGCCTTTCCGAAGGCTTTCGGGCCGAGATGCGGCAGCACGGCATCAGCGTAACCACGGTGTGCCCCGGCCTGATGCGGACCGGCAGCCCCGGCCACGCCATCGTGAAAGGCCAGCAGAAAAAGGAGTTTGCCTGGTTCAGCATCGCCGACTCGCTGCCCGGCCTCACGATGAGCGCCGAACAGGCCGCCCGCCAAATCTGGAACGCCTGCCGCCGCGGCGATGGCGAGGTTATTCTCTCGCTGCCGGCCAAGTTCCTGGCGGCCTTCCACGGCCTGCTGCCCGGCACCACCACCGATATTCTGAGCTGGCTGAACCGCGCCTTGCCTGCCACTGGCGAAAGCCCGGCCGCCAACGTGCGCCGCACCGGCTACGAAAGCGAAAGCGCCCTCACCAAATCGCCGCTCACGGCCCTCACCCGCAAGGCCGCCCGCAAAAACAACGAGGAGTAGTTGACGGATAAGCTATTGGAAACATGGCTTATGCATAATCCTCACAAAAAAAGGTGAGCTCAGTTGAGCTCACCTTTTTTATGCGCCGTGGCGGAGTCGTTGCCAACTCATAAATCAGGTGTCGGCTGGCACTTGGGGCAGGTATAGGTGGCCCGGCTGCCCACGTAGGTTTTCTCAATCTTCACCTTCGGGTGGCGCGGGCAGAACGTGTGCGCGTCGTCGCTGGTGGGTGTGGCCGAGGTATCCCATTCGCGGGCATGAATGAGAAAGCTGGCCGGAAACTGCCGGTAGTTCGCTTCCTGGCTGATGGCCGTATTCAGCACCAGCTGGATGGCGGCGTGCAGGGCGCGGCCCTCTTTTTCGGTGAGCGAAACGCCCCGACGCTCGGGGTGGATTTTGGCTTGAAACAGCACCTCGTCCACAATCCAGTTGCCGAGGCCGGCGGTGATGCTTTGGTCGAGCAGCAAGGGCTTGAGCAAGATTTTGCGGCGGCTGAGTTTCTCGTACAGCTCAGCGGCGGTGATGTCGAGCGCATCGGGGCCGATTTTCTTGGCTTTCTGGTGTGCGGCAACGCTCTCGGCCAGCCGGATACGGCCAAATTTGCGCGGGTCGATGAAGGCCAGGCGCAGGCCGGAGTCGTCGAGGTGCAGGGCCACGCGGGTGAAGCGCGGGGCGTCGGGCTCGTCGCGATAGGCGCCCACGTCGCCAGTCATGCCGAAGTGAAGCACGAGCACCTGGCCGTTGTCCAGCTCCAGAAAGCAGTTTTCGCCCAGGCGGCTGGTGCCCGAGATGGTACGGCCCACGAGGCCGGCACGGAGCTGGTCTTCGGGCGTGGCCAGCACGTGGGCATCATTCACCTGCACGGCGGCAATGGTCTGGCCCACGGCCAGCTCATCAATAAAGCGGCGATACGTTTCGACTTCGGGTAATTCGGGCACGGCTGGGCAGGAGGAAAAAGTTGGAATTGCCCGGTTAACAACCCAAATACGAGGCTGGTTGCAGCTCAGGGCTACAAATCGCCGCGCAGGCCACCTTCCAGCACCACCACGCCCGTGCCGCCAATCTGCACCGTTTCGATGGCCATTCGATGCCCGCGAACGCGCACCTGCACGGTGCCGGCGCGGCCCATATCGTGCCCCTGCTCGGCAATAAAGTTAGGCGTTTGCAGGTAGCCGTAGTGCCACAGATACGCCGCCATGCCGCCCGTGGCCGAGCCCGTAACGGGGTCTTCCGAAATATCGGGCGGGGTACCGAAGTGCCGGGCAAACGTGTGGCCGGCCGGCGTGGCCCCACCCAGGCAAAACAAGTGCGGGCTGAAAAAGTCGCTCGTGGCGCGGTAGCGGCCCAGGCCGTCGGCATCGGCTACGCGGGCGCGGCGCAGGGCGGCGTGGTCGCGCAGCAGCACCATGAGCTGCGGCGTGCCCGTGCTCACGGTTTGGATGGGCGCGCCGGGCAGCAGGTCGTCGGGCGTGAGGCCGAAGAGCGGCAGCACGATTTCGGGTGCGTGCACGGCCCCGAAAACGGGGGGACGCTGGGTCATCCAAATCAACGGCGGCTGGCCCGCCGCCGCCGGAATCACATCAACCCGAATGGGACCGTGCAGTAAGTTCAGAGTCAGAACCAATGCCGAGCCATCGGTGGGCAGCGCCACGCGGCCCGCATGCAGCAGGGCCGCCACGGTGGCAATGGTGGGGTGACCGGCCAGCGGAATTTCCTCGGCTGGCGTGAAAAACCGGACGGTAAACTCGGTGCTGCCAGCGGCGGCGCGGTCCACAAAAGCCGTTTCCGACTGGTTGAATTCCCGCGCCAGCTGCTGGCGGATGGCGGGCGTCAGGGCCTCGGCATCGAGTACCACGGCGCAGGGGTTGCCGCTCAGTGGCCGCGTGGTAAAAGCATCAACAAGCAAAAAAGGCAGCTGGGACATGGGTTTCTAAAAAAGCGAATAGGTACGAAGCCACGAAGGAACAACAGCCAACTTCATTTGAAACAGAACTTACGCAACCGCCTTTTTAACGAGCTTTCTCGCAGAGGTCCGCAGAGGTAGAACGCGGAGGTCCGCAGATTTTACGGCCTGACCTCTGCGGACCTCCGCGTTTTACCCCTGCGGACCTCTGCGAGAAATAAACGCGCGTAAGTCTTGTTGAGAGAATCAGCAATAAAAAGAAGGCATCAAAAAACCCGCCTGAACGAACAAGCGGGTTTTCGGGATACTTACGCTGAATAATGCGTGTATTACTCAAGGCGTAACTACTTGACATCAGGAAATAAAGCTGGCTTCAAAATTAAGAAGGGTCGTGCAGCTTGGCTACACGCTGGCCTTGCTTGTCGTACACATCGCCGCGCTCCGTAATGAAAAGGCGGCGCTGCTGGCCATCGGTCAGCACGTAAGGGAACGTGCCGCTGGTGGTGCGGCTGATGCGGCCCACTACTTCGGCGTTGTCCTCGTCGTCCACGCGCACCACTTTCAGGGCATTGGTGAGGTAGTAGCGCTGGCTGGGGTCGTTGCGAAACGTGAGCTGGCCCACGAGGCGCACCGCCCCGGCCGTGCTTTGGCTGGAAGCCATCACTTCTTCCTCATAGTCGGCGGCCTGCGCCGTAGGAAAGCGGTAGTCCGGCCGGGGGGCGGGCTGCCGGGAACGGGATGCCACTACGGCTGGCGCGGCCGAAGGAGCCGTCACGCGGGAGCTGGCCACAATTTGGCCATTGGCCCGCTGCCAGCCCTGACTGATGGCCGTTAGGCGCGGCGCGCGGCCGGGGTGCGTGCGCGAGCCCTGGTCGTTGGGCACGGTAGCCATGGCCGCCTGCGACTGGGCCAGGCTGGCGCCCAGCTTCCGCAGCACAAAGCCCGAGAATTCGTCGGCCTCCAGCTCGTCGGCGGGCTGGGAGCCGCCGCCGCGCAGGGTGTGGCCGTTGAGGTGGTGCCCCATTTCATGCGCCAGAATGCTGATGCCGGCCCAGTCGGTGTGGCCGGCGCGGTTTACGGCGTTCAGGAAATCGGGATTGTATAACAGGAAGCGGTTGCCGTTGTAAACCACCGCCGCCGCGTTGTCGATGTCGCGGGTGGCGCGCAACTCGAAGCGCGCCTTGAGGCCCACGGCATCGGTGATTTCACGGATTACGTCGGTGGGCGCGGGCGCCGTCTGGGCCTGCGCGGGGGCAGCCAACAGGAGCGGTATAGCCAGCAGGGCCGGGGCAACTAAGCGACTCATAAAACGAGGGAGGAAAGTCATGGCGAGGGAGGCAACAAAGGTGAATGACTAATAACCGGACAAGGGCAAGCACAATGCCATAATTGGCCCTGAAGCAATCGTGCAAAACTGAATCAACTACCTGCCACACCGCCAAGGCAGGGGGGATTCAGCAACGCTGCGGGCCAGCAACGGCAGGACTTTGTTTTCATTGCGAAGCGACCAGGGCACGCCACTGCGCAACGCAGGTTGGTGGCTGGCTGAATAACGATTTTCAGCTACTGGCGGTTCCTTTAACCAGAGTCGCGCCGGGCCCGAAACGGTTGCGTTTGCCCGCTGCCCACCGAGCCCGGAGTAGTTTTGCCCGGCTCGCTCACCCGGCCCTTTTCCTTATTTGTATTGCTGCATGAACCAAGCCCATCTTCACCTCATCGTCAACCATGTGCCGATTATAGGCAGTCTTTTTGCCCTGGTACTGCTGGCAGTTGGCCTGTTGCAGAAGAACACCACCCTGATTCGGGCCGGCCTGGTGGCCGTGGTGGCCGCGGGCGTGCTGTGTTTGCCGGCGCAGCTCACCGGCGAAGGCGCAGCCGAGGTGGTACAGAACCTGCCCCGCGTGAGCCGGGCGCTGATTCAAGCCCACGCGGAAGCGGCGGAGCTGGGGTTTTGGGTGCTGGAAGGCGCGGCATCCCTAGCATTGTTTGCGCTGCTGCTGCTGAAGAATAATTCGCCGCGTGCCCGCTTGGTAGCCGGGCTGGCGTTGGCGGCCACGGCGCTTAGCTTCGGGCTGCTGGCACGGGCGGGCAACCTCGGCGGGCGCATTCTGCACACCGAAATTCGCGAGGGCTTTGGCACCCCCGACGAGCTGTAATTATTTCCTAACCCAACCGTACCCCGCGCATGGCCTTTCCCTTTTTCGGCGACGACAAATCCACCATCGCCCGACTACTTTCTACCCTACCCCAAACCGGACGCCTGGAATGGATTGGCCAGCGGCCCCTGCGACGCGAACCGCTGGTAGCAGTTCAGGAAGCCGAGCTGAAAACCGATTCGCACCTGCTCGGCGACCATGCCCGACCCAAACCGGGTGGCAAGCGCCAAATCACGCTCATTCAGCACGAAGCCCTGACCTCGGTGGCCAGCTTTCTGGGCCTGAACACGCCACTGGACCCCGGCCGCCTGCGCCGCAACCTGGCCGTGAGCGGCCTGAACCTGCTGGCCCTCAAAAACCGCCAAATCCGCATCGGCGACGAGGTTATTCTGGCCATTACCGGCGAGTGCCACCCCTGCTCGCGCATGGAAGAAGAGCTGGGCCCCGGCGGCTACAACGCCATGCGGGGCCAGGGCGGCCTTACGGCCCACATCGCCCAGGGCGGCATCATCCGGGTGGGCGACGTGGTGCGGATACTGGAACAAGCGGCCACGTAATCACAGCGGCGGGCCAACTAATCAAATATTCTCATAAATTTTAATTTTATTATATTTGATGCAGCATCGCGGACGTAATTATTTGCTACTGCAGAGACATTAGCCGCAAATAACTATTCCTAAAAGTACCGATAGCGCAGCCCTGGTCAGTTGGTGTTCGTTCTTGCTTACTTTCCTGTACGAATCGTTTTGTTAACGCGTGCGGTGGCCATAGAGTGGCAGTAGCTCCAGGCTTTAGCTGCACCCGTATTGTTTTTGGGCAACTGTTGTCCGTAGTTGTTTTTAAAACGTACGTGACGCCAAAAGCTGCAAATCACAACTCAATCCTCGTTTAATTAATTAATTAATAACCTCATATGTTCAAATACTTACTTTCGCTGCTGCCCGTGGGCCGGCAGCTTCGTGGGGCAATGAGCACAGCGCTGGTCTCGGTGCTGGCGCTAAGCAGTACGGCCGCGCAGGCCCAGTCAACCATCTACGGCCTGGGCACGGCCACTGGCACCATAAGCGGGGCGTTGATTGTCGGTGGGGCAGTGGCGGGCACGCAGGGGCTGGCGCCGGTCGACCCCGCTACCGGCCTTCCTAAAGCCAGCAGCTATCTGGCCGTGCGTATCACGGGCGTCACGGTCGGCCAGTTGCTGGTGGGCATCGACTACCGCCCCAGTACGGGCGAGATGTATGCGCTGGGCTACAATGCTTCGAACCCCACCGGCCCGTCCAACGCACAACTCTACACCTTGCAGCCCCTTACCGGGGTGGCCACGGCCGTGGGCAGTGCCATTACCCTGGCGCTAGGCGGCCCTGCCGAACGCATTGGGTTCGACTTTAACCCGGTGGCCGACCGGATTCGGGTGGTGAGCACTAACGATACCAATTACCGCCTCAATCCCATCACGGGAGAGGTGGTGCAGCAAGACGGAACGCTGGTTTATGCAGTGGGAGATATTAACGCCGCCAAAGACCCCAGGGTGGGCGCGGTGGCCTATACCAACTCGCTGGGCAGCCCCACCAGCACCACCCTCTACAGTGCCGATGTGCGGCCGGAAACCAGAACTGCACGCGGCATTCTGGCCACGCTGCCCGACCCCAATAGCGGCGTTATGAAAACGGTAACGGGGTCCGCAATCGGATTGCAGGATGCAAACAACCCCAACACGTTTTATAACATCGAGCCCACCGCCGTCATCAACGTCGATATCTATTTCGATGGCACTACCAACAAGGCTTACATGTCGGAACTTACGAAGCCCAATGGGTTTGGCCTTTCCAGCACCAACCTTTATGATTTGAATTTAGCGAATGGCCAAGCTACCAACAAGCGTAATCTGGTACCGGCAAATCCATTTTTTCCGTTCAATATCCGGGACATCGCGGTGGCGCCCGCGCCCACCATTACCAGCCTGGTGCCGGCGGTAGCCACCATAAACGGCCCGGCCTTTACACTAACCGTGAATGGGACGGGCTTCGTGAACGGCGCCGTCGTGAACGGTGACTTTGTGGCCGGGTCGCAGGTGTTTTTCAACGGCACGGCCCGCACCACTACGTTTGTATCGACCACGCAGCTCACCGCCCAGATTCTGGCCACTGACATTACGACGCTGGGCATCAAGCCAGTGAAGGTGGTGAACCCGGAAGCGCCCGGCGGCACCAGCAATGAGTCACCGTTTGAAGTAGTCCCGGTTTGCGATGCGCCCACCAACCTGGCCGTGACCAACATCACGGATGCTTCGGCTACGGTTACGTTCACGGGCAGCGCCTCGGCTACGGGCTACACCATCACGACCGTGCCCGCTACCACCACCCAAACCCTGCCTGGCACGGCTACGTCCGCAGATTTGACAGGCCTGAACGCAAATACAGCTTACACGGTAAACATCGTGAGCAGTTGCGCCAGCAGCACCACGTCTAGCACGGTTTCGACCGACTTCACTACCACGCCTACGCCCAACCCGGCTCCTACCATCAGTAGCCTGAGCCCCAGCTCGGCCACGGCCGGCGACCCGGCCTTCACGCTCACGGTAACCGGCACGGGATTCATCGCCGGCTCGGTGGTGAGCTTCGGCGGCACGGCCCGCGCCACTACGTTTGTGTCGGCCACGCAGGTGACGGCCAGCATTCCGGCTTTGGCAATCGCAATGGCCGGCACCTACAACGTGACGGTGACCAACGCGGCGCCCGGCGGCGGCACCTCGGCCCCGGCCACGTTCACGGTGATTGCGCCCGTGGTTAACAACCCCGTTCCAGCAATTAGCAGCCTTTCGCCGGCCAGCGTGACGGCCGGCGCCGCGCCCCAAACGCTAACAGTGAGCGGCAGCAATTTCCTAGCCACTTCGGTGGTAAACTTCGACGGTAGTGCCCGTACCACCACGTTCGTTTCGGCCACTCAGCTCACTATCGGCCTCACGGCCCCCGACCAAGCCATGGCCGGCACCTACAGCGTGACGGTGACCAACCCTGTACCGGGCGGCGGCACGTCGGCCCCGGCTACGTTCACGGTGAACCCGGCCCCGGTGGCTTGCACCGCGCCCACGGGCCTGACGGCAGGTAGCATCACCGCCAGTTCGGCCACGGTTACGTTCACGGGCAGCGCTTCGGCCACGAGCTATACCGTGACTACCGACCCGGCCACCACCACGCAAACACTTTTGGCATCAGCTACTTCGGTGAGCTTCACGGGCCTGGCAGCTAGCACGGCCTACACGGTGCGCATCGTAAGCAATTGCGCCAGCAGCACCACATCGGACGTAGCCACGGCCAGCTTCACCACCTTGCCAGCAGGCCCTATCACCATCACTTGGACCGGAGTCGTGAGCACGGCCTGGGAAATACCGGGCAACTGGAGCCCTGCACAGGTTCCCACCGCGGCCGACAATATTCGTATTCCCGACGTTGCCAACGACCCACTCATCAGCACCTCGCAGCAAGGCCGCAATTTGGCAGTTGAAAATGGCGCTACCCTGACCTTCGTAGGCTCCGCTGTTCTCGATTTGAAAGGCGCTTTCTCGGTGGGTACGCCTGGCAGCTTGTTCATGTCGCCCGCCTCGCTCGTTAGCCTCACCGGCCCCGACGCGGTGGGAATCAGCGGCGGAATACGTTTTAGCAACCTGCTGATTGGCCCCGCTGGCGCTACCCTCAACGGAATTATTGAAGTGCAGCGGATGCTGACACTCAATGGCAACCTGGGAGCGGTAAATCAATTCAACACTGGCCTGGTTTTACTTTCCGACGCCCAAGGCACGGCGATGGTGGTAAACAATGGCACGGCAGCAGTCAATGCCCTGGCCACTGTGCAGCGCTACATCACCCCAACCAATCCGGGACTTGGCTACCGTCACTACAGTTCGCCGGTACAGGCCACTACCGTGGCCGACCTGAACACCGCTGGCTTTAGCGCCGTGGTGAACCCGGCCTATAACACGCTGGGCAACACCGTCAAGCCGTTCCCGAACGTATTTGGCTACGACGAAACCCGCGTGAGCACGAGCGCAAGTACGGCCCTGGCCTTCGACCAGGGATTCTTCTCGCCCACAACCACCAGCGACGTGCTCGAACCCACGCGCGGCTATACCGTCAATATCCCGGCCCAGGCCAACGTCGACTTTGTGGGCACCCTGAATAACGGCAACCTCACGGCCACTGGCCTCACCCGCGGCAACCAGCCCAAGAGCGGCTGGCACCTGCGCGGCAACCCCTACCCTTCGTCCCTCGACTGGAATAAAGTAGGAAAAACCGGCCTGGAAGGCGGCCTGTATGTATTCAAGAGCAGCGGCCAATACACCGGTTCTTACGCTACTTACAATAACGGCATGAGCACCAACGGCGGTACCAACATAGTGCCGGTGGCGCAGGGCTTCTTCGTTCGCACGGCCGTGGGCCAGACCGGCAGCCTCGCTTTTGCCAACGCCGACCGCATCACTACGAACCTGGACGCTCCCTTCCAGCGCGGCACCACCGACACCCGTCCGCAGCTGCGGCTGGCCCTGGGCAATGCCAAGGTCAGCACGCAAGCGGTAGTTTACTTCGAGCGCGGCGCCACGGCCGGGTTCGATAATGCCTTCGATGCCCACGCCTTGCCGGCCTCTACCGGCCTGGCGCTGGCCACCGAAACCGACGCACTGGAAGCCCTGGCCATCAACGGCCAGCCGCAGCTCGCGGGCACCGAAGTGCTGTTGCCGCTACGCTTGACCGTGCCTACCGCCGGCACCTACGCCCTGCGTGTGGAGACGCTCGCCAACCTGCCCGCTCCCTACCGCGCCTACCTGCGCGATGCCCTCACCGGCAGCTATACCGACCTCAGCACCACGCCCGCCGTGAGCCTGAACCTGACTGCTAACGCCAACAACGGCCGTTATGCTCTCTTGTTCAGCACCCAGGCTCGCGTGCTGGCTACCGCCCCGGCGGCCTTGGCCCAGCTAGCCAGCGTGTACCCTAACCCGGCCCACGGCACGGCCACGCTGCTACTGCCCACCAAGCTGCGCGGCAACGCGGCTACGGCGGTAACCATCGTCGACAACTTGGGCCGCGTGGTACTCGCCCGCACCTTCGCCGCCGGCCCCACTGAGACGCTGGAGCTGCCTCTGAACACCTTGTCAGCGGGCGTGTACACCGTGCTGGCGCGCACCACAGCCGGCTTGGTGGCCAAGCGTTTGGTGGTGGAATAGGTAAGCCGCAGCCAGCTACTATGGCTGCTCACTGCCCACAAAAAATGCCCCGACTGATCAGTCGGGGCATTTTTTGTGGGCAGTGAGCTTGATTTTTCTTCAATAAAAAACCCCTCGCCAGTAGCAAGGGGCTTTCCGAACTATGAAAACAACAGTCCCTCTAGGACTCATGGAAACATACGCTACTACCCAACTCTTGGATTGTGGCGCGGCGCGTAAAATCCTGTTGCGCAGTGGAACCGGGAAATCCGGCCGTAGCCTACGCCCCGTCCATTCGCACGATTTTGGGCGTGAACGAACCGAGCACATCCACCAGCTCGCGCTGGCTGGCCATCACGGTGTGGATGTCCTTGTAGGCCATCGGCGCTTCGTCGAGCCCGCCGCCGATTAGCTCGATGCCGTGCTCGCCCAGGTGCTTGCGCAGGCCGGTTTCGGTGAGCTCAGCTTTGGCGCGGGTCCGGGACATGAGGCGGCCGGCCCCATGGGAGGCCGAGGACAGCGACGCCGCCAGCCCTTTCCCCCGCACGATAAAGCCGGGCGCCGTCATCGAGCCGGGGATGATGCCGAGCACGCCCGCCCCGGCCGGCGTGGCGCCCTTGCGGTGCACCACGGCCTCGCGGCCGTCGGCCAGCCGCTCTTTCCAGGCGAAGTTGTGGTGGTTTTCCACCTTGGCCGCGGGCCGTTCGCCCAAGGCTTTCGCCAGTCGCTGATGTATCTGGGCGTGGCAGGCCGAGGCGTAGTCGCCGGCCAGGTTCATGGCGGCCCAGTACTCCTGGCCGGCTTCGGTGTTGAGGCCGAGCCAGGCGAGGTGCTGGGCTTCGGTGGGCAGCTTGCACACGTCTTTGGCCAGGCGGGTGTAGTGCTCGGCAATGCCCGCGCCCAGGCCTCGCGAGCCGGAGTGCGAGAGTACGCCCACGTACTGGCCCACGGGCACGCCCAACTCGTTTTCCGCGTCGGTAATATCAACCAGGCCGAACTCCACGAAGTGGTTGCCCGAGCCGGAAGTGCCCACTTGGTCGGCAGCTTTGTCGCGCTTGTTTTTCAGAAATGGGATTTCCAGAAATTCGTCCCGGTCCAGCACGGCGCTGGGCAGGCGGTGGCCCCGCTCCCAGCCCCGGCCCGAGCCGAAACGGGTGTTGTCGAGCAGGATTTTCCGCAGCTCCTGCACGCGCTGCGTGAGGTACTTGGGCGGCAAATCGAACACCGACAAAGCCATGCGGCAGCCAATGTCCACGCCCACGGCATAGGGAATCACGGCGTTGTCGGTGGCCAGCACGCCGCCGATGGGCAGCCCGTAGCCGTGGTGGGCGTCGGGCATGAGCGCCCCGGCCACGGTCACGGGCAGTTTCATGGCCGTTTCCATCTGGTGCACCGCCCCCTGCTCAATGTGCTCGGCGCCGAACGTGACGTAGGGCTTGCGCTCTACCAGGGCAATGTGCCGGGAGGGCGCCGGCAGCAGGGTCGCAGCGGTATGGCTCCAGTCGAGGTTGGTTAGGAATTCCTTGGGGTTGGCTAAAAGTTGACCAAACAAGGCTAGCTGGTCGGTTTGAGAGAGTTTTTTGAGGTGCTTGCGCTGCAATTGCGCGAGAGCAAGCCCGATGGCCCGACCTTCGGGGAAACCGAGGTTTCGCAGGTCATTGCCGCGTAAAAAATTGGCCATATCAATGGGTTGTGCACGAAGTGGCGGCGCATCTTTGAGCCACCATCGTTGATGAAAAAGAAAAATAAAACGGGCCGGGCAACGGGCGCAACGCCTACGGTATGCGTGTTATCGCTTACACCACCGCGAGCCAAAGCCCACGGGCCGGATTCAAACCGGCAGTTCATCGTCCCTAACGAAGTAAGACGGTGCTACGGCACCGGCCCGTTTCAAGCAACAGCGGTTCAGCACCCAGAATCTTGCGAATCTGCGGGTACGTGAGCCGTTCAATTACGCGGACACTCTACGTCCGCGGCACTATCAAAACCTGTCCGGGGCAACAAGCGCCCGGCCTTCAAATCCTGCTCTACCGCTGAGCTACGAAAACAGCCTCACGGCCATTCACGGCGGGAATCGAACCCGCGTCCTGGGCATTAAGAGTGCGAAGTATGGCCGAGCTACGACACCCGGACAGGGAAAAGATTTTTCAACTGATTTCCAAAAAATTCAGGGCAACAAGCGGCGGGCGAGTCAACCGTAGCCGAAGCCATGGAAGGGGATTCGAACCCAATCTCTCTGATTAACAGTCAGATTTCAACCAACGAAGTAACGCCCTCCTACGGCACCTGAATCAGGCGGAATCAGCCGGGTTGGAACGGGCCCGCGAAGGCCCGCCCCGGTCGGCGACTGCCCAGCATGGGCAGCCGTCTTCCTCATGTGTGCGGTAAGCTTCAGCTGGCACCGCAGGGCCGTTTAAAATTGTAAAATATTTGTTTTCAATCTAAAACGGCCCTGCGGTGCCAGCTGAAGCTTACCGCACTCTGCCTCGTTACGGCCGGGGGTTCCGCTTTATTGCCCGGCCGGGTTAGACGTATTTTACAGCTCAATTTTCTCGATTTCGCTCAATGCTGAATCACCGTTATCCAGCGCGTTCAGCACGTCGAAGACCTTATCGGACCAGCCGGCGATGAGGGCCACGCCCGTTTCGGGGCGCACCTGCAGCGGCACGGTGCCGTGGCCGGCCAGGTCGAAGAGGTAGAGGCGGGCGTGGGGGGCCACGGTGCGGCGGTAGGCGGCCCATTCCTGAGCCAGGCTGCCACCGTCGCCGGAGTTGTTCCAAAGCTGTACGTCGGTGAAAATCATCACCTTGTCCACTACTTCGGCGCGAATGCGCAGGTCCCGGATAACCAGGTGCCCGTTGGTGGAGTAGCCCACTTCGCCTTCGCGCCGGTAGAACTCCTCCACGTTGCGCAGCACCGGCCCACGGGGTAGGCTGATGCGCTTCCACACATCGCCGAACATGCCGGTGACGACATGCTGGCAACGGCTCTGGAGCAACATGCCCAGCACCAGGCTCACGTCGTAGAGCAGCACTTTGCTGCGCGGCGAAATGGGCTGCTGCATGGAGCTGGACACGTCGCAGGCCACCACCACGCGGGTGTCGGCCCCAAAGCCGCGCAGGTTGGTCGCGCTGTGGGCAATGGCCGTTTCCAGGGCCGCCAGCACACCGGCCACGTGGCCGCCCGGCAAGGCTTTCACCTCGCGGTAAGCGGCCAGGAACCGGAACGGCAGCTGCTTGCTACGCGCCACCGCGGCCCGATTGGCCAGCGTAGCGCACACCTGCGTGATGGCCGCAGCCGACACGTTGGCTTCGAGGATGTTGCGCAGGTTGCGCATCAGAGCCATGTAGCCCAGCTTGCCGCTGGCAATGAGGGCTTCCCAGGTCTGTCGGACGGCCGTTTGCCGGTCCGCATCAGTGGCGAAAGTGCCCTGCCCCACAGCCGAAAGCTCGGTTTCCCAAGTGTAGGGCGTGGGCAGCTCGCCGCGCACCAGCTGGTCGAACAAGGCTTGCTGGGCCGCATCCTTCGCATTCGGGTGAACCAGGAACAAGGCATCGCGCAGGCGCACCGCGCCGTCCCGGTCGTACTTGGCCAGCTGGTAGCCATCAAACTGGTTAAAGCTCATGGCCAGCCCTTTCTGCATCTGCTTGGAGAGGCGGTTGAGGACTTTGGTCCCGCTCCGGCCGTTGGCCTGGGCGTAGCAGGCCAGCAATTCTGTGATTTCGTCGGGGCGCTGCACCACGCGGGCCACCAGGCGGCTCACGAGGCTGTCGCCGCGGTGCAGCCGGGCCAGCTCCACGCACAGCACCAGCGGCACCGAGCGCATGTTCAAGCTTTCACGGGCATACACGGCCAGCTGCGCCACAAAAACGGGGTCGTTTTTGGTCACCAGCTCGCGCAAACGGGTCAGGCGAGTGTCGGCCGCCTCGTAGAACTGGTCGCTAAGCGCGGCGGTAGCCACGGCGGCGTACAGCCCCACCTGCGGCGTGAGCGTGAAGGCAGCGGCGCCTTCGTGGTTTACCGTAGGTGCGGTATTTCGGGAGAAGAAGTTGAAGCGCATGATGGAAATTATTGAGAATGTTGGCGTTCTATTGTCGCGGCCGGGTCACCTCACCCCCGGCCCCTCTCCCGCGGAGAGGGGGGCCACGGCAGCACGGTTTGGGGGTGGGAAATTGATGTATAGTTTTCTGAGAATAGCGTTCTGCTTTATTCAAGGAAGAGCTTGCAGAACACTTATTTTGGTACTCGTCAGGCTCCCCTCTCCGCGGGAGAGGGGCCGGGGGTGAGGTGAACGGTTGGGCCGCCTCACCCCTTTACCCCAGCGTGCTTGGAGAGTACCAATCGCGCCGAGCCGAGCCACTGGGTAATCCAGTCGTGCTCTTGCTGGGTCATCCAGCGGTTGTATTTGCCGCGCACCTGCACCACAGTACGGTTGGCGGTTACTTCCACGGTCAGGCCACGGGTGCCGTCCACGGTCAGCGAAAAAATGCCGCAGCGACCCAGGCGACACGATTGCACGTAGGTAGCGACGCAGTTGCGCTGCGCATTGCCTTCGGCTTCCAGCGCCCGGTAGCTGGTGAGCTGCTCGATGCGTACCGGCCCGGCCCGGAAATCAGCCACCGGCAGGCCCACCCAACTCGCGTTGGCTTCGGGCGCCTGAGCGCCGCCTTTGCGGCGTTCCCGCGTCAGGCTTCGGTGCCACTGCTCGGTTTGGGCCAGCACCGAGGCCATGCTCCGGCCTTTCAGCGTGAAGCCCGGCTGGGCGGGCTCGGCCCTAATACCCAGGCTGCGCTTCTGGTGAATCCAGTCGCAGACCGGGCCAAAGTGGCGCGGGTCAACCAGCGGAGCGGCCACGAAAAAGTCCACCACGCTCAGCCAGAAGGCATCATCGACCAGAGCCGTGCGCCCCAGCCGCGATTCCATTACCACGCTCCACCAGGCCAGTGCCCCACGGGCATCCAGCTGGGCATAGCGCAGGGCTTCACGAAACGTGCAGCCAGCGGGGGCCTCCCGCAAGCCCTGCTCCAGCCGTTTGCTGAGGCGAATGGGCAAATGAGGAAAGTTGCGCAATGAATTTCCCTGCCCGAGGTGCAAGGTCAAATCGGCCAGGTCCACGCCGTCTTCCGTTAGGGTGGGGCGCGTCCAGGACTCAATCAGCCAGTCCGGCATGTTGCCGTAACGGTCGAATAAGTGCCGGACCAGGCTGGCCAGCTGGCGGTAAGCATTGCTTCCTGGACACTTCCAGTCGGCTACTTCGCGCACTCGCTTGGCATATCGCGCAGCCAGGGCGGCTACGTTCGGGGCCAGCTCGGGGCGGTGTAACAGGCCGGTGCGCTTGGCCGCTATGGCGAGCAAAGCGCCCCGAACGTTGTTCTGCCGGGTACAGGAACCGTTCGCTGCGCAAGCCGCATAAAGCTGCGCCAGGGTCGAATCGACACCCAATGCTTCATAAAGCGCGTGGGGCGAGCCGAAGGAAAACATGTATTCTATTTGCTTGGACTGGGGCCAATTGCGCCAATCAACGTGTCGCGCCAGGGCGACACCGGCCTCCTGCCAGCGGTAGGCGGCGGCCGAAAGGGGTTTGTTACGGTTTGCCATGATTGCGGAGCCCTGCCCGCAGACAGCGCCGTGCTATGTTTTCAGAAGGAAATAATCCGGGATTCGCGGCCGATGACTCTCTCCGAGGCATTGATGCAAGCGGGCCACCCGTGGCCGTTTGGCGGTATTCGACTGGTCCTGCCAGCCAGCCGCCAAAGGCCAGATAGCGGAAGTTGATTTGAAATAGGACATGGCTGAAAAGAAAGAATATGGGAGTGATAAAAAAGTATTTTCGCAGAGCGAATAATTATTCAAATGCTAATTCCGCGCTAATTCTATTTAAATTAAACGCACCTTTCCCATTCAAATAAAAACGCGTTTTATTCGGTAATTAGGGGGCACGAAAAAGCCCGACTTTTGGAGAGGCGGGCTTTTCTATTTCGCGGAATTCACGTCGAAGCTATCGACGTTTCCAACGAGGAAGAAAAGCACGGCGGCGTATATCCAAGCCGCCATCGGGCCGGAGCTGCAACTGTTTGGGCAGGTAACTGGGGCGGATATTGGGCATGGATTGAATGAGATAAGCGGCTGATAACCGGCTAGCAACAAAAAACCCGAGCTTGTGGGCTCGGGCGGTGTCAAATTTCAGCGGGGGCTAAAATCAGGCAAACGTACCGAGCGGAGACAGCCGTTCTGGCTGCATCTTATCCGAATTGCTGGTGAGAGTTAGGTGGCGGTACATGGTTGCTTGCTTTTGGTGGAACAAAGGTTGAGTATTAATTTTAATTAAGCAACTTATTTTTAAAATAATTGAAAATAATTTTTGATACTATTTAAATAGCAGGGTAATTATCGGATTGCAGAAAAGGATATAAGGGTACCTGGCTTAAGTTTTAATGGTGTTTGACAGTCGAAAAATATTCTTTGGATTGAGGACGCCTGGGTGCAATTCAAATTGTCGCTAGGCCTCTCTTGCGGGATTGAAGGGTTCAATTTGCTGTCGCACCAGTTGCCATCGGTTACTCATGGCGCAGACGCGCAGGGTCAAGACGCGTTGGGCGCCGTTTTTGCCCCAGCGTTGGCCCGCCCGCTTCATGCGGCGTTGCATCACCGTGCGGTGGGCGGCCTCAATGGCACCCGAGCCAATCAACAAGCCGCGTTTGCGGTAGGCTTTGTAATCCATCCGGTCGCGGTTGGCTTCGAGGTAAGCACAGACCGATTCGCACAGGGCCGGGGCGATGGCGAGCTGCTTTAGATGGGCTAAGACATGGTCTAATTTACTGTCCAGCAGTAGCTTGCGTTGTTCTTTAAACCAGCCGGAAGCCGCTTTTCCGCTCCCCCAACACGCCTTGCCGGCCTGGCCAATGTGTTCCATGGCATGGTAGAAGTCCAAAATCAGCGTGGCCCGGGGACAGGTTTTTTCGATGAACTGGCGCAGCCAAATGGCCCCGTCGCTGATAAAAACCAGGTCGCGCCCCTGGTCTTTGTAGGGGGCGAGTTGCGCCGCAAATTTGTCCCCAAACGCGGCTGCCGTCCCCAGATGGCCCACAAAAATCGACGCGGCAATGTGCCCGCCGCGCTCCTCGACCACGCTCGTTTGCAAGGCCGTCGCGGCAAAAATGCGGCCCAACTTGGCTTCCTTGTACCCCTCGTCGGTGAGCAGCATCGCCCCGTCGGCCTGCGCATAGACGATGCCCGCTGGGGCGGCTTCA
>NZ_JNLX01000194.1 GCF_000715495.1 Hymenobacter sp. IS2118 | reverse complement strand
TAATCGTAGAAAGTCGGCGCGGTCCCGAGGGCCTGCAAATCGTTGTATTTTTGCTCGGCCAAGGCGAGATATTCGGCTTTGCTCATGGCGGTGGTGGGGGAGGTAGGCATGACACAAGTTACCAATACGCCGCGACAATTTGAATTGCACCCAGGTATTATGCTTGAAAAATATGCACCGGCGTCCCTGAGTCGGAGGTTTTACCCTATTTGTTTAACAACACCCACTATTTGGCGGCTAGGGTGTCTGCCCCAATGGGGGAAAGTATTGCTTCACCAGCTTCGTGGTCGCTCGCGCATCCTTGCCCTTACTCATGTCCTGGCGGAAGTACTTAATCTGGTCCCGGTAGAGATTGCGCTCATCCTGGATGGCCGTCGCCGTGCGCAGCAACTGGTCATATTTCGCCTGCTCAACCCCTCGGAAGGCCCCACCCGCCCACGAAAACAGCAGCGTGAGCACCACGCCGGCACCAACTAGGCCTACCGGCCAGCGCCAGCCGTCCGTAAAACTCACCGGGACGGAACGAGGGTAGGAGGCCGCGGCCGCCTGGTGCTCGGTGAGGAGCGCCTTCGTCTGGCGCGTCGCTTCCTGCACCGCATCGACCAAGTGCTTCATATCAGTCACCACCTGCTGCACACTGACGGCCGTCCCCCCCTTGATGGCAGCCTCCATGCGCGCCGCCGCATCCTTCCCAGCCTGGGTCAGCGCGGCGGACGTGGGCAGCAGGGGCAGCAGCTCCGGTACGAGGAGCGCGGCGACCTCCTTCGCCGGCAACTTATAAATCGGTTGGCTTTTGGCTTCCACCTTGTCCACCAGCGCCTGCAAGTCCGCCACGCTGGCCGGCTTACCTCGTTTGAGCAAGGCATCAACCGCGTCGCGGATTTCGCCGATGACACCGTACAGGTCTATTTCAGGATTCATGGGATAGCAGAAAGAGTAAAAAGAAAGGGGGATTACATTTCCATGCCCCCGTCGCGGGAGCGGTCGGGGAGTTGCGGCCGCTGCGGTGCTTTCGTCACTTGGCGGGCCTGCTCTTGCGCCTTGCGGGCTTGCGCCTGCTCCTGGTCCCTGCGGGCCTGGTCCCGCGCCTGGGCTTGGCGGGCTTGCTCCTGAAACTGGCGGTTCAACTGTTCCGCCGCCTCCAACTGGCGCTTCGCTCGCCCCGCTTCGTAGGCTTCTGCGGCCTGGTTCGCGCCCTGCGCGAGCACCGGGACCTGCGCCTGGTACTGGGCAAACGTCTGCTGCAACTTACTGGCGCTGTATTCTTTGGCCACCTCGCTGCCCTTGAAGCGGTGCCCGTCCTTCTCGAACACCACCCCGTACACCTGCGGCCCGTCCTTTTTCTGGTGGGTGCTGGGGGTCACCTGCACGCCGTGGCGGGTCAGCTTCGCCTGCAACGCGTCCCAATTGCCCGAATAAGGGGCCGTGTGCTTCAACGCGTTGCCGACCTCGTGGCGCGCCCGCTGCCAGTCCGCATCCCGCTGAGCGCTCGGCGTTTTCGCTGTGGCCTGGCGGTGGGTTGGCTCCACCTCGCGGACTTGCGCCCGGCCGCGCTGCTCGGCTACGGTCAGCCCCATTTCTGCTTCAATCTCCTTGCACACGCGCCGGCTCTCCTGGCCGATGAAGTTGTCGGGAATCGTTTTGCCGTCGTTGTCTACTCTATTGACCACCAAGTGCGCGTGGGGGTGGCCCTTGTCAAAATGTCCGGTCAGCGACCATTGGGTATTGGCCCATTGCCCATTCTCCTGGGCCATTTTCTCCAGGTAGGCGCGGCCGACCTGGCGCAGCAACTCCGCCACTTCCTCGCGGCTGCGACCGGCCGCGTCCTCGGCCGGCAAGGCCAGCGCGACGTGCAGCACGGCATTACCCAGGCCAGGGCGCTGGGACTGCTGAAACTCGAAATCCTGCGCCATGTAGGCTGCGCTATCCGTGCGCACCCCTTCCGCGTCGAGCACCTGGGCCTGCTTGTCCTCTTGCAGCACGTAGCGGCAGATGCCGGCGAAGCTCTTGCCAATTTTGACTTTCCCTATCATGTCCCGGGCAGGCTTTGGTGAATTTTGGCCAGCACCTGCTGCACCTGGTCTATCGTCGCCCGCGCCCGCAGTTCGACCACCGGCGCGGTCCGGGCCAGCACCACGAGCTGGTTCAGGTTGGTGGCCAGCTTCACCAGGTGCCGGTACTGCTGCCGCCGCTCCTCCAGCAGCGCCTCGTCCGGCGCAGCCTGGAGCACCTGCACTCCGTCGAGCGCCGCCCGGATGACAGCCGACCGGGTCATTTTGGTGCGCTGTGCCTGCTTCTCCAATTCCGCCAGCTGTTTGCCCGAGAGCCGCAGTTGGATGGTTGCATCATGCGGCGATTCCGCTTTCGGCCGGCCGGGGCCGCGCTTATTTTTCTTCTCGGGGTCGGGGCTAGGAGGAGCAGTGGACATGGCAAAAGGATGGTTAGAATTAGGCCCCCCGGCAGGGGCGAGAAGAGGGAGGCCAGCGGCCGACCGGGGTTTTTGCAACGCAAAAACACTTCTTGCTTAACACCAGAACGACCCCGAACCGCGCCTCTAAGGTACGAACCACACCCGCCCGCGCAATACGGCCAGCTCCCTTTTTGCCTGACATCCTGCCCTGCACCTTATCTCAACCCCTGGCCAGCTCGCTCCCTCCCCACTGCCCCCCTGCTGCCCCTTATTCAATGCGGACACAGTTGCACTCGGGACACTTCTTGGCCAGAGCTGCGACCGCTTCAGGAAGCACCGGGTTATACTCCAGTGGTCCTTGGTAGCGGGCGGTTCCCCACGGTTCTTTTTTCTTGCCCGGTTCCGTCATCTCCCAGAAGTCCGTGATTACTCGGCGCTGGAATCCCTCGGGTGTGTAAGGTACTACCCGGTAGAATTTGACCAAGACGGTGCCGAGCGGGGTATTCTTTAAGCGGAAAGTATGGTCAGCCATTGCCCGAAATTAACAGCCCTACCCGCCGCAAGCATACTCGCGCACTCCCTGGCCCATAGCAGTACATAAGCCCGACAATTAATTTTATAATCTGTTAATTATTAATAATATATACTTTACAAAATGCGCGCAAGTTACTGGCTTCTAGTACTTTTGCTGTTTTTGTTTTGTTCGCGCCGCTGTACCCCCGAACAGTCCCTAAAAGCCTTTTTTTCTCGCGCGAAACACAATTTGTGATATTTTTTTTATTTGTTCTATTTGTAGGGCTCAACAGTAGCGCCGATAACTATCAAAAAACCAAGTTATTATAAAGTATTAGAAAAGGCCAGAAAACAGTTTTAATCACTGAGAAAACAGTTTTAATCACTGAGAAAACAGTTTTAATCACTGAGAAAACAGTTTTAATCACTGAGACGGCTTTTAAAAAACAGTTTTAATCACTGAGAAAACATACTTACGTAACAGTAGTATTTTTTTTTCTGTTTTTTGGTGTAATTGCACTATGAATAACCCTCCTAACCCCTTGTTGGAAGTACGTCAAAGCAATGCTCTGACCAATGCCCGTTTTGAATATAGCGAGTTACAACTTGACTTGTTTTTCTTCATGCTCTCCAAGCTACGAAAGACACAAGAGTCACTAGTTTACCAGTTGAATATCAAAGAATTGTCCGCGTTAACTGGCAAACAATATCATTTACCCTATTTGTTACTTGCCACGGAGGGCATGATGTCGCGGGTATTTACAATAACAACTGAAAAAAGTGTTAAGCAATTGTCTATGTTTCAGAGAATTGAGTACCTAACAGGGACTGGAATTACTGAAATAAAGCTTTCAGAGGACATTTTACCACATCTGTTCCACCTGAAAGACAATTTTACCAGCTACGGCTTGGCAGCGGCGCTCCGTCTTAGCAGCAAGTACGCCAAGCGCATATATCAGCTTTGCAGCCAATGGAAAGACCTAGGCGAAACCAAAAAGTATGACGTTCAGGACCTTAAAAAGACGCTTGGCCTGATTGACGACAAAGGCAATGAGAAGATGAAGCAGTTTGGTCAGCTTCGCTCATTTGTCCTAGACCCGGCTGTAAAGCAAATCAATGAGCATACCGAACTGCATATCAGTTATCAGCTCGAAAAAGTAGGCCGAAGCTTCAAAAACATCGTTTTCACGGTCAAGCCGCAAGCCCTAGCCGATACTATCCCGTTCGACCTAGTGCCTGGGGATACTGCTCCGGCTGGCCTAGCTCCGCATCAGGTCGAGAACGCTGGCCGGCTACTCGCGCAGTTGAGCATCATCACGCCTACTCTGGTGGCGCAAATCCTGGGCAACGCGGCCCACGTCGCGGCCTGCAACAAGTTCGCCCACGACCTAAAAACAGGCAAACACACTAAGACTCATTCGCTGTCGGGCCTCCTGCTTACCATTTTGGGTCTTAAAAAGACTGGAAATGGCCCGCTATTCAACGCACAATCCTAAGCGGACCTACTAAGCTTACTAAGGCAGTCGAATAGGATTTAGGGGGCAGTGGGGAAAGGCAATTTTCCCCGTTGGTTCCTTGGAAAAGCCACTTAACATAAAAACTCTTATATTCCTAACCTCGGAATAAGTGCCGATTTGCACCTGCTTGCCTAGGGCCGGAAATTATGGCACTTCTCCAAGTTGGCTCCGTCTTTACGGCCCTCTAAGCATGATTACTTCCCCGCGTCGGCCCCGTCGCCGCCTTCCTGCTTCACAATTTTGGAAATACTCCTTATATTTCGCTCATTTTATACACAAACTCAACAACCCTACCCACAAAATGAAGCATAAATACCCCCTCATTCTCTTGCTAACAATCTTGCTGATGCCACTTGTTAGTCAAGCCCAATATGTCAAAATAGTTAATAGGGCTACCAGTAAAGCTCTTGAGATAGCAAATTTGACGAGCAATCCAACCGGGCTCAACTCTACTCTAACCCCAATTACTCAACAGACTTTTGCTGGCACAGCAAACCAGGAATGGCAAATGCTACTGGTACCGGGGACGTCTGACTTGTACCGCGTGCAAAACAGAAACAACCGATTGTATTGGCAGATGCAGAACAATTCTGCCAGTACAAACGTCAGCCAAGGCGAGTTTGACGCTAATAATCTGAACCAACAGTTTCGATTTGAACCAATAGGCGGTACTGGCTACCGAATTGTAACCGCAGGTCAATTAGTACTGCAAATCAAGAACGGCAGCACTGCAACAGGGGCTATATTGGAACAGTTTAACCCTACTTTTCCTACTACACCCATACAAACTTGGGATGTAACCACCTCTACTAACGCGCCCGTTTATGGTAGCGCTTTCGTTGGGGCTTATAAAATTACTCCCCAATTTTCACCTAATAAGGCGATGCAGGTGGACGCACAGAGTGGAAGTGCCGGTGCCTATATCGTACTTGGTGACGTAACTACTGCGACTACTCAAGAATGGTCGTTGGTACCAGTAGACGCAAATAGCACGGTAATTGGGCCCTATAGACTTGTAAATCGCCTGTCAGGATTGAGTTTGACTATAGAAGGCCAACAAAATACAACTGAAGGTGCCTTTCTTCAGCAAGGATTCTATGCGGGAGTACAAGCCCAGAAATGGTATGTAAGGCGGGTTAATAATGCCAATCCACCTGTTTATGGTTATACGGGTCCATATTACATTGCAAATCAGCCATCTGGAGGTCTCGTAGTACAACTGTACTTGGGTACTGATAAAAGATATGCCGGAAGGTTGCAAATTGGCCGACCAATCGCACAGACCAACCAAGTATGGAATATTACCCTTGAAGGTAATTACCGAGGGGCAGGCTCGGTCTTAGCGAATAAGTCCGGTCATAATGCAGCACTCTCCATTTACCCCAATCCGGTTAGCGATATGCTAACCATCTCTCTTCCTAACGCTACACAGCCCAAAACAGTAACTGTTACGGATATGCGTGGTGCAACTAGCCAAGTAGTACGCTATAATGGAAATAGCCAGTTGGACGTCAGCAAACTAACGCCAGGGATATACATCGTAACCGCTACGGACGGTCAACATGAATACCGTCAAAAACTCATAAAAGAGTAAATTGAAATACGCCATTAAAAACCCTGTCGTAGATTCGGCAGGGTTTTTTAGTGCCCAAAACATTCGGACAAAATCAGTTAGGCATTCTCCGTTCCAATGGTTCGTAACAAGTCGATAAGGTGCTGGAACAATATTTGAGGCACTTATTAATTAATATATAATACTATAAATTTTGTGTTTTGAAGTGCGAGCGCCATACTCGCAAGCAATACTTTTAAGCGAAATAAAGTGCAATAATATTTTTATTTATATATTTATATTATAAATCATCAAGTTTTCATCTTCATAAGCTGGTTTTGTCAGCAGCACTGGGTACCAAGACTCCTGATACTCGTGGGAGAGTATCACGTAGCGGTAGCGGACACCGGACTGTGGGGTTGAATCAAATTGCCAGGACCGACGCGGAACCTGTTGATGCGCAAAGAAAAGCAAGTACAGCCCCATTTCTCCCTTGCCCACTAGTACCCGTCCAGGGGGCTGACGGGCAAGCCAAGCAAATGCCGCAAGGCGGCTTTTGTCTTGGAACTTTGCTTTCTCGACGCTGCGCGCCAACACAAAACACTGATAGCCGGCGAAACTGACTAGTAAGACCGCCACCAGCCAGAACTGGCGGCGATTTTGTGAGCGCTGTGCCCAACGTTCGGCAAGTAAGCCCCACAGAAGGGCTCCGAATAGCCCTTTATATACCAGCACACGGTATGGGGGAATCACGCTCTGCACTAGCATCATGGCGTAAGGCAACCACAAAAACCACATTATCGGACCAACTAACTCCTGCCCGGCGGGCGGGTGGGACGAAATCGGCGGGGCGGAGCGATATGGTTTCCAGAAATGGGTAACCAGTGCCAGAGCAAGCACCAGCAACAGGGCCCCAATACCCCGGTGACCGAGCAACCGTCCTTCGGTGGACCAAATAAATTTTGGCAAGTTCCATACCACTTCCGACCACGAAGTCGCAACTACGTAGCGGTTGGCGAACAAGGATTGCCAGCCTGAAACCAGCAAGATGGGGGTATAGAGAATCGCGGCGCTTACGGCAATGCCACTGCCTACAGCTATGGTACGGGACATGTCTGCCCAGGCGCGGCGACGCAAAAAGCACCACCCCAAGCACCCTGTTGCAGACGCCACGACATAAACAAACGGTGGCATGGTGTAACATCCCAGCACACCGCTGAGCAACAGTAGCACCCACCCGAGCCGTGCAGGCCGTGTGGAATCGAGCAAGGCGGTTACCGCCAGAAAGCTCAGTCCGCCCCCCAATATTAATAGCCAGTACCCTCGGCCAGCCGTGGCATAATATAGGCTTTCCTGCATCCAGCCAAAAATGACAAACATCACCATGGCCGTTCCAAACGAAGTAAGCCGCAGCACGCCAACAAACAGGAGAACCGTCCCCGCCGTGGCTGTGAACAGGACTGGTAGCCGCAAGACAAACCACGGGCTCGTATTGAGCCCATAAAAGACCCAACTAAGCGTACTGTTGAGTATGTGGTTATTTGGAATCGGATAGAAGCTACTGACAGCCAATAAGCCCCGGCTAATGAAAAAGTCGTAAGAGGCTACTTCGTCCGTTTGATATGGATAGACGACACTGAAATAGAGCCGACTTACGGTGAGCAGGCCCAGCGCCAGCCCTGCCACCTGGCGTTGGCGGGGTGATAATTGCCGCATGCCGTGGCACAGCCGTGCGCCCGAAGCTTTCGCTTCAGCGACCAATGCGCGTACCTCCCTCCGCCCAGGGGACGAAATCACCCCCAGCAGAGCCAGCAACAGCAAGGCTACGGCAAGGATGCAAATCCACCCTTGGGCATCTGTAAACGCCGACGCCGACAACCGCACGGGCAGGTAATAATATCCATCTTGGTGGAATGGGATGCGGCTCAGCGCCACTACGTCCGCATACGTGACCCCTTGTAGCACCATACCGACGTAAGCCGAACAACTTCCAAATACGGTGCATAGAAGTAGCCAAAAAAAACGAATACCCGGTTTGGATAAGAAGCCTTTAGAGAGATGAACTGTCAAAATGGGCAGAAAGAAATAATGTGGACCCGCACCCGGTCTTCTGAATGCACATGACCCATGTGTAGGACACGAAAGGAGCCCATAGCAGTTTAGTGTAAAAGTAATTACAACCGGCAGGCAGCTCCCAAAACGGCGCGAGGCAGCGGGCTCGTAACCTAGCGTACGGATACTACTCACTGCCTTAAATAACCGCCCCAGGCGCATGAATGGGCAGTATTATGACGTACTTTGTCCACCAACATTTCATTCCTCCTATCTTGGTTAAGTTCAAAACTCTGTCCATTGTGGTGCCCATGTACAACGAGCACCGTTCCATCCACCAAATTTTGGACTTACTGCGCACGGTACACTTAATTGACGGTATCGGCAAGGAAATCATTGTCGTTGACGACTGTTCAACGGACCACTCGGCGGAGCGGGTAGAGGCGTACGCCCAACAATACCCGGCGATGGGGTTGCGCCTGCTCCGACACACGATGAACCAAGGGAAGGGAGCTGCGTTGCACACAGGAATTCGCGAGGCCACCGGCGACTACGTCATCATTCAGGACGCCGACCTGGAATATGACCCCGAAGAGTATAACCTGCTGATAAAGCCAGTATTGAAAGGATTTGCCGATGTGGTTTTCGGGTCCCGGTTCATGGGCGGCAACCCCCACCGCATCCTATTTTTCTGGCACAGCATCGGCAACAACTTCCTCACGTTCCTCTCGAACATGGTGACAGATTTAAACCTAACCGATATGGAGACCTGTTATAAGCTGTTTCGGCGCGATATTATTCAGGGCCTACACCTTGAAGAAAAGCGCTTCGGCTTTGAGCCCGAAGTCACGGCCAAAGTAGCGCGCGTGAAGGATGTGCGCATCTACGAAGTAGGCATCAGCTACTACGGCCGCACTTACGCTGAAGGCAAAAAAATAGGCTGGCGTGACGGGGTACGGGCAATATACTGCATCTTGAAATACGGATTATTGAATTACTGATATCATGAACCAACCTCTGGTCTTAATTGGGTGTTATTAAACAGATAGGGCAAAACTTCCGACTCGAAGGTTTTGCCCTATCTGTTTAATAATACCCAAAGTTAATCCGCATTTTTAGATTCGATTGGAGACTATTGGGTGTTGTTAAACAAATAGGGGAAAACCTCCGAGTCCGTGGCCGAATGGCCCTGTCGCTCGTGATAAGGTGCAAAACCGGCGTAAGAGCATCGAAAACCCAATAGTCTTACACGCTCCTTAACGCAATCAAAAGGGGGTAGCGATAACGAACGTTTACACTATCGCCTCACGCCACCATGTCAGGTATTTTATTGTTTGACAAGGTATTAGGGTGCAATTCAAATTGTCGCTAGGCCTCTCTTGCGGGATTGAAGGGTTCAATTTGCTGTCGCACCAGTTGCCATCGGTTACTCATGGCGCAGACGCGCAGGGTCAAGACGCGTTGGGCGCCGTTTTTGCCCCAGCGTTGGCCCGCCCGCTTCATGCGGCGTTGCATCACCGTGCGGTGGGCGGCCTCAATGGCACCCGAGCCAATCAACAAGCCGCGTTTGCGGTAGGCTTTGTAATCCATCCGGTCGCGGTTGGCTTCGAGGTAAGCACAGACCGATTCGCACAGGGCCGGGGCGATGGCGAGCTGCTTTAGATGGGCTAAGACATGGTCTAATTTACTGTCCAGCAGTAGCTTGCGTTGTTCTTTAAACCAGCCGGAAGCCGCTTTTCCGCTCCCCCAACACGCCTTGCCGGCCTGGCCAATGTGTTCCATGGCATGGTAGAAGTCCAAAATCAGCGTGGCCCGGGGACAGGTTTTTTCGATGAACTGGCGCAGCCAAATGGCCCCGTCGCTGATAAAAACCAGGTCGCGCCCCTGGTCTTTGTAGGGGGCGAGTTGCGCCGCAAATTTGTCCCCAAACGCGGCTGCCGTCCCCAGATGGCCCACAAAAATCGACGCGGCAATGTGCCCGCCGCGCTCCTCGACCACGCTCGTTTGCAAGGCCGTCGCGGCAAAAATGCGGCCCAACTTGGCTTCCTTGTACCCCTCGTCGGTGAGCAGCATCGCCCCGTCGGCCTGCGCATAGACGATGCCCGCTGGGGCGGCTTCA
>NZ_JNLX01000193.1 GCF_000715495.1 Hymenobacter sp. IS2118 | reverse complement strand
GGTGCTTGGCCCGGTCCGGCGCCCGGCTGGCCGCCCGGCGCTGCCCCGTGGCCGCCCGCCCCCACCGGGGGCCCCCAGCCTGCTAAAACTTCCGGGAATTGCCGGTTCGGCGCCGGACGGGGCTGTCTGTGGGCAGGAACCGTCCGTGCCGGCTGGTCCTTGTGTTTCGTTTTAGCTTGCTTTCAGTGATTTTATGAAGAGATTTTTTCCGATTCTAGCCCTTGTCATGGGCTTGCTGTTGTCCGGGCTGCCAGCCTGGGCCCAGGTCGATTTGGTGGTGACGGTGCAGGACAATGCCCGCCGGCCCGTTGTGGGCCTGCCAGTGCAGCTCGATAACGCCGCCATCGGCTTCAGTACCGCACAGCCCACCGATGCCCAGGGCAAAGCCCGATTCCGGGGCCTGAGCACGGCCGGCAGCTACGCCGTGAGCACCACGGTGAGCGACAAGTACCAGGCCGTGCGCGAAGCCAACCTGGTGCTGCGCGCCAACTCCAGCCCCAGCGTGACGCTGGTGCTGCCCAACCTCAGCGCCCAAACGCTGGATGGCGTGGTGGTGCGGGCTCCTAACAACGCCACCACCATCAACACCCAGAACGCGGAGGTGGCCTCCCAGCTCTCGGCCCGCGAGCTGCGCGAGATTCCCATTGAGGCCCGCGACATCACCCGCGCCCTCTACCGCCTGCCCAACGTAACGCTGGCCACCGGCTTCTTCACCGAAGCGCCCAATGTGAGCATCAACGGGGCCAATGGCTTGTATACCAACTATCTGATTGACGGGCTGGACAACAACGAGAACTTCCTCGGCGGGCAGCGTTTCGCCATTCCGGTGGGCTTTGCCCAGAATGTGAGCGTGCTCACCAACAACTTCTCCACCGAGTTCGGCAACTCGGCCAACGGCATCGTGAACGTGACCACCAAATCGGGTTCCAACGACCTTGCGGCGGAGGTGTTTTACCTCACCCGGCCCGGCCCGAGCATTGATGGCAAGACCGATTTCGCGCAACGCGACATTTCGGGAAACCAGGTTAAAAACGGCTTTCAGCGCCAGCAGTTCGGCTTCGGCGTGGGCGGCGCGCTGGTGAAGGACAAGACGTTTTTTTACCTGAACGCCGAGCAGACCTTCGATTTTAAAGACAATGCGCTGACTTCGCCCGCGCTGGGCGTGAACGCCACCGTGCAGGGCCAGAACCGCTTCACCTACCTCTCGGGCAAGCTCGACCAGCGCTGGACGGAACGGTTCCGCTCGTCGCTGCGGGCCAACGTGGGCATCGTGAACATTGAGCGCCAGGGCGGTGGGCTGGATGGCGGCGTGGCCTTCCCCTCGACCGGCAACCAGCAGGACCGCAACTCGCTGAACATCGCCACCCAAAACGTGTACGTGGGCCAGAATTTCACCTCCCAGACCGACGTGCAGTACGCCCGCTTCCGCTGGAACTACGCCAACGCCGACAACCCCAACAGCCCCGACGTGACGGTGAACGCCGTGACCCAGGAAGCCGTGGGCCCGGTTCCGGCCGTAATCCAGACCGTGGCCGTGCTGGGCCACCCCGGCTACTTGTTCGACTCGCACCAGAGCACCTGGCAGGCCCAGCAAAAATTCACGCTGCTCAAGGGCCGCAACACGTTTAAGGGCGGTTTCGGCCTCATCAGCACCGAACACTCGCTCTTTGGCGGCGGCAACCCCAACGGCAGCTACAGCGTGCAGCTCAGCCTGGCGCAGCTCAACGAGCTTCGCAGCCGCAACCTGGGCACGGGGCTGAGCATCAATGATATTCCCGGCAATGTGCAGGTGCTGAACTACGGTGTGGAGCTGCGCCCGGCCTCCTTCGGCACCACCCAAAACCTGTACAACGTTTACCTCGAAGACCAGGTGGCCGTGACCGAGCGCCTGAACCTGACCCTGGGCTTGCGCTACGACTACGACAACCTTTCGAAGGGCGGCGCGGCCAATGGCGACCGCAACAACGTGGCGCCCCGCGCCAATTTCAACCTGCAACTCACCGACCGCAGCGCCTTGCGCGGCGGCTACGGCTTGTTCTACGACAAAATCCTGTACACCGTGTACAGCGACGCCCTGGGCGCCAATACCAACTCGGCCGACTATAAAACCCAGCTCCGCGAGCTGGTGCGGGTGGGCGCCCTGCCGGCCAACACCAACGTGGACCGCGTTACGTTCGACGGCAATCAGGGCGCCGGGTTCACGAGCGGCATTACGTACCTGCAAGGGCCTCCGGCGGCCAGCCTGCAAGGGCAGCGGGCCACCGCATTTGGAGGCGAGCGCCGCATTCTGAATCCCAACGGCTACCAGAACCCTTACTCGCGGCAGGCCACGCTGGGCTATCAGTACCAGGTGAGCAGCAAAACGCTGTTTTACGTGGATGCCATGTACAACCGCTCCTCCGACCTGTTGCGGCTGCGCAACGTGAACGGCGTGTCGGAATACCCCGTTTCGGACCCCAACAACGTGGTGGTACGCACGACAACGCAAGCCGACGCCACCCGCCCGGTGCCCATCGTAACCGATGCCACGGGCTCCTACGCCGTCATCAACGGCCAGATAGTGCGGGGCGTGGCCCGCAGCGTGGTGCTGACCGAATCGGAAGGCCGCTCGCGCTACCTGGCCGCCAGCTTCAACCTGCAGAAGGACGCGGCCGACGATAAGTACGGCTACCGGGTTTCCTACACGCTCTCGAACCTGAAAAACGACACCGAGGACGTGAACTTTCGCGCTGCCGACGGCAACAACTACGGCTCCGAATTCGCCAATTCCATCAACGACCGCACGCACGTTATCAACGCCATCGGCAGCTACTACCCCATCAGCAGCCTGCGCTTCACGCTGGCGACTTTGCTGCAAAGCGGCCAGCCCATCAACCGCGTCACGGGGGCTTACCCCATCGTGGGCGAGTTTAATGAAGATGGCAGCCCGAAGACGACCAACGACCTGAATGGCGACGGCAGCTCGTTCAGCACCGCTTACCTGGGCAACGCCGACCGCTTCCCCGGCGAGGGCCGCAACTCCGACCGCCTGCCCTGGTCGAAGACGTTTGACCTGGGCGCGCAGTACACGTTCCGTTTCGGCCAGGCCACCAGCCGCCTGGAATTGACCGCCGACGTGTTCAACGTGCTCAACACCCAGAACCTGAGCGGCTACGCCAACAACGCCACGCAAAGCAACCAGATTCAGACCGGCGCGGCCAATTCGGGCATCATCCGGCGCAATGCCAGCGCGCCGCGTCAGTTCCAGTTCGGGTTGCGCTACGCGCTGTAAATACCCCATTCACCCCACCCCAACCCCTCCCCTCCGGGAGAGGGGCTCTAATCTTAGCTTCTAGATACGTAAACTAGAAACTAGAAATTAGAATTAGAGCCCCTCTCCCGGAGGGGAGGGGTTGGGGTGGGGTTACTATGTCCCATGAAAAACTTCCTCCCGCTCCTCACCGCCGCCACCCTGCTGGCCGGCTGCGACAACCAGCCCGCCCGCACCCCGCAGCAGACCCTGGCCCAGACGTGGCCGCAAATTGAGGCCACTGGCAAAGGCCAGCCGGTGAGCATGCAGATGTGGATGGGCGACCCGCTCATCAACAAGTACATGAGTGCCTACGTGAAGCCCGAGCTGAAGCGCCGCTACGATATCGACCTGCAGATTTCGGCCGGCCAGGGCGCGGGCCTGGCCCAAACGCTGGCCGCCGAGCAGCAGGCCGGCCAGCCCAGCGAAGTCGATATTGCCTGGATAAACGGGGAAACTTTCTACCAGCTCCGCCAGGTCGATGCCCTGCTGGGTCCGTTTGTGGAGAAGCTGCCCAACGCCCGTTTCCTCGACCTGCAAAACCCGTTCATCAATACCGATTTCCAGCAGCCGGTGGCGGGCATGGAATGCCCCTGGGGCAACGTGCAGATGACGTTTATCTACGATTCGGCGCGGGTGGCCAGTCCGCCGAAGTCGTTTGCCGAGCTGCCGGCTTTTGTGAAAGCCCACCCCGGCCAGTTCACCATTCCGAACGAGTTTACGGGCATGACCCTGCTCAAATCGTGGATGATTGCGCTGTCGGGCGACCCCAGGCTGTTCCAGGGCAAGTTTGATGAGGCGGTGTATAATAAGTGGTCGGGTGAGCTGTGGAAGCAGGTGAATGCCAGCCGGCCTTACTTCTGGAAGCAGGGCCAGACGTTTCCTGAGCAGCTCGCGCCCCTGCACCAGCTCTTTGCCAACGGCGAGGTGGCCTTCACCTTCTCCAATAATGACGCCGAGGTGGACAACAAGGTGAACCAGGGCGTATTTCCGGCCACCGCCCGCGCCTACGTGCCCCAGCCCGGCACCATCCAGAACTCGCACTACCTGGGCATCGTGAAAGGCGCCCAGCACCCGGAAGCCGCCATGCTGGCCATCAACTTCCTGATTTCGCCCGAGGCCCAGCTCAAAAAAATGGACCCCAACGTGTGGGGCGACCATACCGTGCTGAGCCTGGCTGCCCTGCCGCCCGCCCAACGCCAGCAGTTTGTGCAACTGCCCTCGCGCCGCTACGCCCCCAAGCGCGAAGCCATCCAGGACCTCGCCCTCATGGAGCCCGACCCCGAATACATGACCCGGCTGTTTAAGGATTTTCGGACGCAAGTGATTGAGCGGTGAGCGGGTTTTCGTACCACAAACCGTCATGCTGAGCGAAGCCGAAGCATCTCTACCGCAATAGTAATTCTACCGCTCAACGAAGCGGTAGAGATGCTTCGACAGGCTCAGCATGACGTTCTTTCCTCAAAACCCATGAAACCCCGCAACTGGCTCTTGCTATGCTACGCCCTGCTGGTGGCCGGCCTGCCGCTGGCCGGGCTCGGCTATGCGCTGCTGGGCAGTGTGGGGCTGGCCGGACCGCTGGCCACCGGCTTCACCGGCCGCCATTGGCAGGCGCTGGGGGCCGATGCGGGCCTGCTGAAATCGGCGCTGTTCAGTTTCTGGATTGCCAGTGTTTCGCTGACGCTGGCCGTGGCGTTGGCCCTCGCGCTGGTGCTGGGGGCACAGGGCACGCTCCGCCGTCGGCCGTTTCCGACATTGCTCTACGTGCCGCTGCTCATGCCCTCGCTGGTGATGGGTTTCTACCTGTTTCAATTGCTGAGCCGGGCCGGCTGGCTCTCGCGCCTCAGCTTTGGGCTGGGCCTTACGCATAGTGTCGAAGGCTTTCCCGAGCTAGTGCAGGATGCGGCGGGCGTGGGCATCATTGGGGCGCATGTGCTGCTGCTGTTTCCGTTTCTCACGCTGCTCTTTCAAGCTATTTATCAGGAAAGCCGTCTGGCCGACTACCGCCAGCTGGCCCAGACGCTGGGGGCTACGCCGGGTCAGTTTCGGTGGCGGGTGGCCGTGCCGGTGCTGCTGCGCCGGGCCGCTCCCACGCTGCTGCTCAGTGGCATTGCCACGCTCGGGGCCTACGACATCCCGCTGCTGCTGGGCCGGCCCTACCCCCAAATGCTCTCGGTGTACATCGCCACCCGCCTGCAGCGCTTCGATTTGCGCGAGCTGCCGGCCGCTTACCTGGCGGGCTTCCTCGTGGCCGTGGGACTGTTGGGGCTGATTCTGGTGCTTACCCGTTTGACTCGTCGCCATGCGCTCTAAGCTCCTTACCACGCTGCTCGCCCTGTTGTTTGCCCTGCCGTTCGTGCTGCTGGCGTTGCTGGCGGTGGCGCCCGCCTGGCGCTTCCCGGCCGCGCTGCCGGCCGCGTACTCGCTGGGCGCGCTGCGCGACCTGGTGGCGGCCGACAATGAGCTGCTGGCCGGACTGGGCCGCAGCGTGCTGCTGGCGAGTGTGGTGGCTGTGGTGGCCACAATTGCGGGCTTTGCATTGGCGCGGGCCATCACCCGCGCGGTCCGGCCGGGCCGCTGGGAAGCCCTGAGCTACTTGCCATATGCGCTGCCGCCGGTGCTGCTGGCGGTGCTCATTCAGCCCTTTATTATCCGGCTGCACCTATCCGGCTCGGTGGGCGGGGTACTGCTGGGGCTGCTGCTTATTGCCGTGCCCTTCGCCACGCTGCTGCTGCGCAGCTTCTGGACGCAGCAGGCCCGCGAATACGAGCAGCTGGCCCGCACGTTGGGGTGCACGGCCCGGCAGGCGCTTTGGCAGGTGCTGCTGCCGCTGGCGTGGCCGCTGCTGCGCACGGCCCTGTTCCAGACGTTTCTGCTGGCATGGTTTGACTTTGGCCTGACCAACCTGCTGAGCGTGGGCAAGGTGCGCACGCTCACGGTGCAGGTATTTACGTATGTAGGCGAAGCCAATGCCCAGCTGGCGGCGGTGGCCTCGCTGCTGCTGCTGCTGCCGCCGACGCTGCTGCTGTGGGCCAACAAGAATGCGCTGCTGCGGAAGACTGAATAAGTGCTTTTACCCGTATGTGTTTAAGGATGCAGTTGGAACGTCATGCCCATCCGGCGTCCGCTTGTCGAAGCATCACCAATACCGAACACCTCCAAACAACCGCCCATGCTCCAAGCCCTGCTTATTTCCAATGGCCTCCAGGGGCTCGAAAAATACTACGTTTCGAATGAGCTGGTGCGCTACACCATCTGCCTCATCACCAAAGACTTCAACCCCGACCTGACGCCTTACGACCTGCTGGTGGTGCCCAACGGCTCCGACCACGTGGCCATGCTCAAAATTAAGGATAAGGTGCGGGCTTTTCTGGACGAAGGCAAGGCGCTGGTGTGCTGCGACGGCTTTTTCACGGCCTGGGTGCCCGGCAACCAGTGGCTGATGGACAACTCCCGCCGCACGCTGGACGTGCGCTACCTGCCCGGCCCCGACCGCCACGGCCTGCTTCAAAACATCGACCTCGACCAGCTGAATTTCTCGCACGGCATGAGCGGCTGGTGGTCCTGCGGCTACATTCAGGCCGCGCCGGGGGCCGAGGTGCTGCTGGCCGATACCTGGCAGCGGGCCATCGTGGTGCTCGACGAGGTGAGCACCAACGGCCGGATGCTGCTCACGGCCAGCGGCCCGCTGGCCGACGTCACCTATTCCGGCAAAGCCGACAGCGCGCTGGTGGCGCTATACCGTAACTTTATTCACTTGCTTTCCACTTCAACCGTTCCCGCTCATGGCTAAGATTGGACTGATTTTCAACGGGGTGTGGTCGCACTACGCCATGGCTACGGCCCCCAAATACCGCGACTTGTACGAGCTGCTTTACGTGCACGACCTCACGGCCGCAGCCGTGGCCGACCTCGACGCGCTGGCCATCCCCTTCCAGTCGAACCAGGCGGTGCTGACCGAGAAAAAGGACATCATTTACGACTTCCTGGCCGCCGGCAAAAAGGTGTTTCTGGAAGGCGACTCGTCTACGGCCTGGCTCGATGCGCAGTGGGAAGACCGTCCGGTGAACAACTACTGGTGGGTGACGGACCCCACCAAGCCGCCCGTATCCGATACCAATTACGACCACCCGGTATACCAGGGCCTCACCCCGCGTCAGGCCTGTTGGCACACCCACGGCGTGTATACCCGCGTGCCTGAGGCGGCCGAAATCCTCCAGACCAACGCCGGGGGCGACGTCATCACCTGGCAAACCCAACAGTACGGCGGCACTTTGCTGGCCACCACCCTCGACCCCATCGTGGAGCACGGCGTGCAGCAAATCACGCACCTGGACAACTACGTGGACCGCCTCACCGAGTGGCTGAGCGGCGTGCGCCCCACGCCCGACCGCATGACTATCGATGCCGCCGCGTACGGCGAAGGGGCACTGGTATGAGTGACTTGTTGCGAGTAAATGGCCTCACCAAGCAGTTTGACGGGCAGCCGGTGCTGCGCGACATTGCCTTTGGCCTGGCCGAGGGCGAGGTGCTGGCGGTACTGGGCCGCTCGGGCTGCGGCAAAACCACGCTGCTGAAAATCCTGGCCGGCCTCGAAACGCCCGATGCCGGCACCGTGCTTTTGCAGGGCGAAAACCTGCTGCCCGTGCCGCCCAACGAGCGCCAGATGGTGTACCTCTACCAGGAGCCGCTGCTGTTTCCGCACCTGAGCGTGTTTGAGAACGTGGCTTTTGGCCTGCGCATCCGCAAAGTGCCCCGTGCGGTGGCCGACGCGCAGGTGCGCACGCTGCTAGCCGAGCTGGACCTGGCCGAACACGCGCAAAAGGCGCCGCACCAGCTCTCGGGCGGGCAGCGGCAGCGGGTGTCGTTTGGTCGCGCCCTCATCATCCGGCCGCGTCTGCTGCTGCTCGACGAGCCCTTCGGCAACCTCGATGCCCAGACGCGGGCCGACATGCAGCAGCTGTTTCTGCGGGTGAGCCGGCAGCACCAGATTACGTCCCTCTTCGTGACGCACGACAGCCGCGAGGCCCTCACCGTGGGCACCCGCTTCGGCTACCTTGACCGGGGCGTCCTCAGCACGTTCGCATCGGTGCGCGAGTTTATTCAGGACCCGCGCACCAATATCCAGGCTGAGCTGTCTTTTTGGGAGAACATTCAGCAAACGGCGGTTTTGACTCCCTAGAACGTCAGAGCGTCATGCTTCAACAAGCTTAGCATGGTGTTCCGATTGCCATTAATGTTATTCAATGAAAACCGATTTCAACCACTGCGAGTCCGTTTACTGGGTATTTACCCAACTCTGCAACGACAAATGCGACCATTGCTATAACAGCTCCGGGCCGCAGGGCACCCGCATCAGCGCCCAGGACTGCCTGCGTATCGTACGAAATCTGCCCGATAGCATTGACCGGCTGATTCTTTCCGGCGGCGAACCCATTGCTGACCGCGCTAAGCTGTACCTGATTCTGGATGCCATTCAGGAGAAATACCAGGGCCGCACCCAGGTGATGCTGCAAACCAACGGCGACCTGCTCACGCCCGAAATCCTCGATTTGCTGATTGAAAAAGGCGTCACGCGCTTCGATATTGCCAGCATCGACCGCTACCACAAAGCGGCGGGTAGCCGGCTCATGACCCTGGCCGACCTCTTCGAAAGCCGCGGTGTAAACGGCGACGACCACGACCCGCTCATCAACCGGGAAGACTACCTGGCCGAAAACCCGCTGAGCTGGGGCTACTGGGGCGCCACCGAGGACATGTGGCTGGGCGGCAACTGGGCCAGGGGCCGCGCCCTGGAAAAAGACATCTGGCTGCGCGACCCCAGCCACAACTTCTGCGCCATCCTGTCGGGGGCCAAAGGCTTTTTGGGCGGCACCGAGCTGCCCCAGGAAATCAGCATTCAGCTCTGGAAAATCAACCCCTGCTGCCCCGGCACCAAATTCCCACTTGGCGACGCCCGCAAGGAGAAAGTGGCCGACGTGCTGCTCCGCGCTTCCCAATCCGAAATTATGCAGCGCCTGAACGAGGGCGACCCCTGGAAAATGGGCGAGTCCATCGGCGTGAGCGAGGCCCACGCCCTGGCCCGCGGCGAGGACTTACAGAACGTATGTCGGTGGTGCGACGAGTTTTTTGAGCAGCACTTTGAAGGACCTATGCTGCCGCTGGCCGCACTCGCCTGATACTAGTTGCTAGTTGTTAGTCAGTACATTATCTGGTGACTGACAACCAGCAACTGCTTACGCTAGCGCTACGTTGGGCCGGTCCAGGTCCACGATGTCGGTGATACCGTACTCGTCGAAGCGGTCAAGGAGAATGTCGGCGCCTTGGTCCATTTTCAAGTGCATTTCCTCGGGGTAGATGGGGCAGAGCGTGTAGAACTGCACCGTTTTTTCGCGGCTGAGAACCAGGGTTTGGAATTCCTCGGGCAGGTTGGGCGACATGAGCAGCAGCATACAGCCCAGCGCGGTATCTTTGGCAAAATTCGGGGCATAGCCCCCTCTCCCTAGGAGAGGGAGACCTGGTTTTTGCCTTCTAAAAGTCAGGTTTCTAGTAATTAAAGCTAGTCCCTCTCTCCCACAGGGGTTGAGGTTTACGAGCGCACTGCGTAGCATCAGTGACCATTCAGTCGCAAACCTAACGAAAAATGCGGCCCAGTCGGGTCGCCTTTTTCTGTAAATGCCCGCTCGCGGCTATTTCAAAAAGCGGCGGATAATGGCGCGTTGGCCCTGCGCCACCACTTCTAGCGTGTACAGGCCGGGCAGCAGGGCGTCCACGTTCACGGCATCGCCCTTGAATCGGTCGCGCCTACCGTGAGCGCCGTGCCGCCGAAGTTGTCGTTTTCGTAGAGCCCCACTTCGTAGCCGCTGTTCTCGCGCAGCGACAAGATGTCGTCGTTGAGGATGCCGCAGCTTTGCAGAGCCCCCAAGTTGTGGTCGTCGGCGGGCAGGGCCACAGCGGTGCCGGTGTAGCTGCAATCCTTGTACATGGTGGCCACGCCGGTAGCCAGTGGCGGAGCAGCGCCAGCGTAGCACCCAAAGGTGGCAATCACCTTGGTCGGCCGCGGCGTTTGCAGCGTCGCCGACTGGTCGTTCACGTCGTCGTAGGCAAAGACGTGGGACTGTTGGTCGACGCTGATGCCCAGCAGGTGCCAGAATCGTGCGTATTATCTGGCCGGTGCGGCCAGATAATACTGGGAGGCATCGGACCATTTTTGCTGGCCGGGGTTGGCGGTGGTGTTCATCACGTGGCGGTTCATGGCCGCCGTGAGTTGGGCCTGCACCACGAGGTCGCTGTCGCCGTCGCCCAACTGTCGGTTGAGCACGCTCTTTCCTTCAAAAGCCTCCTGCGTGGTGGGTTTGGCCGCCACAATGCCCGTGTGGTCAGCGTAGGCTCCCAACTCGCCACCATCGTAAGGTGCCCACCGCTCACGCGGCCCTCAAACACGCCTGTGTTACCGGTAAAGAAAATAAGGTCCTAGTTGGTGAATTTGCTCCATATGGCGTCGATGTGCGAGCCCAGGTAAAATTGGATAGGGGCCGGGCGCGGTGCCGTTGGTGCCGTCGGCAAAGGCCGGGGTTTTGGAGGGAAAGGTGATTTTGCCCGTCGTGTTGTTCCGGTTGCCCTGGAATTCGGCGGGCACGTTGGCGCGGAAGGCGGCCTGCACGTCGGCGTGGTTTTTCAGTTCGCCGGTGCGCTGTTGGTAGCCAGCGCCAAAAAGCTCCAAGCCCATCGGGTATTTACAGGACTCAACCCGCGTCGTGTTGCTGAAAAAGTAGGACTTATTGTTGGTTAGATTAATAATTTCGTAAAGAATGCCCCGGTTGTGGGCATTAGGGTTGTGAGCGTTGGGCCTGGAGCAGCCCGATAGTGCCCCGGACGCTCCGTATAAATAGAAGTACAGCTGCTGCCCGCGCTAGATGAACATTTGGCAGCCGGCAATCTGCGGCAGGTTGAAGGTGCGGTTGGCAATGTCACTGAGCCAGGTGAAGCAATTGGCGTAGCGCTAGTTCCCCCCCGGTCCTATGGCGCCGTTATAAGTAGGCCCCAGCACCGTGTTGAACGACATGGATATGGGCAGGCTGGCGTTTGTGCGCGGGTTCACCAAAATGTGGTTGCCGGTAGCCGCGTCGATGCCCACCACGGCTACATACAGGTCGGTGTTGGCGAAGGGCGAGTTATTGGCGATGGTGAACAGAATCGGCCCCTGAGCCCAGCCCCGAAGCGGCAGTAGCAGCGTCGCAAGCAACACGGCGAGCACTGAGAAAAGTGTACTTTTTTCATAGTGTAGAAAGTGTAGAAAAAATGCCGCTTCCAGGGACGGTGACGGGAGCGGAAAGGCAGGTGCAGGCATCAAAAAAAGCATCTTGCCCAAGCAGTAAGCAGTAGCAGCGGCAGGCTGCGGCGGCATCCGGGATTTGGGGCTCAAAATGGCTGGCAGCGGGCTGGCCGGGCCAGTACTTCGAGACGCAAGATAGGGGGCTTTAGTCCAGAAAAAAGCGCTCCGGCATTGTGAGAAAATCGTTTGCGGGAGTTTTTGCACGCTTAGCGCACAACTCTTTAAAGCGGTTGCTGCCCGGCCTACTGAGGCCCTTCTTCCCTCCTTGCGATTCTTCCCGGCCCGATGAGAATAGCCTTGCTGCACTTAAAAAAACAATCAGTTTTATGACGTTTTTTTGCCGGTTTGTCAGTGAGGCGCGCGCGTTGAAAATGGTCGGGCCAGCGCGGCCTTTCCAGATATAACAAAAAGCAGTAATAATTCAATTTAGGCCAGCTTCGCCAGAGTGATTTTAGCCTGCAGTACCGTCCCCGCAACCCGCTTTGCCAACGGAAATTTCGGTTTGTGAATAGGGCCTTGGCGCGGCCCGGCTAATGGTCATAGCTCACGACGCGCGTAATTCTCCAGCTTTCGGCTTGCTGCTGCCAGACCATCACGAACTTGGAGTTGCCGCAGTCCTCGCGGCCGTTTTCGACGTGGCAGAAGCGCTGCGTGGCGATGTGCATGGCCCCGTAGTCTTTCACGGGATACACTTCCAGGGTGCCGGGCACCAGCGTGCGGGTGATGTCGGGGCTTTGGGCGAACATGCGGGCGAAGCCTTGCTTGGTTTGGGCGAAATCGGCCAGGCCGCCTTTGTCGTGGTAAAATTCCACGTTGTCGGCGAAGTAGGACATAAGCTTGTCCACGTCGTGGGCGTTGAAGGCGGCGAACATTTCCGCGTCTAGCTTGGCTACCGTTTGGTACAGCTCATCCTTCGCAGCTGGCTTTGGAACTACGGCTCCGGTGGTTGGCCGGCGTGTGTTGGGCTTGGTACTGTGTGCGCCACTTTGGCCGTGAGCTGTGCTGCCGGCAAAGGCAAGGAATAAGAAGAGGGCTACTGTTTTACTTTTCATAACGGGGCGGACAGGTCAGAGAAATACGGTGAATCTACGCAGCAACAGAGCGCCTTAACCCGCGCTGATAAGTGAGTCAGAATGGGGTAACCGATATGCAGAAACCCCGTTGCTGCGGGTAGCTACGGGCGACTTATTTCAGCACGTCTTTGAGCTCTTTCAATCGGAACTGCTGGTCTGATTCGATAAATTCCTTCATCATGGCGGCGTGGCCGGAGCCCACCAGCACCAGCGCCTTGCTGTCTGGCGCCGTCATGTTTTTCTGCACCAGGGAGTACATGTACAGGTTGCGGCGGTACCATTCCGACACCAGAAAAGCGCCCGCAAAATTGTCGGTTTTGCCCGCCCGGTTGAGAATGTCGATGTAGAGGGATTTGTTGAATGCCAGCTCTTCTTTGGTGTTGGTGTCCAGTAGCAGCTGGGTGAGCGTGAATTTCTCGATTTTCTTGTTCTGACTGGTTTCCAGCTCGCTGGTGGCATCCTGCACCTTTTGCATCAGCGCCGTTTGGTTGGCGGCCTTCATGGCATTCATCACGCTGTCGAACGGCAGGGAGACGTTGCGGTAGTCGAGGGCGTGAATCCGGGTCAGCTTCGTCTTTTTGCCCGCCCGAAAGGCCAGCTGAATGATTTCGCTTTTCAACAGAAAATTGTGCTGCGCTTTGGGGTAGGTAGTCGTGACGTGCTGCTCGAAATTGCCGTTGAGGTAGGCACTGTAGAGCGCATCCAGTTGCTTCTGCTCGTCCCAGGCCCACTCCACGAAGATTTTATCGGGATGAAAAACGCTGATTTTCTGGGTGATGTTTTCCAGTTCGGCCTGCACCTTGGGCGTCATCACGTCGAAGGTTTTAACCTTGACTACATCAGAGCCCGGGTTATGAAAGTGGAAAGTGCCCAGCAGCAGAATGTCGCTCTTTTTGGACTGTGCAAAGCCCGTAGTAACAAAAGCGAACGATAGAAGGAAGAGAAAAAAGTGTTTCATAGGCGCAAGGTTACGAAAGTACCGGTCAGTAAGAAGTGCCTTGTACTGGCAAAGCGCCCGAGCCCACCTGTTGGCCGAAACGCAAAGAGGCTGACACTTCGGGAGTATCAGCCTCTTTGCAGCAATGGTTAGCCTGCGTTATTCGGCAGGGGCAGCGGGCGCCGCGGGAGCAGCAGGCGCGGGCGGAGGCGTCGCGCTGGCTTTCTTCACGCGCACGGCGTTGGGGCCTTTGGGGCCCATTTCCACCTCAAACGTCACCTTGTCGTTTTCGCCAATGGGGCCACCGGCCAAGCCGTTGGCGTGCACGAAAATGCTTTCCTGGGTCTGCTGGTCCTTAATAAAACCGTAGCCCTTGGAATCGTTGAAAAAGCTCACAATGCCATTGCGCACGGGGTCTTCGTTGTCGTCATCGGTGCGGCGGGCCACCCCAATCTGGATGTCCTCGTCCTTGATGATGCGCTTCTTCTTGGGGTCGGGCGGCGTGGCCGAGATGTTGCCATCCTCGTCTACGTACGCAAACATTTCTTCCAGCGGCTGGCCGGCCTTGGCGTTAGCCTGGCGCTCGGCTTTGCGCTCTTCCTTCTCGGTTTTCTTCTTCGCGCGCTTCTTTTCGTTGTCCTTCTTACCAAAAGTCTCTTGTGACCTACCCATAGTGTTGTGCTGCTAAATCGTTGTATCTGTTTTTCCTAATTCAAGTAGAGGAACAAAACAGAGGAGTGGATTATTACGAAGATACGCAATATTAAGGTGCGTTTGTTAGGTAAGCTACTGAATACTTGCCCACCGCTCCGCCTGCCACCGGGCTTGCTGGGCAGGCGTGAGGAAGGTCCAGGCCACGAGGCGGCTTTTTTTCTGGCCCTGGGCCATATCGATGGTGCGCACGGCGGTGGCGCCGGCCGTTTTCAGGGCCTTGTACACGCCAGGCAGGGTTTCTTTTTTTGAAACCAGCGACGTGTACCAGTAGCAGGAGCGGGGCCGCCGGCCACTCTCCTGCACCATGCGGCGGATAAACGAGGCCTCGCCGCCCTCGCACCAGAGCTCGTTGTTCTGGCCGCCAAAGTTCAGGGCCGGGCGGGGGCCGCGGGCGGTGCCCAGGTTGGTGGTTTTGCGCTGGCTGCCAGCCGCCGCCGCCGCCGCCGAGGCGTGAAACGGCGGGTTGCACATGGTGAGGTCAAATACTTCACCGGACTGAATGAGGCCGTCGAAAATGCGGGTACGGGCGGGCTGCAGGCGGCACTCAATGGCGCCGGCCAGGGCGGGGTTGGCCGCCTCAATCTGCTGGGCGGCGCGCACGGCCACGCCGTCCACATCGGAGCCCACAAAGTGCCAGCCGTATTCGCGGCGGCCGATGATGGGGTAGATGCAGTTGGCGCCCACGCCCACGTCGAGCACCGTGATTTCTTCGCCGGGGGGCAGCACGCCGCCGTTGCTTTCGGCCAGCAAGTCGGCCAGGTAGTGCACGTAATCGGCCCGGCCGGGAATGGGCGGGCACAGGTAGCCCTTGGGAATGTCCCAGTGCTCGATGCCGTAGAACTGCCGCAGCAGGGCCCGGTTCAGGGCTTTCACGGCGGTGGGGTTGGCAAAGTCGATGGACAGGTTGCCGTACTGGTTGGGCTGCACAAAAGCGGCCAGCTCGGGGCTGACCTGGCTGAGCTGCGGGAAATCGTAGGGCGCGCGGTGCGGGTTGCGCGGGTGCAGCTGGTCTTTTTCGAGGGGGGCGGCGGGGAGCGGTGGCTTCATGGGGCGGGGCATTGAGGCCACAAAGGTACCAGCCTGAGCCGTGGCACGGTTGGTGGCCGTGCGGCTCACACCGTTTTGTACAGATACCAGCCGCCGCCCAAGGGCTTGAGGACGATGAGGCGGTCAGGCGTCATGGCGGGGAGCAAAGCGGCCGTGGGCTGGTAGAGCAGGCCCACCGTGCTGCTCACCTTGCCCCCGATAACGAACTCCAGGCAGCCCGTGCAGTCGGTTTCGCGGCGCGTGACCTGGGCCAGAAACAGCTGGCGGAGCAGGGCGTGCACGGCCGGGTTGGCGTTGGCGGCCTGCTCGCCGGTGGGAGCGGCCGCGGGCTTGGCCGGGGCAAAGTACCGGCCCTTCTGCACCAGGCGCAGGAGCTGTTGGAAGCCAGCTTGGTTGCGGGCGAAGTGGGCGGCAATGTCGGCGTCGGCGCTGGTCCACAGCTTCAGGTTGCCCAGGGTGAAGGCGTGGCTGGCGTCGGGGTGTTTCTGGTCGTAGTCGGCTACTTCGGCGGGCTTCATGCCCGACAGGATTTCCACCATGGGCGGCCCCAGGTGCGTCATGGCCAGGTTGCGGATGGCCAGCAGCTTCCAGGCCCCGCCTTCCTTGCTGAAGTGCAGGTAAAAATCCCGGCGGTCCACAGAGTCGCGTAGCTCCACGGCTACCACGGCAGTGGCGGCGCCTTGCTGCACCAGCTGGCACACGCGCCGCAGCCGGGCCGGAATCTGTTGGCCCAGGGTTTCGCGCCGGGCCTGGCCGGCGGCTTCGCAGCAGAGGTAGTCCCGCATTTCGGGCCAGCCGGCCGGGGCCACAAACTGCTCGGCTATCTGCAGGGGCTCCAGTGGCGCGAGGGCCCTCGCCATCCCGGGCAGCCACAGCCACAGCGCGAGTAGTAGAAAGTGCTTCATCAACAAACCTAACCCCGAAACGAATGGGTTTGATTCCAGCTGCGAGCTACCGAGTGCTGGCTTTGTTGAAGACGCTTACCGTCTTGGGGCCGGGCCTTTGCTGCGGCCTCCGGCGTTGCCGCGAGCGGGGGGGCGGCTGCCCAGCTTGTTGGGGCCGCTGTTCTTTGGTTTTGAGCCGCTGCTGCTACCGGGTTTGGCCGGGCGCTTGCTGGTGCCGGGGCCGGCGGCTTTTTCGGGGCGGGGGCCCCACCAGCCGTTGGCGGAAGGGTTTTTCTGGGATGGCGGGCCGGATTTGGGGCGCCGGTCCACGGCGGGCGTTTTGGGGGCGGCAGTTTGGGTAGAGCGGCGGCGGCCGCCCGAGGCTTCTTCGGTGCCGCTGGACTTGGCCACCATTTTCATAATGCCGGCCAGCTCCGGTGGGGTCAGCTCGCGCCAGTCGCCCACGGGCAGGCCCTTCACCGTCACGTTCATGATGCGGACGCGTTCGAGCTTCACCACTTCGTAGCCAAAATGCTCCACCATGCGGCGAATCTGGCGGTTCAGCCCCTGCACCAGCGTGGCGCGGAAGATGTAGGGCGTCTCTTTTTCAATGAGGCAGGGCTTGGTGACGGTGCCTAGCATGGGAATGCCCTGGGACATTTCCTCCAGCATGCGGTCGGAGAGAATGCGGTTCACCTGCACGAGGTATTCCTTCTCGTGGTTGTTGCCGGCCCGCAGAATTTTGTTCACGATGTCGCCGTCGCTGGTCAGGAAAATCAGGCCCGACGAGTCCTTGTCGAGGCGGCCGATGGGGAAGACGCGGGCGGCGTGGTTCACGTAGTCCACGATGTTGCCGCGCACGCCCGGTTCGGAAGTGCTGGTCACGCCCACGGGCTTGTTGAAAGCCAGATACACCGCGTCTTCGGCCTGTTTGGGCTCCAGCTTGTGGCCGTTCACACTCACCCGGTCGCGCGGGCCCACCTGGTCGCCTATCTGGGCCGGCTTGCCGTTGAGCAGCACCTGGCCCTGCTCGATAAACCGGTCGGCTTCGCGGCGGGAGCAAAAGCCGCTTTCGCTGATGAATTTATTGAGGCGGGTGGAGGTGATGGGGGGCATTGGGCAAGAAGTTGAGTGATGCGCCGAAACCGAAGCGGCGCGGGCGCCACCGCCGGAACGGATGCCCCAAAGGTACGCCCTGGGCAAGTGCAGCCCCCGCCGGGCAAAATCGTCACGGGGCGCAACCAGCATCGGGCAGACCCGTTAGGAATCAGACATTCCTTTCCAATTACCTATCTGATGTCTGACAAGCCCACTATTTTCCCGCCCCAAAAACAAGATGCCGGCGCTGGCAACCCCGGCCTGGAATACAAGATGACCCCCGCGCCCGAGTTCATTCGGGAGGGCTACAAAGGGGCCGACAAGCTCAAGGGCAAAGTGGCCCTCATCACGGGCGGCGACTCCGGCATTGGCCGGGCCGTGGCCGTGCATTACGCCGTGGAAGGCGCCGACATTGCCCTCAGCTACTTCCCCACCGAGCAGCAGGACGCCGAGATGGTGCAGGAAATTGTGCGCGGCTACGGCCGCCGCTGCCTGCTCCTGCCCGGCGACCTCAAGCAGCCCGCCTTCTGCCAGGAAATAGTAGACCGCACGGTGGCCGAGCTGGGCGGCCTGAATATTCTGGTGAACAACGCCGCCGAGCAGAACTGGCATGACACCCTTGAAGAAATCAAGGACGAGGAGCTCGACAGCATCTTCAACCTCAATATTATTGCCATGTTCCGCATTTCGCGGGCGGCCCTCAAGCACCTCACCGAAGGCGACTCCATCATCAACACTGCGTCGGTGAACGGCTTTAAGGGCAACGAGATGCTGCTCGACTACACGTCTACCAAAGGCGCTATCACGGCCTTTACGCGCGCGCTGTCGCTGCAGCTCATCAAAAAAGGCATTCGGGTGAATTCCGTGGCGCCCGGCCCCATCTGGACGCCATTTATCACTGGCATCGGCATGCTGAAACTGCCGCTTTTCGGCCACGACGTGCCCATGGGCCGCGCCGGCCAGCCCTCCGAAGTAGCCCCGTCCTACGTATTTCTGGCTTCGGAAGACGCTTCCTACTTCTCGGGCCAGACGCTGCACCCCAACGGCGGCTCGGTGGTGAATGCCTAGGCTGCGCCGTATCCGTTTTGAACCTCTGAACCAGTGCCGCCGTATCAGGGCCTGAAAATGGCTACATGGCCATTTATGGTTACTCAACCCGCAAGATTATGAACACTAAAATTCTCGGCCTGCTGGCCGCCGCCGCATTGGCCACCGCCGCCTGCTCGCAGGAAAAAACGACGGAAGTTGTTGCCACCACGCCCGTTACCGACTCCAACACCGCCGTGGTGACGGAAGATGACGTGCTGGCCCGCGACGAGGCCCGCCGCCTGGCTGCCCGGGTGGCCGAAGACCTGAAGCTGACCGACACCGTGGTCGTGACCCGCATCGAAAAGACCTACTACACCCGCGGCCGGACCCTGGGCGAGCTCGAAACCCGCTACTCTACCGACACCACGGGCCGCTACCTGGCCATGCGCGAAACCAACGACCGCGCCGACGAGGAGGTGCGCACCACGCTCAACAACCCCGACTACTACAACACCTACTCCGCCAACCGCGCCAGCTACGGCAGCGGCCCGTACACGGTGGCTCCGGTTCGCGTAGTGACAGCTAGCACCGGCACCGGCACCAGCAGCGTGGGCCAGGGCTCGGGCGTGAAAAAGCTGGAGCGTGACGGCGAGGGCAACCGCAAAACCAAGTACCTGAACGACGCCAAGGTGAAGGTGAGCGACGACGGCTCGCGCAAGGTGAAGCTGGCCGACGGCACCAAAATCAAAATTGACGAAGACGGCAACAAGAAAGTGAAGAAGCCGCTGTTCTAAGCACTGCTTTTCTCAAAAAAAGAAGCCCGCTCCAGCATTGGAACGGGCTTCTTTTTTGGTTTAGCGCTACGCCTTTTCGGCTTTGAAACCAGCTTCTTCCACCAGCGCCACAACCTGAGCTTCGGTTAGGTCGCCGGTGATGGTGAGGATTTTATCGGCGTTGGCCGTATCGACTTGCCAGGAAGTGATGGCAGTTTCGGCGTTCAGGGTGGGCGTTACGGCCCGAATGCAGTTGTTGCAGTTGATGTTGGTTTTGAATTGGAGCGTTTTCATGGAGTTGAAATAGAGGGGCCCGAAGCGGGCGGGTTGGTTGAAATAGAAACAGCCAAAAGTAGCGGCGCGTGCGCCGATGCGGGTACAAAATTGAGTTCCTGACAGCCATTATTTGGCTCTTTTACCGCGTGGGCAGCCCCGGGTTCTGGTCGCCGGCCGGCTTGAGGGGCGCGGCGTCCAGCTCCTGCGGGTGGGCGTCGAGGCCGGTTTCGCTGTGGGCGGCGAAGTACTGGGCCAGGGCTTTTTCGCCCACCAGCCAGAACACCACCGGCGTCACGATGATGTCGAGAAAGGTGGAGCTGAGCAGGCCGCCCAAAATCACTGTGGCCACCGGATACAGGATTTCCTTGCCCGGCGCGTCTTTGGCCAGCGTGAGCGGCACCAGGGCCAGCGCCGCCACCAGGGCCGTCATCAGCACCGGCACGAGGCGCTCTAAGGAGCCGCGGATAATCATGGGTATGCCGAACTGCTCGCCCTCGTGCTCCACGAGGTGGATGTAGTGCGAAATCATCATGATGCCGTTGCGCGAGGCAATGCCGGTGAGGGTGATAAAGCCCACCAGCGAGGCAATGCTGAACGTGCCGCCCGTGAGCAGCACCGCCACCACCGAGCCGATGAGCGCCAGCGGAATGTTGAGCATAATCTGGCCCACCATATAGCTGCTCTTGAAGTGCGAGAACAAAACCAGAAAGATGCCGGCCAGCGAGAATAAGCTCAGCCACAGAATCTTCTGCGAGGCCGACTGCTGGCTCTCGAACTGCCCGCCGTAGGTGAGGTAATAGCCTGGCGGCAGCTTCACCTGCTGGCTCACTTTGGCCTGAATCTCCTGCACCGTGGAGCCCAGGTCGCGCTCGGCCACGTTGAGCGAGATGGTGATGCGGCGCTGGGTGTTTTCGTGGTTGATGGTGTTGGGTCCCGGCTCGTAAGTTATTTCCGCTACCTGGCTCACGGGTATCAGCGCGCCGCTGGGGGTTTCGATGCGGGTCTGGCTGATGGCGGCCATGTCGTTGCGCTGCTCCTCGGGCAGTTTCACCACCAGGTCGAAGCGCTTCTGGCCATCGACCATCTGCGAGACCACGGTTCCCTGAAACAGCGTTTCCAGGTCGCGTACCAGCTCGCCGCGGCCCATGCCGTAGGCGCGCAGCGCGTCGTCTTTGGGCCGAATCAGCAGCTGCGGAATCTGCACCTGCTTTTCTACCTGCAAATCGACCACGCCGGGCACGGTGCTGGCGGCGTCGCGCACCTCGTTGGCGTAGCGGCGCAGCTCCAGCAGGTCGTTGCCGAACACCTTGATGGCCACCTGGGCCCGCACCCCGCTCAGCAGGTGGTCGAGGCGGTGGGAAATGGGCTGGCCGATGTTCACGTTCACGCCGGTTATCAGGCTGAGCTTTTCGCGCATGTCAGCCAGAATTTCGTCGCGGCTGCGCATGGTTTTGCCCTCCTTCTCCAGCTCGGCTTCGGTCTTGAAGGCCACCTCGATTTCCGAATTGTTCACCGATTCGGCGTGCTCATCGAGCTCGGCGCGGCCGGTGCGGCGGGCCGTGTAGGCCACTTCCGGAATCTTGAGCATCTGCTGCTCGCCCAGCGTGCCCAGCCGGTTGCTTTCGGTGAGCGAGGTGCCGGCCGGGGCCGAGAAGTTCACCGTCAGCGAGCCTTCGTTGAAGGGCGGCAGAAACTCGGTGCCGAAGAAAGGCACCATGGCCACGGCCATCATAAAGAGCAGGGCCGCAGAGGTGAGCACCAGCTTGGGATGCCGCATGCCCCAACCCAGCAGCCGGGTATCCTTTTTCTTGAGCCAGCGTACCAGCCCGCCGTCGGTTTCGGGGTGGTCCATCTGCTTCATGCCGGGCAGCAGGTAATAGCAGAGCACCGGCGTAACGGTAAGCGAAACGAACAGCGAGGCCACGATGCTCGTGATGTAGGCAATGCCCAGCGGCGCGAAAATGCGGCCTTCCATGCCCTCCAGCGCAAACAGCGGCAGAAATACCAGCACCACGATGATGGTGGCGTACACGATGGAGTTGCGCACCTCCGACGAGGCCGAATAAACGACGCGCAGCACCGGCTGCGGGTCGGGCCGCTGCTTGTTTTCGCGCAGGCGCCGGTACACATTTTCCACGTCCACGATGGCATCGTCGACCAGCTCACCGATGGCAATGGCCAGTCCGCCCAGCGTCATGGTGTTGATACTGATGCCGGCCGCCTTAAATACCAGCGCTGTAACTAGCAGCGAGAGCGGAATGGCCACCAGTGAAATAAAGGTGGTCCGCACGTTCAGCAGGAAGGCAAACAGCACGATGACCACCAGAATGGCGCCGTCGCGCAAGGCTTCCTCCACGTTGGAAATCGAGGACTCAATGAACTCCGACTGCTTGAACAGGCGGGTATTCACTTGCACGTCCTTGGGCAGCGAAGGCTTGAGTTCCACCAGGGCTTTTTCCACCGCTTCGGTCAGGCCCACGGTAGCCGCGCCGGGCTGCTTTTCGATGCTCAGAATCACGGCGGGCTGGCCGTTTACGCTGCCGTCGCCGCGCTTAAAGCGCGCCCCAAATTCCACCTTGGCCACATCGGCCACCCGGATGGGCGACTGCTCGCGGTAGCCCACGATGATGTTCTCGATATCCGCCACCGAGCGCAACCGGCCCAGGTTGCGGATGAGGACTTCCGAACCGTTACGGTCGAAGAAGTTGCCCGTGGTGTTCAGGTTCGACTTGCGCAATGCCTCCTCCACCTGGTTCACCGTCAGGCCGGTGGCGTTCAGGCGCGGCATATCGAGCAGCACCTGGTACTGCAGGTTGTCGCCCCCAATGGGGATGACCTGAGCCACGCCGGGAATTGACAAAAGGCGCTGGCGCACGGTGTAGTTGGCCAGCGTGCGCAGGTCGGCGGCGTTGGTGCGGGCGGCGTTCGGACGGTTCGCCTCACCCCCCGGCCCCCTCTCCGAAAGAGAGGGGGAGCCTGCCGAATCTGTTAGGGAGTCATTTTTAATTTTTAATTCTTCATTTTTAATTGACATTCCTACCAGCATAATCTGGCCCATGACTGACGAAATGGGTCCCAGCACCGGCGTGACGCCTTGCGGCAGCTGCTCGCCGGTAGTTTGCAGCTTCTCGCTCACAATCTGGCGGGCCGTGAAAATGTCGGTGCCGTAATCGAACTCCACGAACACCATGCCCAGACCAATGGCCGAGTTGGAGCGCACCGCCGACACGCCGGTGGCCCCGTTCAGGGCCGTTTCCACGGGCAGCGTCACCAGGGCCTCCACTTCCTCAGGGGCCATGCCGGGGGCTTCAAGAAACACGGTTACGCGGGGCCGGTCGAGGTCGGGCAGTACGTCCACGGGCAGCTGGTTGGCCGTGTAGGTGCCGGCAATGAGCAAGCCCACGGCGAAGGCCAGCATCAGCAGGCGGTTTTGCAGGGCAAAGCGGATGATTTTATCAAGCATGATAGTGGACAAGCTGGACGAAAATCCCCTCCTCAGATGAGGAGGGGACGCCGGGCCGAAGGCGCGGCTGGGGTGGTGCCACCGGAGGGACGTCGTTGAACGACTGGCGTCAGGTTCGTTCGGGTGTCGTGCAACGAGGTCAACCACCCCCGTCCGCGCTGAAGCGCGGACATCCCCTCCTCATCTGAGGAGGGGAGTTGGTCGTTCTACTGATTCAGGTAGATGGATTTCAGCTGGTAGGTGCCGGCCGTGACCACCCGGTCGTTTTCATTCACCTGGCCCTGCAGCAGCACGGTTTGCTGGCCGTTCTCGGCGCCGGGCTGCACGTAGCGAATCTTGAACCGTTCGGGCTCCGTGTGCACAAACACCACGGGCTTACCGTTGAGGTCGGTGATGGCTGAGGTGGGCACCACCAGCTGCGGGGTGCCGCCGCCGGTTTGGCCCACCACCTGCACGTTCACGGCCTGGCCGGCGCGGTAGGCGCTGCCGGCGGGGGCGTCGAGCTCCAGCACCAGCTGGCGGGCCTGGTTCACGGGGTTCACCACGTTGCTGAACACCACCAGCCGGGCCGGCACGCCCGCCTGGCCCTGCAGGCCTTCCACCCGGAACACGGCCCCAGGCGTCACCTTGGCCAAGTCCTGGGCAAACACCTGGGCCTCCACGCGCAGCTTGCCGGGGTTGATGACCCGGAACAGCTCGTCGCCCTGGCTCACCTGCTGGCCCACGGCGAGGTTGAACACGTCCACGGTGCCGCTCACTGGCGAGGTGATGCTCACGCGGCGCTGGCCCGCCTGGCCGTTCTGGATGCTAGCGTTCTGGCGGGCCTGACGCAGGCGCAGCTCGGCGGCCACCACATCCTTGCGGGCGGCAATGTCGGCAATGGTTTGCAGGCGGGCGTAGTCCTGCTGGGCGGCGCGCAGCTCGGCCTGGGCGTTGGCCCGCTCGGTGCTGAGGCCAATTTGCTGGGTGGCGTCCAGGGTTTGCTCCACCACGGCCAGCGTCTGGCCGGCGCGCACCTGCTGGCCCACTTTTGCGGCCAGGCTCACGATGCGCCCGCTTTGCGGCACCACAATACGGCCCTCGCCCCCGGCCGCGGCCGACACGGTGCCGTAGAGCGTGGCGCGGCTGTAGGTGGTGGAAAAGGCCGCCAGGCGGGTGCGCACTTCAAACAGAAACTGGCTTTCCTTGGGCAGCAGCACTTCGTCGGTGAGGGCCACGCCGGTGCTGGCTTTGGCTTCGCCGCCGTGGTCTTCGCCGCCGTGCGCCTGCACCAGGGCCGGGGGCGGCAGCAACACGGTCAGGACCAGGCCGGCCGCGGCCGTCACGGCGAGGAATTTATGCGTGGTTTTCATAGACTGCGGAACTGGAGGTGGAAACAGGAGCGGCCGTGCGCCGACGCCGCATCAGCAGGACCGTCAGGCCGATGCCGAGTACGAAAGCGCCGACCAGGGCCAGAATGGTTTTCCAGGAGGAAAAAAGCGAAGTAGCTACGGCCGGCGGCGCGGCCGCTACCGGCAGCTTCTCGCCCACGTTAATGCCTTCCAGCAGCATCAGGTCCGCCTGTTCGCCGGCCACGATGTTCACCGTGAAGCTGTAGGTTTTGTTGGCCGGAAACTGGCCTTCGACGAGGTAGATACCGGGCTCCTGCTCCGTCACGGCCCATTTCAGCGCGGCATCCTCGGGGTTGGTGAGCGTGAGCTTCGCGCCCTTGATGGGGGCGTTGGTGGCGTAGTCCGACAGGAACAGGCGCAGGTCGGCGGGCTGGCCGCCTTCCAGCGGCTCGTAGCGCAGCAGCACCTCGAACTGCTCGGAGAGGGCCGCCACCGAAAACGAGGTAGCGCCGGCCGGGGTGCCGGCCTTGGGTCCGTCGCCGTGGTCCTCGCCGCCGTGGGCGTACGCGGTGCCACTTAGCAATAAGCCCAGCAGCAAAATCAGGAGTTGCTTCATGTTATTCACCCCGCAGGTAGTTAAGTTCGATGAGGGCCTGACGGAAGTCGCGGATGGTGGTCAGGTAGGTATTCTGAATGGTGAAGGCCTGGTTCAGGCTCTGAATCAGGACGAGGTAGCTGATTTCGCCGGCCCGGAACAGGCGCTGCGACTGGCTGATGATGGCCCGCGACTGCGGCACGCCGGTCTGCTCGTAGTAGCCCAGCGCGGCCGAGAACTTGCGCGTATCGGCCAGCGCCTGCTGGTAGAGGGTGCTCAGCTCCAGGCGCTGGGTTTGGAGCTGGTAGCCGGCCGCCTCGCTGCGGGCCGTGGCCGCCTGCAGCTGCGAGCGGTAGGTCCAGAACCAGATGGGCACCGACACCCCGAACTGGAAGCGGTACCGAAGGGCCGAGTTTTCAAAGGCCTGGTTCTGGTACCCCAGCGTGAGGGCCGGGGTGCGCCGGGCCCGCACCAGGCTGATGCCCGACTGGCTGAGGGCCACGTTCTGGGTGGCGGCGGCCAGCGTGGGGCTGCGCCCCAGGGCCGCGCTGTCTTCGGCGGGCAGGCTGCCCAGCAGCGCCCCACCGGTTTGGGCCAGCTCCGGGCCGCTGCGGCGCAGGTCGGTGCTGGTGGTGAGGGGCGCGGTGGGCTGGCCCAGCAGCAAACCCAGGCGGCGCTGGGCGGCGCGCCGGTCCTCGGTGGCCTGCTGCAGCTGAACGGTCACCTGCCGGGCTTCGGCGTCGGTGCTGATGCGCTGCAGCGACGTGACCTCGCCGGCCGCGAATAGCCGCTCGGTGGCCACCCGCAGCGCCCGAAACAGGCTGTCTTGGTACGTCAGCTGCCGCACCTGAGCTTCGGCAAACTGCAAACTCAGGTAAGCCAGGCGCGTATCGCGCAGCACCGAGGCCCGGCTCACCGCGCGGTTGCGCTCGGCCAGCGTGATGCCGGCCTGCGCTACCTGGCGCTGCCGCCGGTACACGTTCGGGAAGTCAATGGTTTGCACCACGCCCGGGGCCCACATTTCGCCCGTGGGCGCCGAGAACAGGAAGTCCGGGTTGGCCGGCGCAAACGAGCCCCGCTTCAGGGCGCGCTGCTCCTCAATCTCGCGGTCCGACTGCCGCAGCCGCGGGTGGCGGCGCAAGGTCAGGGCTTCGGCGCTGTCGAGGCTGATGGTGGTTTGGGCCTGAGCTAATCCGCAGATTATCAGAAAATTAAAAATTAAAAATGATAAATTAAAAATGAGTTTTTTCTTCATTTCGGCGATTTTTAATTCTTCATTTTTAATTTTTAATTCACCCCCAACCTTACGACTTTTTCACGAGGGCCATGCCGCACTTGGGGCAGCTGCCGGGCTTGTCGCTGGCCGAGCCTTCGCAGTTCATCGGGCAGGTGTAGGCCGCGGAGGCCTTGCTGGTTTTGGCCGCCGCATCCAGTTTTTCAAACCGGGCACTCAGCGACTTGCCGCTGGCTTTGAGGCTCACGATGGCCGTGCGCACGGTAGTGCCGGCCGGAACCTGGGCCACGAGATGGTCGCCGGCGGGCGTCAGGGCCACGGTGCTGGTTTTGCCGGCCGTGGTCAGCATCATCACCGAGCCGGTGGTGCCCGCGGTGGCCATCGTGGCTTCCTTGCCGTCGAGCAGGTACACGTGTACTTCGCCGGCCTGCTGCACCAGCTCAAGGTGGTAGGCACCGGCCGTGCGCACCACGCCACCGTGGGGAGATTTGTGGGCGTGGGTTTCGCCAGCCGCTTTGTGGCCGTGGGCCGCCGCGCCGGGCTTGTGGCTGTGCTGGGCTTGCGCCGCGAAAGAAGCAGTGGCAACCATAGCGGCCGCGAGAATCAGGGAGAATTTCATGGGAGGAATAATTGGGGTTGTTGAATCGGAGGTACTTGGAATTGAAAAAGAACGTCATGCTGAGCGAAGCGCAGCGGAGTCGAAGCATCTCTACCGCTTCGCTCTCGCGTCAACCGCACGAGTTCACTGCGGGGCGGTAGAGATGCTTCGGCTCCGCTCAGCATGACGTTCTTTTTCACAGGCTCGTCGGAGCCTACATTTTCATTTTATCAGCGTTCCGGGCGTGCCAGGCTTTGAACTGCTCGATTTCATTTTTCTGCTCTTTCACCATTTGCTGCGCCAATTCCTTGAGCCGCGTGTCTTTGCCATGGGCCAGTTCCGCTTCGGCCATGTCCATGGCGCTTTGGTGGTGCACCGTCATCATCATGTTGAAGTTCATGTCGGCATCGGCCACCAGCGCGGGCATGTTGCCCATCATGTGGGCCATGCTCGTCTTCATTTGCGCCGTGAAGGGGTCGGTTGGGTCCTGGGGCTTGTAGTTGGTCGGGGCGCTGTCGAGGCGCTCCGCGATGGGGCCCATTTCGGCTAGCTCCTTCTGCTGGTCGGCCTTTAATTTCTCGGCCATTTGGCGCATGGTGGCGTCTTTGCCGTCGCGCAGCTCGATGTCGGCCATGGCCACGGCACCCTTGTGGTGCTCCATCATCATGTGGGCGAAGTCGTGGTCGGTATTGCCTTTCATCTTCATGGCGTCCATTTTGGCCATCATGTCGTTCATGGAGGCCATCAGAGGCGAAGCGCCGGCCATGCTGCCCCCGGCCATGCTGGAGTGGTCCATGCCGGCCATGTCGCCGGAAGTGGCCGAATCCATGGCCACGGTGTTGGTATCGGTGGCCGTGGTGTCAGCGGTTTTGTCGTTGCTGCAGCTGGCCAGCAGCAGGGTGCTCGAGCAGAGGGCCGCGAGGAAAAAAGGGAACTTATTCATGGAATTTGGTTGGGAAGCAGGTGAAACAATGCGTGAAGAAATGCGCGCCTAGCTGGCGGCCGGGGCCTTCACGTTGATGGTGAAGTCGCCGGTGTGAATGGCACCGGCGTGGTTGAACTGCAGGAACACGCGGTACAAGCCGGGCTTCTCGAAGTTGGTGTTGAATCCGATGTTGGGGCCCTTGTCGGCCTGGTCGTTGGGGTGTACGTGCAGGTAGTTCTGGGTGTCTTCGCTGATGACCACCACGTGGCCCAGCGCGCCGAGGTAGTTATCCAGATTCGTCACCGGCTTACCATCCTTGCTGATGGTGATTTTCATACCCAGCAGCTGGCCCGTGGTCAGGGCCTTGTCGAAGGCCAGCGTGGCCTGGTAGCCGTCCTTGTCCCACTGCATGTCGTCGTTTTTAAACTTCATCGGTGCATAAGCCGCGCCCTTAACCGTGATGGGCTGGCGGCCCAACTGGTGGCCGCTGCCGGCGGGCGTGTAGTCCTGAAACAGCACGTAGTCGCCGCCCTTTGGGAAGGTGTACTGCACCTTGTAGTCGCCGTCGGCCGTGTATTCGGGGTGCTCGTGGTAGAACTGGCCCAGGTCTTTGCTCACGATGATGAGGTGAATTTTTTTCTCGTGCACCACGGCCAGCGGCACGGGCGCGGCCTCGTTGCCGGTTTCGCGGGGTGTGAAGGCCAGCGTGGCGGGCTGGCCGGCGGTGAGCTGCATGGGCGTGGGCACCAGCTTCATGTCGTAGATTTTGCCGTTGCTGACCTGGTCGTTGTGCTCCAGGTTCATGCCGCACTTGGGGCACTTTTCGCCCGCCTTGGTGCTGGTCACCTCCGGGTGCATGGGACAGGCGTAGATGTGCCCGCCAGCGTGGTCGGCGGTGCCCGCGGCCGGGCCGTTGGTGGGCGTGGTCACGGTGTTGGTGGCGCTGCTCGAAGCGGAGTCGGAGGAGCAGCTGGCAACGGCAAACAGACTGGCACTGGCCAGCAGAAAAAGTGGAATGCGGTTCATAAAAAAGGTCGAAAGATGAAGTTTCGGCAACGGTAAAGACTACCGCCACCTAAGAATTAAAATGCGTGCTGGAAACCCAGCGTGGTCGTAAAATTGTCGGCGTCGGTGCCCCGCCCGGCCGATGCGCCAAGGCTGAGGACGAGCCAGTGTAAGTTGCTTATTGCGCTGCCCGTTCCTGCTTGAGCCGGGCCAGCATCTGCTGCATTTGTTTGATTTCGCGCTCCTGGGCCTCAATGATGTCATCGGCCAGCTTGCGTACTTCGGGGTCCTTGATGTCGGCGCGCTTGCTGACCATGATGGCAATGGAATGGTGCGGAATCATGGCCCTCATCCACAGCGTATCGCCGATGAAGGTTTGGGAGCGCACCATAATGGTGACCACCACGAACAGCGCCAGGCTGCCCCCCATAATCAGAGCATTGCGCTGCTTGTTGGGGTACATGCTCCACATAAAACCCATCATAATCAGGGTCATCGGTACCAGCATCAGCAGGGACATGTACAGGCGGGTCATGCTGAAATACACATGGTCCCACTCGTAGACGTTGAGGTACATCACCACGTACATGGCCACCAGGGAGGTGCCCAGCATCAGGAAAAAGCGCGAATAAGGTTTTTTGTGTTCCATAAAAAGCGGGAGAAAATTAGAAAAATGAATAAGCGAGGACAAGCTCCTGGCCTGGGCAGTCAGCCCGCCCGGCCGGGCACCCCCTGAATGAGGGCCAGCAGGACAAACGGATATCACTTTGAAAATTCGTGATTAACCAGCAGCTCCATCACAGCAGCAAGGGTTGACGGGTAATGTTCACGCGGAGAAGGTTGGCAAAAGGAAATGACTGGCCGGCCCCATGTGCCGGCCGACATTAAAACGCGTGCTGGAAACCCAGCGTGGTCGTAAACTTGTCGGCATCGGTGCCCAGGCCGGCGGCGGCCCCGAGGCTCAGCACCAGGCGCGGGTTCATCTGGCGGCGAATGCCCGCCTCCAGCGACGAACCCATTTCGCCCCGGAAGCGGCGCTGCTCACGCACAAAATCCACGACCAGCGACGACTGCGGCGCGATGCGTGTGGAGTAGCCCACCAGCAGCGCGAGGCGGTCGGGCCGCTCCACTTTTAGCTCATTGCCTTCGGCCTGCACGCCGGGCTGGCTGTTGTGGAAGTAGGCCAGGTTGAGGTGCAGGCGGTTGAGGGTGCCGAACAGGCTTTTGGTGAGGATGAAGCGGCCGTTGTAATCGGTGCCTTCGCTACGCAGGCCGGTGGGCAGCGTGAGGGCGCCGGCCAGAGCCACGGCGGGCAGGAACTTGCCTTCGGTGTTGAAGTTGTAGAGGCCCCCAATCTGCACGTTGCCGCTGCCGCCCCGGTCGCCGTTGCCCGAGTAGATGGGCACGGACACGGCCAGTTGGGTGTTGCGGAAAAGGCCCAATTCGAGGGTGGGCGTATACTCTACCAGGTTGTTGCCCTGCTGGCTGCGCTGGTAGCGCACGGGCAGCTGGAACTCACGGTTGCCCCGGGCCGTGGGGTAGGCGTCTTCGAGGCGGGTAGGCAGGCCGGCGTCGAGGTTAATCTGGTCGGATTGAGCGTGGGCCAGTGGGGCCAGGCCCAGCAGGCAGCTGGTAGCCAGCAGCAGGCTACGCACGATAAATGACTTGTTCATAAAAGAATAATTCAGGTGATGAAATGGAAAAACGACACCGGCGCTAGCGGGCCAGCGTGGGCTCCTGGCTCATGTCGAGCGGCGGCACGTCGGGCATGTTGCCGTGCTTTTCCTGCCAGCCCTTGAGCATGGCCTCGCGCATCATTTCGGGCGTTTTGCCGGGCTCCAGCGCGCCGGGCATCATCTTCATGCCGGGCATCATTTTCATCATGGCGTCGTGCAGCGAGCCTTCGGTTTCGCCGGGCTCCATGCCGGGGCGCATCTTCATCTGGAACTGCGCCATCATCTTCTCCTTCATGTCCGGGGCCAGGTCGGGCATCATCATCGGCATCATCTCCATCATCATTTCCATCATGATTTTCGACATCGAGCCTTCCGGGCCGGCCATCCAGGCGGGGTATTGGCGCAGGTCCACGTCGGGGTAGGGCAGCTCGAACTTGCGCACGTATTTTTCGTCGCCGGGCTGGTAACTCATGGCGTCGATGACGCGGTAGAGCTCGTCGCGCTGCTGCTGCTCGGTCCAGCCCTCGTAGCTGAGGATGTCGTAGGCCAGGCCGTGGAGCATGTGCAGGTTGTCGAAGATGTTGGCCGACTCCGGCGACATGCGCGAGTAGCGCGGCATCAGCTCGCGACTGAGAATCATGCGCTGGGGCCGGTTCTTGTACACGTCGCTGAACATGAGGTCGTTCACCGACTTGATGGCCGCTTCCTGGCCGCCGGCGGCGTTGCCGCTCAGCATCTGGGCCTCATAAATGGCCGGGTGCCACCAGTGCGCCACCCAGGCCTGGGAGTTGGACTTGGGGTAGAAGTTGCGGTAGTAGGTGAAGTAAGGCTTCATCATGCAGGCCGCCCGGCGCATGGTAATGTCGAGCGGGGCCACTGAGCGGGCCACCTCCTTATTGCGGGCCAAATAGAGCTTCACGGCGCGGTCGGTCCATTCCTTCTTCTTGGCCCAGGCCACGCGCTGGCTGGCCATGATGTCGTAGGTCTGCTCGTGGTGCTGGTGGGTCCAGTCAATGGTCCGAAACAGCCGCCACATCACCCGCGCCGTGTAGGGCCCAAACAACTCCATGGAGGGGCCCACCTTCGACTTCTGGTTTTTCACGAAGTCGAACACGGCCGCGTCGAAGTCGGCGTCCACTTTTTCGCGGTCGGCCAGCTTGGTTTGCAGCAGCACGTCGTGCTCGCGGCCGTGGTGGAAGTGGAAGCCCGCCGACAGGGCTTCGGAGTCGCCGTGCCGGCGGAAAAACGCGGCGTTGTAGGGCCCGCGGATGTAGCTGACTTCCTTGCGGGGCTCGGTGGTGGTGCTGCTGGAAGAGCAGGCCCCAAGCAGCAATAGCCCGCTAAAAGCAAAGGCGATTGAAGGAATAAATTTCATAGTAAAAATAAAAAGAGGAAAGAATTGCTGTGGCTGTGCCGAATTGTGGCTGCGAGCCAAGCCTGCCTTAGCAGCCCCTACGGTAGTTCTCGCGGCGACAAGCCGGCAGCCGGTTTGCGGGAGCTTTTCAGGGTAATCCAAGAAATAAAGCCCCCAAAAGGCCGGCGCGGCGGACAAACGGAAAGGCTCGCCCCGGGACATAGCAATGCTATGCCGGGGCGAGCCTCAGCGCGTCAAACCAATCAGACCGTCAAGGACTGAATGAAAATTCGGATGTCGGGGATTTTGGGCGGCAGGTGCTCCCGGAGCACCAGGGTTACCGCGCGGGCCGGGTTCCACGCGCCCGCGGCGGGGCGAAAATGGAAGGCCGTGGCCGTCGGCAGCAGGGCCGGAGCGAGGGCAAACAGCTGCTTCTCCGCCGGCGTCGTCAGCGACGAGAGTAGCGTAGCCGACTTGTCCTTGCAGCAGTCGCCCTTATCGGAATGCTTCTGCTGGTGCTGCTGCTTGGCGTCCGGGCGCGTGGCCACTTTGCCCTTGCGAGCCGTGGCCTGACAGCAGGCGTGGCCCGGTGCCATGGGGGCGGGCCGGGCGGCCGGTTTGTTCTGCGCTAAGCCAATTGCTGCCGCCTGGCGCATCCCGGCGCAGTAGCACTGGCCCGCAAACACGTTGACGAAGACGAGCAGGAAGCTCGTCGCCAGCAAACGGCGGAAGGGGAACAGGCTACGGAACATGACGGGGACTAAGCAACCGCAAAAGTAAGCACACGTTACGACGCAAATGGCCCAGTCATTACTGCAGTTACGCTGAAAGAGTTTCGCACAGCGCCGCTTGGGCTTCCTGTTGCTGTGGCCAAAAGTTGCATCGGATGGCCGCAGCGGCCTTATCTGCGGCTACGCTCCGTTTGCAACTCCCAGGGCGCTGGGCCAAATTATGCAACTGTGGAGTCAGATGTTGTTGGCTGGGCTTGAAAGTGGCACGGTGCGAATTTTGCATGTTTTAGGTCGGATTCCGTACCAGGGTTCGCACTGGTGGCTCGTTCCTTTGTTGCGTGATTTCAAGCCTGGGTTTCAGCCAAAGCTGCCCCTGCCTTGCTCCCTTTTTGCTTTACTTATGGAACCTACCACCAAAACCGAAACCCTCGACATTGAAGGCATGACCTGCGCCTCGTGCGCGTCTTTCGTCGAGAAGTCCCTGAGCCGCACGCCCGGCGTGCAACGGGCCGTGGTCAACTTTGCCACCGAAAAGGCCACCGTCGACTACCTGCCCGCCCAGGCCACCCCGGCCACGCTCAAAGAAGCCGTGGTGCAGGCCGGCTACGGCGTCACGGAGCGCAAGCCCGACACCAGCGCCGCCGACCGCCAGGCCGAAATCGACCAGCAGAAAACCCTGGCTTACGGCAAGCTCAAGCGCCGTTTCTGGGTGGCCGCGGGGCTGGCCGCCGTCATCATGCCCTTGAGCATGCTTATGCTGTGGCCCGCCATGATGGCGCGCATCAACATGCAATGGCTCAACTACGCCCTGCTGCTGCTCACGCTGCCCGTGCTGGCCTACAGCGGCCGCGAGTTCTACACCTCGGCCTGGAACGGCTTCCGGCACCGGTCCGCCAACATGGATACGCTCATTGCCGTGGGCACCGGCGCGGCCTTTCTCTACAGCCTGGCCGCCACCGTGGTGCCCGGCTTCTTCACCAGCCGGGGCCTGATGCCGGAAGTGTACTACGACACCACGGCCACCATCATTGCCCTGATTCTGCTGGGCAAGGTACTGGAGCTGCGGGCTAAAACCCAGACTTCCGCGGCCATGAAAGCCCTGATTGGGCTGCAGGCTAAAACCGCCCGCGTGGTGCGCTCCAACGGCCAGGAAATGGACGTGCCCATCGAACAGGTGCAGCTCAACGACCTCATTGTGGTGCGTCCCGGCGAAAAAGTGGCCACCGACGGCCTCATCGAAGAAGGCCATTCGGCCGTGGACGAAGCCATGCTCACCGGCGAAAGCCTGCCGGTGGAGAAAAAAGCGGGCGACCCGGTGTTCGGCGCCACCCTCAACAAGACCGGCTCGTTCCGCTTCCGCGTGACCAAAGTGGGCGCCGATACCATGCTTTCGCAGATTGTGAAGCTGGTGGAAGACGCCCAGGGCAGCCGCGCGCCCATTCAGCGGCTGGCCGACAAGGTTAGCGCCATTTTCGTGCCCACGGTGGTCGTTATTGCCATTCTCACCTTCGTATTGTGGTTTGATTTGGCTCCCGCAGAATCCCGCCTGCCGCTGGCCCTGGTCAACTTTGTGGCCATGCTCATCATTGCCTGTCCCTGCGCGCTGGGGCTGGCCACGCCCACGGCCATCATGGTGAGCACCGGCAAAGGGGCCGAGCACGGCGTGCTCATCCGCAACGCCGAGGCCCTGGAAAAAGCCTACCAGGTAAACACCGTGCTGCTCGATAAAACCGGCACCATCACCCGCGGCGAGCCGGCGGTGACGGATTTCGTCCCGGCCGCAGGCCAGGACACCAGCACCCTGCTGCAGGTAGTGGCGGCCGTGGAGCGGCAGTCGGAACACCCGCTGGCTGAGGCCGTGGTGCGCTACGCCGAGGCCCAGCAGGCGGCGGTGCTGACCGCCACTGGCTTCCGGGCCATCGAGGGCAAGGGCGCCGAAGCCACGGTAAATGGCCAGGCGGTGCTCATCGGCAACTTCCGCCTGCTTGACGAAGCCGGCATCAGCCTTTCCCCGGCCGTGCGCCAGCAGGCCGATGAACTGTTGGCCCAGGCCAAAACCGTGCTCTACGTCGCCGTGGATAAGCAAGCCGTAGGCCTCGTTGGGGTGGCCGACACCGTGCGCGAAACATCCGCCGCCGCCATCCAGCGGCTGCAGGCCATGGGCATCGAAGTGGTGATGATGACGGGCGACAACCCGCAAACGGCGGCCCAGGTGGCCGGGCAGGTGGGCGTCACGCGCTACTTTGCCGAAGTGCTGCCCGCCGACAAGGCCGGCAAAGTGAAGGAGCTGCAGGCCGAGGGCCGCATCGTGGCCATGGTGGGCGACGGCATCAACGACGCGCCCGCCCTGGCGCAGGCCGACATTGGCCTGGCCATGGGCGGCGGCACCGACGTGGCCATGGAAGCCGCCAGCATCACGCTCATGCGTTCCGATTTGCAGGGCGTGGTCACGGCCATTGAGCTGAGCCGGCAAACCATCCGCACCATCAAGCAGAACCTGTTTTTCGCCTTCGTCTACAACACGCTGGGCATTCCGGTGGCGGCCGGGCTGCTCTATCCCTTCTTCGGCATTTTGCTCTCGCCCATGCTGGCGGCCGGCGCCATGGCCCTGAGCTCGGTATCGGTACTCACCAATTCGCTGCGGCTCAGGAGCTTCGCTCCAATTAAAAATTAAAAATGTTGAATTAAAAATGCGCGTTTTTGCGTGCAGCAGCGCCACTCTATTCACGTGTAGCAGCGCCACTGTATTCAGGAGTCGCAGGACTAATTTTTAATTTTTAATTCATCATTTTTAATTCAAAAACATGGATACCCCCGAAATCATTGTGACCCTGACGGGCCTGGCCCTTTCTGCCTTCGTTATCTGGTACTTCTTCTTTTCGGCCCGCCAAACGGCCAGCGCCGTTTCCTCGTCGGGCGGCGTGCAGGAAGTAGACATCACCGTGAAAGGCGGATACTCGCCCGACGTCATCGAAGTGGAGCGCGGCAAGCCCGTGCAGCTCAGCTTCTACCGCGACGAGGAAAACTCCTGCTCGGAGGAGTTGCTGATGCCCGATTTCAGCATACGCCGCGACTTGCCGGCTTTTAAAACCACGCTGGTGGAGCTGCTGCCGCAGCAGGCGGGCACGTTCACGTTTACCTGCGGCATGGGCATGCTGCGCGGCAGCCTGGTGGTGAAATAGCCAGCATCGCGCCCACCTATTTTGCATCGGCAACCAGGCCGACGCCACTTGGCGCGGGGGCGTCGGCGGCAAACCCTCCGGAAGTTTTTTGCCACCCGTTAGCGCGGTTTTGGGGTTCGTGTACCGCTTTTGAAGGAATTAAAAATGAAGAATTAAAAATTAAAAAATTGACAGTCAGTTTTTTAATTTTTAATTCTTCATTTTTAATTCCGTCCAACAAATCGGGAACCACTCTAGGGAGTGAACCACGTATCTTTCAGCGAGTCGGTTCCGAATGGTCGGCTTGCTCATCGCTCCTGCTTATGCAACCAACTGTTTCAGCGCCCGCTACTCCGCCCACCTCAGCCGCTTTGCCAGCGGCTAATGCCTTCCAGGCGCAATTTGACGCTTTACGCCAGCGGGCGCCGGCCCTGCGGCGCGAAGGTGTGAGCGAGCGCCGTGCCCGCCTGCAAAAGCTCCAGGACTGGCTGCACGCCAACCGGACGGCCATTCACGAGGCGCTGCACCTGGACTTTCGCAAGCCGACCGCCGAAACGGACATGACCGAAATCTGGACTTCGCTGGTCGAGCTCAAGCACACCGCCAAGCACCTGAAGCACTGGATGGAGCCACGGTCGGTGGGCTCGTCGATGGCGCTGCTGGGAACCACTTCCTGGGTGCAGTTCGAGCCCAAGGGCGTGGTTTTGATTATCTCGCCCTGGAACTACCCGTTTTACCTGGCCGTGGGTCCGCTCATCTCGGCTATCGCGGCCGGCAACGCCGTGCTCATCAAGCCGGCGGAGCAGACGCCCGCTACGTCGGCCCTACTGCAGCGCATGTGCGAGGAGCTGTTTTTGCCCGAGGAAGTAGCCCTTGTTCAGGGCGATAAGGAGGTGGCCACCGAGTTGCTAAAGCTGCCCTGGGACCATATTTTCTTCACCGGCAGCCCCGAAGTAGGCAAAATTGTGATGCGCGCCGCGGCCCAGCATCTCAGCGGCCTCACGCTGGAGTTGGGCGGCAAAAACCCCGCCGTGGTGGACGAAACGGCCGACCTGCGCGACGCCGCCGAGAAAATCGTGTGGGGCAAATTCCTCAACAACGGCCAGACCTGCGTGGCACCCGACTACCTGCTGGTGCAGGAAAGCGTGCAGCCGGCGCTGCTCCAGGAACTCACGGCGGCCATTCAGCGCGCCTACAACCCCGACGGGGCCGGCATTCAGCAATCTGAATCTTTGGCCCGCGTGGTGAACCAGCACCACTTTGCCCGCCTGGCCGGCTTGCTTGAGGATGCCCAGACCCGGGGCGCCACCGTAGCCGCCGGCGGCACCGTCGATTCCGCGCACAACTACATCGAGCCCACTATCCTGACCAACGTGCCGGCCGGCGCCCGCATTCTGGAGGAGGAGATTTTTGGGCCGCTACTGCCTGTGCTCACCTTCAAAACCCTGAGCGAAACGACGGATTACGTCAACGCCCGCCTCAAGCCGCTGGCCCAATATGTATTCAGCAGCAACGCCGAAAACCGCCGCTACTTGCTGGACAATATCTCGGCCGGCGGCGCGGGCATCAACGAAACGGTGCTGCACTTTGCGCATCCGGAGCTGCCCACCGGCGGCGTGGGCAACTCTGGCCTCGGCAAGGCCCACGGCCACTCCGGTTTCCTGGCGTTCAGCAACGAAAAGGGCGTGATGCGCCAGCGCGTGGGCTTCACCGGCATTAAAGCCATGTACCCGCCCTACACGCCCAAAGTGCGCAAGTTGATTGGGCTGCTGGTGAAATACTTGTAGCGCGACACGGTGTGGTGTATTGCTGTCAGAAAATGGCCTCGATGTGACGAAACCCCCGTTTTAAATACCTGACGACTTATGCTAACTGTCTTTTCCGCAGAGGTCCGCAGAGTTGAACGTCAAAAAATCTGCTACCTCTGCGGGAAAAGCGCATTTCATACCGTGCGTGAGTCTTGGTAGTCTTAAAAAGCAGGCTGCTTGCAATGGCTCGCTATAAGTCAATACATAACACTGACCTTTGAACGTAATTTTCCACCAAATTATGGGACAGCCCGAAACCCAACGTCAGTACACCGTCGAAGAATACATTGCGCTGGAAGCCCGGAGTGAGGTGCGGCACGAGTATTTCGATGGTGAGGTTTTCGCGATGGCGGGCGGTACCAAGGCGCACAACCTGATTACGCAGAATATTACCCTAGCGCTCCGGGCGGGCCTTCGGGGCAAAGGATGCCAAGTCTTTATGGAAGATGTGCGGCTAGCCGTGCAGGACGATTTCCACTACACCTATCCTGACGTAGTGGTTAGTTGCGACCCCGGTGACCGCCGCGACCCTTATCTGGTGCGCCAGCCCGTGCTCATTGTGGAAGTCCTGTCCCCTTCCACGGCCGAGTATGACCGCAGCCGGAAGTTCAATCAGTACAAGAAAATCCCCTCCCTGCGGCATTACATGCTGGTTTCGCAGACGGCCTGGGTGCTGGAATGGTTTCGGCGCGATGATGCTGGCCAGTGGATTTACACCGTGCTCAGCGACCCTGCCGACGTGCTGAATATTCCGGACCTGAACCTGCTGCTGCCCCTGGCCGATGTGTACGACGATACCGATGTGGCGCCTCTGGCGCTGATTTCGGCCCCGGAATATCCGTAGCAACGGCTGTTTTGGCTACTGTCGGCGCTGCTGCATCTCGGCGGCCATTTTGCGGCGGCTGGCTTGCAACTGCTTGAATTTGGTGGGCCCCAGTATCACTTGCAGCTCTTGTTGGGAGCTGACGTTGATGCGTTTCAACTCAGCCATTAGCTCCGGCGACTTGGGCGCGTATTTCGCTTTGGCAGCATTGGCCTGCTCCACGGTGCCGTTCAGCACGGTGCGCACGCGTTGGGTCTGGTCGGGCGTGAGCTGGAGCTCGGTGGTCATGACATCGGCCAGGTCGCGGGCGGCCGTTTTGGGTGTGGGCGAATCCTCCGTGCGCACGGCTTCGACGACGGGGGCAGCAGCAGGGCGGGAGCGGAACAGGGAGCAGCTGCTCAGGGCCAGCGCCGAAGTCAGGCACAGCACGGAAAAAGAGGCAAAACGCATAGGTCGTCGGAATAGAATGGGTGAGACGAGTACGGAGCGTGTTGCAATTAGGTGCGTTGAGTCAGAAAAAACCGTGTTCCACCACCTTGTTGAGGGGCCGGAAAGGAGCGGCCGTGGGAGAGGCCTAAAAGTTAGCGTGGCGCTTCCAGAACCATCATTCGGTACCGTTGCCTTTACCGGCGAAACACCGTGAGAATGGGCAAGCCGTCCACCTCAACGGCATGAACGGGCGTGTCATAAGTGGCTTCGTAAGGCGCCGGATGCCAGCGATACATGCCCAGAAAATACTGTGCCTGGTGGTGGGGCACCAATCGAACCCGCGCCTGGTCGGCGGCGGGTAGCAGGAGCAAATTATTGCCGATAAAATCCTTGCTGTAAAGCGTGTCGCTGAGGGTAATGGTCATCCGCTTATCATTCGCCAACACCCACGCCAGGCCGTGCACGGTAGAAATGCCCCAGTAGTCGCGCTCGAACAGCTGCCCGGCCACCGGCCCCGGCAGAAAGCTGAAATACGCGTACTGATGCGGATGGTCGGCCACCTGGCGCACGGCAGTGTGCGCCACCCCTGCGGCCAACAGTACCCCCGCAAGCTGCCCCAGCCGCCGCCGTGCCGAGCCCGGTGCCGCCGCCTGGTAGGCTTGTACCCCGGCCCACAAGCCCCGCACGGCCAGCAGCACGAAGGCCGGATATATAAAGTAGACGTGCCGCCACCCATCGTACACCACCGACTGAATAGCCACAATCAGCACCAGCGGCCCCACGCACCACGCCCCGAACAGCAGGTCGCGCCGGCCCGCCGTGCGCCGCAGAAAGGCCACCGGCCGCCGGAAAAAGCCCCGCAATACTGCGCCGGCCCCACCCAGAAAAAGCAGGCTGTACACCACTGGCGTCGTCACCAGCAGCCACACCGCGAGGTAGTGCCAGGGCAGCCGCTGGCAGGATTCCATCTGGCCCAGGTAGAACACCTGCATGGTTTGGCGGTAGCGCCGGTAGCTGCCGAAACATTCCCAGAGCCGTTGCAGCGGGGCTTCCCACAGATACGGCCAGAACAGCACCACCAAAGGGCCCGTCGCCGCCGAATAAAGAGCCAGCGTGCGCACCAGGGCCGGCCGCCGCACCGGCCGCGCCCACCACTCCAGTGCGCCAAAGCCCAGCGTGAGCACCGGTAGCAGCAGCCCCATAATGCGGACATCGGTGGCCAGAGCCGTCACCAGGGCATGGACTACGGCCCGTCCTGCTGTGGGGCGCCGCAACAGCCGCGTGAGGGTGTAGCCGCCCAGCACGAACAGGTTCATGAACACCAAATCCTTGTAGTTGTAGAAGGCCTCGGCGAAGATGCGCGGCGACAGCACCAGAATTCCGGCCGCTACCAGCCCCCATTTCCAGCTAGCGAATCGGGCCGAAGCCAGGCGAAATATGGCCCAGGTTCCGAGCACAAAAGTGCCGAACACGAGGAAGTGCCGCAGCCAGTAGGCGCGTTGTAAGTCATGGCGCGAAAAAATGGCTTCCATCACCGCCATGGGCAGTTGAAAGGCCACACCGTGGTCGGCGTCGCGGTAGGTGCGCAACACGGGCCAGCCGGTCAGATAAGGGCTTTGGGGCACGTAGGGCGCCAGGCGCTGGGCCACGTACTGCAGGCTGACGTAGCCGGCCTCCCGCTCGGCGGGCTCGTCCCAACTCATGCCGTAGTCGGGGGTGAGCAGCAGCCCCAGCAGCAGTAAACCACCAAAAAACAGCGTTACGGCTATTCGGCGCGTTGTTACGGCGGTTCTAATTCGTTGCATGCTGGCCCAAGGTTGGGGCCAAAGGTACTGCGCGGCCGAAGCGGCCGTCGCCGGTTTTCATGCCCTGGGCCGTGAAGTGGGCCAGCGCCATGATGGTGAGCATGGGGTTGACGCCGCTGCAGGCCGGAAACGCCGAGCCATCGGCCACGAAGAGCCCTTGCACTTCCACGGTCTCGCCATTGAGCTTGAGCGGGTGCGTGGCCGCGTCGCCGCCCATGCGGCAGGTGCTCATCTGGTGGGCGCTGTAGAGGCCGAACTGGTTGGGCTTCCAGCCCAGGTGCGGCAGCTTGTCGAGCACTTCCGGGTTTTGCAGCGTGCCGTCGTGGGCATGCAGGACGGGCAGCGTGCCGTGGGGCAGGTACACGGCGGTGGCGCCGGCCGCCACGTGAATCTGCGCCGCGGCGCGCACGCCTTCCAGCATGTTGGCGCGGTCAAAGTCCGATAGGGTGTAGTCAATCAGGGCGGCGCCGTGCTTGTCGAGGCTCACGCGGCCGCCGTCGCGGTCCCGCGTCAGCACAATGAATGAGCCCAAGTGGTCGGCGTCGCGCAGCAGCTCGTGGTGCTGCCGGCCCGAGAGCCAGGGCAGCACCATGCTCAGCAAGCCGGGGTGGGTGGGCGGCGTTTCGAGCTTAGCACCGAAGTTGGTGCCGTGCAGCATGGTGAAGTTGTCGTTCACTACGCTCATGCTCGGGCCGTGCCAGGAGTTCATGGGGTGCGGGTAGCGGGCGCCCACCACCACGGTGGGGTGCAGGTGCAGGTGGCGGCCCAGGTGCGGGTGCTTCAGGCCGGAGCGCAGCAGCAGGGCGGGCGTCTGAATGGCGCCGCCGGCCACCACCACGCGCCGGGCGCGCACCGAAATGCGGATTTGGCGGCCGTCTTCGGTGGTGTGCACGGCTTCGGCACCGGTGGCGCGGCCCTGGGCAATGGTCACGCGGTCCACCTTGGTATCGGCCAGAATGCGGGCGCCGTGCTCGAAGGCCGTGAGCAAGTACGTATTCAGGGTGCCTTGCTTGATGCCGTGGCCATCGCCGAGGGTGCTGTAGCCCAGGCTACGAAAGTGGCTGTCCGAATCCGTAAGGCCTTTTTCGTTGCGCGGAATCAGCTTCACTTCCTGGCCCAGCTTGGTCGAGCCGTCCCACAAGGCCTGGTTCTGGCCGTTGTGGCGGGTGTAGTTGGTGTTCACCCCAATAGTGCGGGCCACGGCGTTAATGCTTTCCTTGAACTCCGGCGTGGTGAAATGGGGCGCATCGTGCTCGCGGGCCCATTCCTGCAGCACGTAGTCGGGGGTGCGGAAGGCGCCGGCCCAGTTCACGGTGGTGCCGCCGCCCAGGCAGGAACCCGCCAGAATTCCGATGCTGCCATCCTGGGTGCTCAGCGCGCCTTTGGCATCATACAGCTTGCCCAGCATGTCCACTTCGCGCTGGGTGAAGTCGCAGCCGTGGCAGTAGGGGCCTTTTTCCAGCACCAGCACGTCGTAGCCGGCCTGGGCCAGCTCGCTGGCTACCACGCCGCCGCCCGCGCCGCTCCCAATCACCAGCACGTCGCAGTCGTACTCCGTGTTCTGCTCGGGCCGCAGGGTATGGATGGGCTTGGGCGTGTCCACGGGTTTCTCGTCGGGGCCGGGGTAGCCCAAATGGCCCCAGGCGGCGGGCACCTCGGCCATGCTACCGCCGTAGTAGAGCAGCGTGCACAGCTTGCGCACCGCCTGAAACCCCTTGCGCAGCTGCGGCACGTTGGAGGTGGCCCAGCTCTGCAGCAGCTGCTCGCGCTGCTCGGGCGCCAGCTTGCGGAACGGCTTCAGCGGCCCAAACCAGGTGAGGCCCAAAATGGGCTTTTGCATGAGGTCGAGCAGCTGGCCAAATTCGGCCTGCGCGCCCAGCGGCTGCTCCTGAATGGCGGCTTCCAGCTTCTCCAGGTTCACGCCCAGCGAGCCGGCCGGGCTGCCATCGGGCATCGCCGGAATAATAGTATCGGCAAGGGCGTGCAGAACGGCAGAGCGGTCGGGGGTTAGCGTAAACATAAGGCGGGAAATTTGAGGGCTAAAAGGTAGCGATTTTTCCGCAAAGTGTTAGGCGTGCCGAGTAGTTTTGGGGTGGGAGGGTAGGAACGCGCTTACACCAGTTGCCCCTGTAAGCGGCGGGCGGCGGTGTGGATGCCCTGGGCCACGCACGCCGCCGTGCCCTGCGCCGCCATCCAGGCCGTCAGAAACCCGGCCCAAAAGGCATCACCGGCTCCCGTAGCATCCTGCACCTCCACGGGCGGCGCCGTTAAGTGCTGCCAGTCCTCGCTACCGCTGCGGTACCACACGCCGGCGGCCCCGCAGGTGAGGCAAAGTACCCGCGCCGGCACGTCGTGCAGAAAGGCTTTGGCGGCCGAAACCGTAGCCGGCACGCTCGCAAAGCGGGCCACGTCATCGAGGCTTACCTTCAGCAGGGGCTGACGCGCCAGTACTTGCTGCCAGACGGCCGCCGCATTATCGTTGCGCCGCCAGATGGGCGCGGCATAATTCCAATCGACGGACACCTGCCGGCCCAGCATTGCGGCCTGGGCTAGGGCGGCGAGGATGTGGCCCTGGGCGGGCTGCCGGCTGAGGGCAAAAGCCGTGGTGTGCACCACCGCCGCTTCGGCAATCAGTTCGGGCGGCACGGGTGGCAAAAACCGGTCGGCGCTACGGTAGGGGATGAATGTGGGCGTGGCGTGGCTGCGGCCCACCACAATAAGGCTAGTGGCGCGGTCGGGCAGCCGGGCAATGTGAGCGGTGCTAAGGCCCGCGGCGGCCAGGGCGCGCACCAGCATGTCGCCCAGGCCGTCCTGGCCCACGGCGGCCACCAGTTGGGCGTTGCCGCCGCACTGCCGCACGAAGCGGCACAGGTTGGCCGGGCTGCCCCCGGCCAGCGCCCGGAGCGTGGTAACCTGCGAGAGGTCGCCCACAAAATCCGTGGTCAGGATATCAACCAGCGCTTCCCCGATGGCCAGCAGGTGGCCTTGGTAAGCGGCGGGGGGCGCAGAAGCCGAGTGCAGGAGCGGATGCATAGCGGAGAAGCAAAAGGTATATCAGAAGCACAGCCGAAGCCCGGCGGCGTGGGCGGCGGCCAGCACGCTGCCGGCCGCGCTCCAGGCGCAGGCGGGTACGCCAATGGGCGCCTGCGTGCGGCCGTGCAGGTTTTCGTAGAAGCCCCAGACGGCCGGGTCGGTGGGGTGGCGGCGGTTGGCGGCGGTCAGGCGCCGGCTCACTTCGCCGGCCAGGTCGGGTGCGGCCTGCTGGTAGAGGGCGGCCGCCAGCCAGCCGTTCCATACCGGCCAGAGGCCGCCGTTGTGAAACTCGTGGGGGCGGTTGCGGAACCCGTAGGCATAGTTGTCGCGCAGCTCGGCCATCAGTGTGTCCGCATCGGTAATGGTAGGAGCGAAGGCGGGCAGCAGCCCCGGCCGGGTGGCCAGCTCCTGCCGCAAGTGCCCGCACAGCACCGCCGTTTGGGCGGGCGTACCCAGGCCCAGCAGCAGCGCCAGGGCATTGGCCGCCAGGTCGAACTGCCCGTACACGCGGGCCGGGTTGAAGCCCATGAGCCAGAAGCCGGTAGGGGCCGCCCGCAGCTGGTGCCGCAGGTTGGGCGCGTAAAGGCCGGCCGCGTCCAGCCGGGCCGGGTCGTTCCAATAGTTGCGGGCCAGCACCGCCCGAATAGTGGCAGCCTGCGCCCGCCAGGCGGGGCGGAGGTAGCAGCCGGCGGCCAGCTCCAGCGCCCACACCCGCAGCAATTGGTCGTAGAGCACATAGCCATGCTGCACGTACTCGTCGGCCCAATTGCCGCTTTGCGGCACATACACCAAGTGCTTGCCATTGAATTCCCAGGCATTGAGCACCTGAAAGGCCCGTTCCACCTGCGGTTGGTAGGCCGCCGCAAAAGCGGCCCCGTCCGGAGCCAGGCGGGCGTAGTGCAGCAGCCCGATTATGGCCCAGCTCACGTTATCGACCCGCCCGCAGTTGCCGCCGTAGCTGGCCTGCCCGGTGGCGGGGTCCACGTTGGAAGGGAAAAAGCCGGTGGGGTGCTGGTGGGCGAAAATGGTAAATAGCGTGTCCCGGAACGTGGCAATGAGGGCCGGCTCGCCGCTCAGCAGCGCGGCCAGGCCCGTGATAACCCCGTCGCGGGTCCAGACGCGCTGGTAGTTGCTCACGTCCTGCCCGCTCGCCACGAAACCGGCCGGTGTGCGGGCGGCGTGCAGCAGGGCCAGGGCCGGGGAGGAGGCGTCGGGGTGGGACATGGTTATTGGTTGCCAGGTGGTAGTTGTTGGTTGTTAGTGCAAATCCGAGGTGCGTGCACACAGATTCCGAAACTGCTTTAGTTGCCAGCGCTGGTTTCGTTCGCTTCGGCGGCGGGTAGTTGCCCCGGAGTTCTGATGAGCAGCACCGCGGCCGCCGCGGCCAGAAATAAAGCGCCGGCCAGGCGAATGACATTTTCGGGGCGGGAGGCCAACAGGTTGGTGTAAATCCAGGAAAAGGTGAGCGTCTGCAAGAGCATGGGCACCACGATGAAGAGGTTGAAAATGCCCATGTAAACCCCGGTGCGGGCCTTGGGAATGCCGCTGGCCAGTAGGCCGTAGGTGGTGCCCATCATGCTGGCCCAGCCAATGCCCAGGCCCAGCATGGGCGCCAGCAGCAGCCGCGGGTCGTGCAGGCCGGGCAGGGCCAGCAGGCCCAGGCCAGCCAAAGCCAGGCTGCCCAGGTGCACGGCTTTGGCCCCCACCCGCCGCACCAGCACCGCCAGCACAAAGGCGCTCAGAAACGTGACGATGTTGTAGGTGCCGTTCACCTGGCCGGTCAGCAGCTGGGCCTGGGCAAAGCCGTCGGACTGCTGGTCGGCGGTGTTGAAAATGGTGCGGGCCAGGCAGAGCGTAATGTACTGCCAGTAGCAAAAGATGCCATACCAGTTAAAAAACATCATCAGTCCCATCTGCCGCATCACCGGGGGCATGTGGCGCAGGGCGCTGCCAATTTCGCGCAGCGTAGCGCCCACGCCCCCCGGCGCGGCCCGAATAGCGGCCACCGCCGCCGCATCCAGCGGCTGCTCGCGCACCTTCAGCACCGAGTACAGAATGGCCCCGATGCTGACGGCCGCCCCAATGAAAAAGGCCGCGTAGGTGGTGTACGGGATGTTGTTGGCGCTCCGGGCCGTGGCGCTCAGCAAGCCCAGGTACACCAGCACCGAGGGCGTGAAATTGGCCAGCGTGATGCCCAGGCCCGTGAAAAAGCTCTGGGTCAGAAAGCCCGTGGGCACCTGTGCCGGTGGCAGCTGGTCGCTCACGAAGGCCCGGTAGGGCTCCATCGTCACGTTGTTGGCCGCGTCCAGAATCCAGAGCAGGCTGGCCGCCATCCACACGGCCGAGCTAAAGGGCATGGCCAGCAGGCAGATGCTGCAAACCAGCGCCCCACCCAAAAAATACGGCGTGCGCCGCCCCCAGCGGCTGGTGGTTCGGTCGCTAAAGGCTCCTACCAGCGGCTGCACCAGCAGGCCCGTCAGCGGCCCGGCCAGCCACAGGTAGGGCAGCTTATCGGCATCGGCCCCCAAATAGGAATAAATGGGGCTCATGTTGGTTTGCTGCAAGCCGAAGCTGTACTGCAAGCCAAAAAAGCCCACGTTCATGTTCAAGATGTGCCAGAAGGACAGCGCCGGTCGGGCCCGCGCGGCCGGGGTGCTCAGCGTAGAGGAAGAAGCCATGCGGGTGGGATTTTGGAGGATGCGTCGGGTGCGATGGGAAGAGAGCGTGATACTGTAAGTTTCTGGCTCGCGGCCCGTTTACCCCACCCCCTAGCCCCCTCCCCTCCGGGAGAGGGGGAACTAGATTTATAGTATTAGTCTCTATATACTAGACTTTTAAAGCTAATTCTAGTTCCCCCTCTCCCGGAGGGGAGGGGGTTAGGGGGTGGGGTGAACGGCCCGTCACCACCAATGCCGCCCGCCGCCCCTTGCAGAGGGCCACGGGCGGCGGGCAGTCGGTTTGTCCCACCGCACCTTCTGCCAGTTGCGGGGCCGAGGGCTAAAACCGGTAGCCAACGGCCACCGTGGCGCTACGGCCCGGAATGGGCCGGGCGTAGAAATATTGGCTGTTCACACTCGTCAGACCCGTGCGCGGGTCACCCTCGGTCAGCCCAATGGTGTTGAAAACATTATTCATATTAACCGCGAACTGGAACTGCTTGTAGGCGTAGTTCAGGTCGGCGTTGAACTGGCCGAAGGCGGGCAGCTCCTGCTGGTTGCCGGGGTTGGTGAAGCGCTTGCCGAAGTACTGCAACGTGCCGCCCAGCTCCAGGCCCTTGGCCACCGTCACCTCGGGGCGCAGGGTGAAGTAGAATTTGGGGATGCGCTCAATCTGCTTGCCGTTGAAGTCGTTGCGCACATCGGGCGCCCCGTCGCCGTTGGTGTCCTGGTTATACACGTAGTCCTGGTACTGCAAATCCTGCAGGGTGGCGTTGAAAATCAGGCGCAGCGGCTTCAAATCGAAGGTTGATTCCAGCTCGCCGCCGAAAGCGCGGGTATTGTAGGTGAGGTTGATGGAGGTGAAGCCGCCACGGCCATCGGCCACGAGGTCCGAAAACTCAATGTCGCGGAAGCGGCTGTAAAACGCCGTGGCAAACACCGACATCCGGCCCGTGCGCAGCTTGGCCCCCAGCTCGGCCTGGTTCACGCGGTCGGGCTTGGAGCCGGCCGGCACGCCGGTGCTCGTGGCCGTGGTACCCCCAAAGGCGTAGGTTCGGTCGTTCTGGGCGCGGTAGCCCTCGCTGAAACGGCCGAACACGGCCGCACTTTCGGTCAGCTTGTAATTGATGCCGGCCGAGTACGAGAGCTTGTTGTAGCTGTAATCGAAGGGGATATCGTTCTTGCTGCCGTAGCTCACGCCCCTCTCCGCCCGGTTAATCGTGCCGTCGCCGTTCACGTCGTAGTCATACTTCTTATCGGCCTCAGTGAAGCCGTTGGTGCGGCCCATGTCGTAGCGCAGGCCGGCCTCGATGGAGAGCGCTGCCACCGGCTTAAACTCCACGTTGGCATACGGCGCGTTGATGCGCGTGGAGGCCGAATAGTTGCGGTAGAGTGAGCCGAACTGCGAGTAGCCGTTGGTGGTGAGCGACTGGCCCGTGGTGTTGTCCACCAGGTTCAGCGTGCGGGTGTTGTCCGACACGTTCACCAGCAGGTTGTGCCACCACCACACGGCCGCCACGGTGTTCTGGTTGAAGTAGTAGCCGCCCGTCACCGTGAATTTATCGGCAAACGACTTGCTGGCTTCCAACTTGCCCGAGAAGTTTTGCAGCGGGTTGTCCACGTTCCACCAGCCGTACTGGGCCACCAGGCCGTTGCCGCCCAGGCCGGCCAGGTCGCCGGTGCGCAGGGGCTGCCCGGCCCCAAAGCCGCGGGCGTAGCTGTAGGTATAGTTGGTGAGGCCGAAGCGGGTGCGGGCGTATTCGTCGGCTGGCAGCGGGTTGCCATCGGCGGCAAAAATGGCGTTGAAATGGCCCTTGATGTCGGCGTTGCGCAGCGAGGCCCGCACGTTCCAGCCGTCGCCCAGCTCGAAGCCGGCCTCGGCCCCAAACGCCGTTACGTTGGGGTTCATACCCCGGTCGAGCCGCTCGTTTACTTCGCTGCCGAAGGGCGTGCTCACGTTCAGGTTCATCAGCTCCACGCTTTGCAGGGTGCCAAAGTTGGGGTCGAAGCCCGGAATGCCTTTGGCCTTGGGGTCGCCTTGCAGGGGAATGGGCAGGTAGCTCACGGCCCGGTCGTTTAGGTACTTGGCATACACCCGCACGTAGCCTTTGTCGAAGGTGGCCGTCATGTTGGCTTTGAGCTGCCCGCCGTTGTTGGCGGTGAAGCCCGGCGAGCGCACGCCGTCGTCGGTGCGGTAAAAGCCGCCGACGTGGAATTTGAGTCGGTCGCTGAGCGGGCCGCCAAACTCCAGGTCCGTGCGCTTGTGGTCGAAGGTGAGGCCGATGGTTTGGCGCACGCTGCCCTCCAGGGTGCTGCCGCCGGTTTTGCTAATCAGGTTGATGATACCGGCCGGCGCGTTGCTGGTGAGCACCGAAGCCGTGCCGCCGCGCACTGCTTCCACGCGCCCAATGGTGTTGTCGAGGCGCACAAAAATATCAGAGTTGGCAAACATCAAATCGCCGTATTCGAGCACCGGCAGACCGTCTTCCTGAAACTGCACGTAGCGCGAGCCGCCCGACGAGGGCAGGCCCCGCGCAAATACGTTGCCGTTGCCCTCGCCCCCTGAGCTTTCGGCGTAGAATCCCGGAATCACCTTCACCAAATCGGTGGTCGTGAGTGGGGCAAAACGCTGGATTTCGCGCGGCGAAAGTGTCGTAATAGCCACGCTCGACTCCAGCTTGGAGCGCGGGTTGGCCACGCCCGTCACCACCACGTCGGAGAGCGAAAGCACGTCGGCCAGCAGGGTCACGTCCTGGTTCACGGCCGTGGTGCCGCTCACCGTCACGGCCACTTCGCGGCGCACATACCCGATGGAGGAAACCACCACTTGGTAGCTGCCCGGCGCTTGGGCCGGCAGCTCGTACCGACCGGTAGCATCGGTGGCCGTGCCGGTGGTGGTGCCTTTCAGCAGCACGGTGGCCCCAATCACCGGACTCCCGTTTGCCTCCGTCACGCTACCCGCAATGGGGGCCTGGGCCTGAGCCTGCTGCCACCCGCTCAGCAGCAACAGCAAAAAGCCAAAAAACCGTAGAATATTCTTCATGATTGTGGGAATTTTGAAAGTGAGAAAGCCGTAATGATGGCGTAAAGATTGAGTCAAAGAAATGGCTATTACAAGCCTAAGTAGTTGAAATACAGAAGAAATTTTACCGAAATCGGTTACGTAACCGATTTCGGAAGCACATTTATTTTTGCGCCTAATCAGCCGCGCGCTGCCACCGGGGCCCGGCGAGTAACTTTGGCCCTCCCGGCAACCAAGGCCGGCCCACCCGCCCTATGAAGCGCGCCACCCTTCGCGACATTGCCCGGGAGCTGGGCGTCACCGTCGCCACCGTTTCCCGGGCCCTCAAGGATTATCCCGACATCAGCCTGGCCACCAAGCAGGCCGTGCTGGCCACCGCCGAACGCCTCAACTACACCCCCAACCCGCTGGCCGTGAAGCTGCGCCAGCAGGCCTACAAGGTGGTGGGCGTGGTGGTGCCCGACATCGTACACCCGTTTTTCTCCGACGTCATCAGCGGCATTGTGGACGTGGTGGAGGAGCTGGGCTACCACGTTATTCTGAGCCAGAGCAACGAGAGCTACGAGAAGGAAATCCGCGTGACGCAGATGCTGCACGCCACCGGCGTGGACGGCCTGCTGGTGTGTTTGAGCAACGAAACCGTGGCCGTGGACCACCTGCGGGCCTTGCAGGACTACGACCTGCCCGTGGTACTCTTCGACAAAACCAGCGCGGAGCTGGCGGCCAGCAGCGTGGTTACCAACGACTTCCAGGGGGCTTACGATGCCACGGCCCACCTGCTCGACCAGGGCTACACCCGCGTGGCCCACATCAAAGGCCCCACCCACCCCGAAAATACCCGGCAGCGCTTCGCTGGCTACCAGGCCGCCCTCACCGCCTACGGCCTGCCCTTCCGCCCCGAGTACGTGGCCGAGTGCCAGGCCGTGACGCACGCCGAGGGCGCAGCCTTCGCCCAGCAGTTCATGCGCCTGCCCGAGCCGCCCGACGCCATTTTCGCCGTTTCCGACTCCGTGGCCATCGGGGCCATCACCGCCCTCAAGGAAATGGGCCGCCGCGTACCCGAAGACGTGGCCGTTATCGGCTTCAGCGACTGGGCCGTATGTGAGCTGCTGACCCCTAGCGTGAGCTCGGTAGCGCAGCCCGCCTACGCCATTGGGCGGCGGGCCAGCGAGCTGCTGCTGCGCGAAATCCAACAGCTGCGCGACGAGCAGCCCGTGGAGCACAGCCGCGTGGTGCTGGACGCCGTGCTGAAGGTCCGGGCTTCGTCGCAACGGCCAGAATCAAACCCAGAATAACTGCTTGCTTTCCCTTTTCTAAGCTCATGCCTGCCCTCATCAAAACGCCCGAAACCACCCACCGCATCTATTTCCAGGACTGCGACATGCTGGGGCACCTCAACAACTCCCGCTACCTCGACTACTTCCTCAATGCCCGCGAAGACCACACCACGGCGCATTATTCGCTGAACATGGGCGAGCTGGCCCGTGAGCAAAGCGCGGCCTGGGTGGTCACCAAGCACCATATCAGCTACCTCAAGCCGGCACGGCAGGGGACGGAAGTACGCATTTCCAGCCAGCTCATCCACTTCGACAACTCCAATCTGGTGCTGGAAATGCAGATGCGCGACGAAACTGGCACGCGCCTGCTGGCCCTGCTGTGGTCGGAGCTGACCTTCGTGACCATGCCCGCCGGCACCCGCACCGACCACGCCAACGCCATGATGGACCTGCTGGAGCAGCTCGATGTGGACGGCATAGACTACGACCCCGACGGCTTCGACGAGCGGGTGAAAACCGTGCGCCAGGAGCTGAAAAAAGCGCGTAAAGAGGTTGAGTAGGTAGCTGCCGTTACGCAGATAGCACGAGCTGTTTTCATCGCAGAAGGCGCAGAAGGTTTCGCAGAAAACAAAACCACTTCTGCGGCCTTTCTGCGAAATCTTCTGCGCCTCCTGCGGTGAAGTACGGTAGGGGCAAACTTCGCCCGCGCCAGGCGCTTAGCGCTGCGGCCAGGTGTTGTCCGGCTCGGTGGCATCCATGAAAACGCCCTGCTGCAAGGTCACCGATTTCACGGCTTTGGGCAGCGCGATGGTGGCCTGCTTCTGGTTGGCCTGCCAGATGGCGGGCGACTGGTGCAGGGTGGCCGTGGTGCCGTCGGTGTAGGTCACGGCCACATCGAAAGGAATGGCGAAGCCGCCCACGTTTTGTACCGTGACGGTGCTGCCGCTGGCCGTCACAGCCAAATCAATGTAGTTGTTGGTGAAAAACCAGTTCTGGAAAAACCAGTTCAGATTCTGCCCCGAAGTGGTGCTGAATGAGTTGAAATAATCCCACGGAATGGGGTGCTTGCCGTGCCAGTCGGCCATGAATGCGTGTAGGCACTTCTTGAATAGCGCATCGCCGAGCATGTCTTTCAGGGCGAAGTAGCTGAGCGAAGGCTTGCCGTAGGCATTGTTGCCGTAGCCGGCGCGCAGCTCGCTGCTGGGCGTGATGATGGGCAGGTCCTGGGCCGAGTTGCGGTCGTTTATCCAACGGTTGACCCGGAATTTTTTGTAGAATTCATCGGCGTAGGCCGCCCCGTTCTGGCTGGTGTTGATGAGGCGCTCGAACGTGGTGGCCCAGCCCTCGTCCATGTAGGCGAAACGGCTTTCGTTGATGCCCATGTAGAAAGGGAAGTAAGTGTGCACGATTTCGTGGTCCTGCACAAACTGCCCAAATTTGGGGTCCTCCTGGGGGCTGTCGTTCAGCATCATCGGGTATTCCATGTCGGCAAAACCCTGAAATGCCGTCATTTTGGGAAAAGGATACGCCACGCCGGGCCAGTTTTTGGGGTCCGAAAACCAGCCCAGCGCGTACTGCCCAAACTTCACCGACTGGTGAAAATTGGCCGTGGAATCGGCAAACGCGGCCTGCATGCTGGCCCGGCGCTTGGTGCGGGCGTCCACCATCACACTGGCCGCGTCCCACACATAGCCGCTGCTCAGGCCCACCGTCATATCGGAAATGTCATTAGCCGTCCACACCCAGGTATTGGTAGCGTTTTGGGCGGTAATGGACTTTTTAGCCAGGTCGGCGGCAGTGGCCACGTGAATGACTTTGTCGCTGGTGAAAGACTGCTTGAGGCGCTTGGCGGCGGCCTTTTGCAGCACCTGGTCGGGGTTTTGGAGGGTGCCGGTGGCCCACACTATGTAGTTGGCGGGCACCTGCACGCTGAGGCGGTAGTCGTTGAAATCGTTGTAGAACTCCTTGCTGTCCACAAATGGCAGTCGGTCCCAGCCGGCGTAGTCGTCGTACACGGCCACGCGGGGGTAGAAGTAGGCCAGGAAGAACGTATTGGGGTCGATAACGCCCTCCCGGCCACTCTCCAGCGACAGCGGGAAGTGCCAGGCAATGGTGAACTTGACCGAGTCGCGGGGTGCGAGCGGCTTGCCCAACGGCAGGCTGCGGGCGGTGCCGCCATCGGCAAAAGGTGCCGGCCGGCCCAGGCCGTTCACCGCAAACGTGTCGATGACGAGGCCGGAGGTGAGGTAGTCGGGGCTGGCGTCGCCGTCGCGGGCCGCGCCGGGCCGGTGAATGTTCATGGTCAGGCGCATCACCACCTGCCGCAGCGTGTCGGGGCTGTTGTTGAAGTACGTAATGGTTTCGCGGCCCCGAATGTCGCGAGCCGGCGGGGCGGCCTGCACCGTGATGTCGTAGCGGGCGCGGTTTTGCCAGTACTTAGGGCTGGGGCGGCCGTCGGGGCTGCGGGTGCCTCGGTCGTAGGCCCGCTGAATGTCGCGGGGCATGTACAGCGTTTGGGCCGCGGCCGGAAGCAGCGAGCCGGCCAGCAGCAGGGCAAGGAGAATTCGAATCATAGGAGCAACAGACGTACGGGCAGCTATTGGCGCTGCTTTGCAGGCGCAAAAGTAGCCCGGCGCTACCGGCTGCCGCTCCATTCGGAGGGCCGCCGCTACAAAATCACCTCCACCCAGCCCTTGAACTTGCGGCCATCGGTATAAGTGACGAGGTAGTAGTACACGCCGCCCGCTCCGCCGCCGCCCCAGCTAAAGTTGCGCTCGGGCGACTGGTACACGCGCTGGCCCCAGCGGGTGAAAATCTGGATGCCGGCAAACCGGCGGTCGCAGAAGTCGGGCGGCAGGTCGGGCATGCTCAGGAAGTCGTTTTTGTTGTCGTTGTTGGGCGTAATGATGTTGGGCGGCCGGAAGGCCACGGTGTCTTCCAGGGGCACTACTTCGAAGCGTACCAGGCGTTCCTGGTTGCGGGGCGTGCAAGGCCCGGCCTCGGTGAGGCGGAACCGGACGAGCAGGCCGTCGGGCGTGACGTTGGCGCAGGTGGCATCCCAGACGAAGGTGGCATCGGCCCGGCCGGCCCCGTTCTGGGCCGTGAAGCTCATGCCCTGGGCCGCGAGGCCGAAGCCTTGGGCGTCGGCAGTCAGGGCCAGCGGGTTGCCGTCGGCGTCGGTGCCGGCCAGGGTGGCCGTGTAGCGGGTGCCCACGGGCACGCGAACAACCACGGGCCCGGCCGGGGCCGGCGGGCTGGGCGCGGGCGGAAAGCTGGTAGTGAGTAAGGGCGGGACGTTGGGCGGCTGCGTGGCAATGAAGGCCACCCGCACGGTGTCGCGCCGGGGCAGGCTGCAGCCGTTATCAGCCACGATAACATCGACCAGGAAAACCCGGCCCTCCGAATCGGCGCACTCGGGAAAGCACAGCGTGGCGCTGAGGGTGTCGGGGGCACCGGCCGCGCGCACCGTGCCCGTGCGGCTGGTGGTGAAGGTGGGACCGTTGGTGCTGAAGTTGACCGGGCGGGTGCTCAGCGTGAGGCGGGAGTTGGGGTCGGGGTCGGTGAAGCGGATGCTGAGGCAGCGGTTGCCACCGGGCACCAGGCGCAGGGTGTCGCGGCCCGGCACGTAGGCTGTGGGGCTGCCGGGGTTATTCACCAGCAGCTGGGGCGTGGCGTTAGTGGGGCAGAGGATGACCTTCAGCTGAAAGTCGCGGCGAGTTTCGCCGATTTTCCGGCCGGCGCGGTATTCCGAGCAGCGCACCCCAAACACGAACAGACCCTGCTCGGCGGGCTGCACCGTGAGGCGGCCGGTGCGGGCGTTGATGCGCAGGGACTGCAGGCCCACAATCTGGTTTTCGGTATCGAAACCGGGCTTCCAGATGATGGGGGCATAGGGGGCCGGGCTCACCTGGGGCAGCGAGGGGAACTGCACCGACGTGCTGCCGTTGAGGGGTGTCACCATGTCGTAGGCCAGGGAATCCCCGTCGGAGTCATCGCCGCCAAAATCGTAGTAAAAAACCTCGTTGCGGCAGGCGTAGTCGCTAAGCGGCGGAAAGATGCGGGGCGTGGAATCGATGAATGCTACGCCGTTGCGCACCACGGCCGGAAACTCCAGGTAGAAGGCCTGGGCGGCAGCTTCGGGGGCCACAATGTTGCTAATGTCACTGTTGCGGCAACAGCGCTCTACGGCCACGTAGTAGCCGTCGGGGCTGTTGTAGGTGCCGGGGGTTAGCACCAGGTCGCGGGTGTACACCAGCTTGCGGGTGCGCAGCGAACCCACCGCGCAGGCCGGGTCGGTGTAGTTCACAAACGTGTTGGACACGAGCGGCAGGACAATGTTGCCGAGGCGCTGGTTATTATTTTTAGCAAAAATGCCGGCCGAAATCTCCCGGTCGAGGGCGCCGGGGTCGCCTTTCACGTCGTCGAAATAGAGGTTGAGGCGGAGCGTGTAATTGTTGCCATTGCGGTGCTGCAACTCCAGCTCGCCGCCCACCAGGTGCGTGGCCGAGGCCCTCAGCGGGGCCAGCCCGGCCAGCAGCAGCAATACCCATCCAGTAGAAAAGAGCACGCGTAAAAATCGATTCATAGCTCGGAAGATACTTGAAAAATAAAATCTGGGCGTCCTCATTTCGCCCCGTCGCCCAACCAACGGCCGCTGAGAGCGTAAAACAAGGAGGCCGGGCATATCCCCGGCCTTTCCTTTCAATACCCCCTACCAATGAGCATTTTCAGCAGCGACAAACTCAAAGGCAAAAAAATTGCCATCATTGCCACCGACGGCTTCGAGCAGTCGGAGCTTGAAGAACCGAAGAAGTACCTGGAAGGCGAGGGCGCCGAAACGCACGTTATTTCCCTCAAAAGCGGCTCCATTAAGGGCTGGGACGGCCCGGCCAAAGACTGGGGCAGCAAAGTAGACGTGGACAAAGTGATTGGCGACGCCAAGCCCGCCGACTACGACGCCCTGGTGCTGCCCGGCGGCCAGATGAACCCCGATATCCTGCGCATGGACAAAGACGTGGTAGCCTTCGTGCGGGAGTTTTCCGGTATGAGCAAGGTCGTAGCCGCCGTCTGCCACGGTCCCTGGCTGCTGGTAGAAGCCGATGTGGTGCGCGGCAAGCGCGTCACGAGCTGGCCCAGCCTCCAAACCGACCTGCGCAACGCCGGCGCCCACTGGGAAGACGCGGAAGTGGTGTGCGACCACGGCCTCATCACCAGCCGCAAGCCCGAAGATTTGCCCGCCTTCAACAAGAAAATTGTGGAAGAAATGCTGGAGCCCCAGCACGGCGGCAATAGCTAGCAAGGTTAAGCGGTGAGCCATAAACTTTGAGCTACAGGCTGCAAGCCTTGCTTTTGATTAGCAGTTGGTTGCCAGTTATTCAGTGTGCGTTTGCTTTTGTACCACCGCTTAATTCCTGGCTATTCTGAAGCCAATAAAAAAGCCCTTCTCAGTCCAGAGAAGGGCTTTTTTGTTGGCTTCAGAATGGCTACTTCTGACCCGCGATGAAGGCGCGGATGTCGGCCGGGGCATCCAGGGAAATGGGCGGAGGCGACATGCCGGCCGCAATGGCGCTGGTGATTTGCAGGGCGTGGTTCAGGCCGGCGTAGTGAATTTCAGCCACGCGGGGGTTGCGGCGCAGACCTTTTTTCAGCAGGGCCAGATTTAGTGGGGCATTCATTTCCGCATCCTCGTCGCCCTGTAGCAGCAGCACCGGGCACTGCACCTGCGCCAGTGCGAGCTGGGGGTCGAAGCCCAGGAAGTTGCGGTATGCCGGCGTGGTGAGCGTATGCACGGTGGCCTGCACATCGGCCGGGGCAATATTCGGGTAGCGTTGGCGCATCATATTGCTCAAAATGGCTTGAGCCTGGCTGTTGTCGGGGGTTTGGCGCACAATTTCGAGCATGTCCCGCTGGTGCTTGAGGCTGCTTTCTGCATCGCGGCGCATGGCCGCCTTCTGGCGGAGGTGCTGCTGGTCGAGGTAGGTTTGCACCTGCGCGGCATTGGAGCCGTGGGCGCGCAGCTTCTCGGCTTCGACCAGCGCCACCGCTTGCTCCTGCCGGTACTTGCGCCGGCGCTGCACATCGGTCGAGTCATCGCCTAGTACTTTGCCATACATAATGGGTTGGCTGGCAAGGAGTTCGCGGCCGGGAAGGCCGGCGGCGGCCAACGCCACCACAAAGCTGGGGGCCAGCGGCTGCGCGCCCGCCAGCAGGGCCACGTTGCCGCCTTCGCCGTGGCCGATGAGGCCCAAACGGGTGACATCGAGCTGCGGCCGGGTGCGCAAGTAGTTGAGGGCCGCAATGGCGTCGGCCGACCGCTCCGCAAGCGTGGTGGTGGCAATCGAGCCGCCGGAGCCGCCCTGGCCGCGTTCGTGCAGGCGCAGCACGGCGATACCCTGATTGACGAGATAATCGGCCAGACTACCCAGCAGCTGGTTGCTGCCCGAGTTGGGGTCGCTGAGGTCGGCGCCGCGCTCGGCCAGCAACACCACGGCCGGAAATGGGCCGCCGCCCTTGGGCAAGCGCAGCGTGCCATTGAGGCGAACACCTCCGGCGGGAGACGTAACCGCCACGGCTTCAACACGGTCGAACGCATCGGCTTGCGCCCGGAAGGTGCCGGCAAGCAGCAGGTAGCAGGAAACGAGGACGGCGAGGAACTGGCGCATGGATAAGATAATCAGGAGCAAAGCGAAACCACTTCCGGTTGTTGGAGACAGCGAGAAGTGATGGTCAAAATTCGTTTGTTCCGGATGCGCTTTCCGGTTTATTATTTGAAATAGAAGTTTTTGCCGGCTTACGAACGGGTGCAATTCAAATTGTCGCTAGGCCTCTCTTGCGGGATTGAAGGGTTCAATTTGCTGTCGCACCAGTTGCCATCGGTTACTCATGGCGCAGACGCGCAGGGTCAAGACGCGTTGGGCGCCGTTTTTGCCCCAGCGTTGGCCCGCCCGCTTCATGCGGCGTTGCATCACCGTGCGGTGGGCGGCCTCAATGGCACCCGAGCCAATCAACAAGCCGCGTTTGCGGTAGGCTTTGTAATCCATCCGGTCGCGGTTGGCTTCGAGGTAAGCACAGACCGATTCGCACAGGGCCGGGGCGATGGCGAGCTGCTTTAGATGGGCTAAGACATGGTCTAATTTACTGTCCAGCAGTAGCTTGCGTTGTTCTTTAAACCAGCCGGAAGCCGCTTTTCCGCTCCCCCAACACGCCTTGCCGGCCTGGCCAATGTGTTCCATGGCATGGTAGAAGTCCAAAATCAGCGTGGCCCGGGGACAGGTTTTTTCGATGAACTGGCGCAGCCAAATGGCCCCGTCGCTGATAAAAACCAGGTCGCGCCCCTGGTCTTTGTAGGGGGCGAGTTGCGCCGCAAATTTGTCCCCAAACGCGGCTGCCGTCCCCAGATGGCCCACAAAAATCGACGCGGCAATGTGCCCGCCGCGCTCCTCGACCACGCTCGTTTGCAAGGCCGTCGCGGCAAAAATGCGGCCCAACTTGGCTTCCTTGTACCCCTCGTCGGTGAGCAGCATCGCCCCGTCGGCCTGCGCATAGACGATGCCCGCTGGGGCGGCTTCA
>NZ_JNLX01000192.1 GCF_000715495.1 Hymenobacter sp. IS2118 | reverse complement strand
GATGATGACGCGCTTTGGCCAAATCCAAGTAGCTAATAGTGAGGCCTTTAGCGTGCACCCAAACGGGTTTGGCATCAGCCCCTACCTCCAGGAGAAGCTGGTTTTTTTAGGGCAATTCGAGGTCTACCAACAGGCTGCCGCCTTGACCGAAACCATGCTGGGGGTGCCCGTAGGGGCCAGTCAGATTGACCGGCTCACGCGCTTTTACGGGAAGGCCATCGCCAATGACCTGGACCAGGTTCCGGCTTGCCCGGCCTGTGAAGCCGCCCCAGCGGGCATCGTCTATGCGCAGGCCGACGGGGCGATGCTGCTCACCGACGAGGGGTACAAGGAAGCCAAGTTGGGCCGCATTTTTGCCGCGACGGCCTTGCAAACGAGCGTGGTCGAGGAGCGCGGCGGGCACATTGCCGCGTCGATTTTTGTGGGCCATCTGGGGACGGCAGCCGCGTTTGGGGACAAATTTGCGGCGCAACTCGCCCCCTACAAAGACCAGGGGCGCGACCTGGTTTTTATCAGCGACGGGGCCATTTGGCTGCGCCAGTTCATCGAAAAAACCTGTCCCCGGGCCACGCTGATTTTGGACTTCTACCATGCCATGGAACACATTGGCCAGGCCGGCAAGGCGTGTTGGGGGAGCGGAAAAGCGGCTTCCGGCTGGTTTAAAGAACAACGCAAGCTACTGCTGGACAGTAAATTAGACCATGTCTTAGCCCATCTAAAGCAGCTCGCCATCGCCCCGGCCCTGTGCGAATCGGTCTGTGCTTACCTCGAAGCCAACCGCGACCGGATGGATTACAAAGCCTACCGCAAACGCGGCTTGTTGATTGGCTCGGGTGCCATTGAGGCCGCCCACCGCACGGTGATGCAACGCCGCATGAAGCGGGCGGGCCAACGCTGGGGCAAAAACGGCGCCCAACGCGTCTTGACCCTGCGCGTCTGCGCCATGAGTAACCGATGGCAA
>NZ_JNLX01000191.1 GCF_000715495.1 Hymenobacter sp. IS2118 | reverse complement strand
CAGACTAACCGCACTATGCAAGTTGGTGGCAAATCTGGGTCAGCAGCTCTTCTAAATAGGCATCGTTCCATCCGAGCCGCTTTCGTTTTTTCTTGATGCTGACCCGTGTGGGGTCCTGTTGCAGCAGGTTAAGCGCCATTTTGCGCACGAGGGCCAGGTTTTCCACGGCTTGGGCCTGGCGCAAGCGGTGGGCGTCTTCGCCCAGCGTCACGTCCAGGTGCCAGTGGAGCTTGTTTTCAATGGCCCAGTGGTCGCGCACGGCGGCCGTGGCCTGGGCCGGGGTCAGGCTCGCGCGGCTGCTGAGGTAGTAGCGCACGGCCTGCGACTGGGCCGGTCCGTCGACCGGGTGGCGGGTGGTCGCGACCCGGACCAGGGCGGCCAGCCCCGGCCAACGGCCTTCTTCATCGACCCAGCGCAGGTCGGTTTGGACGCTGACCTGGGTGCAGAGCGGGGTGTTGTGGGAGGCCAGGCTCCAGGATTCGAGCGTCTGCCGAGCGGGCACCTGAGCCAGGGCGCGTTCGGCCTCGGCCAAGAGCGTGGCCTGGTTCTCCTTGAGGGCCAGCAGGTAATCACCGCCTTGCTGGCAAATCTGGGCCGCGATGGCAGGTTGGCAGCTGAGCGCATCGAGGCTGACGAGGCAGCCGCGTACGTCGAGTAGGGCCAGTACGTCGGGGATGGCCGCCAGTTCGTGGCCTTTGCCCGCCGTGGCCACCTGGGCCAGGCTCAGGCCCTGGGCGCTGGCCACGGCCGACACCACGTGCAGCGCCTGCGGGCCGGAGCCGCGCAGGGTCTTACCGTCGATACAAACCTGGCCGAGTTGGTCGGCGGGCAGCACCTGCCGCATCCAGGCCAGAAAGGCCGCGTTGAACGCCGCCGCGTCCAGGTGCTGAAAGACCCGCCGGAAGGTATCGTCGGACGGAATACCGTTGTCCAGCGAGAGGTAGCGCCGAAAGACGGGTTCTTTCTGCTGGCCAAACCAGGCGATTTCCTCAAAATCGTCGGCCCCGCTCAGCACAGCTAGCACGCTGATAACGAGAATGTCTAATAGTTTGTGGCGAAAGTTTTTATTCTGCCGCCGGAAGTCCGGCACGTCGGCTAAGTGGGTGAGTAACGACATCGAACCAAGGGGGTAAGCCGCAAATTTACCCTTGCGCACATAGTGCGGTTAGTCTGTCGATACACAGACTTTTATCTGGCGGTCTGGATTTTTGACCCAAATTTCGGCGAGTCGGAAGTAGTGGTTGCAGTGGAAAAAATGATAAACCGCTACGAGGGACGATTTGGCGAAGTGTTGGAGTTGCCACTGCCTCCTGAGTATCAATCGTTGCCTGGTATATATGATTTGCGATGGACAGCTAAAGAATATGTTATGGTTTACACCCCCGAAGATTTCGCGGAAATGGGCAAGTGGGCCTCAAGAAAACCGCACTGGCCAGTTGAAGGCAGCAAGGGCGAACCGTTAATTATTGTCCAACTGGGTGTAGTGTGGGTAGGGCAGCTGGCTTAGTGAAAATTAACATCCTCACCCTGTTTGCTATTGCGGCGAAATAATCATACCTTTGCAAGCCAAATTTTAGGGGCAAACGGCTCCAAACAAACCATTCCTTAAATGCCAACCATCAATCAGTTAGTACGGAAAGGCCGTGAGGCTTTGACTACCAAGTCGAAGTCGCCCGCCCTTGATTCGTGCCCGCAGCGTCGGGGCGTATGCACTCGCGTGTATACCACCACGCCTAAGAAGCCGAACTCGGCTATGCGCAAAGTGGCCCGTGTGCGCCTTACCAACGGTAAGGAAGTAAACGCATACATCCCCGGTGAAGGCCACAACCTCCAGGAACACAGCATCGTGCTGATTCGTGGTGGCCGGGTTAAAGACTTGCCAGGTGTTCGCTACCACATTATCCGTGGCGCTCTGGACACCGCCGGTGTAAGCGGCCGGACCCAGCGTCGTTCTAAGTACGGTGCTAAGCGTCCGAAGCCCGGTCAGCCTGCCGCAGCAGCGAAAGGCGCACCCGCTAAGAAGAAGAAATAAATGATTTAGTTGTTGGTTGTTAGTTGTCAGTTGTCAGGTCGTGTAATCGACTCAGCAACTGACAACTGACAGCAAGCAACTGACAACTATATTCAATCATGAGAAAGTCAAAACCAAAAAAGCGCATCTTGCTGCCGGACCCTAAGTACAAGGAGACGCTGGTAACCCGCTTTGTGAACTACATGATGTACGACGGTAAGAAAAACCTCGCGTACACCATCTTCTATGATGCCTGCGACCTCGTGGAGCAGCGCACCAAGGAGAGCGGCCTCGAAATGTGGCGCAAAGCGTTGAACAACGTGATGCCCACCGTGGAAGTAAAGAGCCGCCGCGTAGGTGGTGCCACCTTCCAGGTTCCGATTGAAGTGCGCGCTGACCGCCGCATTTCGGTAGGTGCCAAGTGGATGATTCAGTACGCCCGTCGTCGTGGTGAGAAGACCATGAAGGACAAGCTGGCTGGCGAAATCATCGCCGCCGCTAAAGGTGAAGGTGCTGCCGTTAAGAAGAAAGACGACACCCACCGCATGGCCGAGGCTAACAAGGCCTTCTCGCACTTCCGTTTCTAAACTGGAAATTTGGGTTTGGGGTCTTAGGGACTTGGATTTATTTGACGGACTGTTCTGTTAAACGACCCGAGACCTGAGACCCCAAATTTATAAGCCCTAACCAATATCATGGCCGTTAACAAAGAACTTTACTACCTCCGCAACATCGGGATTATGGCGCACATCGACGCCGGTAAGACCACGACGTCGGAGCGTATTCTGTATTATACCGGTAAAACCCACAAAATCGGGGAGGTGCACGATGGTGCCGCCACGATGGACTGGATGGAGCAGGAGCAGGAGCGCGGCATCACGATTACTTCGGCTGCTACCACTACCTTCTGGAACTACCCTACCGACATCAAGGGTGACCCGACGCCGGATACCAAGCAGTACAAAATCAACCTGATTGATACCCCCGGCCACGTTGACTTCACGGTAGAAGTTGAGCGTTCGCTGCGCGTGCTCGATGGTGCTGTGGCACTGTTCTGCGCCGTTTCGGGCGTTGAGCCGCAGTCGGAGACTGTATGGCGTCAGGCTGACAAGTACAGCGTGCCCCGTATCTGCTTCGTGAACAAGATGGACCGCGCCGGTGCCGACTTCTTCAAGGCCGTAAACGAAATCAAGGAGAAGCTGGGTGCTAACCCCATTCCCCTCCAGATTCCGATTGGCGCTGAAGACACCTTCAAAGGCGTAGTTGACTTGCTGACTGGCAAAGCCATCGTGTGGGACGACAAAACCGAAGGCAAGTCGTACGACGAAATCCCCGTTCCCGAGGACCTCGTTGAGACGGTAGCCGAGTGGCGTCAGAAGCTCGTTGAGAGCGTTGCTGAGTATGATGACGCGTTGCTGGAGAAATTCTTCGACAACCCCGATTCCATCACGAAAGAGGAAATGATGGTCGTTATCCGCCAGGCGGTAATCGACATGAAGTTCTCGCCCGTGTTGTGCGGTTCGGCCTTCAAAAACAAGGGTGTGCAGACGATGCTGGATGCCGTTATGGCTTACCTGCCGTCGCCGCTCGACATGCCCGCCATTATCGGCACCGACCCCGATACCGGGGCCGAAATTGAGCGTCACCCCGACAACACGGAGCCGTTCACTGCCCTGGCGTTCAAAATTGCTACTGACCCATTCGTAGGCCGTCTGTGCTTCTTCCGTTGCTACAGCGGTGTGCTCGACGCTGGCTCGTACGTGCTCAACAACCGCACGGGCAAGAAGGAGCGTATCTCGCGCCTGATGCAGATGCACTCCAACAAGCAGAACCCGATTGACAAAATCCAGGCGGGCGACATTGCGGCAGGTGTTGGTTTCAAAGACATCCGCACCGGCGACACGCTGAGCGAAGAGAAGCACCCCATCGTCCTCGAGTCGATGAGCTTCCCCGAGCCGGTAATTGGCTACGCCATTGAGCCGAAAACGCAGGCCGACGTTGATAAAATGGGCATGGCCATCGCCAAGCTCATCGAGGAAGACCCCACGCTGAAAGTACACACCGACCCTGAGACTGGTCAGACGGTGTTGCGCGGCATGGGCGAGTTGCACTTGGAAATCATCATCGACCGCATGCGTCGTGAGTTCAAAGTGGAAATCAACCAGGGTGCCCCAATGGTGGCCTACAAGGAGATTCTCACCAAGAAAGTCGACCACCGCGAAACCTACAAGAAGCAGACCGGTGGCCGTGGTAAATTCGGCGACATCGTGTTTGAGCTCGGTCCGAAAGAGACCGACCCGGAAAAGCCCGGCTTCGAGTTCGACAACGCCATTGTGGGCGGTGTTATCCCCCGCGAATTCATTGCCCCCATCCAGAAGGGTTTTGAAGAAGCCATGAAGCAAGGTCCGTTGGCCGGCTTCCCGATTGAGGGCATGAAAGTTAAGCTCTATCACGGTTCCTTCCACGACGTTGACTCGGACGCCCTGTCGTTCGAACTCGCCGCCCGTGGTGGTTTCCGCGAAGCTGCCCGCCAGGCTGGCCCGAAATTGCTCGAGCCCATCATGAGCGTGGAAGTGGTGTGCCCCGACGAGTACACGGGTCCCGTAACCGGTGACTTGAACCGTCGTCGTGGTCTGATGAAAGGCATGGACACCAAAGGCGGTGCCCAGCTGATTAAGGCCGACGTGCCGCTGTCCGAGCTGTTCGGCTACGTTACTGCACTCCGTACGATTTCGTCGGGTCGGGCTTCGGCTTCGCTCACGTTCTCGCACTACGAGCAGGTGCCGACCAACATGGCCGAAGCCATCATTGCCAAAGTAAAAGGAAGTAAATAATACCGGTCACTAACTTGGTCAATCGGACCAAAACCCCCAATGAACCAGAAAATCCGCATTAAGCTGAAGTCCTACGACCACAACCTCGTAGACAAATCGGCCGAGAAAATCGTGAAAGCTGTGAAGGCAACCGGTGCCATCGTAAGCGGCCCGATTCCTTTGCCGACCCAAAAGGAGAAGTTCACCGTGTTGCGCTCGCCCCACGTGAACAAGAAGAGCCGGGAGCAGTTCCAGCTTTGCACCTACAAGCGCCTCGTGGACATCTTCTCGACTTCGTCGAAGACCGTTGATGCCCTGATGAAGCTGGAATTGCCCAGCGGCGTTGACGTAGAAATCAAAGTCTGAGGATTCGGTTTCAGTCTTAATTGAGAAAAAGCCCCACTGCATTTGGTTGCAGTGGGGCTTTTTCTTTAGAATTATGAAACAGTAGAAATTCGAAAATCGCGGGCGATTACATAATATGGCCCAATGAATAAGACCTTGAATTCTCCGCGAGGTGAGGGAATAGCTTCCAATGAGCCAAAATATCTTGTTGCTACACCATGCTTTTCGCAGGCAGCTATAACAGCTCGAACTATTGGTGCGGGAGCATAATCAAGTAGGATACCGTTGCCATGCAATAGGTTTTGCTGGGCTAAAGCGGCAGCAGCTTGCTTGCGATTTCCGAAAAGGGTTGTGCGCCAATCACGCCAATCTTGGTAGATAGCGTTTATACCTGTCACTATGTCCTCCAGTAAGCTCTGTGGGTCAGGCGGTTTAGAGTTGATGTATAATGTTGTTCGAGGTTCGTTATGGTTTAACAGTAGGGGATGATTTGTGTAGTATGACAGTGGACCACTCTTTCCGCGTTTCAGAAAATACTCTGCTTTATCCTTAAAGGCAATTTTGAACACTCCATCACCTACTGCCAAGTGCATGTAAGTCGTTTGAAGCAGGACAATTTTGGCTGTTTGATATTTGTCGATAAAATCAGTTAGCATATCGGAAGGTAGCGTTCAATAGCTGATGCACTAGGTGTCACCACTTCCGTTTGAATACAATTCACCTTAACTCTTGCCCTTCCACACTGCGCCGCCCTGTTGTTCTGCGGGTTCGTCATCGTTAGTACTTTCATCGCCGCTGGGTTTTTATGTATTACTGAGCATTGGCTCGCCTCTCCCTAAAAAGAGGGACCAAGGGTGAGTTGTTACCGAGCTAACAGCCTCACCACGAAATTATTTCTCACCATCATTGGGATGGCCCGGCCTTTTTTCCTATCTTTGCACTCCCTTAGCGAAAACGGCACTCGGCCGTTTTCTTTTAGTGTTCATTAATAACCAAATAGAATGCCTGGAATCATCGGTAAAAAAATCGGTATGACAAGCCTCTTCACTCCGGATGGGAAAAACATTCCCTGCACGCTCATCGAAGCGGGTCCGTGCGTAGTGACGCAGGTTAAGACTATCGCGAATGACGGTTACACCGCCATTCAAATTGGGTACGGCGAGAAAAAAGAGAAGAACACCACCAAAGCATTGGTTGGTCACTTCGCTAAAGCCGGTACGACCCCCAAGAAAAAACTGGTTGAATTCCGCCTCGACGCTGAATCGACTTACGCCGCCGGCGCCACCATCGACGCTACCCTCTTCGAGGAAGGCGAGTTTGTTGACGTAGTTGGCACTTCCAAAGGCAAGGGTTTCCAGGGTGTTGTAAAGCGTTACAACTTCCAGGGTGTTGGTGGCCAGACCCACGGTCAGCACAACCGTCTGCGTCACCCCGGTTCGATTGGTGCCTGCTCCTGGCCTTCGCGCGTATTCAAAGGAATGCGCATGGGTGGCCGGATGGGCAACGACCGCGTGAAAGTGCAGAACCTGAAGGTGATGCGCGTAGTAGGCGACAAGAACCTGATTCTGGTGAGCGGCTCGATTCCCGGTGCTAAGAATTCTTACGTGGTAATCGAGAAATAGACTAGTACGATGGAACTCGCAGTATATAGCCTCAAAGGCGAAGACACCGGCCGCAAAGTGACCCTGTCTGACGCCATCTTCGGTCTCGAAGTAAACGAGCACGTGATGTACCTGGACGTGAAGCAGTACCTGGCCAACCAGCGCCAGGGTACGCATAAGTCCAAGCAGCGCAACGAGGTGCACGGCACCACGAAGAAACTGAAGAAGCAAAAAGGTACGGGCGGCGCCCGTGCCGGCAGCATGAAGTCGGGTGTGTTTGTTGGTGGTGGTCGGATGTTCGGTCCGCAGCCCCGCGACTACGGCTTCAAGTTGAACAAGAAGACCAAGCGCGTAGCTCGTCTCTCGGCTCTGTCGAGCCTGGCGAAGGATGGCAAAATCTCCATCGTGGAGAACATTGCCATGGATGCTCCCCGCACCAAGGACTTCGTTGCCATAATGGACGGCCTCAAGCTGAACAATGGCAAAAAGACCATGCTCGTGACCGGTGAGGTTAACAAAAACGTGCTCCTGAGCGCCCGCAACCTACAGAAAGTGAAAGTGTCGACGCCTATCGGCCTCAACACCCACGACCTGTTGAACACGGACACGCTGCTGATTTCGGAAGACGGCATGGCTTCATTGGTTGAACTCTATAGCACCGCCGAATAATGAGCACGCTGAAACGCCCCATCGTTACTGAAAAGGCCACTGGCCTCAACGAGAAAGGTCGCTACACTTTCGAAGTGGAGCGCACCGCCAACAAAGTGCAAATCAAGAAGGACATTGAAACGCTGTACGGCGTGACGATTACCGACATCAACACGATGCGCACCATTGGCAAAATGAAGTCGAAAGGCACTAAAGGCGGCCAGGTTTCCGGTCGTCGTGCTCACGGCAAGAAAGCCATTGTTACCGTGAAAGAAGGCGATGTAATCGACTTCTACGGCAACTTGTAGGCCTTTCGCCAACAAAAGATTCTTCCGCCGCAAAAGCACAACTAGCTAGTAATGGCACTTAAAAAACTCAGACCAACAACCCCAGGGCAACGCCACCGCGTTGCGCCGATGTTCGACGAGATTACAACGTCGACGCCGGAGAAGTCTTTGATGACTTCCCTCCCCAAATCGGGTGGCCGGAACTCTTCCGGTAAAATGTCCAACCGCTACATCGGCGGTGGTCATAAAACCCAGTACCGTATCGTGGACTTCAAGCGTGACAAGGCCGGTGTGCCCGCCACGGTGAAGACCATCGAGTACGACCCGAACCGGACCGCCCGCATTGCCCTGCTCAGCTACGCTGACGGCGAGAAGCGTTACATCATCGCTCCCGCCGGCATGCAGGTAGGCGCGAAGATTGTATCGGGCCCCGGCGTGGCTCCCGAAGTGGGCAATACCTTGCCGCTGCGCGAGATTCCCCTCGGTACCATCCTCCACAACATCGAATTGCAGCCCGGTCAGGGTGCGGCCATGGCCCGCTCGGCTGGTACCTACGCCCAAATCGTAGCCCGCGAAGAGAAGTACGCCACGCTCAAATTGCCTTCCGGCGAGATGCGCATGGTACTCGTTACCTGCATGGCTACCGTTGGTACCGTGTCGAATGGCGACCACATGAACACTGTGATGGGTAAGGCTGGCCGGAACCGGTGGGCTGGTCGTCGCCCCCGCGTTCGTGGTGTGGTGATGAACCCTGTCGACCACCCCATGGGTGGTGGCGAAGGCAAATCGTCGGGTGGTCACCCGCGTAGCCGTAACGGCATTTTGGCTAAGGGCCAGAAGACCCGTAACAAGAACAAGTATTCGGAGAACCTGATTGTGAGCCGCAAAGGCAAGAAGTAATATATGGCACGTTCACTCAAAAAAGGGCCGTACATTGACTTCCGGCTGGAAAAGAAAGTCATGGCACTCGAAACGGCCGGTAAAAAATCAGTGGTGAAGACTTGGTCGCGCCGCTCGATGATTTCCCCCGATTTCGTTGGCCACACATTCGCTGTTCACAACGGCAATAAGTTCATCCCGGTGTATGTGACCGAGAACATGGTAGGACACAAGTTGGGCGAATTTGCCCCGACGCGTAACTTCCGTGGTCACGTCGCCAAAAAAGATAAAGGCAAGCGCTAAGATGGAAGCAGTAGCAAAACTCCGCAATGTGCCGACCTCGCCTCGTAAGATGCGACTGGTGGCCGACCTCGTGCGCGGCAAGAAAGTGACCCAGGCCCTCGGCCTGTTGCGCTTCGAAGCCAATATCGGCGCCGAGAAGATTGAGAAACTGCTCCTTTCGGCCTTGGCCAACTGGCAGCAGCACAACGAAGAAGAGCGGATTGAGGACGCAAACCTCTACATCAGCGAAATCTTCGTGGACGAAGGACGCCAGCTGAAGCGCCTGCGCCCCGCCCCCCAGGGCCGTGGCCACCGCATCCGCAAGCGCAGCAACCACGTGACCCTGAAAATCGACACGAAAGTGGAGAAAGTTGGTTCGAAAGCGGCTCGCGCCCAAGCTGAAACTACCGAAAACCCTAAGGCCGACGCCAAATCCTAATTTAATATGGGACAGAAAGTAAATCCGGTTGGCTTCCGCTTGGGAGTTATTAAAGGCTGGGACTCGAACTGGTACGGAGGCAAGGACTTCGCCGAGAAATTGGTGGAGGACGAGAAAATCCGCAAGTACATCAACGCCCGCATTCAGAAAGGTGGCATCAGCCGCATTGTGATTGAGCGCACCCTGAAGCGCATCACCATCACCATCAACACGGCTCGTCCGGGTGTGGTAATTGGTAAAGGCGGCCAGGAGGTTGACAAGATTAAGGACGAGCTGAAGCAAATCACCAGCAAAGACGTTCAAATCAACATCTTCGAAATCAAGCGTCCGGAGTTGGATGCCAAGCTGGTCGGCGAGAGCATCGCCCAGCAGCTGGCCGCTCGTATCTCCTTCCGTCGCGCCATGAAGATGTCGATTCAGGCTGCGATGCGTGTTGGTGCCGAAGGCATCAAGATTCAGTGCGGTGGCCGTCTCGGCGGTGCGGAAATTGCCCGTTCGGAGCAGTACAAAGAAGGTCGTACGCCGCTGCACACGCTGCGCGCCGATATCGACTACGCTTTGTCGGAAGCTCAGACCGTGTATGGCAAAATCGGCATCAAGGTGTGGGTAATGCGCGGTGAGGTATTCGGCAAGCCTGACCTTTCGCCCAACCAGCAGCTCACCAACCCCGGTGGCGACACCGGCGGACGTCGTGACGACCGTGGCCCTCGTGGCGAGCGGGGCGACCGTGACCGTGGCCCCCGTCGTGACGGTGGTGCTGGTGGCCGTGGTGGCAACGACCGTGGTGGCAACGCCGGTGGTGGCGACAACGCTGGTCCCCGTCGCAACGGCCCCGCGCAGGGTGCTGGTGCCGGTGGTGCCGGCCGTGGCCCGCGTCGCTAGACGTTTCTAAGTAAGAGCGTCATGCAGCGCGCCGCGAAGCATGACGTTCTGATTTTCTCTCGATTCTCTTTAAAATTTCAATAAAATGTTACAACCGAAAAGGACCAAGTATCGCAAGATGCAAAAGGGTCGCGTGACTGGCCTGGCCTACCGCGGCAGCTCCATCGACTTCGGTTCGTTCGCTATCAAGTCGCTGGAAGTGTCTTGGATTACGGCTCGCCAAATTGAGGCTGCCCGTATTGCCATGACCCGCGCCATGAAACGCGAAGGGCAAGTATGGATTCGCATTTTCCCCGACAAACCTATTACCAAGAAGCCTGCTGAAGTGCGGATGGGTAAGGGCAAAGGCTCGCCCGAGTATTGGGTAGCCTGCGTGAAGCCGGGTCAAATCATGTTCGAGTCGGACGGCGTATCGCTGGAAGTAGCTAAGGAGTCGCTCCGTCTGGCGGCTCAGAAGCTGCCGGTTCGTACTTCATTCGTGGTTCGCCGCGACTACACGGACGCCGCTTAAGTCATGAAGAACAAGACCGACCACAAAGGCCTTTCCGCCGACGCGCTGAAAGAGCAAATCAAAACCGAGCAGGCTACGGGCCAGCAGCTGCGTTTCGCTCATGCGATTTCGCCCCTGGAAAACCCTGCCCGCCTCAAGGCCAACCGTAAAAACGTCGCCCGCTTGCTCACCGAGCAGACTCGTCGGAACAACGAGCAGGCCTCTAACCCCGCTTAATTCCGATGGCAACCGACGAAACAACCCAAGACCAAACTGCTGCTGAAGCCTCGCGCAACATGCGCAAGGAAATCACCGGCAAGGTGACGAGCTCGAAGATGGACAAGTCCATCACCGTGGCTGTGGTGCAGAAGCAGAAGCACCCCATGTACGGCAAGTTCGTGACCAAAACCACGAAATTCCACGCCCACGACGAGAAAAACGAGTGTGGCGAAGGCGACACGGTTCTCATCATGAGCACCCGCCCGTTGAGCAAAACCAAGCGGTGGCGCCTGGTGGAAATTATTGAACGCGCTAAATAATCTAATTCGATGATACAGCAAGAATCCCGCCTGACGGTGGCCGACAACAGCGGCGCTAAGGAAGTCCTCTGCATCCGCGTTTTGGGTGGCACGGGCAAGAAATACGCCAGCGTTGGCGACAAGATTGTAGTAGCCATCAAGTCGGCTATTCCTTCGGGCAACGCTAAGAAAGGCACCGTGAGCAAGGCCGTAGTAGTGCGTGTGAAGAAAGAAGTACGCCGTAAGGACGGTTCGTACATTCGCTTCGACGACAACGCTGCCGTGTTGCTCAACAACAACGACGAGCCCCGCGGCACGCGCATCTTCGGCCCAGTGGCCCGTGAGCTGCGTGAGCGTCAGTTCATGAAAATCGTATCCCTAGCACCCGAAGTACTCTAAATCATGGCTATCAGAAAAGCAGACCCCGTGCAGCTGCACGTAAAGTCGGGCGATACCGTGAAGGTGATTGCTGGCGACGAAAAGGGCAAAACCGGCAAAATCGTGTCGGTAAACCGGGTAACCCAGCGCGTAACCGTTGAGGGGTTGAACCTGGTGACGAAACACAACAAGCCGAGCGCCAAATCGCCCCAGGGCGGCATCACCAAGATGGAGGCGCCCATGCACGTGAGCAACGTGCAGGCTATCAACCCCACCACCGGTGAGCGGGTGCGCAAAGGCGCGGCAGCTAACGCAGCTCCGGCTGCGCCTGCCAAGGCCAAGCGTGCCACTGCCAAAACGGCTTAAGCAGCCCCCCGCATCATGGCCCGTCTCAAAGACATTTATAAAAAAGACATCGTACCCGCGCTCCAGGAGAAATTCCAGTTCAAGAGCATCATGCAGGTACCCCGTGTCACCAAAATCTGCATCAACCGTGGCATTGGCGCTGCGGTAGCTGACAAGAAATTGGTAGACAACGGCGTGGAAGAGCTGACGGTTATCACCGGTCAGAAAGCCATTGCCACTATCGCCAAGAAATCAGTGTCGAACTTTAAGCTCCGCGAAGGCATGCCTATCGGTGCGAAAGTGACGCTGCGCGGCGAGAAAATGTACGAGTTCATGGACCGTTTGCTGACGGTAGCCCTGCCCCGCGTACGTGACTTCAAAGGCATCAACGACAAGGGTTTCGATGGTCGTGGCAACTACACGCTCGGCGTGAAGGAGCAAATCATCTTCCCCGAAATCTCGATTGACAAAATCAAAAGCATCTCGGGCATGGACATCACGTTCGTGACCAGCGCCGAGAATGACGAGCAGAGCTACGAGCTGCTCAAGGCTTTCGGTATGCCTTTCGCCAACGCTAAAAAAGACGCTTAATCCCTACCTCTTATGGCTAAAGAATCCATCAAAGCACGGGAGCGCAAGCGCATTGCCACCGTGGCCCGCTACGCTGAGAAGCGCAAGGCACTGAAAGCTGCCGGCGACTACGAAGGTCTCGACAAGCTGCCCAAAAACGCTTCGCCCGTGCGCCTGCACAACCGCGACATGATTGACGGCCGCCCCCGCGGCTACATGCGCAAGTTTGGCATCAGCCGCGTGCGTTTCCGCGAAATGGCCCTCGCCGGCAAGATTCCCGGTGTGACCAAGTCGAGCTGGTAGTACCCGGTTTAGGCTTCTCGCTTAGTAGTTTGATAGCCGTCCCAACTTTAGTTGGGGCGGCTATCTTTGTTTTATTCAAGTGCAATCAATCTATATAACAAATCAGTATGAAACAGCTACTATACATTTTCTCAATCATTCTCCTCATCCATACTTGCTCCTGTTCAGGGAAAACAAAATTTGAGGAGTTGCTGGTTGGAGAATGGGTTTCCGAGAAAACATCTGAAGCTCCAAATATCTCAGTTGTGATTGAAAAAAGGCAAGGTGTTTACAACGTTAAATCAAATGATTTCAATCTGCCAGGAGAAGTACTGATGGATGCTCAGGTGTTACGCGTACAAGGAGAAAACCATGCAGGTATGATTATTCTATTTGATTTTTATCCCAATAAAGACGGGACGATGACAATGATGGGAAATTATGATATTCAATTCAGACGTGTGAAATAGCTACTCTTTCTGGGTGACATCATCGTCCGGGTAATACCAATGCGCTTGGCGCGGTGATATGTACGTTTGACTCTTGCCACTCCCGTTTCATCAGATGCTGGGGCGGCGGGTGGTGGGGGCGGGGGAGATAAATTGACTGGCGGTCACTCTACAAATTCCTGAAATTATAGAACTCAGAGTCCCCTACTGCAGCAGACTGTGAAGCTACCGAAAGGCTGTAGGAACATGCTGAGTGTTGCGTATCAGGCGGCAACATAGGTGGGCGGTGTAATGAATCTCACGGTACTAGGGCCTTTGCTGGCGTAGCGGTTGCACAAGGCTGTTTCATGCTGGAAAACAATTTGTTAAACTCGTGCTTGATGTCTATACTCATCATTCACCTACGCTCTCTATTGCAAACCAGTACCTAGCCCATGCCCAAAATCATTTCTCCCCAGGTAGAATACGCCACCCTGCTGGCCCAGGTGAAGCAGGTGACTCCGGAAATATTCACCGCCGAGGGTGGTTTCCTTAATTTGATGGAGGGGCGTTGGCAGGAAACCGGCCGGCCTCGTGAGTTTCGTTCGCCCATTGATGGTACCGTACTGGGGAGTTTGCCCATGCTGAACCAAGACGAGGCTATTCGCGCTGTGGTGGCTGCTAAGAACGAATCCGTCGCCTGGGCCGCTATCAGCCATGATGAGCGTCGCAACAAGGTTCAGGATGCCTTGGACTTATTACGGCCCCAAGTAGAGCTCATCGGAAAATTGTTGATGTGGGAAATCGGTAAGACCTATAAGCTAGGCTTCACCGACATTGACCGAGCCGTGGAGGGCGCGCAATGGTACGTCGATAACATTGATTCGATGCTGAGGAATCGTACCCCTTTGGGCCTAGTGTCCAACATTGCGTCCTGGAACTATCCCATGTCGGTGCTACTCCACGCCGTACTGGTCCAAACTTTGTGCGGCAATTCGGTTGTAGCCAAGACGCCCACTGACGGGGGCTTTATCTCCCTGAGTTTGGCATTTGCCTTAATGCGCCGGACCGGCTTGCCCGTGACGCTGGTGAGTGGCGCCGGTGGTGAGTTGAGCGACGCGCTGGTAAAGCACCCCGCCATCGATTGCCTCAGCTTCGTGGGCGGCCGCAAAAATGCCCGCAACATTGCCGATGCGCTTTCTACCACTGATAAGCGCTACATGCTCGAAATGGAGGGTGTCAACGCCTACGGCATCTGGGATTACAGCGACTGGAGTGCTCTGGCCGACCAAATCAAAAAAGGCTACGACTATGGCAAGCAGCGCTGCACCGCGTATGTGCGTTTCGTGGTGGAGCGGCGGCTATTTCCCCAATTCCTCGAAACTTATACCGAAGCCGTGCGCAACCTGAAGGTGGGCAATCCTACGTTGGTTGATAATGCAAATGACAAACTGCCGGACCTAGCCTTTGGTCCGGTCATCAATTCCTTACAAGCCCAAGACCTTGACCGTCTCTACGCTGACGCCCTTAAGACCGGTGCCACACCTATTTATGAGGGTAAGTTCGACGATAGTCTCTTCCTGCCCGGCCAGGACCGGTCGGCGTATGCCATGCCCCGCGCACTGGTAAATCTGCCCCGGCAGAGTGAGCTCTATTTTAAAGAGCCCTTTGGTCCCATCGACAGCATCGTGCTGGTTGACCGGATGGAGGAGTTGGTAGGAGAGATGAATATCTCGAATGGCGCTCTCGTAGCCGCTATTGCTTCCGATGATGAGGAGTTGGCCCGCCGCACGGCCCGCGAGATACGCTCCTTTAAGGTAGGCATCAACAAGTTGCGCTCGCGTGGTGACCGCGAAGAAGTGTTTGGAGGTTTGGGCGAATCTTGGAAAGGAGCCTTCGTAGGCGGTAAGCTACTGGTGGAAGCAGTAACCAAAGGTCCTGTTGGCCAGCCCATACTCGGCAACTACCCCGACGCCACCTACCTGCCCGAAAAAGCCTAACAGCTAAACGCTGCTTAACTAAAGAGGCAGAAGAGACCGAGAAGAAAGCTGTTTTGAGCCTCAGCCGTGCTGACGGCTGGGGCTTTTCACACAAAGCACATATAGCCGGGCAGGCAGTGCGGGCCGCACCATCTACATACAGCATGCAGGAAACTTCAACGTAACACTTGCAAAACCCCTGTGAGCCTGCTACCTTTGCACTCCCAAAACCTGAGGCTTGCCTCGAAAACCATTTGGCAGGTTGCCAAAAGAAACCATTGGCCGAGCCGTCGCCGGACGTGCCAAGTAGTCTTAACCGAAATTTCGTTGGTCCCGTTGGGCACCCGGCGAAATTTTCTTATCTTTGCGCTCCGAAAAAAGCGGACGTATTTAACACATAATGAACACTGACCCCATTGCCGACTACCTGACCCGGGTGCGCAACGCCATGAAGGCGAACCACCGGGTGGTAGAAATTCCGGCCAGCAACATCAAAAAGGAAATCACGAAGGTGCTCTATCACAAGGGCTACATTCAGTCGTACCGTTTTGATGATTCTTCGGTTCAGGGCATCATCAAGATTGCCTTGAAGTACAACCCGACCACGAAGGCACCTGCCATCACCAAGCTGCAGCGCGTTTCGACGCCCGGCTTGCGTCAGTACGTGGCCGCCGACAACCTGCCCCGCGTACTCAGCGGCCTGGGCGTCGCCATCATCTCGACCTCTAAGGGTGTGATGACGGAGAAAGAGTGCAAAACCGAGAACGTGGGCGGCGAAGTGCTGTGCTACGTGTACTAATCCGGAACCGCTTTAGCAAATTCAATTATGTCACGTATTGGTAAACTGCCGATTTCCGTCCCTGCTGGGGTTGATATTTCGGTCGACAAAGACAACGCGGTGACGGTGAAAGGCCCTAAGGGCTCGCTCACTACGCAAGTAGACCGCGACATCGCCGTTGCCATCGAAGATGGTTCCCTCCTGGTGACCCGTCCCACGGAGCAGAAGCGCCACAAGGCCATGCACGGCCTGTACCGCTCGCTCATCAACAACATGGTGCTCGGTGTGAGCAACGGTTTCGAGAAGAAGCTGGAACTGGTTGGTGTAGGTTACAAAGCCTCCCTCTCTGGTTCGACGTTGGAGTTGGCCCTGGGCTATTCGCACAACATTTTCATCGCCCTGCCAAAAGAGGTAACTGCTACGGCCGTTACCGACAAAGGCAAAAACCCGATTGTCACGCTCAACAGCATCGACAATCAGCTATTGGGTCAGGTAGCTGCTAAAATTCGTTCGTTGCGTAAAGTTGAGCCTTACAAAGGCAAAGGTGTACGTTTCGTGGGCGAAATCATCCGTCGCAAAGCTGGTAAAACGGCCTCTAAATAAGTTCGCATCATGGCATTTGATAAGGCACAACGCCGCAAGCGGATTCAGCGCATCATCCGTTCCAAGGTGGCTGGCACGTCCGAGCGGCCGCGGCTCTCGGTGTTCCGTAGCAACACGGGCATCTACGCTCAGATTATCGACGACACCACCGGCCGTACGCTGGCGTCTGCTACGTCGAAAAAAGTAACCGCCGAGGGCGGCAACGGTGTAGCTCTGGCTGCTGCCGTAGGACGGCAAGTTGCCGCCGTAGCTCTGGAAAAAGGCATTACCAAAGTGGTGTTCGACCGCTCGGGTTACCTCTACCACGGTCGCGTTAAATCATTGGCTGAAGGTGCTCGCGAAGGCGGCCTCAATTTCTAAACTATCATGGCGCAAGAACGCGACAACAATCGTCCTGGCGGAGACCGTCAGCGCAGCAACGACCGCGACCGGAATAAGGACAACTCCCGCATGGGTGCTGACTCCGACTTCAAGGAAAAAGTAGTAGCCATCAACCGCGTAGCGAAGGTGGTGAAAGGCGGTCGCCGCTTTAGCTTTTCTGCCATTGTGGTAGTAGGCGACGGCAACGGCAACGTAGGCTATGGCCTCGGCAAAGCCAACGAAGTAACCGACGCCATTGCCAAAGGCATTGACGACGCTAAGAAGAACGTGGTGAAAGTACCGATGTACAAGCATACCGTTCCTCACCTCATGGAAGGCCGCTACGGCGGTGGTTTCGTGCTCATCCAGCCCGCAGCGGCTGGTACGGGTGTAATCGCCGGCGGTGCAATGCGCGCCGTGTTCGAGAGCGCTGGTATCAAGGATGTGCTGGCGAAGTCGAAAGGCTCGTCGAACCCTCACAACGTGGTGAAAGCGACGTTTGCAGCCCTCGCTAAAATGCGCGACCCGTTGCAAATCGCTCAAGCCCGTGGTATCTCTTTGGCCCGCGTTTTTAACGGTTAATTGACATGGCACAAATTCAAGTAAAGCTCGTGCGCAGCGCCATTGACCGCCCCGAGCGTCAGAAGCGCACCGTTCAGTCCCTCGGCCTGAACAAACTCAACAGCACTGCTACCCACGAAGTAAACCCGTCCGTTATGGGCATGGTGAAAAGCGTGCAGCATTTGCTCCTCGTAACCGAACTGTAAGACTATAATCGTCATGCTCAATCTCAGCAATTTATCGCCCGCCTACGGCTCGACTAAAAACGAGAAGCGGATTGGCCGGGGCGAAGGCTCCACGCGCGGTGGCACGTCGACCCGTGGTCACAAAGGCGCCAAGTCGCGTTCGGGCTACAAGCGCAAGTCCGGCTTTGAAGGTGGCCAGATGCCCCTTCAGCGTCGTGTGCCTAAGTTCGGCTTCACGAACATCAACCGTGTAGAATATAAGGGTATCAATCTTGATGCCTTAGCTACTCTTCTCGAAAAGAACAGCACCACTACGATGGACGCTGCTTACTTCGTGTCTAACGGCTTGGTTTCCAAGAACGCTAAAATCAAAATTCTTGGTCGCGGCGAAATTGCCACGGCTGTAGAAGTTCATGCTCACGCATTCTCGAAGTCGGCTGTTGAAGCCATCGAGAAGGCGGGCGGCAAAGCGGTAACGCTCTAATAGCTACCTTCGGCAATGAATAAGTTTATCGAGTCGATAAAAAACATTTTTGCGATTGAGGATTTGCGTACGCGAATCCTCAATACGCTTTTTTTCATTGCCATCTATCGCCTCGGCGTGTACGTGGTGTTGCCTGGTGTAGACCCTACCCGCCTGAAAACAGGTGCCGAAGGGTTGTTTGGCATTCTGGATACCCTCTTGGGAGGAGCATTCAGCAACGCTTCCATCTTCGCGTTGGGCATCATGCCCTACATCTCGGCCAGTATCGTGTTGCAGCTGCTCACGATTGCTGTTCCTTACTTCCAGAAATTGCAGAAGGAGGGCGAGTCGGGCCGCAAGAAAATCAACCAGTACACGCGTATTCTCACGATTCCAATCGTGTTAGCGCAGTCGGTTGGCTTTATTGCTACCATCAACGCGGATGCCATCATCAACCCGGGCACGTTTTTCACCGTCTCGACCATGATTATTATCACGGCCGGCACGTTGTTCTGCATGTGGCTGGGTGAGAAAATCACGGATAAGGGCATCGGTAATGGTATTTCGATGCTCATTATGATTGGCATCGTCTCGCGTCTTCCCGGTGCTATTATTGGCGAGGCAGTTGCGAAAGGAGTGAACAAATCTCTTATCTTCCTTTTGGAGATGGTGGTTCTGTTCCTTGTGGTAATGGCTGTTATCGTGCTCACGCAGGCTGTTCGGCGCATTGCAGTTCAGTATGCTAAGCAGGTAGGCGGCACTACGCAACTTGATGCTCAGCGTCAGTTCATTCCGCTTAAGGTGAATGCAGCCGGCGTTATGCCTATCATCTTTGCGCAGTCGCTGATGTTTGTGCCAGCTATCGTGGCTTCGGTTTGGCAGAACCAAAGCGATATGGCCAGCTACATCGGTGTGAAGTTTTCAGACTACACTTCGTGGCAGTACAATCTGACTTTTGCGCTGCTTATTATCATCTTCACTTACTTCTATACGGCCATTAGCGTTAATCCCAACCAGATTGCGGATGACCTGAAGCGGAGTGGTGGTTTCGTGCCTGGCGTGAAGCCCGGCCGGGATACTTCGGAGTTTATCGATGAAATCCTGACGCGCGTCACTCTGCCGGGTGCTGTGGCACTGGCCCTCATTGCCATTTTCCCTGCTATTGCGCTGCTGTTGGGTGTCACGCGTCCATTCTCGGCTTTCTATGGCGGCACGTCGCTCATCATCATGGTGGGTGTGGTGCTCGATACGGTGAATCAGGTACAGAGCTACTTGTTGATGCAACATTACGATGGCATGATGAAATCGGGCAAGCTGCGTGGGCGCACGGCACAGCCTATTTCGGTAGCCTCGTAAGTAGTAGCAATGGCAAGCGGTAGCATACAATACAAAACCGAAGAAGAGATTGACCTCATGCGGGCCAGCGCTCAACTGCTGGCAAAGGCTCACGGCGAAGTCGCGGGTCTGATGAAGGAAGGAGTGACGACGCGGCAGCTTGATAAGCGCGCGGAGGAATTCATCCGGGACCATGGTGGGGTACCATCTTTCAAAGGGTTATATGGTTTTCCGCACAGCTTGTGCCTCTCGCCAAATTCGGTGGTAGTGCATGGCTTCGCCACGGATGAGCCGCTGAAAAGCGGCGATATTCTGACGGTGGACGGCGGGGTTTTCCTGAATGGTTTTCATTCAGATAGTGCTTACACTTACCCAATCGGGGAAGTAGCGCCGGATGTACTAGCCTTGCTGCGGGAAACCAAAGCTGCGCTGTACAAGGGCATTGAACAAGCCGTGAGCGGCAACCGCGTAGGTGATATCAGCTATGCTATCCAGAACCATGTGGCCCCGCTGGGCTATGGGGTGGTACGCGAGTTGGTTGGCCACGGAGTTGGCGCGAAGCTGCACGAGAAACCTGAGGTGCCCAATTACGGCAAGCGGGGTTCCGGGCCGATTCTGCAAACGGGCTTGGTCATCGCTATCGAACCGATGGTGAACTTGGGCAAAAAAGACGTGGTACAGGAAAAGGATGGCTGGACTATCCGCACCAAGGACCGTAAAGCGTCGGCACACTTCGAGCACACCGTAGTTGTAAGAAAAGAAAAGGCGGAGATTTTAACCTCCTTTGAGTACATCGAAAAAGCATTTCAAGGTTCTTAGGAACTTGGGAGCATAGGAATTCGGTTATACTAGCCGGCTCTGACAATAAATAAAGCCCCAAATCTCTAAAGACCCCAATTCCCTTATATGGCCAAACAAGCCTCGATTGAGCAGGACGGAACCATCCTAGAAGCCCTCTCCAACGCCATGTTCCGCGTGGAGCTGGAGAATGGTCACCAGCTGATTGCCCATATTTCGGGCAAGATGCGGATGCACTACATCAAAATTCTGCCCGGCGACAAAGTGAAGCTGGAAATGTCTCCTTACGACTTGTCGAAGGGACGCATTAAGTATCGCTACAAGTAATACCCTTGCTTCTAGACGAGTTCAATGATAGTTGATAGCCATTCGTTTATGGTTATACAGCAATTATCATTTTTGTTCTTGCTTGGTTGTTTTCGGTATTTACAAAGCAGCCAACTTCACTCCCAGAAACTCTAGAAGTAAAACCGCAAGTAATAACAAGTAACTCTTTTCAGCAATGAAAGTCAAAACCTCCATCAAAAAGCGTAGCGTTGATTGCAAGATTGTGCGTCGCAACGGCAAGCTCTACGTTATCAACAAGAAAAACCCCCGCTTTAAGCAGCGTCAGGGTTAATTCAATTTTTAGAACCCCGGAACCTTGGGTACTGAGTCGTTGGTTATTCACCTCCGGCCCGCCTTCCAAGCAGTTGCCGGGTTTCTGTCCGCAAACACATAACCATCCAATATGGCTCGTATCGCAGGGGTTGATATCCCGGACAACAAGCGCGGCGAAATTTCGCTGACCTACATTTTCGGCATTGGCCGGAGCAACGCCAGCAAGATTCTGGTAAAAGCTGGCATCGATGTCAACAAGAAGGTGAAGGACTGGACCGACGAGGAGTCGGGTGCCGTCCGCGCCATCATTGCTGCTGAGCATAAGACCGAAGGCGTGCTGCGCTCGGAAGTAACGACGAACATCAAGCGTTTGATGGACATCGGCTGCTACCGTGGTCTGCGTCACCGCAAAGGTCTGCCAGTTCGTGGTCAGCGCACCAAGAACAACTCGCGTACCCGTAAGGGCAAGCGTAAAACGGTAGCCGGTAAGAAGAAGGCAACCAAATAAATTCACACGGGAATCGGCGCTGGCGGCTGCGGATACTATATCCGCGCAGCCAGCGCCAACACCTCCCGTATTTTTTGCGATAACCAAATGGCACAAAAAAGAAAAGACAAAGCCAAGAAGCGCGTTGTCGTGGTGGAGCAGGTGGGCCAGGTACACATCCGTGCCTCGTTCAACAACATCATCATCTCGATTACGAACAATAACGGTCAAGTGATTTCGTGGGCTTCGGCCGGCAAAATGGGCTTCCGTGGTTCGAAGAAGAACACGCCCTACGCCGCCCAAATGGCGATGAGCGACTGCGGTAAAGTAGCCCACGACCTGGGCATGCGCAAAGCCGAAGTATTCGTAAAAGGTCCGGGTTCGGGCCGTGAGTCGGCCATCCGCGCCCTCGGCAACGTGGGCATTGAGGTGACCACCATCCGCGACGTAACGCCGCTGCCCCACAACGGCTGCCGCCCTCCCAAGCGTCGTCGCGTTTAGTTTTTCACTTCAGAAATTAGATTACAATGGCACGTTATACCGGCCCAACCTCAAAAATTGCCCGTCGCTTCAACGAGGCGATTTTCGGCCCGAGCAAAGCGCTCAACAAAAAAGCCTATCCTCCGGGCCAGCACGGCCGCGGCCGTCGCAAAAAGCAGTCGGAGTACGCTGTCCAGCTGATGGAGAAGCAGAAGGTGAAGTACATGTACGGCATGTTGGAGAAGCAATTCGAAAACCTGTTCCACAAAGCAGCAGCGCTCCCCGGTATCACCGGCGACAACCTGCTCGCGCTGCTGGAAGCCCGTCTGGACAACGCCGTGTACCGTTTGGGCATTGCCTCGACGCGTCGCGCTGCTCGCCAGCTCGTTGGTCATAAGCACATCACCGTGAACGGTGAAGTCGTGAACATCCCTTCGTACCACCTCCGGGCTGGCGACGTAGTTGGTGTACGCGAGAAGTCGAAGTCGTTGGAAGCTATTGCTACCAGCCTGTCGGTTCGCAACTCACGCCAGTTTTCCTGGTTGGAGTGGGACGGCAAGGAGATGGTGGGTAAGTTCATCAACGCTCCCGCCCGTGAGCTGATTCCGGAGAAAATCACCGAGCAGCTCATCGTCGAACTGTATTCGAAGTAAATAGCGCTACTGGTAGCGGCCCGGCAATTTGTCGGGCCGCTCTTGTGCTTATACTTTACCCCCATTTTTTTACATTTTTTACGCCCCACATATGTCAATCTTAGCTTTTCAGATGCCGGAGAAAGTGGTAATGGAGAAATCCGACGACTTCACCGGGACGTTTGAATTTAAGCCGCTCGAGAAGGGCTACGGCGTCACCATTGGCAATGCGCTGCGTCGCATTCTGTTGTCGTCGCTGGAGGGTTTCGCCATCACGTCGGTTCGTACGAACAGCGTGCTGCACGAATTTTCGACCATTGAAGGGGTGATTGAGGACATGTCCGAAATCATCCTGAACCTGAAGATGGTCCGCTTCAAGAAAGTTAGCGATGCCATCTCGGATAAGATTACGGTGCGCGTGAAAGGTCAGGAGACCTTTTCGGGTGCTGATATCGCCAAGTTCGCCAGCGGTTTTGAGGTGTTGAACCCCGACCACGTAATTGCCCACCTGGACCCCAGCACCGAGTTGGAGTTTGAGCTGACGATTGCTCGTGGCCGTGGCTACGTGCCCGCCGACGAAAACAAGCCAACTGACCAGGTTTTCGGTCAGATTGCTATCGATGCTATCTACACGCCCATCAAGAACGTGAAGTACAGCATTGAGAACACCCGTGTGGAGCAGAAGACGGACTACGAGAAGCTCGTTATCGAGATTCAGACCGACGGTTCGATTCACCCGGAGGAAGCACTGAAAGGTGCAGCCAACATTCTCATTCAGCACTTCATGCTATTCTCGGACAACACGATGACCCTCGAAGGTCCGCGTGTGACGGAAGACGAGCCGATTGATGAGGAAACCATGCAGATGCGCAAGATGCTCAAAACTCCTCTGGAGGACATGGAGCTCAGCGTACGCGCCAAAAACTGCCTCAAGGCAGCCGACATCAAGACGATGGGCGAACTGGTGACCTTGGAAATTGCGGACATGATGAAGTTCCGCAACTTCGGTAAGAAGAGCCTCACCGAACTGGAAAACCTCGTTGAAGAGCGTGGTTTGGAGTTCGGGATGGACCTGGGCAAGTACCGCCTCGAAGAAGACTAGATTTTTTTAATGTGGAGATGTGAAAATGTGGAAATGTGAGCTTCGCGCTCAGCCCATAATTTTCACATCTCCACATTTTTTTGCTTTCACATTTATCCACAGTGCGCCCAAGGGGCAGCGGTTCTAATGAGGCTTCGGCCCGCCGTGGTCGCCGCCCGCAAGCGCACATTTTTTCAAACGTCCAATGAGACACGGAAGAAAAATCAACCACCTGGGCCGGACTACCGCCCACCGTCACGCGATGCTGTCGAACATGGCTTCGTCGCTCATCTTGCACAAGCGCATCACGACTACGGTTGCCAAAGCGAAAGCCCTGCGTAAGTACGTGGAGCCGATGCTGACCAAGTCGAAGGAAGACACCACGCACTCGCGTCGGATGGTGTTTGCCGCGTTGCAGGACAAGGAGTCCATTAAGGAATTGTTCGGTAACATTTCGAGCAAAATTGCTACCCGTCCCGGTGGCTACACCCGCATTCTGAAGCTGAGTGATACCCGTTTGGGTGACAATGCTGACTTGTGCATCATCGAGTTGGTTGACTTCAACGAAACCCTGTTGGAAGCTAAATCGGCTGCTGCTGAGAAGTCGACCACTACCCGCCGCTCGCGCAGCCGTGGTGGTAAGAAGGCTACGACTGACGAAGCCGCTACTTCGGCCACCGAGGTGAAAGGCGAAGCAGTTGCTCCTAACGCAGTAGTTGAGCAGTCGGCTCCGGCTGATACCGCTACTGAAACCGTTAAGGACGGCGAGAGCCGCGACGAAGCTCAGGCTGATGAGGCTAAAGCGTAATCCAGCATTCTTGCTACAGTTGAAAGGGACGCGCCGTGAGGTGCGTCCCTTTTTTGTTTGGGTTAGCTGGTAGCTGCACAGGCCTTTTAGTTCGTGGCAGGTTTACCGGAGTTCGTGAAGTTTTTGCGTTGGTTGGCCAAGTAGGAAGTATTTTGGGTGGAATGGGGAGCGTGTTTTGGGCATCTTTTAACCCAAAGCCCAATGCCATGAAAACCTGCTTTATCTTTCTCGTTCTGCTGCTGGCAATGGGCCGGAGCTTTGGTCAGCAACTGCCTGTAACGGGCCGCGTGATAGATGCCCAACACCGAGCAGTGCCCTATGCGACGGTCCTGCTGCTGGCGGCGTCGGATTCGGTGGTGGCAGCAGCTACGCAGGCCGATGAGCAGGGCGCTTATGAACTGCAGGCGAAGCGGGCAGGCAAGTACCTGGTGACGGCGACGGCAGTGGGATTTGAGAAGCGGAGAAGCGGACTTTTTGTAGTGGGCAGCAGCCGCGTGCGGGTGCCGGACCTGATGATGGTAGCCGCCACGCAGGAGCTGGCAGGCGTGGAGGTGCTGGGCCGCAAGCCGCTATTGGAGATGCAGGCCGGTAAAATGGTGGTGAACGTAGCCGGCAGCCTCACGGCGGGTGCCACGGCGCTGGAGGCGCTGCAAAAGGTGCCGGGCCTAGTGGTGATGAGTAACCGAATCAGCCTGGCGGGCCGTGAGGGAGTGATTATTCAGATTGATGGGCGCACCACACAGTATACCGACGTGGTGAGCGTGCTGAAAGATTTTCCGAGCAGCAGCATCGAGCGGATTGAAGTGCTGACCCAGCCGGATGCCAGCCACGATGCGGCGGGCAGCGCGGGCATCATCAACATCATTCTGAGCAAAAACGCCAATCTTGGCACCAATGGTACGCTGACGCTGATGGCAGGCTACGGCCGCTTTGGCAAGGGCGGCGCGACGCTGGATTTGAACCACCGCACCAAGCGCCTGAACCTGTTTGGCAACTACGGCTACACGCATCGTAAAACCTACGACCAGCTGAACACGGAGCGGCAGGCCGCCGAAGCCGAGGGCAGCTACCGGCAAACCAGCTACCAGCCGCGCGTGGCCGGCGTGCATACCACCCGCCTGGGCGCCGACTACAACCTGACGCCGCGGCAAACCGTGGGCGTGCTCCTGAGCGGCTACACCAACCGCACGCAGGTAACGGGCCAGAACCAGACCGAGGCCAGCAGCGGCACCGGCGTGCAAACGACCAACAACACCCGTCGGCGCACGGACTCGTACGCGGCCAATGTGAACTACAAGGCGCTGCTGGACACGCTGGGGGAGGAGCTGACGGCCGATGCGGACTACTCCCGGTACCAGTCGGACAGTTACGGGCGACTGCGGAATGAGGTATCGGCCGGGAGCAGGAGCCGGATGGAACAGCTGCAAAACGACCAGCTCACGGACATCACCCTGCGGGCGGGTAAAGTAGACTACCGCCGGCCAATGAGCCCGGCGCTGAAGGTGGCAGTAGGGGCGAAGGCCAGCCAGGCTACAGTGGGGAGCGTGGTGGCGCTGAGCGGCGGCGCAATGCCCCGGAACGACGATTTCCGCTACACCGAGACTATTAGGGCGGGGTATGCGCGGGCGGAAGGGGAGGCGTTGGGCGTGAGCTGGCAGGGCGGGCTGCGGGGCGAGTGGACGACCACCCGCGCCATATCGCGCGCTGAGGAGCGCACGGTGGAACGCAGCTACGGCCAACTATTTCCCAGCCTGAGCCTGGACCGCGTAGTGTACAAGGCCGTGGGCCTGAACCTGGCCTACAGCCGCCGCATCGACCGGCCGAGCTACCAGGATTTGAACCCCAGCATCGTGTACTTGGACCCATACACATCGCAGCGCGGCAACCCTTTTCTGAAACCGCAATTCACCAACGACTACAAACTGGCCCTCACGTACCAGAAACAGCCGTTTTTCCTACTGGGCTACAGCCGCACGCGGGATGCCATCAGTCTGGTGACGGCCACTGAGGACAGCGCCGTGTACTCAACTACTGCCAACCTCGACCACCTGGAGCGGTACAGCGCCACCCTGAACTTTCCCCTGAACCTGGGCAAGCGCATGACGGGCTACGCCGGCGTGAACGTGTTCTACAACCAATACCTGAGCCAGTACCTGGGCAGCACCTACCGCAACGGGCGCACGGCGGCCACGTTCTACGCGCAGTCGAACGTGAAGCTACCGCAGGGCGTGGCCCTGGAGATTTCGGGCTACTACCAAACGGCGGGCGTGAACGGCCTCATCAACTTCCGCGGGTTTGGGGCGCTGAACTTGGGGGTGCAGAAGTCGCTGCTGAATGAGCGGGCCACGTTACGGCTCTCGCTCAACGATGCCCTGTTTTCGGCTAGGCAGCGCGGCACGGTGCGCTACCAGGACCTCGACGTAAGTTTCCTGAGTTACGGCGAGAGCCGGCAGTTGCGCGCCAGCTTCAGCTACAAGCTGGGCAACCAGCAGCTGAAAGCCGCCCGCAAGCGCAGCACCGGGCTCGAAGAGGAGCGCGGCCGGGTGAAATCGGACAAGGAATAGACGCTGTATCCTGTTTCACTTCAGACTTTATTCAGTTATTCACGCGATGAAAATGCAGCTACAGCGGCCCAGCCGCTCCGACTTGCTTCTGGTGCTGGTGTACTGGCTGCTGGCGGTACCCATCATTGTTTTTAGCAACCAGCGCACCTATGGCTTGGAACGGGCCGTGGCGGGCGTTCTGTATACCATTACCCTTGACTCGGCGGCGGTGTACCTGCTCGTATTCGGATTTCTGCCGCTGGTGCTGCGGGGCCGCAGCCCGTTCATTTTGTTAAGCGGGCTGGTGCTGTTCGTACTGATTGATGCCCATTTTTACTGGCTAGGCTACCGAATAGTGTTGGGGTACCAGGATTTTGGTTGGAGTCCGCTGGTTATTCTGAGCGGCGTGGTGCGGCACACCCAGAGCTACGGCATGCTGGGCATTCTGCTGGCCGGCAAACGCTACGCCGACGTGCAGCGCCGACTTCTGCAAACCCAGCAGGCCCAGACCGAAAGCGAGTTGCGCAACCTCAAAGCCCAGATTGACCCGCACTTTCTGTTTAACAACCTCAACGTGCTGCGCGGCCTCATTCAGCAGGACCCCGCCGAGGCCAACGAGTACCTGGGCCGCTTCGCCAACCTCTACCGTTTCCTGATTCGGCACAAGGACGACGACTTTGTGCCGCTGGCCGACGAGCTGCGCTTCGTGGACGAGTACGTGTACCTGCTGCGTCACCGTTTCGGCACGGCCTACGATTTCCAAACCGAGCTGGCCGATAATCTGGCCGTGGAATACCTGCTGGTGGTGCCGGGTACGGTGCAGCTGCTGGTCGAAAACGCCATCAAGCACAACGCCGGCGACGAGGACGCGCCCCTGCTCATCACCATTCGGGCCACGGCCACCGAGCTGACCGTGACGCACCCGCGCCGCCCCAAGCGCACGGCCATCGACTCGCTGGGCACGGGCCTGGCTAACCTGCGCGAGCGGTACCGCCTGCTGGTGGGCCAGGAAATCAGGGTGAGCGACACGGCCGCTACGTTTGCCGTGGCCGTGCCGCTGGTGGCGGCCACCCGAAACCGGCCCGTGGCCCCGGCCAAAACCCACCCCGAACCCATCGTATGAATATCCTGATTCTGGAAGATGAAGTGCTGGCCGCCCGCCAAACGGTGCAGTTTCTGGAGCGCGCCGGGCTGGCGGCCACTGCGCCGCCCGTGGTGCGCAGCGTGGACAAAGCCCTGGCCTGGCTGGGCGCCAACGCCATGCCCGACCTGATTTTCTCCGATATTGAGCTGCTGGATGGCAACGTATTTTCGCTGTATGAGCAGTTTCGGGTGACGTGCCCGGTTATTTTCACCACCGCCTACGACCAGTTTTTGCTGCCCGCGTTTCGCGGCAACGGCATTGCGTATCTGCTCAAGCCCTTCAGCTACGAGCAGTTTTGCGAGGCCCTGGACAAGTACCATCTGCTGCAAGGTGCCCGCGCCGCCGTCCCCGCCGAACCCGCGCTCAGCCCGCAAGTGCTGCGCGAGCTGAGCGCGGCCCTGCGCCAGCAAGCCCAGCCGCAGTACAAGCAGCGGTTTTCGGTGCGTATGCGCACGGGTTTTCATCTGCTGCTGACGGATGATATTGCCTACGTGCAGGCCGACGAGGGCGTGACCTTTGCCGTGGACGGCGCCGGGCAGCGCTACCCCCTCAATGGCAGCCTGGCGGAGTTGGAGCGCCAGCTTGACCCCAGCCGCTTTGGTCGTCTCAACCGCTCGGAGCTCGTCAATATTGCGTTTGTGGAGAAGATGGAGCCTTATTTCAACAACCGGCTGGCCGTGAAGCTGCGTGTGAAGCCCGAGGTAGTACTGACGACCAGCGCCGCCCAAACGCCCGATTTCCGCCGCTGGCTCGAAGGATGAAGGGGGTATTGTGCTTTTGCGGGCTGATTCCCGTAGGTTTGTAGCTCATTCAACTGAACCTAAACCGAGACGCTATGAGCTTCATTTCGCAGATTCACGCCCGCCAGATTTTTGATTCCCGGGGCAACCCCACCGTGGAAGTTGATGTAACGCTCGATTCAGGCGTGATGGGCCGCGCCGCTGTGCCCTCCGGCGCCAGCACCGGCAAGCACGAGGCCGTGGAAATGCGCGACGACGACAACTCCCAGTACATGGGCAAGGGCGTGCTGAAAGCCGTGGACAACGTGAACAGCCGCATTGCCGAGGAGCTGGTGGGCTTTTCGGTGTATGAGCAGGCGCTGCTCGACCAGATTATGTTGGAGATGGATGGCACGCCCAACAAGGCCAACCTGGGTGCCAACGCCATTCTGGGTGTGAGCCTGGCCGCCGCCCGCGCCGCCGCGCTCGACGCCAACATGCCGCTCTACCGCTACGTGGGCGGCGTGGGTGCTTCCACCATGCCCGTGCCGATGATGAACATCCTGAACGGAGGTTCGCACGCCGACAACTCGATTGACTTCCAGGAATTCATGATTATGCCGGTGGGCGCGTCGTCCTTTACGGAGGCCATGCGCTGGGGCTCGGAGATTTTCCACACCCTGAAAGGCGTGCTGAAAAAGCAGGGCCTGAGCACCAACGTGGGCGACGAGGGCGGCTTTGCGCCCAACATCAAATCCAACGAAGAAGCCATTAAAGTGGTGCTGCAAGCCATCGAGGTGGCCGGCTACCGCCCCGGCGAGGACGTGATGATTGCCATGGACGCCGCCGTATCGGAGTTCTACTCCGACGGCATGTACCACTTCAAGAAGAGTACCGGCGACAAGCTCACCTCTTCGCAAATGGCCGACTACTGGGCCGATTGGGTGAGCAAATACCCCATCATCAGCATTGAGGACGGCATGGACGAGGACGACTGGGCCGGCTGGAAGCTGCACACCGAAAGCCTGGGCCACAAAATCCAGTTGGTGGGCGACGACCTGTTCGTGACCAACGTGGACCGCCTGCAGCGGGGCATCGACGAGAAAGTTGCCAACGCCATTCTCATCAAAGTAAACCAGATTGGCACGCTCACCGAAACCATCGCGGCCGTGAACCTGGGCCGCCGCAACGGCTACAAGAGCGTTATGAGCCACCGCTCGGGCGAAACGGAAGACAGCACTATTGCCGACCTGGCCGTGGCCCTGAACACCGGCCAGATTAAGACCGGCTCCATTTCGCGCTCCGACCGCATGGCCAAGTACAACCAGCTGCTCCGCATTGAGGAGGAATTGGGCGAGGTGGCCTACTTCCCCGGCCGCAAAATGTAATTTGTTGCGTTCGTGACTGCCAAACGGCCGATTTAGCGAGAGCTGAATCGGCCGTTTGTATTACTTTTACCCTGATGCAATTACCTCCTTTTGTTAGTTCGATTCTGCGCGTAGCCCGCAGCTTTTATTTCCTTACCGGAGCAAGTTTTCTGGTGTGGATGCTGGTGTTCGATGCTAATGACCTGAGCAAGCAGTTCGACATTTACCAGAAGTGGAAAGAGCTGCGCGATGAGAAGCAGTATTACCTCGACAACATTGAGGTGGTGAAGCGCGAGCGGGCCGAGCTGATGAGCTCACCGGCACTGCTGGAAAAATTTGCGCGGGAGCGTTACCTGATGAAACGGCCCGGCGAGGACGTTTTTGTGCTGGTACCAGCAACCGAGGAATAGGGGGTGAAACGCTTTTCTGAGCAGACATTCTCCGACGGCCGTTTTCTCAACGGTTCCATTTACTTAATTCACCCCCGGCCTTTCCTTGTAGCTACCGCCATATGAAACACATTTACCCGGCCGGTTCGCGGCTGTTTTTGGGAGTTTTGATTTGGTTGGTCGGCATGGGAATGGCAGCGCCAGCGGCCTTGCGTGCCCAAACCTACCTGCTGCCGGCCACCGGCACCAGCGTGGTAACCACCTGCGCCGGCACGCTCTACGACAATGGCGGCCCCAGCGGCACGTACGCGCCCTACGCCAGCGGCTCAATAACCGTGCTGCCGGCCATTGCCGGCAATAAGGTTCGGCTGGCGTTCACGTCGGTGGTGCTGGAAAGCGGCTACGACGTTTTGTACATCTACGACGGCACCAGCACCAGCGCGCCCCTGATTGGTGCCTACAGCTCCGGCAACCAGCCCGGCACCGTGTACGGCACTTCCGCCTCGGGCGCGCTAACGGTGCGCCTGACATCTGACAGCTCGGTGGAGCTCGATGGTTTCGCGGCCACAATTGGGTGCGTGCAAACCATTCCGCCCCAGGCCCAGCCCGACCTGACGGTGCAAGGAGCGGCAGTATCGCCGGGTAGCGTGGTAGCTGGGGGGCAGCTCACGGCCACCTGTAGTATCTATAACCTTTCGGGGGCGCAGGCCGGTAGCAGCCCCATTGGCTACTACCTCTCCCGCGATGCGCAATTGGATGCCAGCGACCAGCTGCTGAGCAGTGAGCAGGGCTATCCGCTATCGGCGGGCCAGTACGCTTCGCGCTACGACACTTTTACGCTGCCCGGCAGCACGGTCCCCGGCAGCTACTACGTGTTGTTCGTGGCCGACCCGCTGAATCAAATCGGTGAAAGCAACGAAACCAACAATGTCTCGGCCACCACTCTGACGGTGACGCTACCCAGCATAGACCTGGTGACGCTTCAGGGCGCGGTATCGCCGGTTAATCCGGCGGCAGGCACCCTACTCGATATGTCCTGCTACGTTGCCAACCAGGGCAATTCGGTTGCCAGCGGCAGCAATGTGGCCTTCTATTTCTCGCGCGACGCTACGCTCGACGCCAGCGACCGGCTCCTGACATCGCAGTACGGTGGCCAACTTTGGCCGGCTTACTCGGAGCAGCGCTACGGCTCGGCAGCGGTGCCCGCCGGCACGGCGCCGGGCAGCTACTACATTCTGTTCGTAGTTGATTACCAGAACCAGGTGAGCGAAACCAACGAGGCCAACAACGTGTCGGCGGTCAGCCTGACCGTGGCGCCGCCCGGTGTCGATTTGGTCGTTCAGTACGAAGAGCGGTGGCCCAATACGATGGTGGCCGGCCAGCAGATTCAGGTAAGCGCCTCGTTGGTAAATGAGGGCAACACGGCGGTAGCTTCGGCTTCCATGAGCTTTTATTTTTCGACGAACCAAACCTTTGACGCCGGCGACGTGCTGTTGGGTGTGGGCAATACCGGGGCCCTCGCTCCTTACCAATCCGATTATAGCACGGCTTATCCGGTGGTGCCCGCGGGCACGGCGCCGGGCACGTATTATGTGCTGTTTGTGGCCGACCCGCAGAACCGGGTAGCGGAAACCAACGAGACCAATAACGTGCGCAGCCTGCCCCTCACGGTGGTGCCGCCAACCATCGATTTGGTCATCCAAAGCCCCTCTCTCAGCGCAACTTCGGTGGCCGTGGGGGGCACGGTTGGGGCCTATTGCTACCTCTACAACCAAGGCAACGCGCCGGCCAACCCCGCTACGGTGGGCTACTACCTGTCCAGGAACACCGTTTTGGATGCCACCGACGTCCTGCTGAACACCAGCAGCGAGCCGCTGGCCGGCGGGGGGTACATCTCGCCCTACACCAACCTGACGGTGCCGACGGGTACGGCGGTGGGCACGTATTACGTGCTGTTCGCAGCCGACCACCTCAATCAGATAGCCGAAACCAGCGAAACCAACAACCTGAGCAGTGTGGCACTGCAAGTGTTGGCGCCGGGCATCGACCTTATATTTCCGCAGGCCCCCTCATTCTCCAATAACACGGCTTCGGGCAACATCCTCTACACCAGCTACTACTTACAGAACCTGGGCAATGTTACTGCGCCCAGCAGCGCGGTGGCGATATATCTATCGACCAACCAGGTTCTTGATGCCGGCGACGTGCTGCTGCTGACCAGCCCGGGCGGACCGGTGTCGCCCCAGCAGTATTACGAGCGCTACGACGCCCCGGTGGTACCCGCTGGCACGGCGCCCGGCAACTACTACGTGTTGTTCGTGCTCGACCCGCAAAATGTGGTGGCCGAAACCAACGAGAACAACAACCTGATGGCGCAGCCCCTGCGGGTGGTAGCCTCGGAAGTAGACCTAACTATCAGGCAGGCTAATGTGAACTCGCAGGCATCGGTGCCGGGCAGCATCGTCTACGTCAACTGTTTTGTTCAAAACCAAGGCAATGCCCTGGCGGCCAGCAGCACGGTGGGCTACTACCTTTCGACCAACCCCACCTGGGAAGCCACCGACCTGCTGCTCTCAACCATTTCGGGCGGGCCCCTGGCGGCCGGCCAAAGCAATTCCCAATACCGCAACCCCGGCCTGATGGTGCCCGCCAGCGTAGTTCCCGGCAACTACTACGTGCTGTTTGTGGCCGACCCGCTAAATGCCGTGGCCGAAAGCAATGAAACCAACAATGTAGCCGCCGCCGCGCTGCAAGTGGCCACGCCGGGCATCGATTTACGGATTTGGCAGCCTCTGAACACCTCAGGTAACGTCAACTCCGGCTTTTCTTTGTCAGTCAGGTGCTTTGTTGAGAACATTGGCAATGCCACGTCCGCCAGCAGCGCGGTGGGCTTTTACTTGGGCACCGGTCCGGTACGCACCGCCGCCGATGTGCTGCTGGGCATTGCCCCTGGTACGGCCCTGCCGGCCAGTGCCAGTGCGGTGCGCACTACCAATCTTCAGGTGCCGGTGGGCACTTCAGCTGGCAGCTACTACCTGCACTTCGACGCCGACCCCCTGGGCGTGGTGGCCGAAACCAACGAAACCAACAACACCGCTTCGCTGCCGCTCACGGTGCTAGGTCCCTTTGCCGGTACCATCGTGCCCGCTGCTAGCGGAGCTACGATTACCACTTGCTCGACGACGATTTATGATAACGGCGGTTTCAATAACTACACCGATAATGCCAATGGCTCGCTGACCATTTTACCCGGCACACCGGGCAGCGTGGTGCAGTTGGTATTTACCGCCTTTGCCCTGGAAAACGGCTACGATTTCGTGCGCGTGTACGACGGGCCTACTGCCAATGCGCCGTTGCTGGGCATTTTTACCGGCTACCAGATACCCGCGCCAATTGTGGCCACCAGCCTCAGCGGCGCCCTCACGGTGCAGTTCACCAGCGATGCGGGCGTGACCGCTGCCGGCTTTGAGGCCACGGTGAGCTGCCTGGCGGCGCCTCAGCCCGATTTGCTGCTCACCCAGATTGGGGCTTCGCCCACGACGGTGGTTGCAGGCGGCAGCCTGACGCTAAGCAGCGTGATTGCCAACGAGGGCGCCGGCCCGGCCGCCAGCTCAGTACTGGGCTACTACCTTTCCACCGACCAAACCCTGGACGCGGGCGACCTGCTGTTGGGCACCAGTTCCGGCAGCATCATGGCCGCCAACCTGACCGCCAACCGCCGCCTGACCGCTGCCGTGCCCGGCAATATGCCGGGCGGCACTTATTACGTGCTGTTTATGGCCGACCCGCTAAATGTGGTGAGTGAGCTGGACGAAACCAACAACCTCGCCGCGCTGGCCGTGACGGTGACGCAGGTATTGCCCAACCGCACGCAAACGGCCGGCTACACCGTGAGCATCGCGCCCAATCCCGTGGCCAGCGGCAGCCCGTTGCGCGTGCAGCTAAGCGGGGCGGGCACTCCCGGCCAAGCCACGCTTGACCTCTACAATGCCTTGGGACAGCGCGTCCGCTCGCAGCCCTTGCCCTTAGGCACCGGCCGGGCCAATGAGGCAGAAATAGCCACGCAAAACCTAGCTACCGGCGTGTACATGGTGCGCCTGAGCGGGCCGGGCCTGAACGTGACGCGCCGAGTGGTAATCGAATAGGCTAGGGGATTAGGCCCGGCTCGCCGCCCGTAAACCCCATCCCCTAACCCCTTCCCCTCCGGGAGAAGGGGGAACTAGCTCTAACTTAGACTTCGTAAACTAGAAAACTAGAAGTTAGTCCCCTTCCCCCGGAGGGGAAGGGGTTAGGGGATGGGGTCTGCGGGAGAGTAGTAGAAAAACCAGCGTCTTGGAGCCTGCGCCGGCAGAAGCATCGCCCAGTCAAAAGCCGAAAAACCCGTTTGTATTTATACCATTAGCGGTTGTTTGCCGTTTGCTTGCACCATCCTTATACTGCGCGTAATGCAAGCCCTTCCCAAGCCACTTGCCCTGTTGATTCTCGCCGGTCTCTCGGTCCTTGCCGCCAGCTGTGTTGACCAAATCAGCGCCGATTTGCCGGAGCCGCCCAAGGTGTTGGTGGTGAATTCGATAATGAACCCGGATAGCGTGTTTCGGGTGCAGGTGAGCCGCGTGACCAGCACGGTGGATTCTTCTTCACGGCTATTTTCCACGGCCAGCGTGTACCTGCAAACCCCCGGCCGGAGCGACGAGCAGCTGCGTAACCAGGGCCGGGGGCTGTACGTGAGCCCGAACAAACCTGCCGAGGGGGGCGCTTACACGTTGCGGGCCGAGGCCGACGGCTACCCGGCCGCGCTTGCCACCGACACGGTGCCGGCCGCCGTGCCCATCCGGGAAACGTGGTATTCCTATCCCACGGGTACGGACCGCAACAACGAGCTGTTAGGGACTATTGTCGTGCGATTCGATGACCCGGCGGATGAGGTCAATTACTACGAAATAAGTGCTTACCAGCAGCAGTATGGGGGCCAGGGCCGGGTTTTCCGGAGCCAGGACTTCGTGCTGGATGCGCGGGGTAATGCCGCGTTAGTAGCCGAAGGTGACGCGGAATTCAGCCCCGGCTCGCTGGTTTTTTCGGACAAGCTGTTCAACGGCCAGGCTTTTGAGCTGCGGGCCTCGTTTAAGCCCTGGAGTTTCGCAGGTTCAGAACGAATACTGGGCGAGGCGTTTGTGTCACTGCGTTCCATCAGCCGCTCCTATTACCAGTACCGCAAAAGCTGGGCCCGCCACTTCTACAACCAGGGCACCAAGGGGCCGGGCGGTGATTTGAACCAGCTGCTATTTCTGGGCGACCCTTCCCGCATGTATTCCAACGTGAACGGCGGCTATGGCGTGGTGGTGGGCCATGCCCAGACTGTCCGCTTCCTGCACAAACGCTAATACGACCTTGACTGACTATTCTATCTACCGCAGGCCGCTGGGCTTTCTGCCGTTCCTGCTACTGGCCGCGACGACCACCATTCAGGCCCAAACCCCTACCGCCCGCGTTACCCTCAGCGGCACGGTGCAGGACGCCCGCACCGGCGAGAAGCTGCCGGGGGCCGCCGTGTACACGGCCGGGGGCCAGGTAGGCACCAGCACCAACGCGGCGGGCTTCTACTCCCTGACCCTGCCGGCGCAGGACTCGGTGCGCCTTACGGCCAGCTACCTGGGCTACGACCGGGCCACCGTCGTGCTGACCGGTCGCCGGACGACGGCCCACGATTTTGCCCTGGCCGCCCGCAACGAGCTGGACGAGGTGCGGGTGAGCGGCGCGGCCGAGGTGCCGCTGGAGCGTCGGGTGGAAATGAGCACGGTTCAGATTCCGGTGCGGCAGCTCAAGCAGCTGCCGGCGCTGCTCGGCGAGTCCGACGTGCTACGCGCCTTCCAGCTCATGCCCGGCGTGCAGGCCGGCCGCGAGGGCAGCGGCGCGCTCTACGTGCGCGGCGGCTCGCCCGACCAGAACCTGACGCTGCTCGACGACGTGCCGATTTACTACGTCAGCCACGTCGGTGGCTTTCTTTCCGTCTTTGATGCCAACGCCATCAGCGACGTGCGCCTCATCAAGGGCGGTTTCCCGGCCCGCTACGGCGGCCGGCTCTCGTCGGTGCTGGACGTGCGCCTAAAAGAGGGCAACAAGCAACAGCTGAGCGGCAGCGCCGGCATCGGGGTGCTAGCCACCCATTTCTCGCTGGAAGGGCCACTCAAAGACGGGAAGACGACCTTCCTCGTGTCGGCCCGGCGGGGCAACCTGGACTTGTTTTCGCGGGTGGCCAGCCGGCTCTCGTCCGATGGAGACAATACGGTGGGCTACTCGTTTTACGACGCCAGCGTCAAAATTAGCCACCAGCTCACGCCCCGCGACCAGCTCTTCGCGGCCGTGTACCTGGGTGGCGACCGGCTGTTTGTGAGGCAAAAGCCCCAGACCATTCGTGGCCCACAGGGCGAACTGCGCTACCGCAACGCCAGCAACCTGCGCTACGGCAACGCCCTGGCCTCGCTGCGCTGGAACCGGAAAATCACGCCCCAGCTCTTCGGCAACGCCACGCTGGCCGCCACCCGGTTTCGCTACGCCAACGAGCAAACCTTCGAGCTGGAAGACCGGTCGCCGGGCGGCGCGCTGACCGAGGACAGCGAGGCCAGCTTCACCTCCGGCGTGCAGGATATTCTGCTGAAAGCGGACTTCGACTATTACCCCCGGCCGGCCCACCAAATCCGGTTCGGGGGCACCGCCGTGCAGCACGCCTTCACGCCCGGCAGCAACTTCTTCACCACCCGCACCCCGGCCGCGGCGCAGGATACCACCTTTGGGGCGCAGCGCGTGGGAGCGCAGGAGGTGGCGCTGTACGCCGAGGATGAAATCCGGGTAACCGCCCGGCTCTCAGCCAACGTGGGCCTGCGGGCCGTGCGCTACTGGGTGGAGGGGCAGGGCTTCGGCGGCGTGCAGCCGCGCCTGCTGGCCACCTACCTGGTGGGCGAGCACACCGCCGTGAAGGCCTCGTACGCCAGCATGCAGCAGTACCTGCACCTGCTCTCGAACAACGGGGCCGGCCTACCCACCGATCTGTGGGTGCCGGCCACCCGGCGCGTGGCCCCGCAGCGGGCGCGGCAGCTGGCCCTGGGCGTGGCCCACACCCTGGCCGGGCTGGGCCTGGAAATCAGCATCGAAGCCTTTCAGAAGACCTTGCGCGACCTGATTGAATTTCGGGAAGGCGCCACGTTCTACAACAGCTCGCAGAACTGGCAGGACAAAGTGGTGACCGGCGGGCAGGGCCGGGTGCGGGGCCTGGAAGTACTGGTGCAGCGCAAAACCGGCCGCCTCACGGGCTGGGTGGGCTACACGCTGGCCCGCAACGAGCGGCAGTTCGACCAGCTGAATACGGGCCGCTGGTACCCCTACAAGTACGACCGCCGGCACGATGCGTCGGTGGTGCTCATCTACACGGTGCGCCCCCACATCACGCTCTCGATGACCTGGACCTACGGCACCGGCAACGCCCTGACCCTGGCCCAGGGCAACTACAACGTGGTGGACCAGAGCTACGGCCTCATTGCCGGAGCCGCCTCGGACCGTTATTTCTACGCCGAAGCCGAGATTTATGGCGACAAAAACAGCTACCGGCTACGCGCCTACCACCGCCTGGACCTGGGCGCCACCTTTACCAAATCGGTCAGGCACGGCGAGCGAATCTGGCGGGTAGGGGCTTACAACGCCTACAGCCGGCACAATCCGTACTACATTTACTACAGCGCGGGCGAGAATGACGGGTACTACACCAAGGGACAGCGGCGGTTGTATCAGTTGAGTTTATTTCCCATCCTGCCGGCAGTCAGCTACGAGCGCAGCTTTTGAGCGTGACGACTGTATTAGCATTCTGTCGCCCTAGCCGCTCCCGCGTATTTTTGTTTATGCGGCTTCCTCTCATTCGTCGGCTTGTGTTGGGCCTGGTGCTGCTTTTGGCGGCGGTAGTAGCTGGCGGGTCCGGTAAATTGCGCCCGCCTCGCCGCCCCAGCCAGGGGCAGGCGGCCGGGCAGTTTTTGCGGGCGGTGCTGCGGGCTGACTACGCGGCGGCTTACAGCCGCCTGGCACCCGAAGTGCGCCGGGGCGTAAGCCTACCGCGCTTCACCACGGCGGCCTACCCCTTGTGGAAAAGTGGTCAGCGACGCGGCCCGCAAATCGAGCTTTACAAGTTGGGCATTCGCTTGGAAGCCAGCGGCTCGTCGCGGCTGTTTTATGACTTTTCGTTTGTTCGCGACTCGGCGGTCAAGCCCCCGCCGGCAGTGCTCGAAGTGGTGTTCCGGGACACGGCCGCCCGGGCCGTGCTGGGGTTTGCCCTGCGCCCGGTGCAGCGCCCAACGCAGGGCAAAACCCGGCCCTAAATCGTAAGCCGGCGTTTGGGTTAGCTTATTTTCTTGCCCGCCATCGCTTGCTGAATGGAAATATTCATCACCCGCTCGGCGTAGGGCCGGGTCAGCTCGTCCAGTTCATCCATGCTTTTCAGGATGGGGTCGCGCTCGGTGCCGGCGAGGGCGGCACGGACTTTTTCAGCCTGCGCCTCAGTGGCGGTCAACTCTTCCTCGGTGAGGTGCGGGCGATTTTTGCGGACGAAATTATTGACCTGGTAGAGCAGCTGCTCGGCGGCGGTGCGGGCTTCGATGAGCAGGCGGGCGGCCACGTCATCCTTGGCATTCACCAGCGAATCCATCAGCATTTGTTCCACCTGGTCATCGGTCAGGCCGTATTGGGGCTTGATTTCGACTTGCTGGCGCGTGTTAGAGCGCAGCTCAATGGCTTCGACCTGGAGAATGCCATCGGCATTCAATAGGAAGTTGACGTCGACTTTGGGCAGGCCGGCGGGCATGGCCGGAATGCCCGAAAGGATGAACTCGCCCAGCTTGCGGTTCTGGCTCACCTGGTCGCGCTCGCCCTGGTACACGCCAATTTTCAGGTTCACCTGCCCGTCAACACTGGTCGTGTACTGGCGGCCGGCTTTGGTCGGAATCTTGGAATTGCGCGGAATAATGGGGTCCAGCAGGCCGCCCAGGGTTTCGATGCCCAGCGTGAGCGGCGTTACGTCGAGCAGCAGCACGTCGCGACGGTTGCCGGCCAGAATGTCGGCCTGAATAGCGGCGCCCAAAGCCACTACCTCGTCGGGATTGAGAGAATTATTGGCGGGCTGGCCAAAAAACGCCGAAACCGCGTCATACACCAGCGGCACGCGCGTCGAGCCGCCCACCAGCAGCACGGCATCCAGTTTGGGGTAGGAGGGTGAGAGGGTAGGAGGGTGGGAGGGGTTGCCCTTCGCCAAATCCTCACCCTTAAATCCTCCTACTCCCTTACCCTCATTCCCTAAGCCGGCGTCCTGCACGGCTTGGCGGCAGGCGGCAATGGTGCGCTCCACCAGCGGGCGTATCAGGTCGTTGAACTGCGCGCGGGTGAGGGTAACGGTGATGTTCTGGCCGGTTTGGTCGGTGAGGTGGGTGGTGAAATCGGTGTGCTGGCTGAGGTATTTCTTGGCCATTTCGGCGGCCAGGCGCAGCTGCTGCTGCAGGTGCGGGTCGGAGCGAAAGGCGGCGGGCAGCTGGAACGCGCTGGTCCAGTGTTCGGCTACCACGCGGTCCATGTCGTCGCCGCCGAGGTAGGTATCGCCGTGGGTGCTCAACACCTCAAAAATGCCCTGCTGAATGCGCAGAATGCTCACGTCGAAGGTGCCGCCGCCGAGGTCGTACACGGCCACCGTTTTCTCCTCATCGGGGTCGAGGCCGATGCCGTAGGCCAGGGCGGCGGCCGTGGGCTCGTTCACAATGCGCAGCACTTCGAGGCCGGCGAGGCGACCGGCATCGCGGGTGGCCTGGCGCTGCGAGTCGTTGAAATACGCCGGCACCGTGATAACGGCGCGGTTGACGGGCGTTTTGAGGGCGTGCTCGGCGCGGGCGCGAAGCTCCTTCAAAATGTCGGCCGACAGCTCGATGGGGGAGTAGAACCGGTCGCCAACCCGGATTTTGACCAGGCCTTCGGAGTTGTCGTCGATGACCTTATAGCCGAGCTGGTCGGCGTGGGCGTTCAGGTCGCCGTAGCTTTTGCCCAGCAGACGCTTCACCGAGTAAATGGTGCGCTGCGGGTCGGTGAGCAGGTATTCGCGGGCTTCGGTTCCTATCAAAGGGTCGGAACCATCGGCCGGAAAGTGCACCACGGAGGGCACGATGCTGCCGCGTCCCTGGTCGTTGATGGCCACGGGCTGTCGGCTGTCGGGGTGCACGTAGGCCACGAGGCTGTTGGTGGTGCCCAGGTCGATGCCCACGATAATTTCTTCCTGTTGAAAGGTGCCAGTGGCAATATTGATAGCTACGGTAGCCATAAGTTATGGTCGATGCTGCTTAGAAACAGCGCAGGGAAATGATAAAAAAAGCGGCCGCCCTCGCGCTGCAAAAGTAGCGGGTAAACCACCCCGGCATTGAAACCCGCTTCGTCATGAAGTGATGGATGCACCAGAAGCCCGAATTTTATTTAGAAGAATCCGCAAACGTTTGAAACCGGATGAGCTCCGGTTCTCGTAGAAACAGGAAGCCGGGGCATACTACATGCAGCTGGTTGAATGTTGGCAGGTTATGCCCACACTGAGGAGCTTACTTCGTTTCCCTTTTTTTCATTTCAAGTCCTTTTCATTTTATGAAAAATTTGCTTACTCGTCCCCTTTTCCACGCTGCGCTACTCGCAACATCGGTGGGAGGGATTTTGGCCTGGAGTGGCCAACACAACGCCCTGGAGGCTTCGAGCCACCGCGAAGCGCCTCTTATCGCCGACGACCCTTTGGCCGATAACACCGACCTCTACGCCTTCCGTAGCCCCGAGTCGGCCGCCAACAATGGCAACGCCACCGTGACGATTATCGCCAACTACATTCCGTTGGAGCTGCCCCAAGGTGGCCCGAACTACAACACGTTCGGTGAGAACATCCAGTACGAAATCCACGTGAAAAACAACTCGGAAACTGCCGGGGATGACATCACATACCGCTTCACGTTTGAGCGGGAAAACGAGGACCCTACCACGTTTTTCAACATCCGCCTGGGCAAGGAAAATCTGAAAGCCACCTACAAGTGCGAGAAAAAAGTGGGCAACGGTGCCTTCACCACCATCGTGACCGATGGCGCTGTGCCCCCACCCAACGTCGGCCCGCGCTCCATTGCTGGCGCGGCCGGGTTAAATACTCCTTATAATACCCTGGCAACTAACGCCATCGAAACGCTGGCCGACGGCACCAAGATTTTCTGCGGCCCAACCGACGACCCGTTCTTCGCCGACCTGGGTGGTATTTTTGACCTGGGTGGCATTCGTGCTCCCGGCGCGGCCCGCGACGGCCTGGCCAAGAAAAATACCCATGCTATTGCCATGCAAATTCCGGTATCGGTGCTGGCAAAAACCGGTACGCCGGCCCTGACGGCCAGCACCAACATTCTGGACTCTAACTACATCATCGGCGTGTGGGCCTCAGCCAGCCGCCGCGCCATCCGTACCCTTAACGTAAATGGCACCCAGGCCCACACGGGTAACTTTATTCAGGTTTCGCGCATTGGCATGCCGCTGACCAACGAAGTAATCGAGCCCATCGGCTCCAAGGACGCCTGGAACGCCCGCACGCCCTACGCCGAAGCTGCGGAGACCGACGACTATCTCTCGAACCCTGAGTTGGGCCTGTACATGGCCGACAATACGCCCGTAGCTCCTGCCGCGCCTAAGCCTGCTGGTCAAACCTACTTTGGTGAGGCTGTACCCGGCCTCGGCCCCCTGCGCATTCAAACCAAGTCGTTGGCTGGCCGCGCTGGTCTGCCCACTGCTGGTTTCGACTTCCGCAACGGTGCTGACGGTCTGAGTGTATTGGTTGGTAACGCTGCCCTCAACGGTACAGCACTGGCTCCTACGGCTTTCGGTCCTTACCTGCTGCGTGCCGACAAGCCGCGCTCGGTCGACTTGCTGCCAATCTTCCACACCGGTGTTCCTAATCTGGTTCCTTACCAGCTGGCTACCGGCAAAGCTGGTAACCCGCTGGCCGCTGGCAAGCCTTTCATCAACAACTTCCTGTTGGTAGGTGGTGCCGCCAACAACCCCGGTGGCGACATGCTGCGCCTGAATATGGCCGTGCCGCCTACTTCCCGTACCTCGGCTGACTTCAGCTCGGAGGGCCTGTTGGCCGCCGCCGTTCTGGGTCTGACCGATTCCCGTTACAACACCACTACGACCATCCAGAACATCCCCAACATGGACGGCTTCCCCAACGGCCGCCGTTTGGAGGACGACGTGGTGCGCATTGAGTTGCAAGCTGTAGGTGGCGTAGTACTGGCCGCAATCGGCCTGTGGTACGACGATTTCACCGCTACCGCTACCAACCCGGTAACGCCCCAGTTGGGCAACGTGCTTGGTTTCAACGCTGGCATCACGGCCAACGATACCACGTTCAAAACTGCTTTCCCATACGCTCAGACGCCTTGGAGCGGCACCAACGCCCAGCGTACCGCCCTTTCGCAGCGTTCGGGCAGCCTCGGCCTCTCGCCTAACCTGACCGTGGCGCAAGCTTACCCCAACCCATTCCTGGACCGCACTACGCTGCGCTTTGAGTTGCCTTCTAAGGCCAACATGAGCATCGTAATCAGCGACATGACGGGCCGCAAGGTGGCTACCATTACCAAGGACAAGACCTTTGCTAAAGGTGCCAACGAAGTGAGCTGGCAGCCCGGCCGTGATGTGGCCCCCGGTCAGTACATCGCGACGCTGTACAACGGCAAAACCGTAGTTCAGTCGGTGCGCCTGCAGCGCCAATAAGCTACCGTAGCTAGTTGAAAAGAGCCGTCGTGGGTCCAGGTTGGGCTCCCGACGGCTCTTTTTTTGTAGCTTTAACCGCTGGCTTCCCACCGCATTTTATTCTCTGATTATTTTGAAAAAATTCCTTTACCCCAGCCTAATTGTGGTATTCTGCCTGCTGGCAGCGGCCATTTTTTTGTTTAAAAAACCAGTAGTTCAAACGCCGGAGCTGAAGGAGCGGCGTGCCGACCTCTCGGCGGGCAAGGAGTGGCTGAACGCGAAGGCCGCCATGCAGGGCTTGCAAGCCAAGCTGCGCACCAACCCCGACGACCAGAAAAGCCGCCTGCTGTTGGCCCAAGCGTACATGCAGGAAGCCCGCGTGACCGGCGACCACTCGTATTACGACGGGGCCGCCGTGCAGCTGCTGGACGTAGTGCTGAAAGCAGAGCCCGAAAACTTTGAGGCCTTGTGCTGCAAGGCCGCACTCAGCCTCACCCAGCACCACTTTGCCCAAGGCCTTGGCCTGGCCCAGCAAGCCCAGCAGCTAAACCCCAACAGTGGCTTCGTGTATGGCCTGCTGACCGATGCCAACGTGGAAATGGGCCATTATGAAGAAGCCGTGAAAATGGCCGATAAAATGAATACTATCCGGCCCGATTTGCCGGCGTATGCCCGCGTGAGCTACCTGCGTGAGATTCATGGCGATATGCCGGGCGCTATCGAGGCCATGGATTATGCCGTGAAAGCCGGCTACATTGGCCTGGAGCAAACGGAGTGGACCCGCGTGGCGCTGGGGCGCCTCTACGAAATAAGCGGCGATACTGCCCGTGCCCGCAATGCCTTCCTGATGGCCTTATCTGCCCGGCCCGGCTATGCCTACGCGCTGGCGGGCCTGGGCCGCGTAGCCGCCGCCAAAAAAGATTACGCGACAGCCATCAAATACCACCAACGGGCCCGCGCCATGGTTAAGGACTATGCCTTTACCGATGAGCTAACGGACCTTTACCGCCTCAACGGGCAGCCTGAGGAAGCCCGGAAAATGGCAAAGGAATCCATTGACATGCTGGCCGATGCCGCGCAGGCTGCCGATGACAACGAGGAAATGGGCCATTACGCCGACCGTGAGCTGGCCTACGCCTACCTCAAAACCAATGAGCTGGACAAGGCCCTGGAGCACGCCAAAATCGAGTATGACCGGCGGCCCGACAACATCGACGTGAACGAAACCATGGCCTGGGTACTCTACAAGCGCGGTAACTACGCCGAGGCCCAGAAATACATGCAAGTGGCGCGCCGCACGGGCTCGAAGAACCCGGTGCTGCTGGGCCGCGCCGGTCTGCTACTCAGCAAGCTCGGTAAGGCCAGCGAAGGCCAGGCTCTGATTGAGTCCTCGCTTCGCACCGCGCCCTACCTCGATTCTGAAGTAGCGGCGGAAGGTCAGAAACTGCTCGCCGCCCGCTAATATGGAATCCAATGCCCCGGCACAAAGCCTGCGCCTGCCGCGTCGCGCCCTGGTGGCGCTGCCGCTGCTGGTGCTGCTGGCAGTGCCCGCCGCCGCGCACGTGCTCAACACGGACCTGAGCAAGCTCTCGCGTACCGAAATTTTCGGAACCTACCTGCAGCTTGGCTTCACGCACATCATCCCGCTGGGGTTTGACCATATTCTGTTTATCATCAGCCTCTACATTCTGGAGCCGCGCCTCAAGCCGGTGCTGCTGCAGGCCACGGCCTTCACCGTGGCGCATTCCATCACGCTGGGAATGGCCATGTACGGGCTGATTTCGCCCCCTACCGAAATCGTGGAGCCTATTATTGCGCTGTCCATTCTGTTTGTGGCCCTCGAAAACATTATAACCGACCGGCTGAATCCGTGGCGGCTGGTTATCGTATTCGGTTTCGGGCTGGTGCACGGCATGGGGTTCGCCAGCGTCCTCACCGGGCTGGGGCTGCCGGCCAAAGACTACGTTGGCTCGCTCATTTCCTTTAATGTGGGCGTGGAGCTGGGCCAGGTTTCGGTCATACTGCTGTGCTGGGCCTTGGTAGGCCGCTGGGCTGCCCGCAAGAGTTGGTACAAGCAGCGTGTGGTGGTGCCGGTGTCCGTAGTTATTGGCCTGGTTGCCGCCTATTGGACGATAGAGCGCGTGTTTTTTACCTGATAACTGAGAAATAATAAAGCAATTACCCAGAAGTGGCTGCTACTAAAAGCGGCATCCAATTCCCGCCGTCTGCCGTAGATTGCGCAACCTGATTACCAGTTCACCCGTGGCCCTTCGCTCACATTTTACGTTGCTGCTGCTCCTCAATTACCTTTTGGTAATTGGGGCTGGCCTCGTGGAACGCCCCGCGCGGGTCATTGACCGGCCTTTTGCCTACGTGCACAGCCACGACTGCCAATTGCAGCACACCCTGCGCCTGGCCTGTTTTGACGATTGCAACGGCGTGCAGTACCAAGTGAAGAAAAACGGCGAGCGGCCGCCTTTGCAGCAGCTTCTCAACACCCTCAAAGGCCTGGACAAGCACTGCTTGCCCGAAGTGCGGATGGTGGTGAGCACGGCTGTTTTTCGTCTTCCTCAGCCCCGGTTGGCCGCCCGCGAGCTAGCCGTGCCCAGTGGGTACCGGGGCCAGATTGAGTTGCCACCCCGTCGGGGATAAGCCGTGCGCGGGCCTGCGGGCCCGGGAGGTACCGAGCGCTGGGCGTCCGGGCCGTTTCGTCTTATCCACAACCTGACGCTGCCGGCGCGGCTACATGCCCCGGCCCGTCTATCCCCGACTGTTTATGAATTTCTGGGCCAACTCCCTCCAACCCGTAGCGGGCGCTATGGGCGCTTCCTCCCGTGTGCAACTGCCCGCCGCCGGCCGCATTGCCATTTCTTGCCTCGACAAGGTTCGCGGCCTGCCTTCGGACCAATCGGCTTCGCTGGTTAACACGCAGCGCAGCGGCCAGGCCCGGCACCAGGCCCAACACCGGGCCCAGTGCCGGGCCAACTGCATGAGCAAGGCTAATTTTTAAGCCTGTCGGCACCGGCGCATTCTCATTTTTCAATCCGGATTTGCTAATGGAGCGCTGCTACGGCAGGGCTTCATCAGCCCGCATTCTGTTCTATAGATGAAACAATTAGTTACTACTACCTCATTCTTGTGGGTCTTTTTTCTGGCGCTGGGTTTAACGGGGCAATGCGCCCAGGCCCAAGGCACAGCTACACTGCGCGGCAGCGTGGCCGACTCGCTCTCCGGTCAGCCGTTGGTGGGTGTGAGCGTGGGCCTGCAAGGCCAGCCCGGCGGCACTGCTACCGACGCGCTGGGCAACTTCCGCCTCGCGGGTGTGGCGCCCGGCACTTACACTCTGCTGGTGAGCGCACTGGGCTACCGCAGCGCCACCCAGGCCGTGACGCTGGCGGCCGGCGAAACCCGCGCCGTGCCGTTTACCATCGCCGGCGCGGCCCTGAACCTCGCGGAAGTGACCGTGAGCCAGCCGCGCGACCCCAACCAGAGCCTGGCCGCCATCAACCAAATCGACAAAGTATTACGGCCCGTGAACTCGGCCCAGGACCTGCTGCGGCTGGTGCCGGGCCTCTTTATTGCCCAGCATGCGGGCGGCGGCAAGGCCGAGCAGATTTTTCTGCGCGGCTTTGATGTGGACCACGGTACCGACTTTGCGGTGAGCGTGGACGGCCTGCCGGTGAACATGGTGAGCCACGCCCACGGCCAGGGCTACGCCGACTTTCACTTCGTGATTCCCGAAACGGTGGAGCAGCTGAAGGTGTACAAAGGCCCGTATACGGCGCGCTTCGGCGATTTTGCCACGGCTGGCGCGGGCGAGTTCAGTACCAAAACCCGCCTCGATGCCAGCCAGGTGAAGCTGGAGGTGGGCCGTTTCGACATCTACCGGGCGCTGGTGATGCTGGATTTGCTGGGCAACACCAACCGCCATCTGTTCTCCAAAAAGCCCGAAAGCGCCTACGTGGCCGCCGAGTACAACTTCACCAACGCCTACTTCGACCAGCCGCAGGATTTCCGGCGCTTCAACGGCCTGGCCAAGTACACCGGGCAGCTATCGGACCGCACCTTGCTCACGCTGCTGGGCTCGCACTTCACCTCCAGCTGGGACGCCAGCGGCCAGATTCCGGAAAGCGCCGTGCGCGACGGCCTCATCACGCGCTTCGGCAGCATCGACCCCAGCGAGGGCGGCGACACCGACCGCACCAACGCCTCGGCGGTGCTCACCACCGGCCTGCCCGGCGACGCCATTATTCGCCAGCAGGTGTACTACTCGCGCTACAATTTCAACCTGTTTTCCAACTTCACTTTCTTCCTCAACGATGAGGAGAATGGCGACGAAATCAATCAGACCGACGCCCGCAACATTTACGGCTACACCGGCACCTACGACCGCGACGACCGCATCGGCGCCCGCAGCCTGCACAGCACCTTCGGCCTGGGCACCCGCCTCGATGATACGGACCTGACCCTGCGCCGGGCCGTGCGCCGCACCATCACCGACACCATCACGGCCGGCAAGGTTTTTGAGCAGAACATCAACGCCTACCTCGACGAAACCCTGACCCTGACCGACCGCCTCACGCTGAACGCCGCCGTGCGCGCCGACGTATTCGTGTTCGATTTCCGCGGCCTCATCACCAACGACGATGGTAACCGGGAGCCGCTGCGAGGCCGCAAAACCCGCGCCCGCGTGTCACCCAAGCTCAATTTGTACTACCAGCTCACGCCCACGGTGCAGCTGTTTGCGCGCTCCGGCTACGGGTTTCACTCCAACGACGCCCGCGGCGTAATTCGCGGCACCGTGAACGACAACGTGCTGCCCCGCGCCCTGGGCTACGAGGCGGGCAGCACCTTCAAACCGCTGCCGGGCGTGGTGGTGAACGCCGCACTCTGGGCGCTGCACCTGGAAGATGAATTGGTGTACGTGGGCGATGAAGCCGTGGTGGAAAGCGCCGGCCGCACCCGCCGCTACGGCGCCGACCTTTCGGTGCGCTACCAGCTTACCCACGCCCTGTTTGCCGACGTGGACCTGAACTACAACCACGGCCGGCTGGTAGGAGTGGCCGAGGGCGAAAACTTCATTCCGCTGGCGCCGCGCTTTACCAGCGTAGGCGGCCTCACCCTCAAAAACCCGCAGGGCTTCAGCGCCAGCCTGCGCTACCGCCACCTCGACAGCCGCGCGGCCAACGAGGACAACTCCATTCGCGCCCGCGGCTACTTCCTCTTCGACGGTGTGCTGAGCTACACCCAACCCCGCTTCCAGATTGGGGCCACTGCCGAAAACCTGCTGAACGTGGACTGGAACGAAGCCCAGTTTGCCAACCCCAGCCGCCTGCGCGGCCAGACCACGCCCGTGGAGGAACAGCTGCATTTTACGCCCGGCACACCCTTTTTCGTGAAGGTGAATGCCAGCGTGTTCTTCTAAGTGGGGGCTGAGCAGGGAATTTGCGGCTGCGCTGAGCTAAAGTTGTGCAATTTCGCCTGATTTATGCTTGTCAGCCTTCGCTTTTTTATGCGCAAACAATTACTCTTTCTCGTCTCAGGTTGGTTCGCCGCATTCGGCAGCGCGGCCCAAACGCCCACTCAAACCATAAAGCCCCGGCTTACCAACGTGACGGTGTACCTGAACGGCTCGGCGCTGGAACATGAAGGACAAGTGACCCTGGCCGCCGGCCTCAACCGGCTGGTGGTCGGCAACCTGTCGCCCCGCATCGACGCCCAAACGTTGGAAGTGCGCCTCGGCGAGGCGGCCGAGCTGCTTTCGGTGAGCGACGACGACGACGAGGCTCCGCCGCCCAAGCTACTCAACCAAACTGCTGCCGACAGCCTGGTCCGCGCCGAAACCGAGCTGCGAACCATTGAAGGCGAGTTGCAGGGCCTGCAGCAGGAGAAAGCCTTCCTGCTGGCCAATCAAACGCTGCCTTCGGGCACGCAAGCCAACTGGAGCGCCGAGGTGCAGAAAGGCAGCGCCCTCATGCGTACCCGCCTGCCGCTCATTCAGCAGGAAACCGAGCAGTTGAAAACCCGGCAGGAGCTGCTGAAAACGCAAACCAACAAGCTGCGCCCGCGCGCCACCGAAACCAGCCTGGGCAGTTGGCAGGTGCTATTGGTGCGCGCCCCGCGCCCCCTCACGGTAACAATGAGCGTGCGCTATTTCGTCCGTACCCGGATGCCTTGGTATCCCAAGCTGGACATCCGGGCGGATGCGCCGGGCCGGGTGGTGGAATTTGTGCCGCACGGGCTGGTGCGCAACAGCACCGGTCTACCCTGGCAGCAGGTCCGCTTGGTGCTGATGCGCCACGCGCAGGGGGAAGATGTTTCGCGGCCCGACTTAGAGCCTTGGTCGTTGGATTTTGACGGGGGTGACCACATTGGTGAAGGCCGTATCGACGAGTTTGTGGTGAAGGGCACGGCCAAGGGCCGCCCGGTAGAAGTGTCGCAGGGCACCCGCTACGAGGTGCCCGAGCTGGTGACGCTGGCTCCGGGAGCCCGCCGCGAGCTTACGCTGCCTTCGGTGAAACTGGCCGGCCGGCCCGAATATCTGGCCGTGCCGCGGCTGTCCGAGCACGTATTTCTACAGTCCAAAGTATCGGGCTGGGAAGGGCTGCAGCTGCCCGAAAGAGCCAAAGTATTCCACCAAGGCATGTTTGTGGGCGATACGGAGTTGAATGACCGCGCCTACAACGACTCGTTGGAAGTGGCCCTGGGCCACGATGAGCTGTTGGTGGTGGGCCGGGCCAAGCTCGAAGATTACAGCGGCAACGTGCCCCTGAGCGACAAGCGCCGCGTGCGCCTCACCTACGAGCTAAACGTGCGCAACCGCCACACCGAAACGGTGCGCCTGCGCCTGCTCGACCAAATACCGATATCCGAGGAAAAGGAAATCAGTGTGAAAGTGCTTGAAATGAGCGGCGCACAGCTCGATGCGCGCTCCGGCAAGCTTACCTGGCTGCTCACCGTGCCTTCCGGGGCCAGTCAGCGACTGCGTTTCAGCTTCCAGGTCGATTACCCAAAAGACAAAAAAGTGGAAATAATCAACCACCAGGTCCGAATATCCAACCCGAAATTTCGGTAAGCTCAACCGGATACGGCTTGCGCGGCTCGCAAAATTCAAACACAAAAATGCCCATCCGCATGGCAGATGGGCATTTTTGTGTTTCTCAGTCTCTTGAGAGAAGAATAACTCAAGTAGGACCAGAGCCGCTTACCGCAGCGCGAGCTTGCGGCTGAGCCGGAACTCCGGCACCGACAGTTGGTACATGCCAGCTGCCAGCTGGCGCTTCACGCCCAGGCGCACCTCGTTCGAGCCGGGGTTAAGGCGCACGGTTTCTTCGTGCACCAGCCGGCCGGTGAGGTCGTGCAGGCGAATGGTGGCGGTTTGCTGCAGCTCCGATTGCAGCACCACGTCGATGCGGTCGGAAGACGTCGGGTTGGGGTACACGCTCAGGTCGGTGCTCAGCGCGGCCTGCAGGGCGGCGGCGGGCGCGTCGGTGTTAGCGTCGCGGCGGCCGGTCATGGCGCCGGTTACCACCGCGGGAGGCATGTAGGTAGCTTTGATGAAGCAGCGCTGCGCAGGGTTGGCCGTAGAAGCGTTGTTGGCGCGCAGCGTGTACCAGCCCTCGGCCGTAGTGGTGTAGGAACCGGTGAGGTTGCCCGTGCCGGTGCGGGTGCTCACCACGGTGCCGGCGCTGTTTGCTATCGAAACCGTGAGGCTGCGGGTGGCGTCGGTGGGGTAGAGTACGTAGGAAATGGCTTTGCCCGACGCCACGTAGATGCGGCCGGCCTTACGCACGGCTGTGGAAGCAGCCGGCAGCTGGCCGCCCTGGCCCAACGAGCGGCTGTCCTTGTCGCCGAGGTCGTCGGCCAGTTCCCATTCCTGGGTGGTGGTGCGGGGCGTTTTCACGTAGCCGGTGACGGCGTTGGTGGGCGCCCACACCGAGTAGCCGCGGCGTCCGCCAGCGGCCGTGCCGTTGCAGGGCGGCGTGTTGATAACCACCGTTTGCGAGCCACTCACCGTGACGGTGGACGTGCCGTTGGCACCGGAGTAGTCCTTGAGTACGGTGCCGGGCGCGAAGTCGCAGCTCACGGTGCTGTTCTGCCAGGTGCTGAAGTTGTCGTTGATGCCGATAATGGCCTTGGTGCTGCGCTCAATCACGAGGTGGTCGGCGGCCTGCCAGCGCACTTTGTAAGCACCCTGCTTGAATTTCAGGTTCTGGTGGCACCAAATCAGGTTTTCGAGGTCGGAGCGTACGGGCAAATCCACGGTGCTTTTGGGGCTGTGCGAGTAGCGCTTGCCCGTATTGCCAATGTTGAACAAGTCTTCGAAGAAAATCTGGGGCGAACCATCAAACGCCAGCGCGGCGGCGTAGGCGGCCGACAGGCGCGGGTCGAACGGGTCGATGTGCGGGGCCAGCTCCGAGCCGGAATTCCAGCCGGTGTAGTTGCCGGTGCTGCTTACCTGGGGCCGGAAGGTGTCGTGGTTGTTCACAAAAGGCACTGTGCGGTGCACGTATGTACCGTTGGTGAGCACTGTGCGGGTGCCCTGCTGGTAGCCCGGCAGCGTGCCGATGTTGAAGTTGCCACCGCCGCTCACGATGCCGTAGAGGCCCTCGCGGAATCCGAAGTCGAAGGTGCCGGCGCGGTTCTGCACATCGGTGCACCACTGGTCGAGCTGGCCGGCGCCGCCCACCCATTCGCCCACGGCGTACATGGTAGCACCGCCGTTGGCCCAGCCGGCGTTGCTTTGCAGGTTATAGAGGAAGTCTTCCATGGCAAAAGCTGGAAAGTGCTTCACGGCGTCAACGCGGACGCCGTCGAAACCCACCTGCTTCTTGTACCATACCAGCCAGTCGCGGTTGCCGTTGCGCATGTAGTCGGCGCTTTGGGTCGGGTTGAAGGTGGCGTTGGAGCTTTGGCCGTAGGAGCCGTTGTAGTAGCTGATGTCGGGGCCGAAGAGGATGGAATTGAGGTCGCCGCTGGTGGAATTGTTACCGGGGTTGGGGTTAAAGTTCTGCCAGTTTTTGGAGAAGCGGCCGTTGCGGGCCAGGTAGTTGGCAGCAGTTTCGTCGGTGGCCGCCTTCGTATAGCTCACGTAGCGAAAGTTCTTGTATTTGCTGGTGGTGCCATCTTCCCAGGCGGACGGGTCCTGTCCGCCACCGCCGCTGGCCGAGCCCGCGCCGTCGTTGTGGTTCAGCACAATGTCCTGCACCACATCGATGCCGTTGGCGTGCAGAATGGCCACGCCGCGCAGCAACTCGTCCTTGTTGCCCACGCGGGTGGCCAGAAAGCCCTTCTGGTACTTATCGCCCAAGTCGTAGTTATCGAAGGGCGAATAGCCGTTGCCCTGGTTGCTGTTTTTTATGCTCGGCGGCATCCATACCGCGTCGATACCTATGGCTTTGAGGCGCGGAGCGAGGTCGGCAATGTAGTTGGCCCAGCCATTGGGGTAGTTGGTGTTCCAGTAGTCCCACCAAAAGCCCTGCAATACAACCTGCTGGGCTTTAACCTGCTGATTTACTGAAAATAACGAAAGAAAGATTAGCAGCGCAGTCCACCGGAATCGTTTGCGGTGACTGAAATACGAGGAAAAGTGCATCATGGCGTGGGAATTGGGTTTTAAGGTGAAAAAAAGAAGCGTGCAAGTTTGCGAAGAATTGAAAGCAATAAGTAGTTTATGCACTCAATTAGCTTGTTAAGGTAATTATAATCATTGAAATTGCAACGTCACGCTGTTTTGAAGGCTGGATAAAAATTGTATTTTTCATTCAGACTAAACCGGGCTACGCCGGGGAGCGGTGGGTGGCGGCCAACCTAGCGGGTGGCAGGGACGATGGCATGCGCCGCGCCGCACACGAGGGTTGGGCAACATGCTTTCGGCAGTACCTTTAAGATTATGCCCAAGTCAAAAAGAACAGAAGCGGCTTTCGACACGCTGTTTGCAAGCATTGTTTCGCGGGGTTACATATTGGGCCTGCTCCTGGTGGCGGGCTGCCAGCTGCGGGCTGATGAGGCGCCGATTGCGGGGCCGCTGCTGGCGGCCAGTGCGGTGGTTCCGGTAGCTGCTATTGCTGCGGTTGTCCCCGACTCGCTGGCTCTCACGCCGGTGTCGGCCCTGCCCGATGTGCCCGATACTTTGCGCCAGGCAATCCGGCACCTGCATGCCGCCCTGGGCCCTCAGGCCGCCAGCCTGCGCCCCGAGGTGCTGGAGCAAGCCTGCGTGGGCTACCTCACCCTGCACCCCACCGGCCGCATTGAGCGCGCCGGCCTGCTGGCCGTGGCTGATATGGACCTGCCCAATACCACTCCCCGCCTGTGGGTGCTGGACCTGCGCGCCGGCCAAGTGCTGCACCACAGCTTGGTGGCCCACGGCGAAGGTTCGGGCCGGCTGCGGGCCACGCGCTTCTCCAACCAGGAAAAATCGGCCTGCACCTCGCTAGGTTTCTACCGCACGGCTGGCACCTACGACGGTATTCACGGCTATTCGCGCCGCATTGAGGGCCTCGACAAGGGCCAGAATGCCAATGCCTTCGACCGCTACGTGGTGCTACACGCCGCCGACTACGCCAGCCCCAGATACATTGCGCAGCACGGCCGTTTGGGCTATAGTCGCGGCTGTCCCGCGCTGCCACCCGAGCAGTACAAAGAAATAATTGCCTCAGTACGAGTGGGCAGCATGCTGCTCATCAGTGGGCCGGGGCTGGCCTCACGCTGGCTCGATGGCGCCGCCGCTGGCAAGCGTTTTCTGGCTCGTGGCTGGGAGTAATTTTTCGGGCCGCACCCCTGCTCCCAAACCAGGCCAATGAATCATTCGGGCCAAAGAGCCGTTTACAAAGCAGCCGCCGGACTGCGAACTACGTATAAGGCGGCAAGCCAATAGTTACAAGTCAAACCATTGGTTTGGCCTGCCTCACCCGCTAACTCCAGGAAATATGTACCAGACCAGCGTAATTCAGCGTAAACGCAAGATGATGCGAACCCGTGTGACACGTCGCGTTTTGCCTTTTCTGGCGGCGTTGTTTCTGGCTACTCCCATTGCAATGCCCGTGGCCAAATCGGTAGCCGGTAGCACTGGTTATCAGATGAGTACGTCCGGTATGGCAGCTTCGCCCACGAACGTGTTCGATACCAAGCTGCGTGCTACTTACAACGCGTTGGGTGCCGAGCAGCAGGGCCTCAAGTTTGAAACCTTCGCCAAGGCCATAACTGGTTACCTCAACCTGCGCGAGGCGGGCCAGTTGGCCAACGACAAGCAGCTGCTGACGGTGGTGGACTTCGACCTGCCTTCTACCGAGAAGCGGCTCTGGGTTTTCGATTTGGCTACCAACGAAACCAAGTTCCACACCCTCGTGGCCCACGGCCACAACTCCGGTGAAAACGAAGCCACCAACTTTTCCAACACCGACCAGAGCAACATGAGTAGCCTGGGTTTCTATGCCACCAGCAACGAGTACCAGGGCAAGCACGGCCGTAGCCTGCGCCTTGAAGGTCTCGATGAAGGCTTCAATACCAATGCTTCCGCCCGCTCGGTGGTGATGCACGGCGCCGATTACGTTAGTGAGGCTTTCATTAAGCAGAACGGTCGCCTGGGCCGCAGCCTCGGTTGCCCCGCGTTGCCAATGGATTTGAAGGACGAAATTATCGAAGCCGTGAACGGTGGCACCTGCTTGTTCATCAACAAGTCCAACGCCGGCTACGACTCTAAATATCTAAACCAGGAAGCCGCTCTCACCGCGCTGGTGTCCACGGCTTCAGCAACCGCTACTCACAGCTAGAAAACTAGCCCAATGAAATAGAAAAGGCCCGTTCTGGAATTCCAGAAAGGGCCTTTTTTTATTAGCTGGCTTTAGCAGTTTGCAGGGGTGTCTTACTGTAGTTTCACGCCAAATTTCTGCCCGACGCTTTCCAAATCCTTTATTACCGCATCCAGCAGCGGAATACCACCGAGTAGGCGCACGGCGGCCATTTCTCGCTCCGGGTCGCCAGGAATAAGAATTTTTTTGCCCTCCATGGCGTGCGCGTTGCGGAAAGTGGTAATCCAATTATCCATGTGCGCCTTGAACTCGTCGGCAGGCCGAAATGCATCGACGCGCATGGCCCCGAAAAAATGGCCCAGGCCCTGCCCCACCGGGTCGGTAGGGGGCTGCAGGAACGCCACAAACGGCGGAACCCACGGCCCGTAGTTGGCCCCCGAAAGCACCGCCGAAAAGATATCAACCACCGCGCCCAGGGCGTAACCCTTGTGCGAGCCCGTGGCGCCGCCCAGCGGCAGCAGGGCGCCGCCATTTTTCACCGCGTTGGCATCGGTTGAGGGGCTGCCGTCGGCGTTCTGCACCCAGCCTTCGGGCACGGGCAGCTGCTTGCGCTGGGCAATTTCCAGCTTGCCGTTGGCGGCGGTGGTGGTGGCCAGGTCGGCCACAAAATCGGGCTGCTCGCCGGCGGGCACGGCCACGGCAATGGGGTTGGTGCCCAGCAGGCGGTCGAGCGAGTGGGTGGGCGCCACCAGGGGCGAGGCGTTGGTCATGGCCACGCCTATCATGTCGTGGGCCAAGGCCAGCATGGCGTGGTAGCCGGCTATGCCGAAATGGTTGGAGTTCTTCACCGAAACCCAGCCGGTGCCTACCAGGCGGGCTTTTTCGATGGCCACGCGCATGGCTTTGGGGCCCACCACGAGGCCCAGGCCGCCGTCGCCGTCCACTACGGCCGTGCTGGGCGTTTCGTAGGTCACGCCCACCCTGGGAGTGGGGTTGATGCGGCCCGCTTCCCAGAGGCGCACGTAGCCCACCAGCCGGGCCACGCCGTGCGAGTCGATGCCGCGGAGGTCGGCTGCGAGCAGGGTTTCGGTGGCCAGCGTGGCATCATCTTCGGGGCAGCCAATGCTGCGAAAAACGGCCTCGGTGAAGGTGAAAAGCTGGTTATAGGAAAACGTCATTGGAGGAGATTAAGCGGCGAGCATTTCCGCCAGCAAGCCTTCTTTAAGGGCGAAGGCTGAGGTGCGGATGCGGGTGATTTCAGAAATGCCCAGCACGAAGTCGATGAGTACTGCGGCCACTACCAGCATATTGGCCCGCATGGGCAGGATGCCGGGCAAAGCCGCTCGTTGCTCGTGGTTGCCACTCAGCAGGTGTCGGTAGCTGGCCTGGAAGCTGCTCACGAGCAGCTCCGTGTAAGGAGGCAGCTCGGATTCGGTGCGCAGCCGGCCCAGCTGCATGTCGGCCAGGCTGTCGAAGCTGCCCGAGGCGCCGACCAGGCCCACGGGCTTGTAGCGCTGCACGGCTTCGAGCAGCGGGTCGAGTGCGGCGCGCAGGTACTCCTGCTCGGCCGCGACGGCTGCGGCCGGAAAAATGCCGCTCGGGTCCGGAAAAAACCGGTCGAGCAGGCGCTGGGCTCCGATTTCAAAGCTCTGCTTCCAGAAAATGGTGGTTTGCGTGGCAACAATAAATTCCACGGAGCCGCCGCCGATGTCCATAATCAGGTTCGGCTCCGAGCCCAGCGCTACGGCTTGGCGTACGCCGGCGCAAATCAGCTCCGCCTCCCGCTCGCCGGCAATAACGTCGACCTGAATGCCGGTTTGGGCGAAAATGTCGCGCACCAGGTCCGGGCCGTTGCTGGTTACGCGCATGGCGCTGGTGGCCGTGGCGCGCGTTTCGGTCACTTCGTGCAGCTCAATTTCCTCCTTAAAGCCTGCTAGCGTGTGCAGGGCACGGGCGTAAGCTTCGGGCGCGATGATGCCCTGGCTGATGCCGCCCTCGCCCAGGCGCACGCCGGCTTTGGTACGCAGCAGGGTTACGGGCTTTTCGCCGGGCTGGGTGGGCATCTCCACAATGAGCAGGTGGAAGGTATTGGTGCCCAAATCAATGAGTGCGAGGCGGCGATGGGCGTGCATAGTGAGGTAAGCTTTGGCTTGCCGGATAGGAGGCGGCGGGACGTACGGAAATAAGGAGTAAATAACGGACGGTAAGCTAAAGCTTACCTCACACTGCAAACCGGCAGAAGGTGCCTAGCGGCAGCTTGCGCTGGCCGGCATCGTGCAGGTAAATTTCGCCCAACTCCCGCACCGCTTTCGGGCCGGGGAAAATGGCCGTCGTCAGGTTGTCCAGAATCAGGGCCGAGAAGCCCAGGGAGTACAAGTTCACCACGAAGAAATGGTCTTCCGGGTCCAGTAGCTGCTGGCTGAGCTTGAGCAGTTCATTCAACTCGTCTTCGAGCTGCCACTTTTCGCCGTTGGGGCCGCGGCCGTAGGCGGGCGGGTCGAGGATGAGGCCCTGGTACTTGCTGCCGCGCTTCACTTCGCGCCGCACGTACTTCATGGCATCTTCCACCAGCCAGCGCACGCCGTCGAGCTGGCTGGCTTCCATGTTGTCGCGGGCCCAGAAGTTCACCTGCTTCACCGAATCGAGGTGCGTAACGTCGGCACCGGCGGCGCGGGCGGCCAGCGTGGCCGCGCCCGTGTAGGCAAACAGGTTGAGCACGCGCGGCAGCTTGGCCCGGCGCAGGCGCGTCTGGTTATAAATGAACTGCCAGTTCGGGTCCTGCTCCGGAAACAGGCCCACGTGCTTGAACGAGGACAAACCCAGCCGAAACTTCAGCTTCAGGCCGTCGGGCCGCTCGTAGCCAATCACCCACTGCTCGGGCATGTCGGGCTTGAGGCGCCACTGGCCCTTTTCGGTGCTGCCGGGGGCGCGGGCGAAGGCGGCGTCGGCCCGTCCCCATTCTTTCAGGGGCAGATGCGGGTCCCAGATGGCCTGGGGCTCGGGCCGGGCCAACACGTACTTGCCGAAACGTTCCAGCTTCTGAAAGTTGCCGCAGTCGATGAGCTCGTAGTCGGGCCAGGGAGAGGTGGTGAGGAAATCGTACATAGAAGGTGCAAAGGTAGGGGCCATGTCCGGCAGGGCCGATGGGGCCGGCGCTTAGCCGGCACCGTTTAAAGTTTGGGGCCGTATAGCGCAGCAATCAGCATAGGGTCAGGCTGGTTTATCGAATAATACCGGCTGCCCCGATGTTTCCCGCCTAGCTTTAGCAGATGTCAATGGTTCTTGCTCCTTGGAAAATCGGTCTCCTCGCCTGTGGGCTGCTGCTGAATGCCTGCTCGTCGCCGGCCCAACAGCCCGAAGTGCTGGTGCCAGATTCCACCACCGGACCCCTCACCCCGCGCCGCGAAGTATCGGAAGTGCCCCGGCGGGGCCGCGTGCTCGACGGCAACGATTCCGTGCTGGTGGCCACCCGCCCGCAGTTTGTGCTGAGTTTGCCGCGCCGCGCCCCGCTTGATACCGTTGCCCTGGGCCGACTGCTGGGCTGGGGCCCGGTGGCCACCAAAAAGCGCATTGCCGCCGCCCTGCCTTACGAAGAAGCCCCTGCCGGCTATCCGGTGCACCTGCTTCTGACCAGTGCCGAAGCCGCTCGTGTGCGCCGCCATCGTTCCGAATGGCCCGCCCTTACCCTCGCCGAGCGGCCGGGCCGCGCCTACACCACGCCTGTGGGGGCGCCCGTGCTGGGCTACACCAATGCCAACGCCCAGGCATTTTTGAGACAGGCTGCGCGCTACCGGCGCGGGCGTTTCTACCGCTTGCGCAATGGCGGGGTCGAAACCTACTACAACGGTTTGCTAAATGGGCGCCAGGGCTTTTTGCACCCGCTCGTGGATTCGGCGGGGCAGCAGCACGGTACCTGGGCCGCCGATACCACCTTCCAGCAGGGCCAGGACCTGCACCTGGCCCTCGACGTGAAATTGCAGGCCTACGCTGAAAGTCTGCTGGGCGGCCGCAAAGGCTACCTGGTGGCCCTGGACCCGCGCACCGGCGAAATTCTGTGCGCCGTGTCGGGCCCCACGTACCCGGCCGGCACCATCACCGCGCCCGACCAGGCTGGCGCCCGGGCCAAGCTGTTGCAACACGAAGACATGCCGCTCATCAACCGCCCCGCCATGCTGGCCAACCCGCCCGGCTCGGTATTCAAGCTCGTGAACGCGGCCGTGGCGCTGCAATTGGGTGCCATCGCGCCCAACGCCTCGTTCCGCTGCGACCAGACGCTTATCAGCTGCGTGCATTACCACCCGCGGGCCAAGAATCTGACCATGGGCCTGTAATACAGCTGCAATCCGTATTTCTACCAAGTAATGCGCGCCCTTATCGACCACGTGCCCGACAGCCTGCAGGCCGACACCGTGGCCGCCCGCCACGCCAACCTCAACGCCTGGCGGCGCTACGTCCGCTCGTTTGGGCTCGATTCGCTGCTGGGCGTGGACCTGCCCCGCGAAAGTCCCGGTTTCCTGCCCACCGCCGCCTATTACGACAAGGCCCGCCGCACCAGGCGCTGGACCTACCGCTCCATTTACTCCCTGAGTGTGGGCCAGGGCGAAATCAACCTTACGGGCCTGCAAATGGCTAATATGGCGGCCATCGTGGCCAATCGAGGCTGGTACTACACCCCGCATTTTGCGCGCAGTGTGGGCGACGACGGCCCGCTGCCGCGCTTCACCGAAAAGCACCACACCCTCGTCGATAGCGTGCATTTTGAAGCCCTGATACCCGGTATGCTGGCCGTGATGCAGCGCGGCGGCACCGCCGAAACCTCCAGCCTGGCCGACGTAGGCATCGCCGTGGCGGGCAAAACCGGCACCGTGCAAAACGACGAGGGCGACGACCACGCCACCTTCCTCGGTTTCGCCCCGGCCAACGACCCGCGCATTGCCGTAGCCGTGTACCTCGAAAACGCGGGCTTCGGGGCTACTGCCGCCGCGCCGTGTGCCGTTATGGTCATCGAAAAGTACCTGCGTGGCAGCATCGCGCCCAGCCGCAAGCGCTGGGAGGCCCGCATTAAACGTCGGAGTCGTTTGCAGGAGTAGCGACCGGAGAGGCAGTTGGGCTGCATTTGGGGGCGGACAGACGAATTGAACAGCAGGCCAGAATAGCGGAGGCAGATTCAAAATAGGATAAGTGCCCAGGGAAGCTACGTCCCAGCTACTGGCTGAAAGCTATTGGCTCATTACCTAGCTTTGCTTTTCAGCAGGCCGTCAACTACGGCCCGCCCAGTACAACCGCGCCATGCAATTCCACAAGTACCAGGGTACCGGCAATGATTTCATCATCATTGATGACCGCGCCCAAGCCTTCGATGAGGCCGACCAGGAGCTGGTTGCGCGCCTTTGCCACCGCCGTTTTGGTATTGGAGCCGATGGCCTGATTCTGTTGCGCAACAAGCCCGATTTCGACTTTGAGATGGTGTATTTCAATGCCGACGGCCGCCCTAGCTCCATGTGTGGCAACGGCGGGCGCTGCCTCGTGGCTTTTGCCAAAGACTTGGGCATCATTGCAAGCGAAGCCCGTTTCCTGGCTGTGGACGGCCCGCATGATGCCCGCGTCGACGCCGACGGGACCGTGCGCCTGAAAATGCAGGATGCCGCCGCCCCGCAGTCCGCCGAAACCGGCGGGCACGACGTCTTTTTGCACACCGGCTCGCCCCACCACGTCCACTTTCTTGACCCCGCGGAGGCGCCCACGCTGGCCGGTTTCAACGTCTTCGCCACCGGCCAGGCCATTCGCCGCCATTCCGCTTATGCCCCCGCCGGCACCAATGTAAACTTCGTGGAAGTACCCGCCGACCCCGGCCAGCCCTGGCCCGTGCGCACCTACGAGCGGGGCGTGGAAGACGAAACCCTGAGCTGCGGCACGGGCGTGACGGCCGTGGCCCTGGCGGCTTCGCAACGCGGGGCTACCTCGCCGGTACGGCTCAGCACGCCCGGCGGGGAGCTGGAAGTTGCTTTTGAGCAGCACCCCAATGGTGGTTTCGCCAACGTGTGGCTGAGCGGGCCGGCTGTGCGGGTGTTTGGCGGCGAAATCTAGGCAAGCAGGCTTTACCAATAGAAAAGTCTGCCACCACTGCTTCCAAGCCGTCCACAGCTCATCATGCACCTGCGCGCCCTCGAACCCGACGACCTCGAATTTCTCTACGCCCTCGAAAACGACCCGGCTATCTGGGGCGTGTCCGATACGCTGGCTCCCGTTTCGCGGCACGCCCTGCGTGAATACCTCGCGCACGCCACCGCGGATTTCTACGTAGTGCGGCAGCTGCGGCTCGTGATTACTACTGAGATTAGTGGCCCGGCCGTGGGTGTCGTCGACCTGTTCGACCTCGACCCGCTGCACCAGCGGGCCGGCGTTGGCATCACTATTCTGGCTAATGAGCGCGAAAACGGCTACGCCCGGCGGGCGCTGGAATGGTTGAAAAACCACGCCCGAAATGCCCTGCGTCTGCACCAGATTTATGCCACCGTAGGCACCGATAACCTGCCTAGTATGAGGCTTTTTGAAGCGGCTGGTTTTCGGCAGGTGGGCACCCGGAAGGCATGGCTGCGCACCGCTGCCGGCTGGCAGGATGCCGTGGAATGGCAGTGCCTTTTAGGTGATTCAGCTAGTATTTGAAGATATCAGTAGGTTTATATCATGCTGATTACGTGAGGAATTGCCGAGGCTTTAGTAAAGTAAGCTGAGCTATATCCTTTGGCGCGGAGCCTTCGTATAGGGTAGCAAGCGTCCCGGCCGCGTAGGCAGAGCATCCTACGGCGCGGCGCGAAATCCCCCTATTCCTGCTATTCTTGATGTCCCCTTCTTCGACGGTGGATGCACTTGTGCGTGCCTCTGCCACCGCTGCCCGGCCCAGCGATTCTGCCGCCGAAACTTCTACCTCTAATACCCTGCCCGACCTCGTGTGCTTCGCGCATTTGCATTGGGACTTCGTGTGGCAGCGGCCGCAGCATTTGCTGTCGCGCTTCGCGCAGCACGGCCGGGTTTTTTACGTCGAAGATGCTTTCTACCACAACGACGACCTGGTGGAGCCACACGTCGAAATAAAGCCCCGTGACAACGGCGTGAAAGTGGTGGTGGTGCACTTGCCCCACCGCCTGCGGGCCGATGAAGCTGCCGCCGACCAAGCCCAGTTTGAGGTTCTGAGCCGCTATTTTGCGGAACAGAGCGTTACCAACTACCTGTTCTGGTACTACACGCCGATGGCGTTGGGCAAGTCGCGCCAGTTTGCGCCCAAGCTCACCGTGTACGATTGCATGGACGAGTTGGCCGCCTTCAAATTTGCCCCGCCCGAACTCAAAAAGCGCGAGCAGGAGTTGTTTCAGAAAGCCGACCTCGTGTTCACCGGCGGCCACACGCTCTACGAAGCCAAGCGCGAGCAGCACCCCGACGCGCACCCTTTTCCGAGCAGCATCGACAAGGCCCACTTTGGGCAGGCGCGCGGCCCCATGGCCGAGCCCGCCGACCAGGCCACAATCCCGCACCCGCGCATTGGTTTCTTCGGCGTGGTCGATGAGCGGCTCGATATTGAGCTGCTGCGGGAGCTTTCCCAAAACCATTCGGAGTGGCAGTTTGTAATCATCGGGCCGGTGGTGAAAATTGACCCCGCCACCCTGCCGCGCACCACCAACGTGCACTACCTCGGCGGGAAAGATTACAAGGAACTACCAGCCTATTTAAAGGGTTGGGATGTGGCGACGCTGCTGTTCGCTGACAACGAAAGCACCAAGTTTATTTCGCCTACTAAAACGCCCGAATACCTGGCCGCCGGCAACCCCGTGGTGAGCACCCCCATTCGCGACGTGGTGCGCCCGTATGGCGACCTTAAGCTGGTGCACATTGCCGATAACGCCGTCGATTTTGGCCGGGCCATTGAGCAGGCCCTCACCCAGCGCGACGATGCGGACTGGCGTCAGCGCACCGATGATTACCTGGCCACCATCTCTTGGGACCAGACCTGGCAGCAAATGGTAGCCCTGATGCAGGACCGCTTGAGGGCCAAAAAGCCCGATGCTTCTACCACCGCCGCCGGTGCACCCCTGATGCCCACCAAAGTATCGGAGGTTACGCTGCCTCCAATCAGCTGATTTACAGTAATCAGCATAAGGTAACCGGGTATTCAGGCAAACACTGCGAAAGGCCTGCCCGCGTCCAACTTCCGACTTCCGACTATGCACTAGCTGCTCCCCCAAACGCTTTCATCTCTTACTTCTTTCTTTACCCCACGCGCTATGTTTGATTATCTCATTGTTGGGGCCGGTTTTGCCGGCAGCGTGCTGGCCGAGCGGCTGGCCACCCGTAGCAACAAAAAAGTCCTCGTAATTGACAAGCGCAGCCACATTGCCGGCAACGCCTACGACCATTACAACGAGGATGGTATTCTGGTGCACAAGTACGGCCCGCACATCTTTCACACCAACTCGAAGGACGTGTTTGAGTACCTCGGTAACTTCACCGACTGGCGGCCCTACGAGCACCGCGTACTGGCTTCGGTAGATGGCCAGCACGTGCCGATGCCCATCAACCTCGATACTATCAACAAGCTCTACGGCCTGAGCCTGACCAGCTTCGAGGTGGAAGAATTCTTCGCCTCCGTTGCCGAGCCAGTCGACGTTATTCGTACCTCGGAAGACGTAGTAGTGAGCAAAGTAGGCCGCGAGCTTTACAACAAATTCTTCAAGAACTACACCAACAAGCAGTGGGGCCTCGACCCCTCACAACTCGATAAGTCGGTGACCAGCCGCGTGCCCACCCGCACCAATCGCGACGACCGCTACTTCACCGACACCTACCAGGCCATGCCCCTGCACGGCTACACCCGGATGTTTGAGAACATGCTCAACCACCCGAATATCAAGGTGATGCTGAACACGGACTACCACGAAATCATGAATTTCATTCCTTTCAAGGAAATGATTTTCACCGGGCCCGTGGACGAGTATTTCGACTTCCAGTTTGGCAAGCTGCCCTACCGCTCACTCGAGTTTCGGCACGAAACGCTGAATAAGGAGAAGCACCTCGCTGCTCCCGTCGTGAACTACCCCAACGATAACCTCTACACGCGCATCACCGAGTTCAAGGCCCTCACCGGGCAGGAGCACCCCAAAACGGCCCTCGTATATGAGTACCCGCAGGCCGAGGGCGACCCGTATTACCCCATTCCGATGCCCGAAAACGCCGAGCTGTACAACAAGTATAAGAAGCTGGCTGACGAAACGCCGGGCGTACACTTCGTGGGCCGCCTCGCCACCTACAAGTATTACAACATGGACCAGGTAGTGGCGCAGGCCCTGACGCTTTACAAGAGGCTGACGGAAAAGGAAAATGCGTCCAAGCCGGTATTGCCGGTTATTTCGGGCAGCACTGCGCTGGTAGAGAAGCTGATAAGCCGCTCGCCGCAGCAGGAGTAGCTGCGCCGTAAGCTTCAGTTTGCGACGAGCGCAGCGAGTACCGGCGTTCGTACGCTCTGATTGTAGTCGCCACTAAACATACCGACCCTGCGGTGCCAGTTAAAGCTTACCACACCCCAGAGCTCCGCCATTTTGGCGGGGCTTTTTGTTTTGGGACGGTTTTAGCGGAACGCTCCGTAAATTTGAGGTGCGCCACGGCGCTTATTCGCTAAAAGACTACCTAATGTTTGAATTCCTAGGCAAGACCGTCGCCAAGATATTTGGCTCCAAGTCGGAGCGCGATTTAAAGGAAATCGTGCCCTACGTGGCGCTGATTAATGCCGAGTACGCTAAACTGGCCGGCTTGACCGACGACCAGCTGCGCGAGCAGACCAATCTGGTGCGCGCCCGTATTGCCGAGCACCTCGCTGGCCTCGACGGTCAGATTGCCGGCTTGCACCAGCAGATTGATACCCAGCTGCAGCTGGATGTGGCGCAGAAAGAAGTGCTGTTCGAGCAGATTGACGCCCTGGAAAAGCAGCGCAACAAAGACCTCGAAGCCGTGCTGTTGGAGGTGCTGCCGGTGGCCTTCGCCATTGTGAAGGAAACCGCCCGCCGCTACAAGGAAAACGGCCAGCTGGTGGTCACCGCTACCGACTACGACCGCGAATATGCTAGCCGCAAGGGCAATGTCACCATTCAGGGCGACCAGGCAACTTGGGCCAACAAATGGCTCGCCGGCGGCGCTGAAATCACCTGGGACATGGTGCATTACGACGTGCAGCTCATTGGCGGCGTGGTATTGCACCAGGGCAAGATTTCGGAAATGGCCACGGGCGAAGGCAAAACGCTGGTTTCGACCCTGCCCTCGTTCCTAAATGCCTTGTCGAAGCGCGGCGTGCACCTGGTGACGGTGAACGACTACCTGGCCAAGCGCGACTCCGAATGGAACGCGCCGCTGTTCGAGTTTCACGGTATTACGGTAGACTGCATCGACAAGCACCAGCCCAACACGCAGGAGCGCCGCGCCGCCTACCAGGCCGACATTACCTACGGCACCAACAACGAATTTGGCTTCGACTACCTGCGCGACAACATGGCGCGGGACCCCGAGGAGCTGGTGCAGCGTAAGCACCACTTCGCGATGGTGGACGAAGTGGACTCCGTGCTGATTGACGATGCCCGGACGCCGCTCATCATCTCCGGCCCGGTGCCCCGCGGCGACGTGCACGAATTCTACCAGCTCAAGCCGCGCATTCAGCGCATTGTGGACGAGCAGAAAAAAGTGGTGCAAGCCTACCTGGTAGAAGCCCGCAAGCAGATTGCGGCTGGCAAAACCGGCGCCGAGCCCGGCGACAAAAACGGCGAGGGCGGCCTGATGCTGTTCCGCGCCCACCGCGGCCTGCCCAAGAGCAAGCCGCTCATCAAGTACCTCTCGGAGCCTGGCATTCGGGCCGTGCTGCTGGCCACGGAAAGCCATTACCTGGCCGACAACTCGCGCCAGATGCCCAAGGCTGATGAAACGCTGTTCTTCACCATTGACGAGAAGAACAACCAGATTGAGCTGACCGAGAAAGGCATCGACCTGATTACGGCCCAGGGCGAAGACCCGCAGCTGTTCATCATGCCCGATATCGGGATGGCCGTGGCGGATATTGAAAAAAACGCCACGCTTTCGGCCGAAGAGAAGCTCCAGCAAAAGGACAAGCTGATGAGCGACTACAACGAGAAAAGCGAGCGGGTGCACACCGTAAACCAATTGCTGAAAGCCTACACGCTGTTTGAGAAGGACGACCAGTACATCCTGAGCGACGACGGCAAGGTGAAGATTGTGGACGAGCAGACTGGCCGCGTGATGGAAGGCCGCCGCTACTCCGATGGCCTGCACCAGGCCATTGAGGCCAAGGAAAATGTGCGCGTGGAAGACGCCACCCAGACCTACGCCACGGTGACGCTGCAGAACTATTTCCGCATGTACCACAAGCTGTGCGGCATGACTGGTACGGCCGAAACCGAAGCCGGCGAGTTCTGGGAAATCTATAAGCTCGACGTGGTGGTGATTCCCACCAACCGGGTGATTTCGCGCAAAGACTCCGACGACCAGGTGTACAAGACGGTGCGTGAGAAGTACAACGCCGTAGCTCTGGAAATCCAGAAGCTGGTGGAAGCCGGCCGCCCCGTGCTCGTGGGCACCACTTCGGTAGAAATTTCGGAGCTAATGTCGCGCATGCTCAAGCTGCGTGGCATCCAACACCAGGTGCTGAATGCCAAGCAGAACCAGCGCGAGGCTGAGATTGTGGCCGGCGCGGGTTTCCCCGGCACCGTTACCATTGCCACCAACATGGCCGGCCGCGGCACCGACATTAAGCTGCGCGAAACCTCGAAGGCTTCGGGTGGTCTGGCCATCATCGGCACGGAGCGCCACGAAAGCCGCCGCGTCGACCGCCAGCTGCGGGGCCGCGCCGGCCGCCAGGGCGACCCCGGTACCTCGCAGTTTTTCGTGAGTCTGGAGGATAACCTGATGCGCCTGTTCGGCTCGGACCGGATTGCCAAGCTCATGGACCGCATGGGCATGGAAGAGGGCGAAGTGATTCAGCACTCGATGATTACCAACTCCATTGAGCGCGCCCAGAAGAAGGTGGAGGAGAACAACTTCGGCACCCGTAAGCGCCTGTTGGAGTACGACGACGTGATGAATGCCCAGCGCGAAGTGGTGTACAAGCGCCGCCGCAACGCCCTGCACGGCGACCGCATGGAAGTGGACATCCTCAACATGATTTACGACGTGAGCGAGGACATCGCCGGCGGCCACAAAATCACGGGCGACTTCGAGAGTTTCAAGCTAGCCGTCATCAAGGTGTTCGGCTATGATACCTACCTCAAGGCGTCGGATTTGACCAGCCTGCAACTGGCCGCACTCACGCAAAAGCTGTACGAAGAAGCCTTGGGCTACTTCCAGAGCAAGAACGAGCACATTGCTACGAACTCGCTGCCACTGGTGAACGACTTGCTCAGCCAGAATTCGCCCTACGAAAACATTGCCGTGCCCTTCACCGATGGTAAGAAGCAGGTGCAAGCCATTGCCAACCTGAAGCGTGCCCAGGCCACCGGCGGCCACGACATCCTCCGCCAGATGGAAAAAGTGGTGGTGCTGAGCGTGATTGACACGGCCTGGACCCAGCACCTGCGCCAGATGGACGACCTGAAGCAGGTGGTGCAAAACGCAGTGTACGAGCAGAAAGACCCGCTGTTGGTTTACAAGTTCGAGAGCTTCGAGCTGTTCAAACGCATGATTGGTAAGGTGAACGAGGAAACCACCTCCTTCCTCTTTCACGCCGACGTGCCGGTGCAGCAAGACATGGTGGGTACCAACGAGGAGCAGGATTACTACCTCGAAAACGAGGAGCAGCAAACCAACTTCACCGTGGAGCACGAGAACAACCTCGACTCCCTCGGTGCCGGCCCCGAGGATTTTGGTCCCGACTACCAGGCCCCGCAGGCGGCCGAGAAGCAGGTGCCCGTGCGCAGCCAGAAATTGGCCAACCGCAACGACAAAGTGAACGTGCAGTACATGGACGGCTCCGTGAAGCGCGACGTGAAGTACAAGTCCGTAGAGCAGGACGTGGAGAGCGGCCGGGCGGTGTTGGTGGATTAGGTGTTGTCCTCGATAGTAACGGAAGCGTCCCGGCCGGTTGGTCGGGGCGTTTTAACTTTAGGCTGGCAGCTTTGGTTTCTGCCCTGCATTTATGCATCTACCTACGTTTGCTGAGTTTCCCATATGAAATACCGTTTCTATACCCCGCTGCTTGGCTGGCAGTTGGCTATGCTGCTCGTGCTGTTCTGCCGTGGTCCATTTGTATTTGCGCAGGCACCAGCTTGGAAGATGGCCATAACCATGCCCACTGACGGAGGATACTCCGGGTTCTCCGTGGTGAGTGCCTTAGCAACTAGCGACGGGGATGACTTATACTTGACCGGGATGTTTGAGAGCCAAGTTAGTTTTGGCACTATCACCTTGCGCAGTGCAGGTTACAGAGATGTGTTCCTGGCGCGGTGGAATACGGTGACGCAAAAATTTGTGTGGGTACAACAGGTAGGTGGAGCAGGTTACGACCATGCGACTGCAATAGCAGTAGTTGGTAAGAATATTTATATCGCCGGCAGTTTTAGCAATGGGGCACAAGGGTCCGGAATTGCTTTTGGAAGCAACTCCCTTATTAGCGCCGGCGGGACAGATGCTTTCGTCGCTAAGTTCACCGACGCGGGTCCGACTAGTCGCTGTGTATGGGCACAACGGGCCGGTGGTGTGGACAACGACGGTGCGCTGGCCTTGGCTGTACGAGGTTCGGACGTGTACGTAGCGGGTAAGTTTGAGAGCCCCCGGTTTATGGCAGGCACCATTAGTTTGATAAATTCCGGCACACGTTCTAATCCAACGTTAGGTTCAAACGGTTTTGTGACCAAACTTACCGACGATGGCAGTACTGGTCGGTTTGTATGGGCCCAGCCAATTAGTACAACTGAGCAGGCCGAGGCAACCGCACTCGCCGTAAACGGAACTGCTGTATACGTGGCCGGGCGGTTCGATTATGCGGCGGTACAAATCGGGAGCGTCACCATTGCATATCCCAATCAGGGGCAGCTATTCATTGCTAAGCTGAACGATGCCGGTAGCAGCAGCAGCTTTATATGGGCTCAGCAAGCCGGCGATAACTTATACTCTTTTGTTCACGCATTGATAGCGAAGGAAACAATGGTATATGTGGCCGGTAATTATTCCGGTTCCACAGCGCACTTCGGCGCCACTACTTTGCAAAACTCAAGCGGCATCGCTAGTTCCAGGTCCGATGCTTTTGTGGCGCGACTCGACGACGCCGGCAGCACGGCTGCTTTTGCCTGGGCCATGCAGCCCCGAGGCTCAGGCGACGAAACGGCCTACAGCTTGGCAGTGAAGGGCAGTACGCTTTACTTGGCCGGCACTTTTACTAGTGCAAGCCTGGTCTTTGGCAGTACCACTTTGACCAATGTCAGGCCCTTTCTGCAACGAAATTGCTTTGTAGTCAAGCTAACCGATGCCACAACAGGCCCAGATTGGAACTGGGCCCAACAGAGCGAAGGAGGAGATATTCGTTATATCGGCGGACTGGCTATTAACAACGGCGGGTTATATGCTGCCGGCGGGGTATCCGTTCCTACTAATTTTGGCAGCTATTCCCTTAGCGGTCCAGGTTCCTCGCAACCATTTCTGGCCGGACTTGACGACCCGGACCTGGCGAATGTAAATGCGAAGACTATGTTGCACATTTATCCTAATCCAGCCAGTGGCTATGCAAACGTATGGGTGCCCGCTACGGGCGGTGCCACCATGGCCACCGTTACATTACTCGATGCGCTGGGTCAGACGTTGCGCACCCAATCAGCTACGCCCTACGCTCGTACCGTCCTTGACCTGAGTACATTTAGGCCGGGTGTCTACATTGTGTGTGTGCAAGCGGGCAGTACCACAACTACGCAGCGCCTAGTAGTGGTTCGGTAATGAATCAGCTCAGCGCTGGGGTGGGCGATGTTCGTAGTCCTGGCTGTCGGCCAGCCATTCGCGGGCGGCGGCTTCATCGTTGAAGAAGTAAGGGTAAAACTCGTGCTGGGCCTGTTGACGGAGCAGCGTTTCGGTACCAATGCCTTCGATTTCGGCTTGGTGAATCTTCTCGGCCACGCAGGCGATGAACACCGGCGAGCCCAGCACCGACACCACCTGCTGCGTCAGTAACGAGTCCAGCCAATCCAGCAGCACCGGCGAATACGCCCGCTGGGTGCGCATGTCGAGCAGCCAGAACCGGCAGCGGTTGTTTTGCAGGGCGGCGCTCAGCAGCTCTTCCTGCGGGGGGTAAAGGCTGCGGTCGGCAACGTCGCGGAGCCAGCGGCCCACCAGCAGGTTGGGAGAATGCTCGTAGGAGAGGGCAAACACATCCGAGAAAACGTCGTTCATACAAAGCAGCTGAAATAATAAAAACCGGCGCGGCAGGGTCAAACGTAAGCCTTCGCTCGTCGGCAAGTGCTGCAAGGGGCTAAAGGTTCAGGCGGCAGGCGCTGCATCCCTTCGGAGCGAAGCATTCCCCGCTACCTTTGCCCCATGACTCTTGCCGCCCGAATAGACCACACCCTGCTGCGCCCCGACTGCACGGAGGCGGAAATCATTCAGCTTTGCGAAGAAGCCGCTGCCCACGGCTTTGCCACGGTGTGCGTGCCGCCGTGCTACGTGGCGTTGGCCGCCGAAAAGCTGGCCGAATCAGGCGTGGGCATTTGCACCGTTATCGGGTTTCCGTTGGGGTATTCGGCTTCCAGTGTCAAGTTTAAGGAAGCGGAAGTGGCGCTCTACAACGGCGCCACCGAGCTGGACATGGTTATCAATATTTCGGCCCTGAAGTCGGGCAAGACCGAGGCCATTCAGGCCGAAATTCTGAACCTGGCCGACTTGTGCCATGTGCACCAGGCGTTGCTGAAAGTCATTATTGAAACTGCCCTGCTCACCGAGGCCGAAATAGCGCTGGCCTGCCAGCTGTGCGTAGCCGGGGAGGCCGACTTCGTGAAAACCTCCACCGGCTTTGCCAGCCGCGGCGCCTCGGTGGCCGACATGGCGCTGATGCGGCGCGTGCTGCCCGAAACCGTGCGCATCAAAGCCGCCGGGGGCATCCGCACCCGCGCCGCCGCCGAGGTTCTGGTGGCCGCTGGCGCCGACCGCATTGGCTCGTCTTATAGTGTGACCATGATTACCACAACCGATGAAACTACTGCTGCCTAAGATGCTACTGGCCTCCCTGGCGCTGACGTTCGCGGCCTGCGCCAGTACGGCCTCTCAGGCGCCGCGCACCAGCACGGCAGCCGATACCGCCAAAAAGACCACAACCGCCCCGCCCACCATGCCGGCCGAGGACGTAACCAAATACCGTCCCGTATTCGCGGCACCCAAAGCGGCGCCGACCAGCTCCGGCATTGCCGCCAAAGCCGCGCCCGCGCCCACCAACCACGTAAATGTCCAGGTAGAACAGCGCCTGCGCGACCAGGCCTACACCAACCAGAACGTGAAATATGCCCAGGGCTACCGCATTCTGGTGTACCTCGGCATCGAGCGTGACCAGGTGATGGCCATTCGTCGGTCCATCATCGAACGCTACCCCGACGAAACCGATTATATCACGTTCAAATCGCCGGTTTACCGCCTCTATATCGGCGACTACCTCACCAAGCTGGAGGCCGCCCGCGGCTTATCCAAGCTACGAGGCCTTTCGCCCAAGCTGGAGCTGGAAGCAACGCAAGTGCTGCTGAACAAGAACCCCTAATCACGGATTCGTCGGATTAACGGCGGATTTTACGGATTTTGTGGACGATTGTGCTGATATTACGCTACACCATCGTACGGTTGGTAACAGTGGGCATTTCCTGAATCTCGCGACGCTGGTTTCCACTGCCTCCTAACTGACTACAAAATCCGTGAAATCCGACAAATCCCTTAAATCCGTGATAGAAGAATCCATTAAGTCAGTGATACAGGGACTGGCCACCCAGCATGCGGCCGATACCGTGGCGCTGCGTCGCCATCTGCATGCGCACCCCGAGTTGTCGTTTGAAGAAACGAATACGGCGGCTTTTGTGACACGGGAGCTGGAAAAGCTCGGTTTGCAGCCCCAGCCCATTGCCAATACCGGCGTAGTGGCCCTGATTGAAGGTCAGCCCGGCGGCCCCACTATTGCCTTGCGGGCCGATATGGACGCGCTGCCGATTTTGGAAGGCAACGACGTGCCTTACAAATCGACCAATCCCGGCGTGATGCACGCCTGTGGACACGATGTGCACACGGCCTCGCTGCTGGGCGCGGCCCGCATTCTCAACGAGCTGAAGGGGGATTTTAAGGGCAACATCAAGCTCATGTTTCAACCGGGGGAGGAGCGGCTGCCCGGCGGCGCCTCGCTCATGATAAAGGAAGGCGTGCTGGAAAACCCGGCGGTTTCCCGCGTGTTGGGCCAGCACGTGTTCCCGCATTTGCCGGCCGGCAAAATAGGCGTGCGCTCCGGTCGCTACATGGCCAGCACCGACGAGCTTTACCTGACCGTGCGCGGCAAGGGCGGCCACGGCGCCATGCCCGAAATGAACCTCGACCCCGTGCTGGTAGCCGCGCACATCATCGTGGCCGCCCAGCAGATTGTGAGCCGCCGCGCCAATCCCAAGCTGCCCTCGGTGCTGAGCTTTGGGAAGGTTATCGCCAACGGCGCCACCAACGTTATTCCCAGCGAAGTCTACCTCGAAGGCACCTTCCGGACCCTGAATGAGGAGTGGCGCAACGAGGCTCACCAGCACCTGCGTCGCCTCTGCGAGGGCCTGGCCGATAGCATGGGCGCGGTGTGCGAGCTGGAAATTCGCCGGGGCTACCCGTACCTGGAAAACGAGCCCGCCCTCACGGCCCGCGTAAAAGCCGCCGCCGAAGCCTACCTGGGCCCCGAAAACGTGGTGGAGCTGGACCAGTGGATGGCCGCCGAAGACTTTGCCTACTTCTCCCAGGCCGGCCCGGCCTGCTTCTACCGCCTCGGTACCCGCCACGCCGATGGCCGCTTTGCCGCCTCGGTGCACACGCCAACCTTCGACATCGATGAGCAAGCCCTGGCCACCGGTCCGGGCCTCATGGCCTGGCTGGCCATTCAGGAGCTGGCCGGAAAATAGCATTCCTGCGCCCTTGTTACCCTGTTTAAGTAGTTGCTGATAATTGGTTATCAGAAGCTGATTCCGCGTGCAAAAACATCAATTACAGATTATTATATTTTCTGAAAACTGACAACTATTTATAATGAAAGACTGGTGTTTTTTTGTTCGTGGAGGAATTGTGGCCTTGGTCGGTGGCCTGTTGTGTGCTCAGTCGGTTGCTGCGCAGGCGCGCCGCCAGGTTGGTAACCTGCAGGTATGGCCCGAACTGCAAGCCGAGCTGGCGCTGAAAAACGGCGATTATCTGTTTTTGGGAGTTCGTGGCCAACGCGATGTGGAGCGCTCCAGCGCCGAAGGCGACGGCCGCAGCCTGGGCTTCGATGAGCGGCGCTTTACGCTGGGCTACGAACACTTTTGGAACGAGAACTGGAGTGGCGGCGGCACGCTCCGGCTCGAATCGTTGGGTAACGATGAATTGGTTCTGGTGCCCGAAGTTTTGGTTCGGCACCGCGGCAAAGTGGGCCCGCTCACCTTCGGGCAGCGCCTGAGTTTGGAGCGTACCTTCCCCAACAACGCCGGCTACGATGGCGCCCCGGGTCCCGATGGCCAAACGTGGGCCCGCCTGCGGGTTGACCTGGAAAAGCTACTACCCGTGGGCAGCAGCGGCCTAGCCCTGCGCCCCCGCCTGAGCTACGAGGCCGCTACGCGCGTGCGCCTGCTGCGGGCCGATACCGACGCCAAGGAGCGGGGAATCCAGTTCACGAGCCTGCGCGGCGAGGTGGGCTGCCGCCTGAGCGACCGGTTCGACCTGACGCCCTGGTTCGCCTACCAGACCAAGTACTACTTTACCGTGGACCGGCTGGACGCGAATGGAAATGTCACCCTGCCCGGCGGCCCCTTCAATCAGGTGGCGCCCGTGCTAGGGCTCGATGTGCGCTTTACCTTCTTCGGGGGCAAAGAAGCATTTGAGCGCAAACAGCTTCCCACCCAACACTAAGAACTGCGACCCTGACGAGTACTGCCGGATAGTACCGGTCACCGGCAGGCGTCATGTCAAATTGACGGCTTTGGGCTTGGTGGCAGAATCCCAGCATTCCCCTGCCAGCCATTGCACCTTGTGCGCGGCCCTCCGCCACCGAAAAAACGCCCGCTGTAGTGCATTTCAATGCGTTACGGCGGGCATTTCAGCTAAAAAAAGGTTCGCTGAGTGTCTTTTTTGCCGGCTGTTTTGTTACTAAGCAACAAGCGCAAATTGGCCTGTTTTATGTTTAAAGCAACCCGAAGGCACGAAATTGCATCTTTCCAGCGTTGTTGGTAATATTCGTGGTTTACACATGCGGCTTTTACCGTCTCACTATTAGACAGGATGCTTTGTTTATTTAATTAAAACCAACTTTTCCCCTTACCCATGCAAGCAAAACAAATGATGCTCGGCCTGTTCGGTTCCGCCATTCTGGGCGGCGGCGTGGCCGTGGGAGGGTACAAGCTGCTGGAGCCGGCCCCCGTGGCGCCCCAGGCTGTAGCTGCTGACCCCCAAGTGCGCTACACTTCCGAGATGCGCAGTAGTACCTACGCCGTGCCCGAAGGCCTGAACTTTGTGGCCGCCGCCGCCGCCGTAACCCCGGCCGTAGTGCACGTAATGACCGAATACGCCGCACCGGCCGTAGACCAGCGCCAAGCGCAGATGGACCCCTTCCTGCGCCAGTTCTTTGGTGACCAGCTCGAACAATTCAACGGGCAGCAGGGCCGCCCCCGTGGCGGTGGCCAGGGTTCGGGCTCGGGCGTGATTATTGCCGCCAACGGCTACATCGTTACCAATAACCACGTCATCGACAAAGCCTCGAAAATTGAGGTGGTGCTAGACGATAAGCGTAAGTTTGAGGCCGAGCTGGTGGGGGCCGACCCCAACACCGACCTGGCCGTGCTGAAGGTGAAAGCCGACAACCTGCCTTTCGTGAAGTACGGCAACTCCGACGACGTGCGGGTGGGCGAGTGGGTGCTGGCCGTGGGCAACCCATTCAACCTGAACTCGACGGTGACGGCTGGTATTATTTCGGCTAAGGGCCGAAACATCGACATTTTGCGCCGCAAGGACAATATGGGCATCGAGTCCTTTATCCAGACCGATGCGGTGGTGAACCCCGGTAACTCCGGCGGCGCCCTTGTGAACCTCAACGGCGATTTGGTCGGCATCAACTCGGCTATTGCCTCGCATACCGGTTCTTTCGAGGGCTACGCTTTCGCCATTCCCAGCTCGCTGGCCAGCAAAGTGGTCGACGACCTGCTGAAGTACAAAGTGGTGCAGCGCGCCTTGCTGGGCGTGAATATTCAGGAAGTAGATGCCCGGCTGGCTGCGGAAAAAAAGCTGAACACCCTGAGCGGTGTGTACGTGCAGGGCACTAGCGCAAACAGCGCCGCCGCCGCTGCGGGCCTGAAAACGGGCGACGTGATTACTCAAATCAACAGCGTGCCAGTGAACACTTCTTCGCAGTTGCAGGAGCAAGTGGCCCGTTTCCGCCCTGGCGACAAGATTAAGGTGAATTTCCAGCGCGGTAGTCAAGCCAACGAGGTAACCGCCGTGCTACGTAACGCTACCGGCACTACCGGCGTGGTGCGTGAGGAATCCGTTTCGGCGGCGGTGAAATACGAAGGCGCGACGCTGACCCCCGTACCAGCCCGCGAACAGGCCAAGCTGGGCCTGGAGGGCGGCGCGAAAATCAGCGGCATTCAGGGCAGCAACTTTCGTGAGACGGGCATGGGTGATGGATTCATCATTACCCGCATCGATAAAAACCAAGTGACCAAGCCGGCTGATGTGAAAAAGTACCTTGATGAGGCCCGTAATAAATCGGGTGCGCTGGTGGAAGGCGTGTACCCCGACGGTCGCAAAGCCTATTACCCCATCGGGCAGGAATAGTCTTTTTGACTGATGAGATTCTAAAACCCCTGCCGGTTCCGGTAGGGGTTTTTTTGTGCAATGCTTTGCCGCTTGGGGTAGCACCAGGGCGTTGGCTTGGTGGATAAGAAGTGTTTTTTGATAAGAAAAGGCTGGCCGGCTATTCGCGGAAAAACCTTTCGTATGGAAATGGTACGCATCTGGGAAGGGCTAATGGAGGATAGGAGGTGCCTGAACATCCGGTTTGGTTGGCCCGTATATTCCCCAGACTAATTTATTTGCCGTGTCAGAGCCGATATTTTCAAGTTCCGCTTTTTCGCTTGTGTACCGCGCCGATTTGGGTATTCTCATTGGTCGCTGGCTGCACTCCCTGCCGCCGCCCGAGTTGCAAGGCACCTATCAGGCCATGCTGGCGGCTGCTCAGGCCCACGGCAACTGCCGCTTCTGGCTTCTGGACCTGCGCCGCCGACCTTTGGCCGGCCCAGACCTGAACGAGTGGTTTCGCGAGCAATTCTCACCCCAGCTCGCAGCGTTGCTAGACGGACCCTTATTTACGGCATACCTGGCCGGCCCGCACCAGCGGATAGCAGCCGAGAGCGCCGAAATGGAGCTCCACTTACGCCATGCCGCGACGCTGGATTCCTATCCGTTATTTTACGACGACGAATCGGAGGCTGTGGCCTGGCTTATTGAGCAGCAGGAGCGCGCTGGTGTACGGGCCTTCAAGCCAACCGTGCGAGCATAGACGCCGGAGCCGAAGACAGTTGCTGAAAAAACAGGTTTTGGGCAAGAAACAAGGCTTTTTAGAGGGAAAAACGGCGAAAATGAGGGTGAACAGAGTGATGCCGTGCCGGTAGCGCAGAAAGCCCGTGAGCAAGGACTAGGGGCATGGGCCGGGCCGGATTATGCGCCATGAGGTGCTAGGAAGTGAGGGGCGGTAGCATCGGCTTACCTTTGCACCCATTCACCCACCCAATTTTCCATCCCTTCCCCCATGAAGCAAGCCCTCGAAGAAGCGACTTCGGCTGCCGACGTAACCGTTCCCCAGCCGCACCCCGACCCCCACGGTATTCAGGACGTGCTGCGCCAGCTGGGCATTACCGCCGAAAATGCCGCTTACAGCACCGGTCGCGTCTGGGGTGGCAGCGCCAACGCCCACCGCCACACTGTGCTGGCGCCCGCCGACGGCCGCCCCATGGCCAGCGTAGCTTTTGCCACCGTCGACGACTACAATACCGTGGTGGAAACCGCTCAGGAAGCCTTCAAGTCGTGGCGCCTCGTGCCTGCCCCCAAGCGGGGCGAAATCGTGCGTCAGATTGGCAACAAGCTGCGCGAATACAAGGAGCCGCTTGGCAAGCTGGTGAGCGCCGAAATGGGCAAAATCCTGCAGGAAGGGCTGGGCGAAGTGCAGGAGATGATTGACATCTGCGACTTCGCGGTGGGCCTTTCGCGCCAGCTGCACGGCCTCACCATGCACTCGGAGCGCCCCGCCCACCGCATGTACGAGCAGTACCAGCCGCTGGGTCTGGTGGGTATTATCTCGGCCTTCAACTTTCCGGTGGCCGTATGGAGCTGGAATGCCATGCTGGCTGCCGTGTGCGGCGACGTCAGCATCTGGAAGCCGTCTGAGAAAACCCCGCTCACGGCCGTGGCCGTGCAGCACATCATCCGCGAGGTTTTGGCCGAAAACGATATTCCCGAGGGTGTCTTCAGCATCATCATCGGCGGGGCCGAGATTGGTGCGGCCATGGCGGCTGATAAGCGCGTGCCCTTGGTTTCGGCTACTGGCAGTACCCGCATGGGCCGCAAAGTAGGCGAGGTAGTGGGCGCCCGCCTGGGCCGCGCCCTGTTGGAGCTGGGCGGCAACAACGCCATCATCGTCACCAAAAACGCGGACCTGAATATTGCCATCCGCGCCATCGTATTCGGGGCTGTGGGCACGGCTGGGCAGCGCTGCACCAGCACGCGCCGCGTCATTATCGAAGACAGCATTTTTGAGGAGGTAAAAAGCCGCTTGCTGGCCATTTACCCCAAGCTGCCCATCGGCCATCCCCTGCAGGAAGGCACGCTGGTCGGGCCGCTCATCGACGGTGATGCCGTGAAGATGTTCGAGGAAGCCTTGGGGAAGGTGCAGGCTGAAGGCGGCACCCTGCTCACGGGCGGCCAGGTGCTGAGCGGTGGCGAACTGCAAGGCGGCCACTACGTGCAGCCCGCCCTGGTGGAAGTTGAAAACCACTACCATACGGTGCAGGAAGAAACGTTTGCCCCGATTCTTTACCTCATCAAGTACAGCGGCAACGTGGAAAATGCCATCGAACTGCAGAATGATGTGCGTCAAGGGCTATCGAGTAGCATCTTCACCCTGAACATGCGCGAAGCCGAAGCCTTCCTGGCCGCCAATGGTTCCGATTGTGGCATCGCCAACGTTAACATTGGCACGAGCGGGGCCGAAATCGGTGGCGCGTTCGGCGGCGAAAAGGAAACCGGCGGTGGCCGCGAGTCCGGCTCCGACGCCTGGAAAGTGTACATGCGCCGCCAGACCAATACGATTAACTACAGCACGGAATTGCCGCTGGCCCAGGGGATTAAGTTTGACGTGTAATGCACTATATAATGTAATTTCAAAAAAGCCGTTCAGTCTTTAGAACGGCTTTTTTTTAAATTTATAGTTTGAGTAAATGCGCTGAAAATCAGTGCGCTTGGCAATAGTGTTGAGTGGATACCATCATTCTTGAGCGGATGTCGTCTTATTATGGACCGTCACATACAAAGAATGTCACATTTTATTCCAGCTGCCATAGACACTATGGAGTTACAATGCAACAAATAAGCACACCACAGCACAAATTTGAATTTAACCTAGAAGCACTACGGGGTTTGGCAGCCTTAATTGTGGTCATCAGACACGTTTTGCTAATGTCTCCTGTGCTTATGACGGGGTACGAAATTTCTGGTGCTTGGAAATATGTTCCTCCAGGGCACTTAAGCGTTCTGGTATTTTTTATGTTATCCGGTTACGTTATTGGTTTAACCAACAAGACACCGATAAATTCATGGAAAAGCTGTAAAGACTATCTTAAGCGCAGGTTTATAAGACTCTATCCAATATATCTGCTGAGTATACTGCTGACATTGGGTATTTCGTTTTCGTTGCTTGGTAAAGTGTATAGTTTGCCTACAATTATACAGCATCTTACTTTTTCGCAAGTGACGTTGGGAAAGGTTATGAATGAGAATAATCCGCTCTGGTCGTTGAACTATGAGGTGATTTATTATTTACTATTTATTTTAATTTCGCGTTTTTCAATTAAACCCATAGTCGCTATCTTTTTTGCAACAGCGGTAGCTACTCTGACGGCAGTCATGCCTCAATGGTTTGACCCAATGCTAGCCTCTTATAGTTACGGATTAATATTCTGGCTGAGCGGGTTTTGGCTAGCACAATTGTATACAACTAATACGTTTAATCCAATTACAAGATTTTCCCAGCTCATTTCCTTTATATTCTTGTTTCTTAGTTTTGAGCAAATGAACTATATGCAGCGCATGTTCCAAAAACTCAGGTTGGATGTGTCGCCAAAGCAAGTAGATAATTTCCACCAGCAGATTGTGGATTTTTCAGATTTATCTTACTTGTTATTTTGCTTAGCAGGGATTATGTTATTTACTGATAAAAAATTCAAAATTTATAATGGATTAAAATACGTAATTTATACTATGCCGCTTGTTTACTTAGCTGTTCGAATAGGTAAGGGAGACTTACTTATTTTGATAGAAAGCAAAGGCGTGGGTTTCGTAGCCCTCTTCTATATTATCAGTTTATTTTTCCTGTTGAAAGCTACTGCGTTCAACAACCTCTGTCAGAAGGCTATAGAATTTATTATCCCGTTAGGTAGCATTTCATACGGTATTTATGTGGTTCACTATCCAATAATATTTATGATTGGGTCAGTCAGTATTTTTAGCCACAGCTTCACCGACTTTACTATCCGCATAATAATCTATCTAGTTCTTACCCTGCTTTTAGGCTTCTTTTTAGAGAAAAAAGTACAGCCATTATTTCGAAGCCTGAAGGGTGGCTAGAATACTTTCAACGACTTCAATTTGCAATGGACTAATAAAAAAACGTGTTAAGGAAGCCGTTTAAGGTGTATGCGGCGGCGTGATTTTACGCAATAGCAGGACCGTAAAAGCTGACAGGGCCGTCCAGTTTTGCAGGCGGGTTTTGCAGCGTATGAGTAACGCCTTAAACCCATCAATTTGGATGCTGGACAAGTTGAGGGTACGCCGATGTAGGTACAAATTACTGCGCCACAATCGCCCCCATGCCCAGGTGTGAGAGTGGTCGTAAACGCCCTGCCAGTTCAGCGGTTCGCCCTTTAACAGGTTCTTGACGGGCAGCCAGTGCCACTGACAGCCGGTTTTACGAAGTAGCAGATGGCCCCCACAACCTCGGCTGGGTCAACGACACGGCTACACTTGCGGGTAGGCAGATTAGGGCAGTGTCTAGCGGGTGATTATAATTTTTGCTCACCTTCTATGGGGGAAGGACAGGAGATGGTTCACACTTCAACTTTCCCGCTTTTATGGGAGTTTTTCCCATTTTCCCAATCGCTGGCTACTTCCTAAACAGCTTCACAGATTATTCAGCCATTTTTATATCACCGTGGCCCTTGGTGTAAAGAGTAGTGCCATTATACATCACATAATAAAGTCGATAACGCCGCCCTTTTTGAAAATTGCTGCCGAATAAATTCAGGGTAAACGACTCCAATGGATAAATTGAATTTGAAAAAGTGTTTTCTGTGAGAACATTGTAGTCTTTGTCAACAATGACCAACTTACAGGTGGTAACAACCGGTGTTCGGTAGAAAATGATAGCTTTGGAACGTACCGGATTGGGATAAAAACCTGCACCATACAAGGAGCCTTTGGAAGCATCTTTTACGTTCACGGGAATCGATTTGAATAGGTTTTGTTCAGCTTGATTCCAGTTTCCATCCGATTTCCAATCAGTAGGGTCTTGAGGGCCTGCAGGCAGATTGTTACCGTCACGGTAAGATATGCCCTCGCCCTCCCCAAAATCAATCGTTGGGCTGGAATCAGACTTGCTACAGGATAGCATTGCGGGTAGTAGCAGCAAATAAGGCAGACGTCGTAACATCGAATTTGGGAAGGTTGGGGAAAATAATTGTTCAAAGGTAGCTGCGCGCTAAATTTACGGGTAGTGCAAACGTGGAGTCTGCTGGGTGCAACCCCAACGCCTGCGCCACAGTCCTTCATTTGCTTAAGCCTCTCAAATCACCTCTCTGCATGCAAGCCGCCGTTGCCTACGTTGACATCAATGCGCCCTTGGTGGAGCGCTGCCGCCTGAACGACCGTCAGGCTCAAGCCGAGATTTACCGGCGCTATGCCAAGGCCATGTTCAACGCGGCCCTGCGTATTACGGGTGACTACGCGGAGGCCGAGGATGTGCTTCAGGAATCGTTTCTGAGTGCGTTTCGGGAATTGAGCAGCTACAAGGGCGACTCTGCGTTTGGTGCCTGGCTCAAGCGGATTGTCGTTAATAAAAGCATCAATTGCCTGCGGCAGCGGCGGCTGGCGCTGGTGCCGCTGGGCGAGCAGCACCACGAAGAGCCCGCCGAACCCGCCGGATTCTCGCACGAAGACGCGGCCGACACGAATTATCGGGCCGATGTGTTGCGGCGCTGTATTCAGGAGCTGCCCGATGGCTACCGCGTGGTGCTGAGTTTGTACCTGCTCGAAGGTTACGACCACCTCGAAATTGCCAATATCATGGGTATTTCCGAGTCCACTTCCAAATCGCAATACAGCCGGGCCCGCGTTCGGTTGCGGGAACTTGCCGCCCAGCGTGGGTTGAGTTAATTATCTATCGGTTTATATAATCTGGCTATTTCTTAACTACTCTTCATCCTTTTTCGTCCGGCCGCGGTTCTTATATGCCCCGCGGCAGTCTTCAATTTGGAAGAACCGTGCGTCCGCTTCTCATTCATGGATTTCAATAAGAATAATACATTAGAAAATTTCGCCGAGCGGCACCGGGCCGATTTCGACAGCCACGAGCCGCGCCCCGACCTCTGGGCCGCGCTCGAGCAGCAACTGGCCGGGCCCGCTGCCAGGCCCGAAGTGCCGCTGATGCGTTTGGCAGCCGCACCGCTCCCCAGCGGAGATGCTTCGGTGCCAGCCGTAGTGCGTGGCAACTGGTTGCAGCGCTATGGGGTGGCAGCTTCGCTGGTGCTGCTTGTCGTAGCGGCAGGGGCCAGCGAAGCCTGGAAATCAAGCCAAAATACCGTTGACGTTGCCGTAGCAACCGCTCCGGCACAAGCGGATAGTCGCTCCTATGCTCCCGACGAAGCCTTGTACCAAGGCATCAACCCAATGGCCATGACGGCGGCCGACCGTAGTGCCGGCGCCGATAGCCAGCTGGTGCGGGCGGTGCGCGGCATGGAAGCCTACTACACCACCCAGCTGGCCAGCCGCCAGGAAGAGCTGCACCAGCTCAATGGTCCTGGTATGGCCGCCATGACGGCCGACTGGAAACGGGAGTTGGTGTCGCTCGATTCCAGCTACCGGCAGCTCAAAACGGAGCTTTTGCACCACCCGCAGCCCGATGCCGTGCTCACGGCCATGAACCGCAACCTGCAGGTCCGCCTCGATATTCTGGACCAGCAGCTGAACCTGGGCACCGCCACGCCCGAAGACCGAACCGCCGGCTCTTACGTGCTGGCCGATAGCCGGCAGGGCCAATGAAAACGCTGGTGTCCTGTGCTGTTTGGCGGCTAATGGGAGTGGCCGTGCTACTGCTGGCCGGGCTGGTGCGCTCCCAGCCTGCCGTGGCGCTGCCCGATGGGAGAGGGGCCAGAGCAGCCATCCGGTCCATCGATATTGAGCTGTTTATTCCTGAGGAAGCCACTTGCCGCGCACCGCAGAATATTCAGCCCGACCCGCAGCAGCAGCCAGATGCCGGCGTGCTGCAGGTAGAGCAGCGCCGGCGCCTGAGCCGCAGCTTCGTGGTGCCCAAAACCGGGCGGGCATTTTCGCTCAACACGCGGTACGGGCGGGTGCAAATCAATCCCTGGAACAAGCATGAAATAAAAGTTGAAGCCGAACTGGTGGCCCGCTCTGAAACCGAGGCGGGCGCGCGCCAGGTTCTGGATGCTCTGGGCGTGCAGTACCTGGAATACGACGCCAGAACCGGCGGCGTGACCGTGAGCACCCAGTTTGGGGCCTTGCTGCGCGGCCGGGCGGGCGGCTGCCGCTACGAGGTGAACTACACCGTGTGGCTGCCCCGTACCACGGCCCTGAGCGTGTACAATAATTTTGGCGAAGTGAACATTGCCAGCACTTTGAGCGGCCCCACCGAGCTGGCCGTGGAGTACGGCGCCCTGCGCACCGGCCGCCTCGAAGGGCCGCAAAACCTCGTGCGCATTGCCAACGGCAGCTGCAGCATTGCCTACGCGGGCCAGGCCAGCATCGACGCCAGCTATGCCCGCCTGCGTCTGGACGAAGGCATTGACATTGGCCTGCGGAACAACAACTCTGATATCGACATCGGTACGGTGCAGGACCTGACCATTCACAGCAAGTACGGCGACGTGGCCCTGGGCACCGTGCGCAACCTGCGGGGCTCGTCGGGCTACACCCGCTTCACGGTCGACAAGCTCGACCAGGAGCTGGACATGGCCCTGCGGTACTGCCCCGATTTTGTGGTGCGGGACATGGGGCCCAACTTCCGCCAAATAAACCTGGACGGCGGTTTTAGCACTATCCGGCTGGGTTTTGCCGAAGCCCCGAGCTTCCGTTTCGATGTGAGTACGGAGGAAGGACAATTGCTGGTGGACCGGAAAATGGTTCGAGTGCTGTCGCAGGAAAATGGCCCGCGGACCAGCGACGTGCTGGGTACGTTTGGCGGTGCGCTGCCCGCTGCCAACGCTGCCAACGTCAACATCAAGGTGCGCTACGGCACGGTGCGGTTCAGCAAGTAGTAGCTGTTGGCAATGGCAGCCGCATTTTTAGGATGGTTTCGACCTGACCAGTCCCGTGCGACAGTAGACCGCTTACCTTGCGGCGTGTTTCGTCGCCTTCTATTTCTGCTGCTGCCGCTGCTGGGCCTGTTCGCTGGCCCGGTGCAGGCCCAAACCCCGCCCGCCGTGCCCGTTGCTTCGTCATCGCCGCTAAAAACGTACGCCCTGCGCCTCAAACCCGGCGACGACCTGCGCCAGCAGCTGTCCGCTTTCGTGGAGGAACACCAGATGGTGGCGGGCACCATGCTCACCTGCGTGGGCAGCCTCACGGTGGCTACGCTGCGGCTGGCCAACCAGGACGGCCCGAGCGTGTACCGGGGCCACTTTGAGATTGTGTCGCTGGTCGGTACACTGTCCACCAACGGCTCGCACCTGCACCTGGCCGTGGCCGATAGCACGGGCCGCACCATCGGTGGGCATTTGCTCGATGGCTGCGTAGTGTACACGACGGCCGAAATCGTACTGGGCGAATTGCCCGCGCTGGAATTTCGGCGCGAGCCCGACCCGACTTTTGGGTACCGGGAGCTGGTTGTGGAAAAAGCGCCAGGCCGCTTGCCGGGGCAATTGCCGGAGGGCTTGAAAAAAAGCAAGGCAAAGTCATCAAAATAAGACGAAATTGAGATAAGAATGGGCTGGCATTGCTTATCATTGTAGTAGTGTAGGTAACTGAGTTCAGGTCTGAGACTTGGATAATACCTTCTCTTCTACCATCTCGATACGTTATGCCGATGTTTTTACGGGGGGCTTCGCTAGTGCTGCTACTGGCTGCACCATTTGTGGGCGCGAGCCAGCAAAACCAGCCGGGTACTGCTCCCAAAACCTGGCCCAAGCCGGGTCAGCTCATCACGGAAGGAATAGCTCTGCACGACAAGCAGGATTATGCTGGTGCCATTGCCAAGTACAGCGCCGTCACGCCCGGCGATTCTTCCTATGCCACGGCCCTGAGCGAACTTGCTTTGAGCTTAAACTCTGCTGGAAAGCAAGAAGCTGCAGTGGCCGCCGCGCGCCAGGCTTTGGCACTCAATCCCTTCGAGTCTCAAACCTATAATACCCTGGCCGATGCGCAGGAGGAGCTCAAGCAGATAGATGCTGCTTTGGCAACCTACCAGCAGGCCTTGCGCCTGTTCCCTTACAACCAGGGCCTGTATTACAACCAAGGGGTGACGCATTTGCGCCAGCTCCATACCGCAGAGGCCCTGACCAACCTGCAGCACAGCCTGGAGCTGGCACCAACGAAAGCTGGTACGCACCGCTTGCTGGGGCTTTTGGCGGCGCAGCAAGGCCATACTTCCCACGCCCTGGTGAGTTGGCTGGCCGCGCTGGCGTTGGCCGGAAACGGTGCGGCTGTCAATGACGTGCTGATAGATGCCGAGCGGCTTTCGCAAGGCGTGGCGGTGGTGCCGGACAATGAAAAAGCCAAGCCGGTGTCGGCCAATGGGGCATTTGAAGAGCTTGACCAGCTGCTGGAAAGCAAAGTGGCGTTGCAGGCCGCTTATGCTTCGAAGGTGAAATTTCAGGCAGCCGTGGTAAAGCAGACCCAGCTGTTGGTGGAGAAGTTTCCGGTGGATGGCCCTGCCGACGACTTCTGGATTCGGGCGTACGGGCCGATGGTGGCGGCACTGCGCAAAGACGATAACCTGACGGCCTTCACCTACCTCATTCTGCAATCGGCCGAAGACAAGAAAGCGGCCCAATGGGTGAAATCCAACCAGAAAAAGGTGGATGCGATGTTGCAGGCCGTGATGCCGCCCCTGGTGGATTTGCGTGCCCGGCAACAACTGGTTGGCGGCACGCCCGGCCAGCGCACTGATGCCTGGTTCAACGACAACGGCCCCGACGGCCTGGGGCCGGGCAACAACCAGAACGGGACGTTTACCCACACCGGGGAGTGGATTTCCCTGACCCCCCAGGGAGCCATTGACGCCGTGGGCCGGTACAATACGCTTGGCCAGCGCGTGGGGCTGTGGAAAGAGCTGCGGCCCGACGGCACGGTGGACAAAACCTACATCTTCAACGATAAAGGCGAGCTTGAGGGGCTGTCGCACGAGTTTCATGCCAACGGCCAGCCGGCCTACGATGTCCCGTACCGGGCCGGCAAGATAGAAGGCGTGCTTAATATTTACAACGAGTGCGGCGCGCGCACGGGCGCCCGCACCTTCAAGGCCGGGGAGCTCGACGGGCCTTATGCCAGCTACCACCCCAATGGCCAGGTGCAGGTGCGGGCCACGCTCCGCGCCGACAAAGTGGACGGGCTGGAAGAGGGATTCTACCAGGATGGCACGCCCGAGTACACCACCATGCTGGCCAACGGCGTGAAGCAGGGGCCTTTCATGACGTATTACCCCGATAAAACGCCTCAGAACAAGGGCACCAACGACAAAGACAAACGCGAGGGCGCCTACGTGGAGTACCACCCCAACGGTGTGGTGAGCGAGGAAGGCCGCTACGCCCAGGGCAAGCGCATCGGCACCTGGCGCACCAACTTCACCACCGGGAAGCTGAGTGTGGAAAAAAGCTACGACGAAGCCGGCGAGCTCCACGGCCTCTACCACGACTACGACGAAGCCGGCCACCACTACAGCGACACCGAATATGCCCACGGCCGTACGGTGCGCGTGCGCTATTTCGACAAAGCGGGCAAGACGACGCTGGACCAGGCGGTGAAAAAGGGGCGGGTGGCCGTGCAGCTGCCCGGTGCCACTGGCGAAAAGGGCGCTACCGGCACCTACCTGGACGGGCAAATGGTGGGCGAGTGGCAGTGGTTCTACCGAGACGGCAGTGTGCGCGAAATCACGCACTACGACGACAAGGGAGATAAATTCGGGTCCTCGGCTTACTACTACCACGGCGGGCAGCTGCAGCGCCGCCTGAACTATGCGGCTGGTGGCCAGGAAGAAGGGTATTATGAGCAATTCACGCTGGACGGGCAGCCGGCGACCACGGGCTACTACCAGGCGGGCCAGCGGCACGGCCAATGGAAGGATTACTACGCCAATGGCAATGTGAGCGAGGAATACGAGTATTTCAAAGGCGTGCAAAATGGCCCCGCCCGCAGCTTTGAGCCGGGGGGCAAGCTCACGCAGGAGCGGTTCAACGAATTTGACAAGCTGCGCCGCATTACCACGTATGATTCGGTGGGCAAGGTGCTGGCCGCCATCGTCCTCAAGCCCGAAACCAAGGAGTACAGCCTGCGTTACCCGAGCGGCAAACCGTTGTACCGCACCGACCTGATTTGCTACAGCAGCTCTGGCACCGGCACCTGGCTGCGGCCCAATGGCAGCGTGGAAACGAGCATGAAGCTGCTGGATGGGCAGCGCCACGGGGCCTACAAAGCAACATTTGCCAACAATACGCCCGAACGGTTCGGCGAATACCGCAATGGCTTGATGCAGGGCGAATGGCTTACCTACTACCCCGATGGGCAGCTGCAGAAAAAAGGCCGTTACCGCAACGGGCAGGAGGAAGGGGAGTGGACCAGCTACTTCCCCAACGGCAAGGTCGAAAGCGTGTACCAGTACCAAGGCGGTGACGTCCACGGGCTCAGTCGCCGCTACAATCCGGCAGGCGAATTGCTGGTCGAAAAAATGTTTGAGCACGGGGAGCTGGTGAGCTTCCGGGGCCCGGCCGAGGCCGCGCCCTTCCAACCCCTGCCCAATATGACGGGGGCCGTGGCCACCACTTTTGCCAATGGCAAGCCGGCCGCCGCCGAAACCTTCGACCATAATGTAACGAAGGGCACGGCCACGTTTTACTATTCCTCGGGCGAGGTGTTTCGCCGCTCGACTTTTCTGAAAGGCCTCCGCACTGGCCCGCTGGAGAGCTTTTACCCCGGCGGCAAGCGCATGGAGGAAGAAAACTACCTGCACGGCGTGCTGCATGGCCGGTGCCGCTACTACCGCCCCGACGGGACCCTGGAACGTGAGGAAACGTACCGCAGCGGCGAACGCAGCGGGCCAACCACCTACTACAGTGCCGCCGGCAAGCCCGAGCGCACGGATATGTACTGGAATCTGATGGTCTACGATAAGAAGTAAGTAATAAGCCGTTAGCTTTTTGCCTTGCTATCAATGCCCTACTTGAAAGTCATCTGTCTGTTATTGTCGAATTCCTCGCCGGCCCCATACTTAGTTACTCACTTTATGCGGCCCGCGCGTCAACCTCACCCCCTAACCCCCTCTCCAAAAAAGAGGGGGGACTAATAATAGCTCTAAAAACCTATTTTTCAGAGACTAAGACCATGACTAAAAACTAGTTCCCCCTCTTTTTTGGAGAGGGGGTTAGGGGGTGAGGTTGACGCGCGGGCCGCAGAGGCTGTTCTTCCGCGCCTTCTGCGAATTCCTCTGCGCCTTCTGCGGTGAAAACACCTGACATGGAAAGCCGTTTCAAGTAATAGTTGCCAACCAGTTTATAATCAAATTAAAAGCTTATATCTCACCACTTAGCATGTGTAAATCTATATTATTGCTGTCCGTATTTCTATCGGCTGCCTTCGTGGCCCGTGGCCAGGCGCCCGGCCAGCTGGTGCTGGATATGAAGAAGCAATACCCCGGCGAAAAGGCGGTGTACCTGGAGCTGCGGCAGGACCTGACGGTAGAAATCCGAAACGACTCGGTGCAGGTGCTGGCCCGGCACCACGCCGACATGCTGCACCTGGAGGAGCAGTCGGCCCTGTACGCCAACGACCAGGTGTTTAGCTCGCACTTCAACCGCCTGCAAAAACTGGAGGCCCGCACCCTCGTGCCCAACGGGGAGAAGTTCAGGCCCGTGAAGGTGACGAATTTCCGGGATAATTTTCAGACGCAAGCGGGCATTTTCTTCGACGATACCCGTTCCACCTCGTTTTCGTTTCCGGCCGTTGCGCCGGGTGTCCGCACCGTTACGGACTACACGGTCAAGCACGTAGATGCGCGATTTGTGATGCCCTTTTACGTAGGTTCTTACGTGCCTGTGCACCACGCCGAGCTCACCATCACGGCGCCCAGGGGCGTACGTATCGGCTACAAAACCTTCCATGCGCAACACACCGCCATTGCCTACACCAAAGAGGAAAAAGGCAACCAGGTAATCTACCGTTGGAAGGCCGACAACCTGCCCAGCCCACCCCACGAAGAAAAGGGGCCAGGGGCGAGCTATTACCTGCCGCACATCGTGTTTTTTGTGGAGGAAGCCCCCGTGGGCGGGCAGCCGCGCAAATTGCTGGCCGGCGTTCCGGAACTCTATGCCATGTATGCCGATTTCGTGCGGCGCATCGAGCGCCAACCCAGCCCCTCTCTCAAGCTCAGCGTCGATTCGTTGGTGGCCGGGGCCAAAAGCGAGGAAGAAAAAGTGCGCCGCATCTACTATTGGGTGCAGGACAATGTGAAGTACATCGCCTTTGAGCAGGGGCTGCGCGGCTTCATTCCGCACGATGCCGGCCTGGTGTACGCCCGGCGCTACGGCGACTGTAAGGACATGGCCAACCTTACCCACGAGATGCTGCAGCTGGCCGGGGTCAAAACCGCTTACCTGACCTGGGTAGGTACCCGCGACCTGCCCTACAAGTATGCCGAGCTGGCCACACCGGGTGTCGACAACCACATGATTGCCACCTACGAGCCCACGCCGGGCAAATACGTTTTCCTGGATGCCACGAGCAAGCACACGCCCTACGGCATGCCTTCGGCCATGATTCAGGGCAAGGAAGGCTTGCTTGGGCTCGACCCCGGCCACAGCCGCGTGGTAGACATTCCGGCGATGGACAAGGCGCGGAGCGGCACCGACGATGTATCGGTGCTGACGCTGGAAGGAACGGGCCTGCGCGGCACCGGAACCCTGAGCATGGCGGGCTACACCAAAATCAATCAGAGCTATGGCCTTGATGGATTGAATGATACCGCCGAGCCCCGCTACGTGAAGGCCCTGCTGGAGCGCGGCAACAACAAGTTCTTCGTCGACAAATACAGCATTGCCAACCTGGACGCCCGCGACCTGCCCCTGAGCATCAGCTACGACTACCGCCTGCAGGACTATGTGCAGCAGGTAGATGATGAAGTGTACATCAACCTCAGCCTGGAGCGCCCCCATGCCACCGACCGCATCGATGAAACCACCCGCAAGCTGCCGCGCTACAACGAGTTTGCCTACACCGACCGCAGCCGCACCGAGCTGGTGGTGCCCGACGGCTACGAGGTGAGCTACCTGCCGCCCAGCGTGCAGGCGCAGGGCGAGACAATCGGCTTTAAGATGAGCTACGAGCGCAAGGGAAACCGAATTGTTCAGCAGCGGGAGGTGTACGTGAACTATCTGCTGCTGCAGCCCCAGCAGTTTGGCGGCTGGAACACCGTGGTTGCCAAGCTGGGCAATGCCTACCGGGAAGTGGTGATTTTGAAGAAGAAAAGAACGTAGCCGCTCCATCGCGCATCGTGGGCCGCAAAGTGGGCCTGCGCTACCAATTAAAAACGAATAGTATACATTGTTTATGCGTCTCCTTTTTCTGGCCGGGCTACTACTGATAGCTGCCGCCGCTCCGGCTCAAACGCTGCCCCCCGACCTCGTGAACACGGCCTACAACTGGGACCAGAAGCGCACCCAGCGCCTGCCCGTTTCGACGGCGGAAGCCGCCCTGCCGGCCATCGTGCTCCGCGATTTCACCAGCCTGGAGTATTACTACGACAAAGCGAGCAAAGACATGCGGTTTTTTGCCACCGAGCACCGCATCGTGCGGGTGAATACGTCGGACGGCATCGAGCAATACAACAAAATTGTGGTGCCGGTGCTGGAGTCTGGGGCGCCGGTGGCGGTGCGGGCCCGAACCATCAGCCCGCGGGGCGAGGTACGGGAAGTGAAGGCCGCCGACATGAAGGAGCTGAAGGACCAGGAAGGCGGCCGGGGTTTTCGCGTTTTCGCCGTGGATGGGGTCGAAAAAGGCAGTGAAATCGAATATTACTACACCCGGGAACGGCCCTTCAACCATTTTGGCAATGAGATTTTGCAGAGTGGAACGGCTGCTCACGACGTTATTTTTGAGTTGATTTCTCCCAGCGCGCTGACCTTTGAAGCGCGCGTGTACAACGGGCCCGCCGTGACCGTGGACACCGCGCTAGCCGACCATCGGGTGCTGCGGCTCGCGCAAAAAAGCGTGCCCGCGCTGCGGGAAGAAGCGTTTGCCAACGTAGCGGCCCAGCGCATGCGCGTCGAGTATAAGCTGGCCTACGTGGCCAACAAAGGCAGCATCCGCCAGTTCACCTGGGCCGACGCCAGCGTGTTCCTGCACCGCAACATCACGGCGCTGAGCAAAGAGGACGTGAAAGCCGTGGCCAAAGTGCTGGCCGCCGCCAGGCTTCCCACGGCTGGCCCGCTGGCCGAGCGCATTGCCGCTGCCGAAAATTATGTCAAACTCAACTTCAACCTCGACGAAGCGGCCAGCGGGCAGCTCGCGCAGGTAGTAGCGACGCACAATGCGCCCGAAGGAGGCTTTACGCGCTTGCTGGCGGCTATTTATCACACCCTTGGCATTGATTTCGAGATTGTGGTGACGAGCGGCCGCGAGGCGGAACCCTTCGACGGCAGCTTCGATACCTGGAATTACCTCAACCATTTTGCCCTGTACTTTCCGGGCACGCGGCAGTTTCTGGCCCCCGGCCGACCCGAGTGCCGCTACGGCATGCTGCCCGCCGCGTGGACGGCTAGCCCCGGCCTCTTCATCAAAAGTGTAAAGCTGGGCACTACGGAATCGGCCGTGGGCAAGGTGAAGGAAATCCCGGCCCTCAACGCCGAGCAAAGCCCGCACGACATTGACGTGACGGTGACCTTTTCGCCCGATTTGGATAACAGTACCCTGCAGCTGCGGCAAACCATGGGCGGCTACCCCGCCCTGCAGATTCAGCCCTACTGGTCGCTGATTCCGGAAGCCAAGCGCGTTGTACTCATGCAAGAGCTGCAAAAGTCCGTGGTGGCCGATGCTATCAATTTTCAAAAGCTCGCCGTGCGCAACGTCGAACGGGGATTGAACCCGCTGGAAAAACCGTTCATCATCGAAAGCCAGCTGGAGTCAGCGTCTCTGCTCGACAAGGCCGGCCCGCGCTACCTGTTCAAAATCGGGACGTTGCTGGGGCCTCAGACCGAGCTTTACCAGAAAGAGGAAAGGCAGTTCGATATTGAAAACGACAACAACCGCCGCTACCTGCGCACCATTCGCTTTGAAGTGCCGGCGGGCTACACCGTGCGCAACCTCAAAGACCTCAACGTGGATGTGCGAGCTGGTGGCAGCGCCACTCAACCGGATTTCGACTTTCAGTCCTCCTACGTGCAGGAGGGCCAGGCCATAACCGTAACGGTGTCCGAAAACTACCGCCAGGTGCGGTGGCCGAAAGCCGATTTCGAAGCGTTTCGAGCGGTTGTAAATGCCTCCGCCAACTTTAACAAAGTGGTATTGGTACTGGATAAGAAAAGTTAAGCTACAAGCCGCAAGCCTTTATTTTGATTACCAATCGGTTGCTGAATAGTCGATGTGCGGCAATACTCGCACAACTAATTAAAGCTGCCAAGCACCATTTTTTGCCCAACCAAAAGCCCATGACCGCCACCGATACGTCCCAAGCCGCTGCCTTTCGTCGTCAGGTTCTCAGCCCGATGAAGCTGCGCCTGTTTCTCATGCAAAAGCTGCCGATGGCGGGGCTTGCGGGGCTGCGGCTCGTGGCCCTCACGCCCGAGGAAGCGGTGGTTACCGTCCGCTTTCAGTTTCTTACCCAGAACCCGTTTCGCAGCGTTTATTTCGCGTGTTTGGCGATGGCGGCGGAGTTTGCGAGCGGCATTCAGGCCATGATGCACGTGCAGGCCGGCGGGCCCGTTTCGATGCTGGTAACGAAGATGGAGGCGGATTTTAGTAAAAAAGCAGTCGGCCTGATTTCCTTCACCTGCTCCGAAGGCGCCCTCATTGCCCAGGCCGTGGCCGAAAGCCGCGCCACCGGCGAAGGCCGCACCGTGGTAGCCACCAGCACCGGCACCGACGAAGCCGGCGACGTAGTGGCCGTGTTCCGCATCACCTGGTCGTTCCGGGCCAAAGCCTGAGTTGCTGGTCGTCGGTTGCTAGTTGCTTGTTGTTAGTTATGAGGTAAAATGCTGGCAACCATCAACTAAATCGCTACATAATTGCAATTTACTCCGGCTCTGACGTCAGGACGTCCACCAGGCCGTCTTCGCTCACCACGATGGCGATGCAGGGATAGTCGGAGCTTTCCACGTAGCGTAGGGCCGAGTTGTAGCGGGCCCCACGGGTGCCATCGCCCCGGCCCGAAGCCCGGCCATCGAGAATGACGCCGATGGAGTAGCAATAGCCTTCGGGGTCCAGCAGCACGGCCCCATCGATGCTGGTAACGAGGCGGGTGATGAGCGGCGTGAGCGGCACGGGCTCAATAAGGGTGCATTGCAGCTTGAGGCGGTCGGCCTCGGCCAGCGCCTCGGCGGTGATGACCAGCAGCGTGCCATGCTTCTGGCGGCTGGCTTCGAGTACCACCTCCCACAAGCGTTCCACCTTGGCCGGCTCGGTGAGGCCGAACGTGCGTTTGAGCGCCCGGCGAAATCCCGTGCGGTTGAGGCGGGTGCGCGGCAGGCCGGGCAGGCCGTAATGCGAGCGCATCAGCACGTGCCCATCGTGCTGCAATTCCCACGAATAATGGGTGAGGAAGCTGATGACGAACAAGTCTTCGCGCACGGCGTCGTACTTGCCCACCTGCCGGCCCAGGGCGTACACACTTTCGCCGTCGGCGAGCAGGTGCACGTCAGGCGTAGTCATTTCCAGCAGCTTGCGCACGGCACGATAGTCGGTAAGCTCAGTAGGGCAGGTGAGGGCGAATACTTCCTCAATGTTGGGGTGGCCGCGGCGGGCCAACAACAGCTTGCCCACGCCCTCGGCCCCCTCGTAGCGCAGGCTGCTGATGGTGTTGCAGGTGGCGAAAAGCTTGGTAGTAGCGGGGTCGAAACCCAGGGCCTGAGCGGGCGTGTCGAGCAGGGACTTGCCCGCCGCGCGCAGCAGCTCTTCGCTTTCGCGCGGCCGCAGAAAAAAAACGGCACCGGGCTCCGGGTCGCTCAGGGCCTTGGCACATTCCTCATTGAAGCGTTGCATGGCCGCTACCAGCAGCGACGGGGCCAATGGCCGGCCATCGGTGTAGAAGCGGTGGGGGCGGAGGGAAGGATGAGCACGCACCGGCTTGCGCTGAAAACGCAGAATGGTGACCACAAAATACCCCTGAATCTGAATAGGGTAGCCCGCAAAATGCTGGTGCACCGCATTATTGTCCAAGGCGTTAAGTATTTCCTGCGCGGCGTCCCGCACGCCTAGTCCTTCGAGCTTGCGCCGCATCATGGCGGGGCTCACGTCGTCGTTCTCGGGCTGGGGCCACGGCCGGGCGTTTTGGATGGCGCGCCCGCGGGACACCACGCCGGAGAAGGCCTCGGCGGGCAGGCCGCAGTCGTCGGGGGCCAGGCAGCGGGCGGGTAGGGCCGGGTCGGTGGGCAAGGCCAGCAGCAGCACAAAAGGGTGCAGGTCGTCGTCTAGGGCATCAAACAAGTCCTTTGCCAGTGCCTGGGCTGCTTGCCGGAAACGGATTTGGTGCGGCCAAAGCAAAGTGGCGGCGGGGGCAAGGGCAGGAGTCATGCTAAGAAAAAGGATGTTTTTCAGTTGTCAGTTGCTGGTTGTTAATTAAACCAAGCCTGACAACTAACCACTCAAAGTTGGAACAGAACAGGCAACACCATCTTTTGCTTTAATGGCTTGCCCTGAAACACGGCCGGCTCCCAGTTGGGCGCGGCTTTAATGAGGCGCAACGCCTCTTCATCGAGGCCGGAGCCCAGCTTTTTTACCACCCGTGCATCGGTCAGGCTGCCATTGGCTTGCACCATGAATTCGACCAGGACCTTGCCCTGAATCTTGCGCTGACGGGCCAGCAAGGGGTATTTCTGGTTTTTCTCAATCCAATCGAAAAAAGCCTGATTGCCGCCCACGGGTTGGGTGGGCCGGTCGGGCGCCACCACGGCCGGCCGGTCGGGGTTGGCCGAGGCGGCAATATCGGCGGCCGACGTGGTAATGGGCCGGTCCTTGGGCGCGGCCATCACTACTTCGCTGCCGGGCGACATCACGAACGAAACCGGCACGTAGATGCGCTGGCGCACCACTTGGTTGCGGTGCTTGGCGGGCGTCCATTTGGGGGCACTTTTGATGAGGCGGATGGCTTCGGCGTCCAGCTCGGGCGCGAGCGGCGTTTCGACCTTCACCTCATTCACGGTGCCGGTTTTCTCCACAATGAAACTCACCTTCACCGTGCCCTGAATGCCTTGCTGCATAGCAGTGGCCGGGTAGCGCTGGTTGTCGCCCAGGAAGCGCGCGTATGCTTCGGTGCCGCCCAGCGGCACGGCGGGCTGCGCCACCGAGTCGTACACCTCCGCCGCTGAGGGCTTGGCCGGCATTTTGCGCTTTTGCGCGTAGCTATTGAAACTGAGGCCGGTGAGGCTGAGGCAGCTGACCAGTACGAGCAGGGGTAATTTTGTAGGAGAGGGCATAGCGAATAAGATGAAATAAGAGGTGAAGATGCCTGAAATAACAGCAGCGGGCCGGCAACCGAAAGCCTCCCTAAAAACCTTGCCAGGACGGGCATTCCAACAGTATCAACGGGGCTGACGTTCTTTGGGGTGATTTATTTTTCCGCTTCGTCCCTCTTTTATTGCCATGACTGCAGAAACCTCCCGCGCCCCCGAACCCGTGGGCGCCTACCCCTACACCCGGCGCGTGGGCAACCTGCTATTTCTGTCGGGCGTGGGCCCGCGTCAGCGCGGGCAGTCGGCCATTCCCGGCGTCGAGCTTGATGAAGCGGGCAATATCGTGGCTTATGATTTTGAAAGCCAGTGCCATGCCGTATTCCAGAACGTGCGCTACATTCTGGAGGAAGCCGGCGCGAAATGGGACGACCTGGTGGACGTAACCGTTTTTCTGACCAATATGAAGGACGATTTCCCGGTTTATAACCGCCTCTACGCCGAGTACTTTGCCACGGCGCAACCCTGCCGCACCACCCTCGAAATTAACTGCCTGCCCACGCCCATTGCCATCGAATTAAAGTGCATTGCCGCGATTTCTGAATGAGCCGGGCATAACCGCCCGGTCGCTGCGGGAGTTTGCAGCAGGTTCGGGAAGTATCATCCGACCACGGGAAAATGAGCGGGCATTGGCCAGGGTTGCACGAAGCTTGTTTATTTGCGCCGCATGAATACCCAAACGCGCCAACTTCAGTACTTTTTCTTCGGGCAGAATTTCTCGGACGGATTGCGCACCGCGCTGGCTATTCTGCTGCCGGCGCTGGTATTTGCGCAGCTGGGGCATTTTGAGGCGGGAATCACGGTATCGACCGGGGCGCTGTGCCTGAGCGTGACCGATGTGCCCGGCCCGGCCCGGCACCGACGCAACGGCATGCTGGCGGCGCTGGCGCTGGTAGGTATCACCGCTTTAATAATGGGGCTAACGGCCGGCAACGTGTGGCTGCTGGGGCTGGCAGTGGGCGCGCTGAGCTTTGGCCTGACCATGCTGCTGGTCTGGGGCCCTCGGGCCGGGGCCGTGGGCACCGCCGCCCTGCTCAATGCCGTGCTGGTACTGGCGCATTTGCCCGCTCCAGGGCAGGTGCTGGCGCACGCGGGCCTACTGCTGCTGGGCGGCTTCTGGTACGCGGGGCTGGCGTTGCTGGTGCATCAGGTGCGGCCCTACCGCCCGGCTCAGCAGGCCTTGGGCGAGTGCATTCACGCCCTGGCGCAGTTTCTGGCCATAAAATCGCGCTTCTACAACCCCCAAACCGCCCTTGCCGACGACTACCGGCAGCTGGTGGCCCAGCAGGTGGTGGTGAACGAGCGGCAGGAGGCCGTGCGCGATGTGCTGTTCCGCACCCGCCAGATTGTGAGTGAAAGCACCAGCACCGGTCGCCGCCTGGTGCTCACTTTTGTCGAAACCGTGGATTTGTACGAGCGGATGACGGCCAGCTACTACGACTATGCCAGCGTGCGCGTGGCTTTCGGGCCCAGCGGGGTGCTGCCGGAGGTGGCCGCCCTCATCCGCCACCTCGCCGCCGAGCTCGACCACCTGGGCGTGGCCATTCAGGCCAACCGGCCCTACGCCGGTGCCGGCCCCGACCTCACGGCCGAGCTCACGCGCCTGCAGGTCCGCATCAGCGCCCTCGACGCGGACCCCAGCCTGGAAGGCAGCACGCTGGTGCTGAAGAAAATACTGGTGAACCTGCGCGACATCACCCGGCGGGTGGGCAACATTCGCCGCTATTTTGATGAGAGCCTGGCGGCGGCCATGCCCGCACCGGAGCGCACCGACCACGGCCGGTTCGTGGCGCACCAGGAAATTCAGGTACAGGCCCTGGGGCAGAATCTGACCATGAAATCGGCCGTGTTCCGCCACGCCTTGCGCATGACGCTGGCCTGCCTCGTGGCGTTTGGCGTGGCCGAGTGGCTGTGGCGCGGCGAGCACAACTACTGGATTTTGATGACGGTAACCATCATGCTCAAGCCCGGTTTCAGCCTCACCCGGCAGCGCAACATCGAGCGCATTCTGGGCACGCTGGCGGGCGGGGCGCTGGGGGCGGCCGTGCTCTGGCTCGTGCCCTGGACCGATGCGCAGTTCTGGATTATGGTGGTATTCATGGTGGTGGCCTACAGCTTTCAGCGGTCCAGGTATCTGGTGACGGTGGTGTTCCTGACGGCCTTTTTGCTCATTCTTTTCAGCTTCCTGGGGCTGAACTACGTGGGCGTGGTGCAGGAGCGGATTACGGACACGCTCATGGGGTGCGCCATTGCCTTTTCGGCCGGCTACCTCCTCTTTCCGAGCTGGGAATCGGATAAGCTAACCGACCACATGGCGGCGGCCCTGCGCGCCAACCTGGCCTACCTGCGCCAGATGGCCAACCGCCTCGCCGGCCGCCCGCTGCCGCCCAACGAATACCGCCTGCTACGCAAAGACGTGTTCGTGAGCGGCGCCAACCTGGCGGCGGCCTTTCAGCGCATGCTCACCGAGCCCAAAAGCACGCAGCGCCAGCCCACCCAAACCCACGAATTTGTGGTGCTGAACCACATTCTATCCTCCAACATTGCGGCTCTCACCGCCACCCTGCGCGAGGCCGCGCCCGCCGTGCCGCCCTTCCCGGCCGAGAGCCGCCGCGCCCTCACCAGCGCCCTGGCCACGTTGCACAAAAGCCTGGCTCTCATTGCTCCTCAGGCCCCGGCACCCGCCCCCGAGCTGGCCCTGGCCGAGCCCGCCGTTCCCGTTGGCGAGGACGATAAGTCGCTGCTGGAGCAGCTCCTGTTCCTGCAAAAAGTAAGCAGCGACATCGGCCGGGTAACCGAAAGCCGCATGGCCGGGTAGCAGTCGGGCTGGGGCGTGTAGGTTTGTGCGGGTTGGTAGCGGTAGCGCCTGCTACCTTCGTACGGTCCTTTTTCCTGTTGACTCATGCGCCACGTTGCCGATATTCCCCATCCTGCCGTTAAAATCACGCTGTTGGCCTGGAACGGCAAGTTTCTGCTGAAGCTGGAGCAGGGCAGCCTGGAGCAGACCTACAAAGTGGCCGAGCTGGACCTGCTCACCGGAACCGATGCCGAGGTGCGCGAGCTGCTCGACGAGGCATTTATGACCGCGGCCATTGCCCGGTTTCAGGACATGCGCGCCGATTTGCAGGCCGCATTCGAGCGCCACGAGCTGCGCTAGGCTTTCATTTTAACGTATTCATTTGCAATGTATAAATCATTTGTTTTTTTGCTGTTTCTGGTAAGTCTGGTTTCGGTTGGGCCGGCGGCAGCGCAGCTCTACGACGTGCGCGCCGGTGAGGTGAACCACGAGAAAAAGACCCGCCCGGCCCTCAAAGTGCAGGTCGATGGCAAAGCTTCCGACGTGAAAGATTTCTTTCAGAACTGGATGAAGCAGACCTACAACATCAAGTTTAAGAGCGGAGGACTGTTTGGATTCGGCAACAGCGACGCCCTGACGGCCCGCCAAACGCCCGCCAATGCCATTTCCGGTAAGCTCGTGGATTTGTACGCCATTGTGGTAGCGCCCTCCGATTCTACTTCCGAAGTAGCGCTGTTTGGCGGCTTCGACGACAACACGTTTTTCGACCCCGATAAGACGGCCACCGAGTATTCGGCCTTGCGCGTGATGGCCCAGACCTTTGCCACCGCCGCCCGTCTCAAAGCCTACCGCGACCAGATTGCCGAATCCGAAAAGAACCTTAAATCGGCCGAAAAGGAGAAGGACAAGCTTGAAAAAAACCGAAATTACCTGCGCAGCAATACCACCGCCAACCTGGCCAAGATTGAAGAGCTACTAAAGAAAAACATCCAAAACGAGCAGGAAATGCGCTCTGATTCGGTTTCGCTCATCAAAAACGGGGAGGTGCTGGACCAAACCCGCGTGCAGCTACAGCGCCGCCGCGACCGCCTCTCGGCTCTCGACCGAAAGAACTAGGCCGGGCCCCGACCGTACGCAGACTATGGAAAACCCCGCTTCGCCCCTCGACACCCTACGGCAGCTCAAGGAGATGCTGGATGCCGGAGCCCTGACACCCACCGAATTTGAGGCCCTGAAAAAACGGCTGTTGTTCAGCGAAGCCGTAGCGCCGCCAACCTCGCCAGCGCCTTTTGCGCCCGCCGCCCCATTGGCCGCGGAGCTTCCGGTTGTGGTGCCAACCACGCCGGTTTCGTCGGATGATGAGCCGTCCGCGCCCTCGTCACAACAGGTAATTACGGAGCCGGACGCAGCAAACCATTATAGCGCCACATCGCGAGCTGAGCAGGAAAGCCGGAATGCAAGCGCCGCCGCCGGGCTTCCGGCAGGCGGGCCGCCGCCGCTGGTTGGGCCGCCGCCCGTGCCGGCGGCGGACTCCGAGGCCTGGGCGGACGATGAGTTTTCGGGCGCAGCCCGGCCCCCGGCCCGCAGTCCGCTGGCCCTGGTTTTGTCTATCGGGGGCTTGCTGGCCCTGCTGGGGTTGGTGGTCTACCTTTCGTTCAACCGCCCGCCGTCGGAACGGCTGACCAGCACCAGCCGCACCGCCGCCGATTCGGTGGCTACCAACATTGAAGTGGGCCCCCAGGCCGAGCCCTTGCCTCCGGTGGCCGAGGCGGAGCCCGAAATTATCCGGGTGGTGCCCGCCAATCCGGCGCCGCCCGTATCAAGCCAGCCCGCACTTCCGCCCCCGGATTCGGTAGACATGCTGCCCGCCCCCGACGAGCTACCGGAGACGCCCTGAACAAGCCCGTCAGAGGCCTACGCCACGGCTAACCTCATCCGGAGCCCAGGAATTAATTGCCTTGCGAATCAACATCCCCGCCAAAGGGCCGTACGCTAAACCTCAGTCCTGACCGGCTGAGGTTTTTTCTTTCCACCAACTTGCTCGCTGTTCATGGCTTTTTCTCGTTTTCTACCACCCTTTTTGCTGGTGGGCCTGGCTGCCGCAAGCCTGGGCAGCTGCTCGTCGCCCACTACCGACTCGCAGAGTATTGCCGTGGCTGCCGGTCCCGATTCCGTATCGACCGGGCAAAGCAATGTCTCGACCAGCTCGCTCCTGCAGGTAGTGGCCGAGTTTACGGGGCCCCAGCTGGTGGGGGTGGCCGTGGCGCCCGGCGGGCAGGTTTTCGCCTGCTTTCCGCGTTGGGACGATAACCCCGTGTACCCCATCGCCGAAGTCGGGCCCAACAACACCCTCACGCCTTACCCGGACGCCAGCTGGTGCATGTGGAACGACTCGGTGAAGAATGAGCCGCAAAAACACTGGATTTGCCCGCAAACCGTGCACACCGACAAGGCCGGCATGGTGTGGGTACTCGACCCCGCCTCGCCGGGCATTCAGGGTACCGTGCCCGGCGGCCCCAAGCTGGTGAAAACGGACCCCAAAACCCGGCAGGTGCTGCTCACGGTGTTGTTTCCGGAGAGCGTGGCGCCCCGCAAATCCTACCTCAATGATGTGCGGATTGACTTGCAGCACAACTACGCCTACCTCACCGAATCGGGCACCGGCGCTCTGGTCGTGGTCGATTTGAAAACCAATACGTCGCGCCGCTTGCTCGATACGCACCCTTCGACCAAAGCCGAAAAAGGACTGGTGGTGAAAGCCGAAGGCCACGCCATGCTCGACCCGAAGGGCAACCCCGCACAATTCAACGCCGACGGCATTGCCCTCAGCGCCGACAATAACTACCTGTACTACTGCCCGCTCACGGGCCACACCCTCTACCGCATCAAGACGGCCGCCCTGCGTGATGCTTCTCTCAGCGCCGCCCAGCTGGGCCAGCAGGTGGAAAACCTGGGCACAATTCCGGCCACTGATGGCATGGAAATCGACGCGGCCAACAACGTATACCTCACCTCTTTCGAGCAGAGTGCCCTGGTGCGCCGCACGCCCGCCGGCAAGATTGAAACCATTGTGAAAGACCCGCGCCTGCAGTGGCCCGATACCTACAGCTTCGCCGCCGATGGCAACCTGTACGTGGCCACCTCGGCCATTCACAAAATGCCAACCTGGAACAAGGGCGTGGGCCAGCCGCGGCGGCCCTTCGGCATCTACAAAATGGCGCTGCCGAAATAGAATTTTCGGCTCAATGAATCAAAAAAAGCCGCGCCAGATAACGGCGCGGCTTTTTTTAATGAAAAACAGCAGGGTCTTACAGCGTGGTTGCCTGGTAGGCAACTTTCTGAATTTTAACTCCTTTGGTGAAGATGTCCAGGTTTTCGCTGGTGTGGGCCAGAATGTCCATGCAGTGGCGGTGGCGCCGGTTCATGGTGTCGTGAATGGTGTACACGCCATCCAGCTTGGCATTGATGCCGGACACGCGCACGGTGTCGCCAAATGCGAATTTTCCGCCCCAGGGCTTCAGCAAATCGCGCGACAAGGCCATCCAGCGCTTTTTGGTCCCGTAGTGCGGCTTAATCCGCGAGTTATCGGCCGTGATAAACGGTTCGCTGTCTGTTTGGCCAGGCACAGCTTCGTAGATAGTGGCCGTTACCCGATAGGTCAGGCTTTGGGCAACGTAGGTCTTTGTTTTTTTAACGGTAATCTTTTTGCTTTCCAACCGAGCCGTGGCGGGGCGGGTAGCAACTTCTAGCGGCATAATAAATTTAACCAGTCCGTTTGCTTTGTTTGTGGCTGGTGAGGAGGAGAAAAGGGGGGCTGTTAATGCGGAAGCGGCTAAAAGGATGTCTAGAAATAATCGTACACTACTCATTTAAAAGGGTTTCACTGGTCCACCATTGCTCGCCTGGCAGTATCGGCGCGCCCGCATTTTGTGCGAGAGAAAAGTGTTAACGATTAGATAGATAGATAAGTTTTGCGAAAATAAATTATCCAACTCAAAGCTGCTTTAGGTGCGTTGTGGCGTTTTAATAGCTGAATGTTTATAGAACAAACCGGTGTCATGCGGGCAGTTGCCAGCAGAACCGTGCGGAATGAAGTGCTGCGACTTATCTTATCTCAACCAGTTGCCGTAAGCAGCAACCCGGTTCATCCCCTCAATATTTGATAAATTGGCCATTCAACCTAATAGGGACCTCATGCCAAACGGCCGCGATGCTCCTGATTGCTAAGCGTATTTGTTTACTCGAATGCAGGTTTTTGCCTGACTTTTAAGTGTCTTACATTTACGCACCCATACCCACCCTGCTTTCTCAATGGATTCATACTCGTATATCGCTAACGCCGACGCGGCGGCCATCGAAACCCTATACCAAGCGTATCAGCAAAATCCGGAGTCAGTGGATTTCGGCTGGCGTAAGTTCTTTGAGGGCTTCGATTTCTCCCAGCAGTTCCCCGAAGGTGCCCCCGTGCTGCCCGGCGCCGTTGCCAACGGCACCGCCGCGCTGGCCACCAAAGCCGCCGACGCCCCCGGCCCCCGGCCCCAGCCCGATTCCTACGGCGTCCTCGTCACCCCGGCTTCGACCAACAACGCCCCGGCCATGGCCAGCGGTACCCCCGCCAGCGACAAGGAAACGGCCGTGCGCAACCTGATTCACGCCTTCCGGAGCCGCGGCCACTTGCGCGCCAAAACCAACCCGGTGCGCGAGCGCAAAGACCGCAAGCCCCGCCTCGACCTGAGCGATTTTGGCTTGGGCGAAGCCGATTTTGACACCGTTTTCAAAAACGGCGAAGTCCTCGGTTTGGGTGACCAGGCCACGCTACGCGACATTCTGGGGGCGCTGGAGAAGATTTACACCGGCCCCATTGGCTTCGAGTACATGTACATCCGCGACCCGCAGGTGCTGGACTGGTTCCGCGAGAAGGTGGAGCGCGACTCGCTGGCCTTCAACCCCAGCGGAGAGTACAAGAAGCGCATTCTTAAGAAGCTGAACGAGGCAGTGGTTTTTGAAAACTTCCTGCACACCAAGTTCCTAGGGCAGAAGCGCTTCTCGCTGGAGGGCGGCGAAACCACCATTCCGGCCCTGGATGCCATCATTGGCAAAGCGGCCGAACTGGGCGTGCAGGAAGTGATGATTGGCATGGCCCACCGCGGCCGGCTCAACGTGCTGGCCAACATCATGGGCAAAACCTACGAGCAGATTTTCTCGGAGTTTGAAGGCACCGCTGTGCCCGACCTGACGATGGGCGACGGCGACGTGAAGTACCACATGGGCTACTCGTCGGAAGTGGAAACGGCCAGCGGCCAGAAGGTGAACCTGAAGCTCGCCCCCAACCCCTCGCACCTGGAAGCGGTGAACCCGGTGGTGGAAGGTTTTGTGCGAGCCAAGATTGAGCACCAGTACGACAACGACTACCACCAGATTCTCCCCATCCTCATTCACGGCGACGCCGCGGTGGCGGGCCAGGGCATTGGATACGAGCTAACCCAGATGTCGTTGCTGGAAGGCTACAAAACGGGCGGTACCATTCACTTTGTCATCAACAACCAGGTCGGCTTCACCACCGATTTTGAAGACGCCCGCTCGTCGATTTACTCCACGGACCTGGCCAAAATTATCGACGCGCCGGTGCTGCACGTGAACGGCGACGACCCCGAAGCCGTGGTATTTGCCGTGCAGCTGGCCACCGAATACCGCCAGCAGTTCCACGCCGACATCTTTATTGACATGGTGTGCTACCGCCGCCACGGGCACAATGAGTCGGACGAGCCCAAGTTCACGCAGCCCACGCTCTACAACATCATTTCGAAGCACCAGAACCCGCGCGAGGTGTACAATGCCATGCTGGTGAGCCGCGGCGACGTGGATGCCGAACTGGCCGCCCAAATGGACAAGGAGTTCCGCAACACCCTGCAAGAGCGCCTCGACCTTGTGAAGCAGGCGCCGCTTCCCTACAAGTACCAGGCCCTGGAAAACGAGTGGCGCAGCCTGCGCCGCAGCACGCCCGAGGACTTCGACCAGTCGCCCGAAACCGGTATTTCGGCCGAAACCGTGGCGCAGGTAGCCCAGGCCCTGACCACGCTTCCCGACGGCTTCAAGCCCCTCAAGCAGATTGATAACCTGCTGAAGGAACGCCGCAAGATGTTCTTTGAAACCCGCATTCTGAACTGGGCCGCCGCTGAGCTGCTGGCCTACGGCTCGCTCCTGACCGAAAAGCACATGGTGCGCGTGAGCGGCCAGGACGTGCAGCGCGGCACGTTCTCGCACCGCCACGCGGTGCTGCACGATGCCGAAACCTCGGCCCCTTACAACTCGCTGAACCACATTGAGGGCGAAAACGAAAAGCTGAGCATCTTCAACTCGCTGCTGAGCGAGTACGCGGTGCTGGGCTTTGAATTTGGCTACGCCATGGCCAACCCCACGGCCCTGGTGGTGTGGGAGGCGCAGTTCGGCGACTTCGCCAACGGAGCCCAGACTATGATTGACCAGTTCATTGTGAGCAGCGAGAGCAAGTGGCAGCGCATGAACGGCCTGGTGATGCTGCTGCCCCACGGCTACGAAGGCCAGGGCCCGGAGCACTCCAACGCCCGCCCCGAGCGGTTCCTGCAGCTGGCTGCCGAGCACAACATTGTGGTGGCCAACATGACCACGCCGGCCAACTTCTTCCACGCCCTGCGCCGCCAGCTCACCTGGAGCTTCCGCAAGCCGCTGGTGGTGATGTCGCCGAAGTCGATGCTGCGCAACCCATTGTGCGTGTCGCCGATAGAGGATTTCACCAGCGGCAGCTTCCGCGAAGTGATGGGCGACACTTTCGCCGATGCTAAAAAGGTGAAGCGCGTGCTGCTGTGCTCGGGCAAAATCTACTTTGACCTGCTGGAGGAGCAGCGCGAATCCAAGCGCGCCGACGTGGCCATTGTGCGCCTGGAGCAGCTGCACCCCTTCCCCAAAAAGCAGCTTGCCGTGGAGCTAGCCAAGTATCCCAAAGCCAAGCTGTACTGGGTACAGGAGGAGCCCGAAAATATGGGCTATTGGAACTACATGCTCCGGTACATGCGCCGTGAGCTGGAAGACGTTATTGCCCGCAAGCCATCGGCCTCGCCGGCCACGGGCTACAACAAAATCCACGTGAAAGAGCAAAAGGACCTGGTGGCCCGGGCCTTCGACAAGCCCAAAGAAGCCGTGGCCGACGACACCATCAAGGCTACCGCTGAAATCGCCAAAAAACAGGATTAAGGCTGGTAGCGCATGCGTTAGCTTGCGCCCTCCTGCCGCCGAACAAGCCAAAGCATGTTCTACACATGATAACCGAAGAGCAAATCCAAGCCGTGGTGCAGCGCATCGTTGAAGGCTACGCGCCGGACAGGATAATCCTGTTCGGCTCGTATGCCTATGGCGTGCCTACTGAGGACTCGGATTTGGATTTGCTCATTATCAAGCGTGATGCGGAGGAGAAGCGAGTGGCACGCGCTATTGCTGTTCGCACGTTGCTGTGGGGTACTGATGCTCCCGCGATGGATATTCTGATTCGTACGCCGGCGGAGATGGAGCGGGCCGCAGGTGTTTTTCAATCCGTAGAAACCATTGCCGAGCAGCAAGGCCGACTATTATATGCCGCTTAGTACCCCCGAACAGAAACGCGTTGCCATGTCGCTTTTAACGGCCGACCGTGACATGGAAGCCGCTGAGACCCTGTTGAAGGCTAGTCCGCACCTTTATGAAAGTATTGGTTTCCACTGCCAGCAGGCAACGGAGAAATATATAAAAGCCGTACTGGTAGCCTCGTCGCTACCCGCGCCGTTCATTCACGACCTGACCAAGCTGCTGCTGCCACTCATTCAAGCAAATTTGATTCAGTTCTCTCAACAAGACCTGGTGGAGGCTACAATTCTCAATGAATTCGGCGTAGAGCTACGTTATGAAACCGACGATGCTCCAGGCTATACTTCGGCTGATTTGCTGACGATGGCTACTCGTTTTCAAACCAAGCTTCGGCCACTGGCCCAGGCGTTTCTGATTTAATTAAAACTTAACTACACGCTTTCACCGCCCATGCCCCTCGAAATCAAAATTCCCGCCGTTGGCGAATCCATCACCGAAGTCACCATTGCGAAGTGGCTCAAGCAGGACGGCGACGCCGTGAAGCGCGACGAAGTCATTGCCGAGCTGGAATCGGACAAGGCCACGTTTGAGCTGCCCGCCGAAGCCGATGGCATCCTGAAAATCCGCGTGGCCGAAGGTGAAACCATCGGCATCGGCACCATCATCGCCGACCTGGATAGCGCGGGTGGTAACGGTGTGGCCCCTGCCGCTGCTACGCCTGCCGCTGCACCGGCAGCTTCTGCACCAGCCGCTGCTGCTGCCGCCGCACCCGACCCGGTTTCCAAAGGCGAGGAAAACCCCCAGGCCAGCAACCAGGCTGGCTACGGCGGCGCGCCCGCCGGCAACGAGAGCAAGGACCCGGCCACGCCCGGCGCACCCGCTGCTGCGGCTGCACCTGCCGGTGGGGGCGGCAGTACCATCGAAATGAAAATCCCTACCGTCGGCGAGTCCATCACCGAAGTAACCGTAGCCAAATGGCTGAAGGAAGACGGTGCTCAGGTAACGCGCGACGAGGTAATCGCCGAGCTGGAGTCGGATAAGGCTACGTTTGAGCTGCCGGCCGAAGCCAGCGGCACGCTGCGCCACGCCGTGAAAGAAGGCGAAACAATTGCCATCGGCACTGTCATTGCGCGGATTGAGGGCGGTAGTGGCGCGGGCGCGGCCCCGGCCGCAGCAGCTCCGGCAGCCGCCCAGGCATCCCCGGTTGCGGCGCTGGCATCGGCGCCGGCAGGCGGTGGCGCGGCCACGTATGCTACCGGTGTGCCTTCGCCGGCTGCTGGTAAGATTCTGGGCGAGAAAGGCATTGCGGCCACCGACGTAGCCGGCACCGGCCGCGACGGCCGCATTACTAAAGAAGACGCCCAGAACGCGCAGGCCAAACCCGCGGCACCGGCGGCACTTGCTACTACTCCTGCTGTGGCATCGGCTTCAACCAGCAGCGCTCCGGCCGCCAGCGGCGACCGCAACCAGCGCCGTGAGCGCATGAGCAACCTGCGCAAGACGGTGGCCCGCCGCCTGGTGACGGTGAAGAACGAGACGGCCATGCTCACCACCTTCAACGAGGTGAACATGCAGCCCATCATGGACTTGCGCAACAAATTTAAGGACCAGTTCAAGGCTAAAAACGGCGTGGGCCTGGGCTTTATGTCCTTCTTCACCAAGGCCGTGTGCGTGGCCCTGAAAGAATGGCCGAGCGTGAACGCGCAGATTGACGGCACCGACATCGTATTCAACGATTTCTGCGACATCAGCATCGCCGTTTCGGCCCCGAAAGGACTGGTGGTGCCCGTAATTCGCAATGCCGAGCAGCTGAGCTTCGAGGGCATTGAGAAGGAAGTGGTGCGCTTGGCCGGCCTGGCCCGCGACAACAAGCTCACCATCGAGCAGATGACGGGCGGCACGTTCACGCTCACCAACGGCGGCGTGTTTGGCTCCATGCTCAGCACTCCCATCATCAACGCGCCGCAGTCGGCCATTCTGGGCATGCACAACATCATTCAGCGCCCCATTGCCGAGAACGGGCAGGTGGTGATTCGGCCCATGATGTACCTGGCCCTGAGCTACGACCACCGCATCATCGATGGCCGCGAGTCGGTGTCGTTCCTGGTGCGGGTGAAGGAGCTGCTCGAAGACCCCACCCGCATGATGTTTGGGGTGTAATAGCTGTTGAAAATGATTGTAAAAACCGGTTTCTGCTCAGCAGGGGCCGGTTTTTTAGTTATCAGGCCACTCACACAAGGTCATAAAAACAAACCTAAAATGTCACATTGAAGTAAACCGTTCTGAACCCATTCACACCTTACTTTTTTTGCATGGATACTCAAACATTACTTTACTGGCTCTACGTGGCCTTGATGATAGGTGGCGCGCTGCTGTTCTGGGCCTGGAGCCGCGACCCCAAGGGCGTGCCGCAATACGAATACAGCCTCGCCATGATGATTCCTATCTGGTCGGCACTGGCGTACATGGGCATGGCCATGGGGCAGGGCAAAACCGAGGTGGCAGGGCAGGTGACGCACTACGCCCGCTACATGGACTGGGTGGTGAGCACGCCGCTGCTGCTGTTGGCGCTGGCGTTCACGGCCATGTTCTACGTGCCCAAAGACGAGCGCAGCAAAACGCTGCTCTTTGGGCTGGTGGCGGCTGACGTGGTGATGATAATCTGCGGACTGTTTGCCGATTTGTCGGAGTCGAGTAATGCCCGGTTGCTGTGGTTTATGTGCGGCGTAGGCGCGTTTCTGGCCGTGCTCTACGTGGTGTGGGTGCCGCTACGCCGCATTGCCACCAACAGCGATGCCGAGCTGGGGAGCATCTACACCAAGCTGGTGAGCTTCCTGACGTTTCTCTGGTTTGCTTATCCTACAATTTGGGCACTGGGGCCCTCGGGCATTGGCTTTTTGGGCCAAACCACCGAAACCCTGCTCTTTGTAGTGGTGCCATTCTTCTCCAAAGTGGGCTTCAGCATCATGGACCTACAGTATCTGCGCGACCTGGCTCCGCGCAAGCCCCCACACAAGCACGAATACTCGCCCCAGCCCGCGTAGGCAGGCGATGATTAAGCTCCGTACGACAGCATAATAGGGTTGCTGAATATCCTCAGCTGTGAACTGTGAAGGAGCGGCCGGTAATTATTGCCGGCCGCTTTTTTTGTGGGATTTCGCGGCTTTAAGGCGACTGCTTTCGTTTAACAACCCGTACTATTTTTCGCTATGAAACAATCCACAAAAAAGCACCGCCCCGCCAAGTTCTGGCCTGTTGTCGGCTTTGCCACCCTGGCGGGTATGCGGAGCATGAGCGCACCGGCTTTTCTGAGCCACTACCTCTCGCGGCAGCCCCATGCCGGCCTCGACGGGTCGCGGCTGCGCTTTCTGCAGAAGCCGGCCACGGCCACCGTGCTCAAGGTGCTGGCCGTCGGCGAAATGGTAGCCGACAAACTGCCGGGAACCCCTGACCGTATTGCGCCGCCGGTGCTGCTGGGGCGGTTGCTGTCGGGGGCGTTGGTGGGGGCGGCCTGGTACCGCGCCCGGCACGGCAGCGCCCTGAGCGGCGGCGTAGTGGGCGGACTGACGGCCGTAGCGGCCACGTTTGTGAGCTACGCGCTGCGTACGGGCATCAGCGAAGAATCGGGCGTGCCCGTGGCGCTGGTGGGCGTGGGCGAAGATGCGCTGGTGCTGGCCGGTGGGGCGGCGCTGCTTAGCGGGCAACGGCCGGCGCACGGCGCGTGGCGGCCGCTGTAGGGGCTTGAACAGCCAAAAAAAGCAGAGGCTTAGGCCTCGACGGCTGCTTCGGGCATTGGCGTAGGGGCTGGCTTCTTGCGCCGGCCGCCCAGTACCACCAGCACCACGGCCAGCACAATGAGGGCCGCGCCGCTCAGCATCTGGAAGTTGAGCACCTCGCCGGCGAAGGCCCAGCCCAACAGCACGGCCACCACCGGATTGACGAAGGCATACGTGCCGGCCAGGGCGGGCTCCACCACGCGCAGCAGCCATATATAGGCTGAGAAGGCCACAATGGAGCCAAACGTGACCAGATAGGCGTACGCCAGCCACGACTTGGTGGTGACCTGGGCAAACTCAAAGCCGGTGGCCTCGCCCCGCAGCAGGCCCAGCAGCAGCATGGCCACGCCGCCGCATATCATCTGCATGCCGCCCGAGAGGAAAGGGGAGGAGGCCGGTTGGTGCTTCTTCGAATACAGCGAGCCCACCGACCACATCACCGCCGCCAGCAGCACCAGGGTAACGCCAATTTCGGGGTGCCCCGGCCGCGGCACGCCCGCCGAGCTCGGGTGTGCGGCCAGCAGGTACATGCCCCCCAGGCCCGCCGCCAGGCCCAACGACACCCAGCGCGTGGGCCGCGGCGTGATGCCACTCAGCCATCCCAGTAGTGCCAGAAACATGGGAACTGTGGCCACCAGCAGCGACGTGGTGCCGCTGGGCAGGTACAACACGCCAAACGTGGTGCCGCCGTTGCCGAAGCCCAGCAGGCAAATGCCAATCAGCAGGCCGTGGCCCCAGCCCCGCCAAGTGGGCCGGGGCTCGCCCCGCAGGCGCATGGCGGCGTAGAGCAGCCCGCCCGCCAAGCCGTAGCGCGTGCCGGCCATGAGCAGCGGCGGCATGCTGGCTACGGCAAATTTCATAACCAGGTAAGTAGAGCCCCAGATGAGGTAAACGGCGGCAAAGGCCAGCAGCAGTGCGGCCCGTGAAGGCGAGGCCGGGGCAGTATCGGGCATGTAAATCGAAAGCGAATGAGAGGGGCCAGTGGGCCAGCGCTGCTACTAGCAGCCAGGCCGCGGCCAGGAGCACAAAACTACGGCACTGCTGTGGGCTTACGCCGTGCGCCCACTTTTGGCTGGGCCCAAAGGATGGGCAAAGGACACGGGCTAGCTGGAGCAGGCACCGGTAGGAGCAGTGTGCTACAGCCGCTCCCGCCAATTCTGAGACGGGCTACCAGAAGTCGATGGGAAAGCGAATTATAAGTAATAAGCTATGCGCGGCCAGAATTGATAAAACAAACATTTTAAAAATAAGCATCAAATTTTTATGTCATATTTAGAAAAATATCTATACATTTGAAAAAATGACCTACAAAAAAATGGGGTGATTCCTAAAATGTTGCATGCAAAAACCAAAAGTACTTAAAAACTTAAGGTCGCTACATTTTTTGGAAAATGAGCTTATTTCTTTCTTAAACACCATTCACCATACTAAGCTTCCTATGAAAAAACTCTTACCTACTCTGCTTTTGGGGGCCTCCGGCTTCTCGGCCAACGCCCAGACCGATTCTACGGACACAGGCAAGCTGACCGTCTCGGGCTACATCGACTCTTACTACCTCACGGCGCTGAACCGCCCCAAGTCGGGCAACCTGCTGGGGGTGGACCAGCTGGCCGGCCGCGCCTTCGACCGCCTCACCGACCAGTTTGCCCTAGGCCTAGTGCAGGCCAGGCTAGGGTACTCGAACCGCAAATCGGATTTGGTGATAGACCTTACCTTCGGTCCCAACGCCGAGCTGGGCAACTTCGGCAACACTACTGGGGCGCTCAACTCCTTCCGGCCGCAGTCGCCCTACGGCGCGGCGCTCTACGGCACTTCGGCGGCCATCAAACAAGCCTATTTCACGTATCGGGTTACGCCCAAGCTTAGCTTCACGGCCGGGCAGTTTGGCACGCACATCGGCTACGAAGTAATCGATGCGCCGGTCAACTACCACTATTCCCTTTCCAACCTGTTCAACAACGGGCCCTTTTACCACATCGGCCTGAAAACGGCCTACGCCTTTAATGACCATACCTCGCTGATGCTGGGCGTGGTGAATAACTGGGACAACCTCACCGACGATAATAAGCAGAAGTCGGTTGTCGGGCAGTTCTCCTTTAAGCCCCTCAGTACCTGGACGGTGTACGTGAACTGGATTGGCGGCTCGCGCGACGACACCTACCTCAACTCCTTGGTGAGCAGCGGCACACTCCCCGCCATGTTCGGCAGCTATTCGCGCCAGCTCTACGACCTCACCACCACCTATCAGGTAACGCCCAAATTTTACCTGGGCCTGAACGCGGCGTACGGCCGCTACTACTTCGATGCCGAATCGGCAACCGAAACCGCCGCCATAACCGACCAGTTTGACAGCACCGCGCCCGACTGGGGCGGGGTGGCGCTCTACACCAGCTACGCTTTCAGCGACGTGCTGGGGCTGGGCGTGCGCTACGAGTACTTCGAGGACAAGCACGCCGTGCGCTACCTGCAAACGAGCAATAACTCGGTCACCGTAACAGCCCCCATCACGCTGGCCGCCACCAAGCTCATCGTGAAGCCGGAATTCCGCTTCGATGCCTCGCCCGACAAGTACTACGAAAACTCGGGAGGCACCGGCCGCAAAACGCAGAGCACGCTGGGTGTGGCCTTCATCTATAAATACTAGTCGGCGCATGGGCGGATTTTCACGTGCGGCCCCGCTGGCGGTGTGCCCGCTGCTGGGCGTGGTAGCGGGCCTTCTGGCCACTTTCGCAGCCCAGGCGCAAGCCCTGCCGCTCGACGAGCGGGGCCGGGTGGGCTTTGCCGCCGTGGTGCGGGCCGATTCGCTGCGGGCGGGCGTGCTCTATGCCCACGCCAAAACCTGGCTGCGGCGGCGCGGCTACCAGCTGGCCGAGGCCGACTCGGCCGCCGGCCGGCTGGTGGCCGAGCACGCTTTTGGGGTGTACGACCGGGGCTACCTCACCAAGCGGCTGCACGGCAAGGTGCACTACCGCCTCACGGTGGAAGTGAAGGACGGTCGCTACCGCTCGCAGTTTACCGACTTCTCGTTTGCCTACCACCAGCCCGACCGCAACGCCCTGCCGCAGCCCACCGGCAAAACCAAGCCCCTGGAAGAGGCCACGGCCCCCGGCTGGCAAAAGCTCTGGGAAACCCACCGTCAGGATGCCCTCCTCACCGTGACCACCCTGGCCGAAGAGCTGAAAACCGCCATGCTTGCCGTGCCCAAACCCGAGGCGCCCGCTCTGCGCGGCGCGGACTGGTAACCCCAGAAACCACATTCACAACCCGCTTTTTTCATTTTTAACCCCGAACATTTCTTATGCAAAAGCCCAACTACATTCCTGTGCTGCTGCTGCTGGCGCTGGGCCTGCTGGCCACGTTTATGCCCGCTCTGCCCACCACCATCGTCACCGAAGGCATCGATACCGGCGACACCGCCTGGATGCTCTGTGCCACGGCCCTCGTGCTGCTGATGACGCCCGGCCTCGCCTTCTTCTACGGCGGCATGGTGAATACTAAAAACGTGATTTCGACCATGTTGCAGAGCTTCGTGGCCATGGGCATCATCAGCCTCTTGTGGGTAGTGGTGGGTTTTAGCCTGGCGTTTGGCGACTCCATCGGCGGCTTCGTGGGCGACCCGCGTACGTTCTTCCTCTTCCGCGGCGTGCTCGACGGCAAGCCCTGGTCGCTGGCCCCCACCATTCCGCTGATGCTGTTCGCGTTTTTTCAAATGAAGTTCGCCATCATCACTCCGGCCCTCATCACCGGCTCCATTGCCGAGCGCATCAATTTCAAGTCCTACATCGTGTTTATCGTGCTGTTTAGCTTGGTGGTGTATGCCCCGCTGGCACACTGGGTATGGCACCCCGACGGCTTCCTGTTTAAGCTGGGCGTGCTCGATTTTGCCGGTGGCACGGTGGTGCATATGTCGGCGGGCTGGGCGGCCCTGGCCTCAGCCATGTACCTGAAACCCCGCAAAGCCCACGGTGCGGCCGAGGCAATGCCGCCGGCCAACATTCCGTTTGTGCTGCTGGGCACGGGCCTGCTGTGGTTTGGCTGGTTTGGCTTTAATGCGGGCTCGGCGGTGGGTGCCAGCGCGCTGGCTGTGAGTGCGTTTGCAACCACCAACGTGGCCGCCTCGGCCGCCGGCCTGGCCTGGATTCTGTTTGACGTGGCCAGGGGCAAGAAGCTCTCGGCGCTGGGCTTCTGCATTGGCGCCGTGGTGGGTTTGGTGGCCATTACGCCGGCGTCGGGCTTCGTCACGGTTCCGGTGAGCATCTTCATTGGCGTGGTGGCGGGCATCACCAGCAACGCGGTGGCCCACATGCGCTCCAAATCGCGCCTCGACGACACGCTGGACGTGTTTCCCTGTCACGGGGTAGGCGGCATGGTGGGCTTGATTATGACCGGTATTTTCGCGAGCAAAGCTGTGAACTCGGCCGCAGCCGATGGCCTGGCTTACGGCGGTACGGCGTTGTTTTTGAAGCACTTGCTGTCGCTGGTGCTCGTGTCGGCCTTCACGTTCGCGGCCTCGTTCATCCTACTCAAGCTCACCGACCTCATCACGCCACTGCGCGTGTCGGAAGAGGAGGAATTGCAGGGCCTCGACATTAGCCAGCACGAAGAAAAGCTGCTGGTGGGCGCGTAAGCAGGTTTTCTGGTGTGAATTGAGTGGAAAGGCCGGAGCATTTGCTTCGGCCTTTCTTGGTTGAGGAAGGTTTGCGTTTCGCTGGCCGCCGGGCCAACCTGGAGTAGCGCCTGCACATTTGCCCACGCAACTCCCTCCATTGGCGCATCTTTGCTTCGTGAAAGTATCTTCTTTATTCCTCCTGCTCGGCCTGCTGGCGGGTGGCAGCCGCCCGGCCGCGGCGCAGTTGTTGCAACCCAAGCCCGCCTTTTCCCGCGCCGACTCCCTGCGCGGCAGCCTCACTTCGCCACTACGCACCTGCTACGACCTCAATTACTACCACCTCGATGTGAAACTGGACCCCGCCAAGCGGTTTATCAGCGGCTCCAACCTATTCCGGTTCACGGCCACCCAGGATTTTACGCGCCTGCAATTTGACCTCTTTGCCAACCTGCGGGTAGAAAAAGTGCTTTACAAAGGCCGGGAGGTGCCCTTCACCCGCGAGGCCAACGCGGTGTTCGTGACCTTTCCGCAAGCCATTGCCAAGGGGCGCCGCGACGAGTTCACGGTGCAGTATTCCGGCAACCCCATCGTGGCCAAAAGGGCACCCTGGGACGGCGGCATGGTGTTCACCACCGATGCCGCCGGCAAGCCCTGGGTAGCCACGGCCTGCCAGGGCACGGGCGCCAGCATTTGGTGGCCCACCAAAGACCAGCAGGCCGATGAAGTGGACTCGATGCTCATCAGCGTGAGTGTGCCCACCGGCCTGAAGGACGTTTCTAACGGCCGCCTGCGCAAAGTCACCAAGCTGAAAGGCGGCTACACCCGCTTCGACTGGGCCGTGCGCAACCCCATCAACAACTACGACGTGGCCTTAAACGTGGGCGACTACCAGCACTTTTCCGACAGCTACGCCGGCGAGAAAGGCCCGCTTACGCTCGACTACTGGGTGCTGCCCGAGAACCTGACCAAGGCCAAAACGCAGTTCGCCGCCAACGTGAAACCCATGCTCAAGTCCATGGAATACTGGTTCGGGCCGTACCCGTGGTACGAAGATGGCTACAAGCTAGTGGACGCCCCGCACCTGGGGATGGAGCACCAGAGCGCCGTGGCCTACGGCAACAAGTACCAGAACGGCTACCTGGGCCGCGACCGCAGCAACACCGGCTGGGGCGACAAGTGGGACTTCATCATCATCCACGAAAGCGGCCACGAGTGGTTCGGCAACAACATCACCACTAAGGATATTGCCGATATGTGGGTGCACGAAAGCTTCACCACCTACTCCGAAGCGCTGTTTGTGGAAAGCCAGTTTGGCAAGCCGGCGGGCCAAGAATACATCCACGGCCAGCGCCGCAACATTCAGAATGATGCGCCGATTATCGGCCCCTACGGCGTGAACCAGGAAGGTTCCGGCGACATGTACGACAAGGGCAGCAACCTGCTCAACATGCTGCGCACGGTCATCAACGACGACGCGAAGTGGCGCCAGCTGCTGCGCGGCCTCTCCCGCACCTTCTACCACCAGACCGTGACCGGCCAGCAGGTCATCGACTACTTCAACCGCGAAAGCGGCCAGAACCTCACCAAAATATTCGACCAGTACCTGCGCCACCGCAGCCTGCCCACCCTGGAAATCCGCTTCGAGAACGGCCAAACGCTGGCCCGCTGGGTATCGGAAGTACCCGATTTCGACATGCCCGTGCGCCTGCGCCAGAAGGGCGACGACTATCAGCTGGTTCCGCTCACCACGAAATTTGCGGCGGTGAAGGAGCTGGCCGGCGCTACCAGGGAAACGCTGGAAGTGGATACGTTCAATTACTACATCGGCGTGCTGGTGGAATAGGAATTATCGTGCTGCTGCCTGTCCATGCTTCGTCGGCTCAACAGGACAGGCGTACCTTTGCAGGGCGAACCTTCACCGAACATTCGGCTCTATGAATCAATACGACGTCACCGTCATCGGCTCCGGCCCCGGCGGCTATGTAGCGGCCATCCGCTGCGCCCAGCTGGGCCTCAAAACTGCCCTCATCGAGAAATACCCCACCCTGGGCGGCACCTGCCTCAACGTGGGCTGCATTCCCAGCAAGGCCCTGCTCGACTCCTCCGAGCACTACCACAACGCCCACTCGGTATTTGCTGACCACGGCATTGGCCTCGATAACCTGACGGTGGACATGAACCGTATGATTGACCGCAAGGCCGGCGTGGTGAAGGCCAACGTGGAGGGCATCGGCTACCTGATGAAGAAAAACAAAATCGACGTCCTCACCGGCCTCGGCTCTTTTGTTGACAAAACCCACATCAAAATTGAGCCCATCGAGGGCGGCGAGGCCCAGACGATTGAAACGAAGAACGTCATCATCGCCACCGGCTCCAAGCCCACGGTGCTGCCCTTCATCAAGCAGGACAAGCAGCGCATCATCACCAGCACCGAGGCCCTGAACATTCGGGAAGTGCCCCGACACATGATTGTCATTGGCGGTGGCGTGATTGGCCTCGAAATGGCCTCCATCTACGCCCGCCTCGGCGCCAAAGTCTCCGTTATTGAGTTCATGGATTCCCTGATTCCGACCATGGACCGGGGCCTGGGCAAGGAGCTGAAGCGTGTGCTGGGCAAAATCGGCATCGAATTTTTCATGAGCCACAAGGTGACTGCTGCTACCCGCGAGGGCGACAGCGTAACCGTGACCGCCACCAACCAAAAGGGCGAGGAAGTGAGCTTTGAGGGCGACTACTGCCTCGTGGCCGTGGGGCGCGCGCCCTACACCGCCGGCCTCAACCTCGAAGCCGCCGGCATCGAGATGGAGGAACGTGGCCGCATCAAGGTCGATGCCCACCTGCAAACCAACGTGCCCGGCATCTACGCCATCGGCGACGTGGTGCGCGGGGCCATGCTGGCCCACAAGGCCGAGGAAGAAGGCGTGTTCGTGGCCGAAACCATCGTGGGCCAGAAGCCGCACATCAACTACCTGCTCATCCCCGGCGTGGTGTACACCTGGCCCGAAGTGGCGGGCGTGGGCTACACCGAGGAGCAGCTCAAGGAAGCCGGCACGGCCTACAAAGTGGGCTCTTTCCCCTTCAAAGCCAGCGGCCGGGCCCGCGCCAGCGGCGACACCGATGGCTTCGTAAAAGTGCTGGCCGACAAAACCACCGACGAAATCCTGGGCGTGCACATGATAGGCCCGCGCATCGCCGACCTCATCGCCGAAGCCGTGACCGCCATGGAGTTCCGCGCCTCCGCCGAGGACGTGGCCCGCATGAGCCACTCGCACCCCACCTACGCCGAGGCTATGAAAGAGGCGTGCCTGGCCGCTACGGAGAACCGGGCGATTCATATGTAATTGAGGTGAATTGAAGCGTGTGAGGTGGGTCAGGGTAACAAAGCAGGTTCTAAATGCTAATCTTGGTACACCTCACATCTTTCTTTTATGACCAAAGCCGACCACGTTGCGCACTGGATGAATGCCGCCGACCAGAACTGGCAGGATGTCGGCAGCCTGTTCAAAGCCGGTACTTACGTGCCGTGCCTATTCTGGGCGCACCTCACCATCGAGAAGCTGGCCAAGGCGCTCTGGGTGCAGGATAATGCTGGCGACACGCCGCCCTTCACGCACAACATTGCCCGGCTGCTGGTCGATACCAATTTGGTGCTAACGACGGGTCAGGCCACGTTTGTACAGCAATTGAACACCTTTCAGTTGGAAGGGCGTTATGAGAGCTACACGGCCAACCTGCGCCAGCAAGCCACCCAAGCCTTCACCCAAGCGGTGCTACACGACGTAACCGACCTGCGCCAATGCTTACTCAATCAGTTGCCCTAGAACGGGTCCGGGCCTTTGCCGAAAGCATCCGCAGCCAGTCCATCGGGCTGCGTAAGGTTATTCTGTTTGGCTCCTACGCCCGCAACGAGCAGCGCGAATTCTCGGATATCGACGTGGCCCTGGTAGCCGATGCGTTCACCGGGTTCGGTTTTCAGGACGTGGGCTTACTCAGCAACGCCATTATTCAGAAGCAGTTTGTCGACATCGAGCCGCACACCTTCTCGCCCGAGCAGTTCACCGACTGGAACCCCTTCGTGCAGGAAATCAAGCGCACCGGCATCGTCATCGGCGAGTGGGGGTTCACCGCCCCGGAGCACCCGGCCATTCATCGGTGATTCCGCCCGCGCGGCAGAAACTGAAAGCGGCTGAAACTCTCGTAGTTTCAGCCGCTTTTGCGTTGGTTAACGCTGCGTTGGCCGGCTCGCGTTTTTCATCGCAGAAGCCGCAGCCTGGCCCGGTCCCTGCTCCCCGGAGCGGACGCGTTGCCGCCCGCCAGCTGACCTAACAGGTTTTTGCTTGGGATGAAATTGTGTTAGGTTGCTGAGTACCTAACACAATTTGAGCGCGGCTGGGAAGTTGTTAGGTTGGTTGGCCCTGGCCGCTCTGGTTGCGGCTGGGTTGCCTGCCATCGATATTGCTGCCCGTATGGCTTTCCACTCCCAACTGCGCGACATCCGCGCCCACTTCGCCTTTTCGCAGGCCGGGCTGGCCCCCTGGCTGGGCCTGAGCCGCTCGTTGCTGGCCCTCGTCGAAACCGGCCGCGAGGCGCTGCCCGCCCACGCTCGCCCCTGGCTGCGGCCCTGGGCCGGGGCACTGGCGCAGTCCGAAGCCGCCGAAACTGCGGCGGCGGCCCCAACCCCCGGAGCCGCCCCTGCCGCCCCGCCTACCGGCTCGGCTGCGGTGCTGGCCCGCTGGGCCGAGTGCCACTACCA
>NZ_JNLX01000190.1 GCF_000715495.1 Hymenobacter sp. IS2118 | reverse complement strand
CGCAGCCCGAAGTGGGCCCGGATGGCTGGCAGCACGGAAGCATCGGGCATGGCGGGGCAGCAAAAGTGACGGCCCAAGATAGGACCGAGCGGCGGTTTTCTCACACGTTTTGGGTTGGCGCAAAAGCGTGTGAGTACTGGGGCGTACTCACACGTTTTGGGCTAGCGCAAAAGCGTGTGAGTGCCGGGGCGTACTCACACGTTTTGGGTTGGCGCAAAAGCGTGTGAGTACGCCCCGGTACTCACACGCTTTGGGTTGGCGCAAAAGTGTGTGAGTTGGTCGGGAGGACCTTAGGCATAGTTGTTTCTCGCAGCGGTTTGCGGCGGTAAACCGCGAAGGTCCGCCGGGGTCAGGCAGCGAGCCGCTGCGAGAACACTCATCAGGAAGTTGATTGCGGCTGCCCGGCCAAATCAGAAGTTGAAGTCGCGGGGCTCGCCGGCCAGCTCGCGGCCGCGCAGGATGAACTTGGGCTCGTAGCTCTCCTCCTCGGTCCAGTCCACGGTTTCGAAGGGCGGGATGGTGCCGTACTTTTTCGGGCCCGTGACGAGCAAGCCCAGGGCGCGGCTTTGCTCCTGCTCCTGCCACACCTCGACCAGCACGTCGGCCAGCTGGTGGCCCCAGGCGCGCATTCCGGCCGCTATCAGCGCCTGGCGCCAGTCGGCGTGGGCGGCAATGGGCCAGGGCGCGGCCTGGGTGGCCAGGGCGCGGTCCAGCCAGTGGGTGGCCTCGAACAGGTAGCCGTGGCGCAGGTCGTCGTCGTCGCGGCTGGCCTGGTGCCAGCGCAGCAGGCGCGGCAGGTCGGCGGGGTCCTCCAGCTGCCGGAAGTACGGGGTCAGGTTTTCGTGGTGCATCAGCATCGGGTGCCAGGGCAGGCTGGCGGCCAGGTCGCCCTGCGCGCGCTGGGCGGCCAGCTTTTCCGCCTTGTCGGCTTCGGTGAGGCCGATGTAGTACGCTTCTTTTTCGCCGCGCACGTCGGGCAGGGCCAGCAGGTCGGTGCCGCTGGCGGCGTTGTGGTAGGCATACCACGCCGGCAGGCGGCGGCGCCGCGCGCGTTCGGCGGCGCGGTAGCCGTCATCGGTATCGGCCTCGTCGTCAGCGTCGTCGTCAGGGTCGGCGGCGTCGTTCCCGCGTTCGGCGGCGCGGCGGAAGCCGTCGTAATCCTGCCACTGCCAGTTGGCATTGGGCACGTAGGCGTCGGAGCGCAGGTAGTCCTGGTAGAGGGCCACCTCGGCGGCGGTGATGGGCGACAGCCAGGGGCAGTGTTCGAGGTACTTTTCCCACTGCCGGAACTCCTGGGTGTGGCGCACGCCGGGCAAAGTGAGGTCCTCGGCCCGCCAGCGGCACTGCAGGTCGAAGAGCTTTTTTTGCTGAATCTCCCACAAGTCCTGGGCCGCCTCCTCGCGGATGTTGACGAAGCGCGCGCCCGCCTGCTTCAGCAGGACCGGTCCTTTCAGGTAGGCGACGGCTTTGACGTTGGCGTACGTGCGGGCCACGTGCGGGACGCTTTGCGCGAAATAGGGGGCCATTGCCTCGCCAAACGCGGGCCGCGCCAGCAGTTCGGCCTCGAACAGGCGCGTGAGCCCGGCCAGGTCGCCCTTGGTTTGGGCGTCTTTAATGTAAGCGGCCCGCGCCTCGGGCGTGGTGGGCAGCGTGGGGTCGGCAGCGGAGGCGGACAGGTCTTCCATTGTGCGGGTAGGGGTTAAGGGAATTAAAAATGAAGAATTAAAAGTTAAAAGTTGACCATCAGATTCTTCATTTTCAATTCTGTTCATGGCAGCGGAAACCGCTTTAAGTAGCAGACGCCTAAAGTAGCAGGTAGTTGGCAAACCCAAGGG
>NZ_JNLX01000189.1 GCF_000715495.1 Hymenobacter sp. IS2118 | reverse complement strand
GGCGGCCCAGAGTGCGGGAGAAGGCAAAAAATCGGCGTGTATGGTAGCTTCGTATTCGGTTGTAGTCGGGCGCAACGGGAAATTTGTTAGGTGTGGTAACCCCAAAATTCTCGCGCTCGGCTACAACTTCCTTATTTTCCGGATAGGCTCTTAGCAGGTGTGCGTAAGTAATCGTATTGAATTTTAACCGTCATGCTGAGCTTGTCGAAGCATCTCTACCGCCTCGATGAACAACTCCAACGGTGCGGTAGAGAGGCTTCGACAAGCTCAGCATGACCCGCTTTTTTGCTGCGGTTACTTTTGCACCACTGCTTAACACAGCAGGACGTATCAAATGGGGTGTACAAGCTGCGCGCAACCTGGGGCCGATGGTCGAGATTACCGGGCCCGATTTCAACAGCCTGTTGCCCTGGTACATCCAGTTCGCGCTTGAAATGGAAGACCAGGTGCGCCGAAGGTGATGGATGACCAGAAGCTACTCTGGGGAAGGTCCCTTTTGCTAGGCGAGTTGCAAACTCGCTTTACTTTGGGCATACAGTCGTCGCTACGCTCAGACTGTTGCCAGCTTGCACAGCTTGCATTGCCAGTTCGCAATTGCCTGATGTCTTTTGGCTTAATTTCTTTTCGAAAACATGGGTATTCCGGGAATCGCGTCTAATTCTGCTAGTTTTGTTCGCTGCTCCGCTTTTGGGGTAGCTATTTACCATTCTTTTCTAACTGTTTACCATCCATGAAACATCTACTACACAAAGGTTCGACTGCGGCTGCGGCACTGCTGCTGGCCGCTACTGCCGCGCAGGCGCAAGTATCATTCGGCCCGCGCGTGGGCCTGAACGCCACCACGCTCAACTACGATTTTAAAGATGATGATGAACCCGACTCGAAAACGGCGCTCGGTGCGCAGGTTGGTTTGAGCCTCAACGCGCAGTTTGGCAAACTGTCGGTGCAACCCTCGCTGCTCTTTACCATGAAGGGCGACAAGGCCGAAGATTCGGGTAGGGAAACTTTTGGCGGCAGCGACCCGGTGACTATTGTTTACGATGTCAAGCAGACCATTCGCCTCAATTACATCGAGCTTCCCGTGAATCTGGTGTACAGTACCAACGGCGCCGAGGGCGGCTTCCAGGTGTTTGCTGGTCCGTACGTTGCCCTGGGCTTGGGAGGCAAGGTGAAGTCAGAAAGTAAAGTAACCATCACCGCCAACGGCCAAACCGAAACGGAAAGCGAATCGGAGAGTAACAACATAAAATTCGCGAGCGAAGAAGGCGACGATGATAAACTCTATCTGCGCGCGCTCGACGCGGGTTTTAACCTGGGAATGGGTTACAAAGTGGGCGGGGCGCAGGTGCAGCTCGGCTACGGCCTGGGCTTGGGCAACCTGATTCCCAAAGACCAAGATGGCAAAGACCCAGAGGGTAAAGTCCGCAACCGCGGGTTCCAGCTTTCGTTTGCCTATTTCTTCAACTAGTCAGCTGGCTTTCATTTGCTAAGCCACCTGTACCCCTACGCAAGCGGCGCCTGAAACGCGCAAAAAGCGCCGGACTACTCGGCTCTTTTCGCCCCCAAACGCAACCCCCCTTTCGGCCCTGCGGCTGGAAGGGGGGTTGCGTTTTAGAGCCAGGGCAAGCTCAAACAGGCGGGGTTTTTTGCGCAAGAGTTTCGCTGTTTCAACTATTTCATTTAAAGATGGCCATGGGCTCCCCCACCAGTGAAGTGCTGTACCAGCGCAATCGCCTCATCCTTCAATCCCTGATGGACCACAATCCCGATTTTACAGCCGGGCCAGCAACAATTCAGGTTCTGCACCAAACGTACTCGGCGAAAAATCGACGTGGCTTGCGGTGGATTGACAAGGATGTGAAAGAGTTGTTTGCATTGTTTTTGTCTCGTTTCCAGCAAGTCGCATTGCAAGAAAGGTTGGCCGAACTCCAACTGCTTGGTTAAAGACTTTTTTGGGTGAACGATAGCAGCGGACCGACCCCAGATGGCTCGCAAGCCACTGCCGTGTCGTGCGCTTTTACGAATTCGTGGGCTTTCGGAGTACAACTTTCGAAAGCCCACTCCAAAGCCGGCTACCAATCCCGCTCCTGTAGGGCGTCCTCCATGTCAATGTCCACCCCGAAATGCGTGAGGATGCGCTGCACCGTTTCCGCGATGGACTCGCGCGCGCCCGTCTCAAGCTCACTGTCGTGTTCCTCGAAGTCGTCCTGCAGCTCGTTGATGGCAATGGTCATTTGGTCGAGCTTCTGCTGGGTCTTCGCAGCGCTGGAGGGGCCTTTTTCGAGGTGAGCTACGACCTTTTGAATTGCTTTTTTAATTTTATCTACTTGCTTATCAGGAAAATATTCGTCGGCGTACATGTCGGGTAGAAAAGCGAAGTCGGCGGGAAGTTTTAGCGTGTCCATAGAGCGAAGCAGGGCAAATGAGTGCAGGTGCTAAACTACGCAACCAGCCCCAATCACGCTGATGCGAATGGCGCACCGCACAAGCTTTGCCCGTGCCCCACGCGCTTTCGGAGCTGCACTTCGAGAGCCCCCCAGCCAGAAAATTGCAGGCCCCAGCCGGCTCTTACGCCTGGTGGAGTACCACACCGCTGGCAGGTTGCTTTCGGAAGCGCAGGACTAGTCGGGTGGCGCTGGCGCCGCCCCGAGTGTGCGCTTCTGTGCTACTTTACAGCCTGCCTTGCCGCCCCACCTGACCAATGCAAATGAAAGAGCCGGAAGTTTTCGACCCCAGGGAAAAGCTGTTCAGCCACTTTAGCCAGTACATTCGCTTGAGTCCGGCTTTAACCGCTGATTTAGGCAGTAGGGTGGCCATTGTCCACTTCCGGAAGGGCGACACCGTGCACGATACGGGCCGCGTGTGCCGGGAAAGCTATTTCATTCAGCAAGGGTTGTTGCGCACTTATTATCTGAAAGACGGCAAGGAAATCAGCGAGTACTTCAGTGCGGAAGAGGAATGGGTGAACTCTCCCCGCAGCTTTATGCGGCAGCAGCCCGATATCTATTCGATTGATGCGCTGGAAGACACCGTGGCCTACCGGCTGAAGGTGGCCGACCTGGGGTATCTGTTCGATAACTACCCGGAAATGGAGCGCTACGCCCGCCTGTCGATGGGCAGCCTGTTCGGGCATTTGATAGAGCGCATTACCTCGCTGCGCTTTACCTCGGCCACCGAGAAATACGAGCATTTCTGCCAGGTCTACGCCGGGCTGCACCAACGCCTGCCGCTGAGCATGGTCGCTTCGTACCTGGGCATCACGCAGGAAACGCTGAGCCGCATCCGGGCCAGAAGATAATTATTTGACCTATGTCAAATGCCAGGGCTGCTGACTTTCTGAATTTTGCAGAAAACAAATCAGCCCCATGAAATACATCGGAATCCTCCTGCTGGGCCTGTGCCTGGATTTTTCCTCGGCCGCGCAGGTCCTCCTCCACACCCCCAACACGGAAAGCAAGCTCTACCTGGGCAGCGGCCGCCAGCAGCCCCTGGTGGTGGGGCTGGGCGGCTCCGAAGGCGGCAACGCCTGGGCCAGCGACCATTGGGCCAGCACCCGGAACCAGCTGTTGGCCCAGGGTTATGCCTTTCTGGCAATTGGGTACTTTGGGGCGCCCGGCACTCCCGATACGTTGAATAAAATTGCGGTCGAGGCGGTGTATAATGCCATCAGAGCTGCGGCCCAAAACCCAGCCGTCGCCGCCGGCCGGATTGCCATTATCGGTGGCTCCCGGGGCGGCGACTTGGCGCTCCTGCTGGGCAGCTACTACCCCGATATCGACTGCGTGGTGGCCCTGGTGCCGAGCCACGCGGTATTTCCGGGGCATACCGCGCACTTCAGCACCTCGCTGTGGACGTATCAGGGCCGGGAACTGCCCTTCGTGCCGGTGAACGATGCCGCGGTGCCCTTCCTGATGAAGCGGGATTTGCGGGGCGCCTTCACGGCCATGCTAGCGGATACCGTGGCCGGGAACAGCGCGGCCATCCCGGTAGAGCAGATAAAAGCCCCGGTGCTGCTGCTGTCGGCCACTGCCGACGAAATAGCCCCTACCACGCCGATGTGTGTCAAGATAATGGCCCGCTTGAAGCGTCACCATTTCCCCTATGCCTATGAGCATCATGCCATTGCCGGCGGCCACGCCGAACCCCTGAAGCATTTCGACCTGGTGTTCGCCTTCCTGAAAAAGAACTTTCCGCCGAACTAGAAAGTATTGACGGGCGCTGGCTGCAGTCTAAGCGCAGCGACGACTGCGTGCCGCTCGTGAAAGCGAGTTTGTAACTCGCCCGCAGGAAGGCCACTACCAAGGCGAGTTGCAAACTCGCTTTACCTTAGGCATACAGTCGTCGCTACGCTTAGACTGTTGCCAGTTGCCACTGTTGCCAGCTATATGCTAGCTATACAGCTACATTGCCAGCTACAGTAACTGCCGATTACCTTTTCTACCAAACTATTTTACTGTGGCTTATCGCATTCGCAACCAGGAAGGCTTGTATTTTATCACCTGCACGGTGGTCGAATGGGCGGATGTATTTACCCGGCCGATTTACAAGGACATCATTATTGAAAGCTTGCGGTACTGCCAGCAGGCCAAAGGGTTGGAGCTGTTTGCCTATTGCCTGATGAGCAACCACCTGCACCTTATCGCCCGTGCGGCTGATGGGTGTGAGCTGTCGGCCATCATGCGCGACTTCAAAAAGTACACCGCCAAGCGCGTGTTTGAAAACCTGCACGCCAACCCGCAGGAGAGCCGCCGCTTCTGGCTGGAGTGGCTGTTTCAAAACGCCGCCAATTTCAATCAGCGCAATACTAATATCCAGTTCTGGCAACAGCCCAGCCACAGCGTTGAGCTGTTGAGCGAAGCGGTGACGCAGCAGAAGCTGAACTACATTCATCAGAACCCGGTACGGGCGGGTATTTGCTACCGGGCTGAGGACTACGTGTACTCATCGGCCTCGTTTTATGCGGGGCTGGAAGCGGTATTGGCGGTGGAGCGGTTGTTTTAGCGGACGCCGTTGGAGTGGGCGAGTTGCAAACTCGCTTTCACGAGCGGCACGCAGTCGTCGCTGCGCTTAGACTGCGGCCAGCACCAGCGACTCCCGGCGACTAGTCGTGCCGAGAAGAATCAACGAAGCGTCTCTTCGAGCGACCAGCTACCCCGTTCCCAAAACCGCTATAGCTGTATGGTCCCGGTGTATGGGGTAGTGGGTCGCGGGTTGGGTCGCGGTGAAAGATAGTAGGATTTTTTTGCCATTCGGCGCAAATAAACTCGTGCGGCGTCAGCCCCTTCAACCGCTTGAGCCGCTTGGCGTAGTTGTAAGCCACTAAAAAGGTCTGCAAATGACTGTCCAACTGTGCCGTCGTCTCGTAATGGAAGCGCTTAATCGTGGCCTCCTTTACCGTGCGATTCAGGCGCTCGACCTGGCCATTGGTCCAGGGGTGGGCGGGCTTGGTGAAGCGCTGCTCGATGCCCCACTCGTCGCAGAGCTGCCCGAAAGGATGGCGACCGACTTGGGTGTAGTGGGGCAGGTTGCGAAACTGAATACCGTTGTCCGTCAGTAGCTTATGCACCTTGTAGGGAATCTGTGGCAAGACGCGCCGCAAAAAGTCCGTGGCAATGGCTTGCGTGGCCTGCGGCTGCAACTCGGCGAAGGCCAGCTTGCTGGTGCGGTCAATCGCAACAAAGAGGTACTGCTTGCCCTCTTCCGTTTGCACTTCGGCAAAATCGACGTGCAGGTAGCCTAGTGGGTAGGCCTTGAACTTCGCTTTACCCACCCCTGCCGCCGGCTCGTCGACCGGGGGTAAACGACTGATATCTTGGCGTTTCAAGCACCGATGCAGGGCCGAACGGCTTAGGTGGGGAATCGTTTCCTGCAAAGCATAGAGGCAGTCATCAAGCGGTAGCAACGTATGCTGCCGGAAGAGTACAATAGCTGCCTCTTCAACCGGGGTGAGCACCGTGGAGGCTGGTTTGGGGCCGCGCACGGCCTCTTCCGTGCTGGTGCGCCGCCGCCATTTGCGCACCGTGCCGGCCGTGAGACCCAAACGCTTGGCTAGCGTTTGTACGCCTTCTGTACTTTGCTGGATAAGGCGCCGAGTTGCCGGCGTTGTGGTGGCGCAGCCATGTGGTACTTTTCCCATAGGTTTGTCCGAAAGATACGCCACAACGCTGCTTGCCCATCCCCTGGGACTATACA
>NZ_JNLX01000188.1 GCF_000715495.1 Hymenobacter sp. IS2118 | reverse complement strand
TTGAGGTGGTCGGGTCAAACAGGAGAGAATTGGGTGCTAACTTCCCGAACCCATGGAAAAAGCTCCTCCTACGAAACGGCCGCGTTATGATGCGGCCTTCCGCGCCGAAGCCCTGCGGCTGGCCAGCGAAAGCCGCTCCACGCTGGCCGCCGCCCGCGCCCTGAATATCGACGCCAAGCGGATTTATGCCTGGCAGAAAGCGGCCCAGCAGCCCTTGCCCGCCGACCCGGCCGAGGCCACCGAAGTGCGGGCGCTGCGCGTCGCCAACAAACGGCTGGCGCAGGAGCTCGATATTTTAAAAAAAGCCATCGCCATCTTCTCGCATCCCCCGACCCAGTGAGTACGCTGCAATTCATTGACCAGCAGCGGCCTTTTTACCCGATCCAGCAACTTTGCCAGGTGCTGGACGTGGTACCCAGCCGCTACTACGCCTGGCGGCACCGGCAGGCGGCCGGGGCCGTGGGCAGGGCCGAACCGGCCTGGGAAACGGAAATGATGGCGGTTTTTGACTACCACAAACGCCGCTACGGCACGCGTCGGCTCCGGGTTGAGTTGCGGGAAAAGGGCCATCGGGTAGGCCGCCAGGCCCTGCGCATGGGGCTGCGCCGCCACGGGCGCAAGGCCTTGCAGCCCAAGTCCTTCGTTCCGTGCACCACCGATTCGACCCACGGGCAGCGCTGTGCCCCCAATTTGCTGCTTGACCAGCCGCGTCCCACCCAGGCCAACCGGGTGTGGGTGAGCGACATCACCTACCTGCCGCTAGCCAACGGGACCTGGGCTTACCTGTGTGCCTTTCAGGACGTGTGCACCAAGCACGTGGTGGGCTGGCAGGTGCGCGCCGACATGCCCGAAGCGCTGGTCACCAGCGCCTTACAGCGGGCGCTGCTGGCCCAGCGGCCCACCCCCGGCCTCATCGTCCATTCCGACCGGGGCGGGCAATACGTGGGCAACGCTTACAAGGCTGTGCTGCGCGACGCCCAGGCCCAGCTCTCCCACAGCCGACGCGGCGAGTGCTACGACAACGCCCAGGCGGAAAGCCTGTGGTCGCGCCTCAAAACCGAGGAGCTCGAAGCCCGTGACTGGCCTGTCTTCGCCGACCTAGCCGATGCCCAGGCCAGCGTCGCCGACTATTTTGACTACTACAACCATGAGCGTCGCCACTCCAGCATTGGCTATCAGAAGCCGTACCAGTTTCATCAACAGCACCTTAACAACATCACCCAATTCTCTCCTGCTTAACTAGACCACCTCAGTTTGCATCGACCAGCATAACCAAGCTACCATCCTTTGTCAGACCGCTGCTATTTTATCTATATCAAGAATAGAAAAGGCGCTTTATTAAGCGCCTTTTCTATTCTTGAATCTTGTAAGAACCCTAAGCCACAGGAGCAGCTGGCGCGACTTCCGCCACCTCCTCCGCCCCCACCACATTCACCCGCACCTCGCCAAACGCCACCGGCACCACCAATGCGGGCAGCACCAACCCAGTTTCCAAAGTGGCTTCCGAAACTTCGGCGGCCTGGCCGTCGGTGGTTACTTCTATGGCGCCGGCTACGCCGTGCAGTACCACGCGGTAGGTGGCGTAGCTGGGCGGGTAGTCGCCTTCGATGGCCTGGGTGATAACCAGGTCGGTTTCGGTGCCTGCCACGGTGAAGCGGCGCAGGGTTTTGTGGCCCTGCTCGTAGCCGTAGCCTTCGCCGCCGTCGTCATAGAGGACGCTTTCGGCGGTGCCGTTTTTGTAGTACACGTGCAGGGTGAGCTGCTCAATGGCCTTTTCGCCCACGTATTGCAGCACGGGCTGCATGGGCAGCACGGCGCCGGCCCGCACGAAGAGCGGAATGCGGGTGAGGTCGGCGGCGGCCCAGACCTCGCTGCCGCCGGCCGTGGGCGCGTCGGTCCAGTAGTAGAACCAGTCGCCGCGGGGCAGGTACATCCAGCGGCCTTCGGCGCCGGGCTGGGTGATGGGGCAGATGAGCAGGTTGTCGCCGAGGCCGAATTCGGCCATGCGCAGGTAGGTTTCGGTGTCGTTCTGGTCGAGGAAGGTGAGCGGGCGCAACATGGGCGTGCCGGCCGTGGCGTACTGCCAGAACGTGGTGTACATGTAGGGCAGCAGCCGGTAGCGCAGCTCGATGAAGTGCCGGGCCAGGTCGGTTACGACGTCGCCGAAGCTCCAGGGTTCCTGGTCGCCGTGGTCGCCGGAGGAGTGGGTGCGGAAGAACGGATGGAACGCACCGAGCGCAATCCAGCGGGCGTAGAGCTCGGGCGTGGGCGTATCCACAAAGCCACCGATGTCGCTGCCGATGAAGCTGAAACCCGAGATACTCAGGCGCTGGCACTGAATGTTGGCCAGCCAGAGGTGCTCCCAGCTGGCAATATTGTCGCCGGTCCAGCCCGAGGAGTAGCGCTGCCCGCCGCTGTAGGTGCTGCGCGTGATGGTGAAGGGCCGGTTGGGGAAGCAGAACTGCTTCACGCCGTCGTTGGTGGCGCGGGCCATCTGCATGCCGTAGATGTTGTGGGCCTTCTGGTGCGAGGCCGAGTGGCCGTCGTAGTGGAAGCGCACGTCGGGCGGGAAGGTGCCTTTTTCGAACACGGCTGGCTCGTTCATGTCGTTCCAAACGCCGCGCACGCCCACGTCCTGAATCAGCTCCTTAAACAGCCCCGACCACCAGGCACGCACCGGCGGCGCCGTGAAATCGGGGAAGTTGCAGAGGCCGGGCCACACCGAGCCCTTCATCAGCGGGCCGTCGGCACGGCGGCAGAAGTAGTCGTTGGCAATGCCTTCCTGATACACCGAATATTCCGGGTCGATTTTAATGCCGGGGTCGATGATGACAATGGTTTTGAAGCCTTCCTCGGCCAGCTCCTGCACCATGCGCTTGGGTTCGGGAAAGTGCTCCCTGCTCCAGGTGAAGCAGCGGTAGCCTTCCATGTAGTCGATGTCGAGGTAAATGGCGTCGCAGGGAATCTTGCGGTCGCGCAGGCCCGACGTTATTTCGCGCACGTTGCTTTCCGGGAAGTAGCTCCACTTGCACTGGTGGTAGCCCAGCGTCCAGAGTGGCGGCAGCTCGGGCGGGCAGGTGAGCAGGGTGTACTCCTCGGTCACCTCCATCAGCGTCGGGCCGTAGATGAAGTAGTAGTTCAGCTCGCCGCCCTGGGCCCAGAAACTGGTAACGTCGGCGCGCTCGGCGGCAAAGTCGAAGCTGGCCTTGAAGGTGTTGTCGAAGAAAATGCCGTGGGCAATTTTCTGGTGCAGCACGTGGTAGAACGGGATGTTCTTATACAGCGGGTCCGAGCCCTTGGTATAGCCGTAGGTGTCGGAGCCCCAGTTGGTGAAGCGCTTGCCGCGCAGGTTCATGTTGTCGGGCTTGTCGCCGAGGCCGTAGTAGTGCACGCCGGCGGGCACCTGCTTGCTCATCTTCACGATGTCGTTGCCGGTATCGTAGTCGTACTCCCAATGAAAGCCCTTTTCGTCGTCGCTCAGGATGGAGCCGGAACGGTCGAGTACGCGCGTCTTCAGATTTTCCTTCTGAATGGTGCAGATAAGGCGCTCGGTGGTGATGCGGTAGTGGTCGGATTTCTCCTTGAACTCCAGGAATTCGGGTTCGGGCCGGGGTGGGCCGTCGGCGGACACGGCGTAGGAAAAATCGGGGGAGAGCGGCGTGTCGGTGAGGTAGCGGAAGCGCAGGATTTTGTCGCTGAGCACGTACACCACCAGGCGCACACCGTTCTGGCAGTTAAATAGAAAGCGGTTGCCATCGAGCTGGTCGGCCCGAATGACCGCACCGGGATAATGTTCCTGGTGGCTTTTGGCCGCCAGGTCGTTCACCATGTAGTTATTTTCCTGAATCGTGGTATCCATAAAGTTATGCTGAGCGAAGGGCAAAACCGGCTGTAAATGCGGGGCAAAAAGTGCCCACCGGGCCGGTTGAGGAAGCGATAAGTACGCAAGTTACTTTTTCCCGGCCGCCTGTTCCCAACTTTTTAGCCAATATGTGGGCCGGCTGGCGTAGCATTGAGGGCTGAACGGCCCCGCCGCCCCCATTAGGCAGGTCCGCTACTCCGCTTTTGTCTTCCAAATTTTCTCTATGACCGCGCCCACCTTTTCCGTACTGCTGCTGGCCTGGGACGACGCCGACCCCAGCGTGGCCGTGCTGGGCGGCTCGGCCCTGCCCCCTACCCTGCCCCTGGTGTACCAGTTGGCCACGCAACAGCCCGTACTGGCCCTCTACCCCACCCTGCCCGCCACCGAAACCGCTACCGAAACCCCTCCTGAACCAGCAGCGGCCGGCGATGATGCGCCGGGAGAGGCCGCCGTACTGAATATCTTAACGACCACGGAGCACGCTCCCGGCCTACGGCAGCTGCCCGGCCAGGCCCCCACAACGCCCGCGACCGAACCAATTTTCGGGTCGCGCATCATCGGTTTGAGCGACCTGACCGCGAATAGCGCGGCGGCGTTGCCGGCGGCAATTACCGCAGTGCCCGAAACGGCCCAGTCCCAGGCCCTGGCCCGCGCCCACAACCAATGGCCCACCGGCCGGAGCGCCCGCAAGCCAACGCGGTGGGAGGCGCCCGCTGCTCCCTACCTCGGGGCCGGCCCTGGGGCGGCCTCACTGCTGCCCACCCCGCTGTCCGCCGACACTCTACCGGCGAGCGAAGCGGCCGGCGCATTACCTGATGCGGAATTGGTACCGGCCTCCAACGCGCCGGTGTCCGACACCGCATTGCGGCCCAGAACCACTCCTCAGGCCGGCGATTTGAGTTTCGACCCAGACCCCGAACTGCCGGCGGTACTGCACCCCGCTACTTTCAGTGAGGAGTCGGAGGAGCCCGGTACCGGTGAAGCGGCCGACCTCCTGGCTCCCGAGGACGATATTACGCTGGACCTGCCGGCTCATCCAGCCCCCAGCCCCGCGCCGCCGGCCACCGCGTTGGGAGAGGTAGCCGCTCCTGCTTCCGCCCCCACCCCGCTCCTGCCGGCTTTCAACGGGTTGAATTTTCGCATCATCCAGTATGCCCGCCAAGCGGCGCAGCTGGTGCGCGGGGGCGCTGAATTCGGGGTTATCTACGCGCCCAACTGGCCCGCCTGGCTGGCGGCGCTCGAAATTCGCAACAGCTCGGGCCAGCCGTTGGTGCTGTACCTGGCCAGCCTCGCCACCGACATTGCCGGACCGGCCGAACGCGGCTGGCTCCTCGAAATGGAACGCATGACCCTGCGCCGGGCCCGCGTGATTCTGGTGCCCGACGCGGACCTACGGCAGCGCCTCAACGCGCAGTATGGCGACGCCATTGGCGAGGTGCGGGTGGTAGCGGCGGCCGATGAGGCAGCCGTGCAGCGCGTGCTGCGCGAAGTGGCGCTAACTATTTAGCCGCAGGCCGCAATTTCAGTGCTTGCTTCTATTTGTGTGTACAAGTGCGCTCAGACGCCAACCTCACCCCCTAACCCCCTCTCCAAAAAAGAGGGGGAACTAGTTTTTAGTATTAGTCCCTATAAATTAGATTTTTAGAACTAATTCTAGTTCCCCCTCTTTTTTGGAGAGGGGGTTAGGGGGTGAGGTTGGCGCCTGAGCGCGAGTGTACAAGTAGTTGAGCTGCGTTTTAAGCACCGCGAAGCGAGGCGTTACTTTGCATCAAAATTTCCATATCAGCAACCTTCGCAAACCAACCACCTTATGCAGCCTGAACACGAATTTGAAGCCGTTTTAGAAGCTGGCGACGGCGATGGGGGCGTTTTTGTCGTGGTTCCCTTTAGTGTGGCGGAGGTGTATGGCACCCGGGGCCGCGTGCCCGTGCAAGCCACCTTCGACGGCTACCCCCACCAGGGCAGCCTGGTTTCCCTCGGCGACGGGCACCACGGCCTGCACCCGCCCAAGCAAGTCCGCCGCGCCATCGACAAAACCATTGGCGACACCGTGCGCGTGACCCTGGCCCGCATCACAGAGGAGCGCAAAATGGAGGTCCCGGCCGACCTGGCCGCCCAGTTGGCCAACAATGCTAAAGCGGCCGCCTACTTTGCCAAGCTCTCCTACATCCATCAGCGTGACTATGTGCGCTGGCTGGATGGCGCCAAAAAGCCCGAAATCCGCACCCGCCGCCTCCTCGAAACCGTGGAGTTGCTCGAGCAGGGCCGCAAGCGAGGCTAAGCACTCGTGCAAAACCAACCGCAGTGAAAAATGTCGTCATGCTGAGCTTGTCGAAGCATCTCTACCGCGCAACTAATCCAATAGATTCAACGAGGCGGTAGAGATGCTTCGGCTGCGCTCAGCATGACCCGCTTTTTCGATTTTTGGGCTTTCAGTAACCATCCGTCCTGCCCCAACTCCCATGAAAAGAACGTACTTGTTTCTGCTGTTGCTGCTGGCCTTGCTGCCCGCCATCGCCGGTGCCCAAACGGTGGCCATTCAGCGCATGAACCCGACCAACTGGTGGGTGGGCATGAAGCGGCCCAACGTGCAGGTACTCGTGTACGGGCCGGGCGCGGGCACGCTGGCCTACAGTATCAATTATCCCGGCGTGAAACTGGTGAAAGCCAATACGGTTGAGAACCCCAACTACGCGTTTCTGGACCTGACCATCGCGGCCACCGCCAAGCCCGGCCGGGTGCAGATTGTGGGCAAAAAAGGTAGCCAGACCCTGACCCAGGCCTGGGAGCTGAGGGCGCGCGACAACGCCCCCAAAGGCCAGGGCGTAACGCAGGCCGACTTTATTTACCTGGCCATGCCCGACCGGTTTGCCAACGGCGACCCGGCCAACGACAAGTTCGCCGACCTGCGCGACCCCAACCACGACCGCGCCAACCCGTTCTTCCGCCACGGCGGCGACCTGGCCGGGGCGGCCCAACGCATCGACTACCTCAAAGACCTGGGCATCACGGCTGTATGGTTCACGCCAGTTATCGAGAACAACCAGCCGCTGACCAACGAAGGCGGCACCATGCGCGCCTCCTACCACGGCTACGGCTTCACCGACCACTATAACGTGGACCGCCGCCTGGGCGGCAACGATGCCTACAAGGCCTACGTGCGGCAGGCCCACGCCGCCGGCCTCAAAGTGGTGCAGGACGCGGTGTACAATCACGTGGGCAACACCCACTGGTTTATCCAGGATTTGCCCATGAAAAGCTGGCTGAACCAGTGGCCCATCTACACCAATACCAGCTACCGGCAGCAGCCCATCACCGACCCGCACGCCTCGACCATCGACCGCAAAACCACCCTCGACGGCTGGTTTGTGCCCTTCCTGCCCGACCTGAACCAGCGCAACCCTTACGTGGCAAACTTCCTGATTCAGCACGCCATCTGGTCGGTGGAGAACTTTGGCGTGGATGCCTGGCGCATCGATACGTACATGTATAACGACCAGCCGTTTATGAACCGCTGCAACGAGGCGCTGCTCACCGAGTACCCGCGCATTCACATCTTCGGGGAGTCGTCGGTAAATAACGTGGTGGACCAGGCGTACTACGTGCGCAACAACATCAATTTCGCCTTCAAATCGAACCAGCCCGGCACCCTGGATTTTGTGCTGGAAGGCGCCATGGTCGACGGTCTGAAGCACGACGGCAACGCCCAGCGCCTGTACGAAGCCCTGGCTCAGGATGCTGTCTACCAGGACCCCAGCCGGTTCGTTACGTTCCTCGACAACCACGACCACGACCGGTTTTTTTCAGTCGTTGGGGACGATTTCGACAAGTACAAGATGGGCCTGACGTGGCTGCTCACCACCCGCGGCATCCCGAGCATGTACTACGGCACCGAAATCCTGATGAAGAACTTCAAAAACCCCAGCGATGCCGAGGTACGGCGGGATTTTCCCGGCGGCTGGCCCGGCGACAAAGAAGACAAGTTCACCGCCGCCGGCCGCACCGCGCCCGAAAACGAAGCCTTCGACTTCGTAAAAAAACTGGCCACCTACCGCCGCACCCACCCGGCCCTGCACTCGGGCAAACTCATGCAGTACCTGCCCGAAAACGGCACGTACGTGTATTTCCGCTACGATGCTACCGGCACCGTGATGGTAGCCACCAACCCCTCCGACAAGCCCGTAGCACTGCCCACCGCCCGCTTTTCGGAGCGCATGGCCGGCTTCAGCAAAGCCCGCAACGTGCTCACGGGCGAAAGCCTGAACAGCCTCGCCTCGCTGACGCTGCCCGCCAAAACCGCCGTGGTACTGGAGTTGCTCAGGTAGCGGCCTGTTCCGCCTGTTGCTTACCAAGAGTAGCGTCCGCCGAAGGGGTCTGGGGGAGTTTACGAAACTCATCCCCAGCGGGGGTTCGCAAACTTTGATTCGTAGATGGGTTTCGCAAACTCGCCTGGCACGGCGGTAGCTTACACCCCATCTGGTATTGGGCCAGTGCTAGAGGCTGTTATGGTCTAATAGCGTAATTTGGGGTATGGCACAGCAAAGCGGATACCCCAGCGACGTATCGGATGCGGAATGGATGTTTGTAGCGCCCTATTTGGCTCTGGTACGGGAAGATGCGCCGCAACGCGAGCATGCGTTGCGCAACGTGTTCAACGCCCTGCGCTACCTGGTCAAAACAGGCTGCGGCTGGCGCTACCTCCCCCAAGACCTGCCGCCCTGGCCGGCGGTCTACCAGCAGTGGGCTCGTTGGCGCGATAATCGATGTTTTGAGCATATGATGGCCGATTTACGCGAACTGGCACGGGTGCTGGCCGGACGCGAGGCCGAGCCCACCGCGGTGATTCTGGACTCGCGCACGGTGCAGAGCCCCCCCGAAAGCGGGTCCCGTGCCGGCTACGACGGGGCCAAGCGGCGCAAAGGCAGCAAGGTGCACGTGGCCGTCGACACGCTGGGCCACCTGCTGGCCGCCGTCGTCACGCCGGCCAACGAATCCGACCGCGGGCAGGTGGATGCGCTCTGTGAGCGGGTGCAGCAGGTTACGGGCCAAAAGGTACAGGTGGCGTATGCAGACCAGGGCTACACAGGCGAAGACGCCGCGTATGCCGCGGCCGTGCACGACATTGACTTGCAGGTCATTGCCAAGCCCGAAGGCCAGACGGGCTTTGTGCTGCTGCCCCGCCGATGGGTCGTCGAGCGCAGCTTCGGCTGGGCCGCCCGCTTCCGCCGCCTGGCCCGCGACTACGAACGCCTGGCCCTGACCATGCAGCAATTCCACTTCTTGGCCTTTGCTACACTCTTGCTGGCAAAAGGCGTTTTTCGCGCCACCAGTCCATAACAGGCTCTAGTGTTCACCGAAAGGAGCCATTTGCTAGATAGGTGGCGGACCGCGGTGGCAGCTGCCGTGTAGAACGCCATCCGTCGTTACAAGCGGGTATTGAGGGCGATAACGAAGTCCTCCAGTGCCATGCGGCAAGGCACTTGGCTTTTGTCGTAATGCATGATAGTGTCCCAGATTTCGACCTGTTTATGCTCGAAGTAGATGAACACTTGGTACACGTTGCCTTCGTCCTCAAACATGGCTTGTTTCGCTTCCTGAGCCACCGCAATGCGCCGAAGCAGTTGCTGCGCCCAGTGCTTGGGCACTTCTATTTCTAAGTATGATTCCAAAGAGGCATATACCATGGCTTAATCAGTTCACGAAAACGGTGATATTAGTAAATAACTACTGCTAACTACTCACTCCAAGTAAAGCGAGTTTGCAACTCGCCTTGGCAGTAGCCTCCTTGCGGGCGAGTTGCAAACTCGCACTTAAGGGTGGCACGCAGTCGTCGCTGCACTCAGACGGCGGCCAGCGGCCAGCTCATAAAGTAGCGGCGGCGGCACTGTATACGAGCCGGTTGGGGGTGAAACACGCTTTACTGTAATTCTATCTGGTCTATTTCCAGTCTGAAATTCTCGGCCTTTCCGTTACCTACTAAAAACCGGACTCCCTCAATCTTATCGGCTTCGAAGTTGGGCTGAGCTAGCTTGTTGCCGCGAAAGCTGGGCTCCATTTTGTTCAGCGGAATCTCAATGGTTTGCCAATCCCCGCTGGTTTTGAAGGTATAGATATAGGAAGCTTTTTCCCTCAGATTGGCTTTTATTCTGAACTGGTATTCCTTACCGTCTCCTTTCAGGCGGATGCACGCCTTGTCGTAGCCGCTGATGGCGCGGGGGGCGAAATGGTATTGGATGGAAGCAAACCCGCCGTTGTTTTCCAAGGAAACATCGCCTGTGAAAACTGCATTACCCGCTTCGTTGCGCGTGAGTTTGCTGGAGGATTTTCCGCCCATTACCACGTCGTTCTCTACTTCCCACCCGGACCAGTCGGAAGAAGCGCTAAAATCAAAAAGAAGCAGGCTGCCCATGAGTAATGCTGTTAAAAATGAAGCGTTCATTACGGTACTCGTTATGTGTGGTTAAATACGGTTTTCTATGCTTCATAAACAAGCCCTTCGGCTTCGGATAGTTTCCCGTCGCTTGGTTTCCCGATGGCGCTATATGTATAGTCCCAGGGGATGGGCAAGCAGCGTTGTGGCGTATCTTTCGGACAAACCTATGGGAAAAGTACCACATGGCTGCGCCACCACAACGCCGGCAACTCGGCGCCTTATCCAGCAAAGTACAGAAGGCGTACAAACGCTAGCCAAGCGTTTGGGTCTCACGGCCGGCACGGTGCGCAAATGGCGGCGGCGCACCAGCACGGAAGAGGCCGTGCGCGGCCCCAAACCAGCCTCCACGGTGCTCACCCCGGTTGAAGAGGCAGCTATTGTACTCTTCCGGCAGCATACGTTGCTACCGCTTGATGACTGCCTCTATGCTTTGCAGGAAACGATTCCCCACCTAAGCCGTTCGGCCCTGCATCGGTGCTTGAAACGCCAAGATATCAGTCGTTTACCCCCGGTCGACGAGCCGGCGGCAGGGGTGGGTAAAGCGAAGTTCAAGGCCTACCCACTAGGCTACCTGCACGTCGATTTTGCCGAAGTGCAAACGGAAGAGGGCAAGCAGTACCTCTTTGTTGCGATTGACCGCACCAGCAAGCTGGCCTTCGCCGAGTTGCAGCCGCAGGCCACGCAAGCCATTGCCACGGACTTTTTGCGGCGCGTCTTGCCACAGATTCCCTACAAGGTGCATAAGCTACTGACGGACAACGGTATTCAGTTTCGCAACCTGCCCCACTACACCCAAGTCGGTCGCCATCCTTTCGGGCAGCTCTGCGACGAGTGGGGCATCGAGCAGCGCTTCACCAAGCCCGCCCACCCCTGGACCAATGGCCAGGTCGAGCGCCTGAATCGCACGGTAAAGGAGGCCACGATTAAGCGCTTCCATTACGAGACGACGGCACAGTTGGACAGTCATTTGCAGACCTTTTTAGTGGCTTACAACTACGCCAAGCGGCTCAAGCGGTTGAAGGGGCTGACGCCGCACGAGTTTATTTGCGCCGAATGGCAAAAAAATCCTACTATCTTTCACCGCGACCCAACCCGCGACCCACTACCCCATACACCGGGACCATACA
>NZ_JNLX01000187.1 GCF_000715495.1 Hymenobacter sp. IS2118 | reverse complement strand
CACCCGACCTGCGCCGCGCCCTCTTCCAACTTCCGCAAAAAGAGAAAGACCAGCTCCTGGCCCGCCTCGTAGGCCAGGACGCCCTGCTCATCGAGCAGCTCGCCTACCGCCTGCTCGAAGGCCCCGACGCGCTGGAAAGCCGCCGCGCCGCCCTCCGCGCTCAGGTCGACGACCCGGTGCGGGGCTTCCACCAAACGCCCAACGACCTGCTCGTGATACTGCGGCAGCTCCAAGCCCGGCTGGCCTACCACGCCAAGGTAACCGAGGACCTGTTTGGCGAAACCGAGCTGAGCTGGCGGCTGCTGGCCAACGTGTTCCGGCACCAGCCGGAAATCACGGGCCGGCTGCACGGCCCCACCCAGCCGCTGCTCCAGCACCTCACCAAACGCACCCACGAGGCCCTGCGGCAAACCGCCCGCCTGCACGAAGACTACCACGTGGAGCTGGCGCCCACCGCCAACGCCGTACTGGCGGCCCTGTGGCAATCGGGCGCCGCGCCGCTGGCACGGGAAGCGGGCCTGCCGAGTTCGTTCGGGGAGGTATAAACAGAAGGTAGTGCCGTGGCCGGCGTAGCGCGAAGGCTTATTAATGAAGGCTCAGCCACACAACCCACTCTCATTCGCGGCTCACAGGGCGCGGAAGCCGATGGGCATCGTCAACGTCACCCACACGGGCTGGCCGTTGATTTTGCCGGGGTTCCACCAAGGCATGAGGCGCACGAGGCGCAGGGCTTCTTCATCCAGGCCGGAGCCGAGGCCGCGCACGACGCGCGGGTTGTGCAGGCGGCCTTCGGGGTCGACGGTAAACGTGAGGTAGACCTTGCCCGAGAGGTTGCGGTCGAGGGCGGCGGCCGGGTAATTGAGTTTGCGGGCCAGAAATTTCACCAGGGCCGCGTCGCCACCGGGGAAGGCCGGCATCTCATCGGCGGTAAAGTACACGGCGGCGGGCACAAGGGACACCACGGGGCTGGCCAAGCCGCCAGGTTCAAAGGCCTCAACTAGGGGGGCCAGCGAAACCGTTTGGCCGCTGGCCTGCCCAGCCACTACCGTTAGTAGTACACTGGCTGAAACAAGATACTGGAGCATGGGCTTGGCCGAATTAAATTCTACGACCCAAAACTACCGGCCTCCTGTGAGCACTAGGATTAGCCAGCGTTATGCTTTCGTTTCGCTTGTGCTGGCCCCCGTCTGTACACGGCTAGGGACGCGATGTACTGCGGGCATCTTTTCGGGGCGAAAGGCAGTACAACAAGGCCGCCCGTTTTGCTTGTTCACTCCTCCTGTTTTCCTTCGCCATGTCCAGCACTCCCGGTTCCCACGGCCAGCGCCTACCCCAGCTTTCCGAACACGACCTGCATCAGGCCCTGGCCGAGCTGGACACTAAAATCCAGACGTTGCACAACCGCGTCCACGCCACGGTGGCCGGGTCGCCCAACACCTATCAGGCCCACGCCGAGGCCCTGGAAACCAAGCGCGCGCGCCTGGCCGAACAGCTCGTCCAGTTCCCCACTCCCGCCGACGGTTCCGAGCCCGGCATCTGGGCGCAGGTGCGGCAGGAAATTGAACATTTGAAAGAGGACTTACGGAAAATATTGTAGGATTATTTTATTTTTTCAAAACCCGTAACCTCCTGAATCATGTCTCCGTTTCAGCCTCACAAAGCAAGCCCGAAAGCGCTGCTAACCAACTCCTCCCAACCCTCCTCTATTTTATTTTTTAAGCCGTTATCTCCATGAAAAAGCTCCTCCTCCTCCTCGTTCTTCCCTTCCTTGCTTCTTCGGCCAGCTTCGCCCAAGACCCCGCCAAGAAACGCCAGAAAGCCAAGCACCACTACGTACACGCTGCTGAGTCTTCGCAAGGCCGCGTGGCAAAAGCCCGCTTCCGGCCCGAAAATAACATTCGCCCCACCATCGATTTCGCCCCAAATCGGCTGGAGAAATTTAAAACCGCCAAATCCCCCAAAGCCTACACGTACTCCAAAGGCTTCTAAGTTTAGTTGTCAGTTGCTTGTTGTCAGTTGTTAGCATTGAAACAACCTACCGATTGACTAGCAACTGACAACTAAAAAAGGCCGCCGCTTCTCAGGAAGCGGCGGCCTTTTTTGCTTAAGCGGAACCCAGCGTTACGCGGGCTCCCGGAAGCCTACCCAGGTGAAGCGCTTGATGACGAACTCCGGGTTGGTGAAGCTGGCGTTACCGGCCGGGTTGCCGCCAGTGACGTGGAAGTCGGAAAAACCAGCGTTCTGGTTCACGTAGATGCCCCCGGTGAGGTTGAAGCTGACGGGCGTACCGGCCAGGCTCATCTCGTCCATAATCTGCTCCTTGATAGCCGGGTCGGTGGTGTAGGCGCCGCAGGAAATGGCGCCGTGCTCGCGGGCCAGCTGCGCCGCCAAGCGGATGCTCTCCTGCGTATCCTTGGTTTTGATAATCAGCATAATGGGCCCGAACAGCTCCTGGCTGTACTGCTCCACCCGGCTGGCATCGACCTCAAAGATGCTGGGCGAGCAGGTGCGGGCATTTTTGAAGGTAGCATTGTCCACGGTGCCGGAGGCCAGAATGCTGCGGCCGCCATCAAAAGCCAGCTGCTGCACCCGCTCCTGGGTGGCAGGGTTCTGGATGGCGCCCAGCACATGGGCGCCGGCCTTGGGGTTGGTGGCCAAGCCCGTGATGGCGGCCGACAGCTTCTGCACCACTTCCTCGTAGGGCACCTGCGTGTCGCCCACTTTCACCCCCGTTTCGGGCAGGAAGAAGTTTTGGGGCGCCGTGCACATCTGCCCCGAGTAGAGGCTCACGGAGAAGGCCAGGTTCTGGGCCACTTTGTCGAGGTCGGCGCAGGAATCGAGGATGATGCTGTTGACGCCGGTTTTTTCGGTGAACACCGTTTTGCCCTTCAGGCCCTCCACGTACTCGCCAAACTGCGAGCCGCCGGTGTAGTCAATCAGCTTGATGGCGGGGTCTTCGGCCAGTTCCTTGGTGATGAGGCGGTCATCGGCGTCCACGGCCAGCTGGCAGATGCAGGGATTCAGACCGTTTTCGGCCAGTACTTTCTGCACCTCGGCCACCACAATGGCAATGGGCAGCACCGCCTTGGGATGGGGCTTGATGATGGTGGGGTTGCCGGTAACGAGCGAGGCAAACATGCCCGGCACCGTGTTCCAGGTAGGGAAAGTGGAGCAGCCGATGACCAGAGCCAGGCCCTTGGGCACGGCGCGCCAGGTCTTGTTCAGGGCGATGCTGTACTTGCCCATGGGCTTTTCCCAGCGGGTTTCTTCGGGGAAGCGGGTTTGCTCCTCGTAACCAGCCGCGATGGCTTCCAGAGCCCGGTCGGCGGCGTGGGGGCCGCTAGCCTGAAACGACATCATGTAGGCCTGGCCCGTGGTATGCATTGTGGCGTAGGCAATTTCGAAGAAGCGGCTGCGCATGCCTTCCAGCGCCTCGGTGAGGAGCGAGGCACGCAGGGCGGGCTTCAACTTGCGCCACTCATCAAAGGCGCCCTGGGCATTCGCGACGAGGGTGGCGGGCTCGTAGAACGGGTACTGGACGCCCAGCGGCTGCTGCTCGTAGGGCGACTCTTCCTGGCCGGCCCAGCCCTGGGGTTCGCCCTGTTGCAACTCGGCAAAGCGCTGGCCGCGCATGGCGGCAAATTTTTCGCGGCCCTGGGCATCGGCATCGGCACCGTAGATGTCGGGCGAGGGGTTTTCGGGGAAGGCGGCGAAGAACGTGCGCCCGTGCAGGGCCTGCACGGCGGCGTCGAGGGTGGCTTGGTGTTTGGCAATCATCGTGGGTGGGAGGTATGCAAAAGATGACGGTGGAACGGCCCAATTGCCGCGCCGCAAGTTACGGAAGGGCGCCCGCCCCGGCCGCTGGGGCGGCCCGCCGCCGCGCCTGAAACCGGCCGCACCGGGGCATTCACGGGCACCCGTCGGCGCTGCGAGCCAGGGAATTTGCGTGTTCCACGACTTTTATTTATAGTCCATCGCACCAAGGGTGGAATTAACTCGTAGGTGGTTACCTTTACTAGTGCTGACTATTTGTTGCAACACGCCATTTCTGCTTGATGGAAAACATGTTACGCTCCTTATTATTTGTCGTGCTACTAGCGCTGGGGTGGTCGGCAGCGGCGGCGGCTGGCCCTCCTACCGTGCCCGGCCGCTTCGCGCTGAAGCTGAAGCCGGGCCGGCAGCCAGCCGCACTGGAGGCCGCGCTGCGCACCCTGGGGGCCACCGACGTCCGGCAGAAATTTCTTCGCACCCTGCCGCCCAATATTGAAAAGCCCGGCAGCGTGGACCTGCGCGGCATTTACCAGTTCCAGGTGCCCACCACCGTCACGCTGGAGCGCGTTCGCACGGTGCTGCTGGCGACCGGGGCGGTCGAATACGTGGAGCCGCACTACGTCCGCTACCCGCAATATCAGCCCAACGACCCGATGGCTGACTCTACGCTCACCAGCCTGTCGAAAAGCCAGTATTATCTGAAGCAGATTAAGGCTTATCGGGCCTGGGATATTACCCGCGGTGACAGCTCCATTGTCATCGGCATCACCGATGGCGGGGTGCGCCTGACGCACCAAGACTTGCGCCAACAGATTAAGTACAACTACGCCGACCCCGTCAACGGCATCGACGACGATGGCGACGGCTACGTGGACAACTTCAACGGCTGGGACCTGGCCAACAACGACAACGACCCCGGCTACGACATCAAAATTATTCACGGCTCGCTGGTAGCCGGCGTGTCTTCGGCCCACACCGACAACGGCGTGGGCATCGCGGGCATGGGCAACAAATGCCGGTTCCTGCCGCTCAACATTTACTCGAACACTCCCACAGGCAATTTCGCGGGCATTGAGGCCGTCGTGTACGCGGCCGACCACAATTGCAAGGTCATCAACATGAGCTGGGGCGCGCCGGGTGGCTATTCCCGGCTCGAACAGGACGCCATGACCTACGCCGCCGTGAACCGCGACGCCGTGCTGGTAGCCGCCGCCGGCAATACCAACGCCGACCTGATGTTCTACCCGGCTTCCTACGAGCACGTGCTGTCGGTATCGGGCGTGAGCAGCACCGACCAGAAAAGCCCCAACGCCACCTTCAGCCACCGGGTCGATTTAGTAGCGCCCGGCGTTAGCATCCTTACCACGCAGGGCTACCACGCAAAATCGGGCGGCGGGCAGGCCGACGCAGATTACGTGGCCGTGGGCGGCACCTCGTTTGCCGCACCCCTGGTGGCAGGCGCCGCGGCACTAGTACGCTGGAAATTCCCACTTTTATCGGCCTCCCAAGTAGCAGCCCAGCTGCGGCAAACCACCGACAAAGTGGATAACCTGCCGGCCAATGCGGCTTGGAAAGACCTCATGGGCACCGGCCGGCTTAACGTGTTCCGGGCCCTGACTGAGCCCAGCCGGGAAGCCCGGGTAGTAACCAGCACTTTTGTGCCGGCCCGCGCCGTGTACCTCGCCGGCGACACCATCCGGCTGAGCGTGGCCGTGCAAAACCTGCTGCAGCCCATTGCCGGCCTCACCGTTACGCTCACGTCCCTCTCGCCCCATATCAGCATTCAGCAAGGCTTGTTCGTGCTGGGCGACATGGCTTCCCTGGCCAGCTTGAACAACACGCTCAACCCGTTCCGGCTGGCGGTGGCCAGCAGCGGTATTCCGCTCAACACCACGGCCACGTTGCGCTACCACCTCACGGGCGACGACGGGTACGAATCCGAACAATTGGTGGAGCTCGTGCTCAATCCTGACTACGTGGTGCTGGATGCCAACGACCTTAACGTGACCCTGACCAGTCGCGGCAACCTGGCTTTTGACGACCTGTCTGGCACCATTGGCACCGGCGTCACGTATCGGGGCAGCGGCAATATTCTCAGCGAAGGCGGCCTGATTCTAGCCACAAGCCCCACCCGCGTCTCGGACCGGCTGCGCACTAGGTCAGGCGCGGCGCGGCAGTCGTTTTTCAACAGCGCCCAGGTGGTGCGCCTGCAGCCCGGCCCCCGCGCCGACCAGGAGGCGCGCGCCCTGTTTCAGGACAGCATTCCCGCCGCCGGCAACCTTGCCCGCAGCGTGGGGGTTGGCGTACGCCTGCGGGCCTACGCCTGGTCTTCGCCTGGCCGGCGCGATTTTGTGGTGCTGGAATACACGCTCAAAAACCTCACGGCCGATACGCTGAAACCGCTCTACGCGGGCTTGTTCATGGATTGGGACGTGCCCACGCAGGACGGCTCCGCCCGCAACGCCGCCGCCTGGGACGACTCCCGCTCCCTGGGCTATTGCTATGCCCTGGGCCAACAGAATACGCCTTCGCTGCCCGCCATCTACGCGGGGGTGCAACTGTTGCAGGGTGGCTCGCCCACGGTGTATTCAATTGACAATAATGCCCCTGCCGGGAGCTCTCTCAGCTTAGCAGATGGCTTTTCTCCTGCCGAAAAGTTCATAACTCTGAGCAGCGGAACTGCCCAAAGCAACGCCGGCCTTCCCGATGGCACCGACGTATCGCAGGTAATTGGCACCCGGATAAGCACGCTGGCGCCCGGCGACTCAACCATCGTAGCCTTTGCCATGCTGTCGGCCCCTACCTTATTACAATTGCAGGACGCGTCCGAGTCGGCAACCATAGCGTACGCCACCACGCTGCTGCCCACTCGGGCCAGCGCCCGAGCCGTGGATTTCGTAGCGTACCCCAACCCAACCGAGGGGCCGCTGCAGGTAGTATTACCTCAAGGTTTCGGCCCGGCCAAGGTGCAGGTACTGGACATGACCGGCCGGCTGGTGAAGAGCTTCTCGGCTACGGGCAAGCAGTTCGAAACCAACCTGGCCGGACTGCAACCGGGCTTGTACCTGGTACGCGCCATCGGCACCAATCGGGTGGTAACCCGTTCGGTTGTGTTGCGCTGAGTAGTCAGTCATTGGCTTTTAGCTGCCGGCTTGGGTCTGTTCCGTAACGATTTGCGGAAATTTTGTGCACGCTTCTGCTTACCTGAGTGCCTGATGCAGGCGTTTGACCACGCATTTGCTTGGCGCTGGTCTGCTGTCGCCGGCTTGCCTTTGCGCACCTGCGTCCGCTCTCACAAAGCCAGTCTGGAGCTGTGTATCCGGTGCACTCCCTGCAAGGCCGCCTGTTTGCGCTTATTTATGTCGTAGCCGTATCTGCGCAGCTTTTCGGCGGATTGAGCAGCTGAATGGCCAGGAGTTCCCACGGCACCGCCGCATCGTGCAGCGACCATAGCTGCCACACTATGCGGCCACTAAGTTGCCGGGTGGATGTCGGCTCTAATTACCGGCTTACCACTAGCGCAGGCTAGAAGCTTAGAAGCCATGTGCGGGACCGAATACTCGATGAGGCGAAGCAAGGTGTCGGCTGTTGAAAGCAAGCCGACCGGAATGGAGCAGTTCGCGCGTAGTGATGCAGAGCGGAAGTGACAAAATACGGAAGCGATGTAAGCCCGAAAACCTACCCACGTCTACGAGAGCAGGCCTGTTTCTCTTTTACTAATTTATTTAGTAAATTATTCTCTTCGATTCCTTAAATCCACATCACCAGCGTTAGCGTATATGGACAATTCCCACAGGATATTTATGCCTGACTGCACCAATTGAATCAATTACCTTTGAAAAAGACTAAAAATAATATTTCTAGTCTTTTTAGTTTGTCGTAAACTTTGTATCTTTGGTCATGTCAAAAGTAAAGCTCCCCACTCCGCTTCCCGTCCAGCAGTTTGCTCGTTGCGTGAACGACGCGCAGCGCCCTTCCGACTATGTAGGCGACTGGCCCGCTGCCGGCCGTGTGTATGCCGTGCGAGTGCTGCCGCATGTGCGCACCGGCCAGCCCCAGGTACACGTACTGGGCTTCTACGCCGAACGGCCTTACGGGGCTTTCGCCGCTCACCGCTTTGAGCAGGTGGCTGACGTATGGCTCAATTAAATAGTAAACTGTAAGCCTTTAGCGACAGGACTTCTGTGTCAAATTTTGCACAGCTGCTTCCAGCGCCTGGGAATGTAGGTGAGACGTTGAAAATGCTGAAAATCTGCTGGCACCAAAGGGGCTTTATATCATTAGAAGCACAGTTGCATGTTTGGGTGCGGAAGCCCTATGGCGGCAACGACTATTTGCCGTATTGGTAGAGAATACCGTATTCGGCGGGGGTCCAGAGACAGGCTTTCTGGCCGGAGGCTTTCAGGGCGTTGTTGGTCCAGGTGTTGCAGGTGTAGAGGAAGCTATACACGCCGTGGGCTTCGTAGAATGCATCGTTTTGGCCGTAACTGTGGCCCTCGATATGCTGCGGCCGGCCTGCGGCATCATAGCGAAAGCTTTTCTGGATATAGGCGATAAGCCGGGCGTATTCGTCTTTGCTCAGGTAGAGCGGCACGGTATCGGGGCCGGACTCTAGCTTGGGCATGTACGTGGTGTGCATGGCCGAAGAGCCCAGCCAGAACGCCGCCACGAAGGCCGTACTAAACTTGAGCTCGGCCCAGGTGGGCGTGTCGAGGTAGAAGCCCTTATCGCCCCAGCCGAAGGCCAGGTAGCTCAGGCTGGTGTCGCCGGACGGGATGTCGCTGTAGGGCAGCAGCTGGCTCCAGTCCATTTGTGGGCTTTTCACGGGCAGGACAATGTCGGTGTGCACACCGTTGCTATGCAGATACACCAGCACATCCTGCGAAGCCTGGGGCTGGGTTTTGGGCACAGTGATGCGCGAGAGTACGAAGGCGGTGCCCACATACAGGCCGGCCACGCCGAGCAGCGTGCCCGCCGCATAGCCTATCGGCTTCAGTATTTTTCGAAGGAGAATTGACATAAGTCACTTAAGGTATTGAGCCGACATAGCGGACGCTTGCACAGGTTGGCAATTTACCGCTGCCAGCTGCTTACGCCAACACAAACAGATGTGCGCCCCTTACGCATGAAGCTGCTGCGATGGCTGAAATTCGGCCGTTTCCGGGCCCGGACTGGTCTGGTCCCGGGCGCTAGCGGGGCAGCAGGTCGCAGTACCAGAAGCCGGTATCAAACGGACTGGGCTCGTCGGTTTCGGCACAATCGTAGCCGGAATCATCGGTTTTGGGGGCGGGCGTGTACTTACGGTACACTACTTCCCCTTTTTCAAAGGCCACGGGCTGAGTGAAAATAGGCCCGTCGAAGACGAAGGTGTGAAACTCACCGTTCTCGCCGCAGGGGTCCACGCCGGTGGGCAGGTCGCGCAGAAATTCTTCGTCGATAACGCGGCCCACGAAGCTTTGGTCCAGGTATTTTTCGTTAACGCAGGTGGTAATGGTTTTAAAGCCCAGGGCCAGAAACTCGCGGATAAGCGCCGCAGTGGGCCCGCCCCACAGCGGGAACGCGGCCTGCAGGTTGAGCCGGGCCAACTGCGCTTCGCGGTATTGGCGCAGGTCGGCCAGGAAAATATCGCCGAAGATGGATACTGTGGCGCCCTGACTTTTCAAGGCCCGAAGCGTGGTGGTCATTTGCTGCTCGTAGGCCTCCATGGTGGGCATTTCGGGTAGCACCAGCTTGTGGCAGGGAAGCCCGATGCTGGCCACTTGCTGGTCGAGCAGCGCCACGCGCACGCCGTGCATGGAAATGCGCTGGTACGCTTCGCTGATGCTGGTGAGCAAGGTCAACACCTCGAATTCCCCCGCCTGCTGCACCTTGTAGAGTGCCAGCGCCGAGTCCTTCCCCCCGCTCCAATTGAATATTGCCTGCTGTTTCATCTTCGGGCAAAGAAACTGTGTAGCGTGGACTTTGCGCGGGCGCCCGGGCGCCGGACCGCGGGCGGTGGTCAACTTCCCGAAATCAACCCTCGTAGCTTAGCGGGCCCATCAACCCTTATCCGCCCATGTCGCCTGCCGAACAACTTGCCTCCGCCGAAATGCACGTCTGGCAGCAGCGCATGCAGCGTCCTCCGTCCTTCCTGAATGGGCTGGCGCGGCGCGTGCAACTCCGGCTCAATGCCCTGCTGCCCGAGCGGGTGCACCGGGCCATCACCTCGGCTATCAAGCAAATGGTGCGCGGGGCCTTGTTTGGTTCGACGCACATTACCCGCCGCCCCTTGGCTGATGTGCTCTTGCCGGAGCGCGAAATCGCCGTGCGGACCCGCATTCGCTATTACCGCAACACCGCTTCGGCCGAAGGCGCCGTGACGGGCGCGGGCGGCTTCCTGCTCGGGCTGGCCGATTTCCCGCTGCTGATGGGCCTAAAGCTTAAGCTGCTCTTCGATATTGCCGCCCTCTACGGCCACGACGTGCGCGACTACGCCGAACGGCTGTACCTGCTCCACGTTTTCCAGCTGGCTTTCAGCAGCCAGCACACCCGCAACGACACCTACCGCCGCCTCGCCGCCTGGGACAGCTACCGCCACACGCTGCCCGCCGACGTCAACGAATTCGACTGGCGCACCCTCCAGCAGGAATACCGCGACTACATCGACCTCGCCAAAATGGCCCAGCTTGTGCCCGTCATCGGCGCCCCGGTGGGCGCCATCGCCAACTACAAGCTCATCGAACAGCTCGGCGAAACGGCCATGAATTGCTACCGCATGCGGCATTTCGCGGCGGAAGCAGCTAACCGGCAGCTACCCGAATAGCCGCAGCTTTTTCGGAATTCCACTCCGAGAATAAACCCTACCGGGAGCAGGCAGCCCCTACATCAGGCAGCACCAAGAAATGGCTACAACAAACTGCGATTTGGCTACGCCGGGCGGCGGGGCACTCCCGACCTTTGGTTGGTAGAAAATCGAACAAGAAAAGCGGACCTTCTGCCAACGTTTTGTTCGCCACCAAAGCATAGTTTCAGCGCCATGAAAAACGAGCTGCCGCAGCGCGTCGATTCCATCTCGGCCTTTCATCAGCTCATGGGCCTGCCCAAGCCGGAGCATCCCCTGCTCAGCCTTATCCGGTTCGAGGCCCTTACCTACGCGGGCAATGTTGCGCCCGCCCCGATGCTGAACCAGTTCTATTCCATTGCGCTGAAAAAGAATTTCAACGGCAAGCTCCGATACGGCCAGCAAGTGTATGATTTCGACGCGGGCATGATGGTGTTTATGGCCCCCGGCCAGCTGCTGACCGTGGAAGCCGATGAAACCCTGCGGCATTCGGGCTGGCTGCTGCTCATTCACCCCGATTTTTTGTGGCACACGCCGCTGGCCAAAACCATCCGGCAGTACCCTTTTTTCAGCTACGCGGTGCATGAGGCACTGCACCTTTCCGACAAAGAAGAAGACTTGCTGACCGACCTCATGCAGCGCATCGGCCAAGAATACCACGCTCCGATTGATGCATTCAGCCAGCCCGTTATCGTGGCGCAGCTGGAGCTGCTGCTGACGTACTCCGAGCGGTATTACCAGCGGCAGTTCATCACCCGCCACATCACCAACCATCAACTCCTCAGCCGGTTGGACGACCTGCTCACGGCTTGCTTTGACGGCGAGGCGCTGGCCCGGCAAGGCCCACCCACCGTCCAGGCCATTGCCGACCAGCTCCATGTGTCGCCCAACTACCTGAGCGTGCTGCTCAAGGGCCTCACCGGCCAAAGTACCCAGCAGCACATTCAGGCCCGACTTATCGAGAAGGCCAAGGAACAACTGTCCACGACGGAGCTGTCGGTGAGTGAAATTGCCTACGCCCTGGGCTTCGGGCACTCGCAGTCGTTCAGCAAGCTGTTCAAAACCAAAACTGCCCTCTCGCCCCTGGCCTTCCGCAACTCGTTCAACTGATTTTATCTCCTCATTTACCGTTCCAACGCATGAAATTAGCCGCTAAGGGACCCATTCGGCCCGCGCCCGTGCTGGCCGGACCGGCCCAGCAAACTGCCACCGCCATTCGGACGTGGCCCGATATAATCTCCGCTACCCACTGGGATTTATTCGACCGCACCCGCGTGGACGGGGCCGATTTCTACGTGGGAGAAGCCGAGCTCGGCCACATTCATCTGAATGGGGAAGTGCACCTGGCCACCACCGCCGGCCTGGGCCTGCCGCTACTGGCCCAGCGCCTGGCCAGTCCGTTTCCGTACGGCCAAGGCCCCGGCGACTGGGTGACGTTCCGGATTCGCACCGCTGCGGATGCCGACCACGCCACCTGGCTGTTTCGGCTCAATTACGAGCGCCTGCACGGCCAGCCGCTGGCCGTGCTGCTGGAGCGCCTGCAGGCCGGCCGCAACCAGTAGCCCCGCCCCAACCACAATTATTGTCACTCCCAGAAATTCATCAACATGCTTGTCATCACCGGAGCCAACGGCCAGTTAGGGGCCGCCATTTTAGAAAACCTGCTGCGCCTCATACCCGCCAACCAACTGATAGCCAGCGTGCGCGAACCCGGCCAAGCCACCGCTCTGGCCGAGCGCGGCGTGCAAGTACGAGCCGGCGATTTTGGGCAGCCCGAGCGCTTGCCAACCGCCTTCGCGGGGGCTAGCCAGGTGTTAATTATCTCCGCCAATAAGCTCGGCGAAGAGGCCCGACGCTTGCACCGGGCCGCTATTGAGGCGGCCCACGCCGCCGGGGCCGACCGTATTCTCTACACCAGCCACATGGGCGCGCGGCCCGATTCGTTCTTTGAGCCGGCCTTGAACCATGCTGCAAGCGAGGCCATGCTGGCCGCGCAGGGCGGGGCCTACACCTCGTTGCGCCACGGCTTTTATGCCGAAAGCGCCCTGCACATGGTAGGCCACGGGCTGCGGGAGGGCATCCTGCGCACGCCCGAAGACGGCCCCGTGAGCTGGACTACCCGCGCCGACCTAGCCGAAGCCGACGCGCTGATTCTGACCCAGCCTGGTCGTTTTGAGGGTATCACCCCGCCGCTCACCGCCGCCACCGCCGTAACAATGGCCGACCTCGCCGCCCTGGCTTCGGAAGTTACGGGACGCGACATCCGGCACGAGACGGTGACGGACGATGAGTGGCGGCAGGCCACCATTGCGCGGGGCGTGCCGGCCCCGGTAGCCGAACTGCTGCTGGGCACGTTTCGGTCGTCCCGGCGCGGCGACTTCGCGGCCGTAGACCCCACGCTGGAAACTCTGCTGGGCCGTTCCCCGCAAACCATGCGCAACGTGCTGGCCGATTTCCTGAAGCCTACAGCCAACTGAGCAGTTGCTGTTACGCCGCTCTAGGCGCGATACTATTCCTACTTGGCATTTTTTAACTTCTTCCGCACCTGCTTATCCACGGCCGCAGGGTCCAACTTGTCAGCAATGGCCAGGTATTTTCGGGCGCTATCGGGTTGTGAGTAGAAGTAATAGGCGGCGGTCAAATCCGCGTAGGGGCGTGCCTGCTTGGGATTCAATTTAATTGCCTGCTTTAGGTACAGCACCGAAGTGTCGAGGGCAGCGAAGTTCTTCGTAGCCAGGAAGTGGTTGATGTAGCTATTGGATGCGTCATTTAAAACCTTCGCGTTGGTCGGATTAAGCCTTATTGCCAACCTTAAAAACGACCGTGACGCCGCGAAATGCCTTTGCTTGCCCAGAATATTTCCAAAACCCCAGTACACTTGGGTATTCGTGCTGTCGAGCATCCATGCTTGGTTAAAGCGCTTCATAGACACATCCAGCTCATTGGCATAGAAATGGTCCCAGCCCCGGGATGCAAAAGCGGCTGCAGCTTCCTGCCGGGACTTGAATGTCTTTTCACAATAGGCAAAAAACTGCTGGTCGGCAGCTATCTGCTCGGGGCACTTTTTTACGCGCCCGTACATGGGAACCAGGTTGATTCCGGGCAAACAGGGAGGAACAGCCGATAGGCAAATCAGTGCTACCATTGCCAAAAAAATAGTCTTCCTCAGCTTTTGCATGGGCTATAAGTTTATTTGCAGCGCATTACGCACCCTGAAAGCTCGGCGAATATAAACAAAACGGCCGCCCCAGAATACTGAGGCGGCCGTTGCTGCTTAAGCGCTAAAATCGACTTTTGATATTAGAAAGTCGTTTTGGCTGCTGCTTCCTTCAAGCGAATCAGGTTCAGGGCCGAGCCGGCTTTGAACCACTCGATTTGACCCTCGTTGTAGGTGTGGTTGAGGGTGATGAGGTCGGTGTCGCCGTCGGCGTGGTGCAGGCGGGCCTGCAGGGGCTGGCCGGGCGTAAAGTTGGTCAGGCCGAGGATGTCGATGGTGTCGCCTTCCTCAATCAGGTCGTAATCGGCCTTGTTATCGAAGGTGAGGCCGAGCATGCCCTGCTTTTTCAGGTTGGTTTCGTGGATGCGGGCGAAGCTCTTCACAATCACGGCGCGCACGCCGAGGTGGCGGGGCTCCATGGCGGCGTGCTCGCGCGAGCTGCCTTCGCCGTAGTTCTCATCGCCCACCACTACCGTGCCGATGCCGATGCTCTTGTAGCCCCGCGCGGCCTGGGGCACGGTGGTGTAGCCGTCGCCCTGGGTCGAAAAGTCGCGCACCTCGTTGGGCTTGCCGTTAAAGGCGTTGGTGGCCCCGATGAGCATGTTGTTGGAGATATTGTCCAAGTGGCCGCGGTACTTCAACCACGGGCCGGCCATCGAAATGTGGTCCGTCGTGCACTTACCCTGGGCCTTGATGAGCAGGCGCAACCCTTTCAGGTCGGTGCCTTCCCAGGCTTTGAACGGCTCTAGCAGCTCCAAACGGTCGGAGCTGGGGCTTACCAGCACCTGCACGCCGCTGCCGTCGGCGGCGGGCGCCTGGAAACCGGCATCTTCCACGGCAAAGCCGAGGGGCGGCATTTCCACGCCCACCGGCTCGTCGAGCTTTACGGGGCCGTTGGCGCCGGGCAGGGTGTCGGTGAGGGGGTTAAAAGTCAGGTTGCCGGCGATGGCGAAGGCCGTCACGATTTCGGGCGAGGCCACGAAGGCGTGGGTGTTGGGGTTGCCGTCGTTGCGCTTGGCAAAGTTGCGATTGAAGCTGGTAATGATGGAGTTGCGACGCTTGGGGTCGTCGGTGTGGCGGGCCCACTGGCCGATGCACGGGCCGCAGGCGTTGGCCAGCACCACGCCGCCCATCTGCGAGAAGGTGTCGAGGAGGCCGTCGCGGGCCACGGTGTAGCGCACCAGCTCCGAGCCGGGCGTAATGGTGAACTCGGCGTTCACCGTCAGGCCCTTACTCACGGCCTGGGCGGCAATGCTGGCGGCGCGGGTGATGTCTTCGTAGCTCGAATTGGTGCAGGAGCCGATGAGGCCGACTTCCAGCTTCTCGGGCCAGCCGTGGGCCTTTACGGCAGCGGCAAACTCGGAGATGGGCCAGGCGGCATCCGGCGTGAATGGGCCGTTCACGTAGGGCTCCAGGGTGTTGAGGTCGATTTCGATGAGCTGGTCGTAGAACCTGGCGGGGTCGGCGTACACCTCGTCGTCGGCGCGCAGGTGCTGGCGCACGGCGGCGGCGGCTTCGGCGATTTCGGCCCGGCCGGTGCCGCGCAGGTAGTCGCCCATCTTCTCGTCGTAGGAGAATACCGACGTGGTGGCACCAATTTCAGCGCCCATGTTGCAGATGGTGCCCTTGCCGGTGGCCGAGAGGCTCTCGGCGCCGTCGCCGAAGTACTCCACGATGGCGCCCGTGCCGCCTTTCACGGTCAGGATGCCGGCTACTTTCAGAATCACGTCTTTGGCCGAAGTCCAGCCGTTCATACGGCCGGTGAGCTTCACGCCAATCACCTTTGGGAACTTCAACTCCCAGGCCATGCTGGCCATCACGTCCACGGCATCGGCACCGCCCACGCCAATGGCCACCATGCCCAAGCCGCCCGCGTTAGGGGTGTGCGAGTCGGTGCCAATCATCATACCGCCGGGGAAGGCGTAGTTTTCGAGCACTACCTGGTGAATAATGCCGGCGCCGGGCTTCCAGAAGCCAATGCCGTACTTATTGGAAACCGAGGCCAGGAAGTCGTAAACTTCCTTGTTTTCGGAGTTGGCTTCGGCCAAATCCTCGGTAGCGCCGTCTTTAGCCTGAATGAGGTGGTCGCAGTGCACGGTGCTGGGTACGGCCACGGTGGCTTTGCCGGCCTGCATAAACTGGAGCAGCGCCATTTGGGCCGTGGCGTCCTGCATGGCCACCCGGTCGGGGGCAAAATCAACGTAGGAAACGCCGCGCTCGTACGCTTGCTTTACTTCGCCGCCAAACAGGTGGGCGTAGAGAATTTTCTCGGTGAGGGTGAGCGGGCGCGCCACGGCGGTGCGGGCCGCCTCGATGCGGGAACCCATGCCGGCGTACACGGCGCGAATCATTTCCAGGTCGAAAGCCATAGGATGCGGAGGTAAATAAGGTGTTGGTGCAAATGTAGTACTGCGGGTTAGGTTGGACCTAACCGGAATCTACAGAAGCCGTTTATCCTAAGCTTAACGCAATATTTGGGCGGGGCGTTATCTGAGCGTAGCGGTTGCGGGAACTGCGGCCGGGTCATTGCAAGGCAGCAGCAGGCGGCAACCTGTTGGCACGGAACGCAGTTGCCGGGCTTCCGTTTGCATTTTTGCGGTTACTTATGAATACTTCGATTGCCCGCTGGTTGACTTTGGCCGCGCTGGGCTTGAACGCCTGCCAGTCCAACCCTACTACTGAAACGGCAGCCGCTGGTGGTAATGCCGCGCCCGTACTCACGCCCGGCCCCTGGCGCGGCGTGCTGGCCACCCAAGGCCAAGAAATTCCGTTTTTGTTCGAGGTAAAAACCGAAGCCGGCAAGCCAGTAGTGTACCTTATTAATAAAGGCCTGGACGGCGAGGAGCGGCTGCGCTGCGAGGAAATTTCCTCGGCAGGCGACTCCACCACCATTCGCCTGCACCCGTTTGACGCCGCGCTCGTGGTGCGGGATGCGGGTGAGGGCAAGCTGAAAGGCACCTGGGTGAAGTACGATGCTCAGGACTCGTACCGCGTGCCGATGACGGCAGTAGTAGAACCAACAGAGGAATTGTCCAATCGGCTTTTTCCTGATGAGGTTTCAGAAACCGACAAGTTCACGTTGCCTTTTGACAGTCGACTTGAGAATCAGCAAGCTGTTACTTACAGAGCAGAATTCAAAGATGAACAGGGCAAAACCTGCCCTGCGGTTGGGGTACTCCGGTTTGATACAGAATCAGGCAACTTATTTGGCGAGTTTTTTACCACCAGTGGCGACTATCGTTGCTTATTTGGTAACCGAGTTAAAACGAAAGGCAAGCCAAGAGTACGTTTGTCGTCCTTTGATGGAAATCACGCTTTCCTTTTTGATGCTGTAGATAGTTCTATAGGCTTGAGTAGCCTGAAAGGCGACTTCTACTCCGGCAAGTCCGGCCACGAAACTTGGACGGCCGTCCTCGACCCCAACGCCAAGCGACCATCTACCAGCAAAGGTTTTCGCTGAAACCTGAAAACGGACAATCACCCTTACCACAACCTATTGAGGTAACCAGCAGTTGTGGGCTCCGGTTGACTCCATTCAATACGCCCTTCGCATTTTTGCACCACTTATGACTACAGTTTCCTTCCGCCTGTTGACTATCGCCGCGCTCGGCCTGGGCCTGGGCGCCTGCCAGTCCAACCCTACTACTACCGAAACGGCGGCCGCAGGCGGCGCGGCGGCGCCCGTGCTCACGCCCGGCCCCTGGCGCGGGGTGCTGGCCACGCAGGGCCAGGAAATTCCGTTTTTGTTTGAGGTGAAAACCGAAGCCGGCAAGCCGGTGGTGTATCTTATTAACAAGGGCCTGGACGGCGAGGAGCGGCTACGCTGCGAGGAAATTTCCTCGGCCGGCGATTCCACTACCATCCGCCTGCACACCTTTGATGCCGCGCTGGTGGTGCGCGCTGATGGTAAGGACAAGCTGAAAGGCACTTGGGTGAAGTATGATACCAAGGACCCGTACCGCGTGCCGCTGACGGCCACGGCAGGAAAACAAAACCCGCAGGTGCAGATGGAAGGCGGAAAAGAGCTATTCAATCAAGATGATGGGTCAGCGGGAAAGGTGTTGCCGATATTTAATAAAGCTATGATTAAAGGTGCAAATTACAAGGTTACTTTTCGAAGAAGTGAGGGCAATACGTATCCCGCAGTGGGTGTTTTCAAATACAACGTCAAGGACAATGGAACAGAAAATAATTTGACGGGCAAATTCTTAACTGAAACAGGAGACTACCGTTATTTAGCTGGAAATATCGTGCTGCGTAATAAAGTGCAGCACTGGCTTCTTAGCACTTTTAATGGTAATAATGCCTTTCTCTTTGATGCCGTGCCGGACAAGGAAAGAACCTCTAGTTTAAGAGGCGACTTTTACTCTGGCAAATCCGGCCACGAAACTTGGACTGCCGTGCTCGACCCCACCGCCAAGCGACCATCTACCAGCAAAGGGTTTCGCTGAAACCTGAATACGAACAACCACCCTTCCCACAACCTATTGCGGCAACCAGCAGTTGTGAACTCCGGTTGACTCCATCAATACGCCCTTCGCATTTTTGCACCACTTATGACTACGTTTTCCTTCCGCCTCCTGGCTACGGCCGTGCTCGGCCTGGGTCTGGGCGCCTGCCAGTCCAATACCACTACTACCGAAACGGCGGCCGCTGGCGGCACTGCGGCGCCCGTGCTCACGCCCGGCCCCTGGCGCGGGGTGCTGGCCACCCAGGACCAGGAAATTCCGTTTCTGTTTGAGGTGAAAACCGAAGCCGGCAAGCCGGTGGTCTACCTCATTAATAAGGGCCTGGACGGCGAGGAGCGGCTGCGTTGCGAGGAAATTTCCTCGGCCGGCGATTCCACCACCATCCGCCTGCACAGCTTTGATGCCGCGCTGGTGGTGCGCGCCGACGGCCCGGACAAGCTGAAAGGCACCTGGGTAAAGTACGATACCAAGGATTCGTACCGCGTGCCGATGACGGCTTCGGCCGGCGCGCAGGAGTTGTTTGCCACCGCGCAATCAACCGAAAAAACGGGCAGCTTCGGTGGCACCTGGCGGGCCACTTTTGGCGAAGGCTCGGAGAGCTACACGGCCACCGGCGTATTCACCCAGAAGGGTGACAAGCTCACGGGTACTTTCCTCACTACTACCGGCGACTACCGTTACCTCAGCGGCCAAGTGAGCGGACAAAATATGCGCGTGAGCACCTTCGACGGCAGCCACGCCTTTCTATTCACGGCCCACAACGGACCGAAGGAACCCATCGACATCACCAAAGAATACGCGCCCAACACGCTGTTCGGCGACTTTTACTCCGGCAAGTCCGGCCACGAAACCTGGACCGCCGTGCTCGACCCCAACGCCAAGCTGCCCGATGCCGACGCCCTCACTTCCCTCAAAAAAGGCGAAACGCGGCTGAATTTCAAGTTTCCCAGCATCTTTGAGGGCGGCGTGGTGGAGCCGACCGCGCCCAAATACCAGGGCAAAGTGGTGGTCATCCAAATCCTGGGCTCGTGGTGCCCCAACTGCATGGACGAAACCAACTTCCTGGCGCCGTGGTACGAGAAAAACAAGAGCCGCGGCGTGGAAGTCATCGGCCTGGGCTACGAGCGCAGCCCCGACTACAAAGTGGCTTCGGCCCGGCTGCGCAACATGCGCGAGCGGTTCAATATCGGCTACGAGCTGGCCGTGGCCGGCGTATCTAACAAGGACTCGGTGGCCAAGTCGTTGCCGCAGCTGGCGCAGTTTCTGGCCTTCCCCACCACCATTTTCCTGGATAAAAAAGGCGTCGTGCGGAAAATTCACACCGGCTTTTCGGGCCCCGGCACGGGCAAGTATTACGAGGAGGAAGTTGCCAGCTTCAACCGCGAAGTGGACAAGCTACTGAAAGAATAGCACCACGGCCAAATCAGCAAAATACGTTTTCAAGCCTCGAAAGCCCGGATTTACTCCTAAATCCGGGCTTTCTCGTATCCTGATATAGCTGGAGCACGACGTGAGCAACACGACGGCTGCTGCTAATTCTTTTTCCCTTACTGCGCCATGAAAAACATCCTTGTTCCTACCGACTTTTCGGCCGAATCGCACCACGCTTTTGAGGTAGCCATGCAGCTGGCCCAGCACACGGGCGGCAGCGTGACGCTGCTGCACGTAATTGAAGCGCCGGAGTCGGGCACCGCCAACTTCAGCACGTTTGGCGGGCCGGTGAACGGGTCGGAGCTGCCCAACAGCAACGGCGGCATGGACGAGCTGTTCACCATCAAACTGATGGAAGTGACCAAGCAGCGCATGGCTGGGCTGAAAGACGAGGCCGAGCGCCTCGCCCCCGGCGTAGCAGTGCACGACACGGTGGAGGTTTCGCGCATCGGCGACGGCATTTTGGCTGCGGTGGAGAAGCACGGCATCGACCTGGTGGTGATGGGCGCCCAGGGCCACGGCGCCATGGAAGGCTTTTTTGTGGGTTCAAATACCGAGCGCATGATTCGCCTGGCGCCCTGCCCGGTGCTCACCATAAAGAACGCGCAAGCCAAGTTTGAGGTGCGCAGCATTGTGTTTCCCTCGGATTTCACCGAAGAGGCGGCTACCGCTACCGACGGCCTGCGCCGGGTAGTGGCGGCCTTTCCCAACGCCACGGTGCACCTGCTGCACATTGTATCCAGCTCCAATTCCGACACGGGGCAGCAGCATCTGCAGGCCTTTGCCGAGCGGGCGGGGCTGTCCAACATCCAAATAGAAATGGTACGTGCGGCCAGTACCACGAGCGGTATCGAGCAATACGCCCAGCAAATAAATGCCGATTTGGTGGTCATTCCCACTCACGCCCGCTCAGGGCTAAGCCGCTTCTTCCAAACCAGCATCGCCGAAACCGTGGCCACCAACGCCCTGCCGCCAGTGCTGACGTACCATTTGAACGCGTAGCACCGTGGGCCGGGGGTGGGGCCCTGCGGCTGGTACGCCACCATTTACCCCACCAACCGCAGCCGCACCTGAAAGTCGTTGCGGGGTCGCAGGGTAATGAGCGGCTGCATGGTTACGGGCGGCTGGCCGGCTATCCACTGCACCTCAAAGCGCCGCAACAGCTCCAGGGTCACGAGCTGCATTTCGGTGAGCGCGAACTGCATGCCGATGCACAGGCGCGGCCCGCCGCCAAAGGGCACGTAGGCAAAGGGCTGCACCGGGCGCGCCGGGTTGGGCGCAAAGCGGGCGGGCCGGAACTCGGCGGGCGCGTCCCAATACTTTTCGTCGTGGTGCAGGCCGTAGAAATACAGCGAAAACAGCGTGCCTTTGGGAATGTGGAGGCCGTTGTAGGCGTCGTCGGCCAGGGCCACGCGGTCTACCATCCAGGCGGGTGGGTAGCGGCGCATGGCTTCCTGCACGGCAAAAAGGGCTTTCCCAAGGCGCGGCAGGTCCTCGAATGTGGGTGGGCGCCCCGCGAGCACGGCATTCATCTCGGTGCGAATTGCGGCAGCTTCGCCGGGGTGGTGGGCCAGCAGATAGGTGAGCCAGGTGAGGGCGTTGGCGCTGGTTTCGTGGCCGGCGATGAGCAGAATCAGGGCTTCGTCGAGCACGCGGTCGGAGGTCATGGGCTCGCCGGTATCCTCGTAGCGCACGTCGAGCAGCATTTGCAGCAGGTCGTCGGGTGGCGTGGCGTTGGGCTGCTGGTTGGCTGCCTGGCGCCGGGCAATGTAGCCGCCCAGCTGCGCCCGAAGCTCCGCCGCCAGCGCATCGTGGTAGCGGAACTGCCCCCGCAGCCGGAACCAGGGCTTGAGGTAGGGCTGGCGAATGGAGCGCACGAAAAATGCCTGAATTTCGGTAATCAGCCCGGCCAGCCGGTCCAGTTCGGCTTCGGGAAAGTTGGTACTGAACACCGAGCGGGCAATAATGCGGAACGTCAGCCGCGTCATCAGCTCGTGCACCGGCACGGCAACGGCCCCGCCCCCACTGGCGGCCTGCGCGGCCAGCGGCGCCAGGGTTTCGGCCGTGAGCTCCTGCATAAGGCCGGTGAGCCCGGCCACCCGCTGCCGATGGAAGCCCGGCTGAATAAGCCGGCGCTGCCGCAGCCAGTCGGGCCCTTCGTTGGTGAGCAGGCCGTGGCCAATGTAGCGCGAAAACCCCTGGGTAAACTTCGATTTGGCGTAGTTGCGGTGGTTTTTCTGCAGGATGTGCTGGGTCAGGCCGGGGTCGCGGGTGAGGATGCTTTTCTCAACCCCGCCGATGAACAGCTCCACCGTGTCGCCGTAGCGGGCCAGAGTGGCGTCGAGCACCGGTAGCGGGTCTTTGGCCAGCGCAAACGAGCGCAGCAGCGAGCGCCAGCGCGGCACCCGTGGCAGTAAAAACGCTTGTTTCGGAGCCGCTTGCTCGGTTTTTAGGGTTTCCATGAGTAGTTGCTGAAGCTGGCCCGACACCGGCCGCCGTCATCAAAACTACCTACTGGGCCGGTCCAATTCGTCTTTTTCGAATTGGCACCGTAAAAACACCGCGTAGGCGCGGCCCGTCTGGTCCTTTCTAACGATTGAACGCGCCTTGGCGCATTTCCACACCAAATGGGCGCGTTGTACTTATCCTTTTCTTCACCCAACTAACTCTTCCTTCTTATGTGGACGCAGCAAAACCCCAACTCCCCCGCCCCACTCGCCGACGTACAAGGCCGCGCCGTGGGCCTCAAGTTTGAGTGCGAACAGTGCAGCACCGAAGTTTTCACCGGCCTCATCGGGGTACCCGCCCCCAACGAGCATGCCGACTCGGCCAAGCACGCCGAAAACCACGAAATCGAAGAAATCAAGTGCCCCGGCTGCGAAATAACGCACTCACTGGAAGTAGACAGCTCTTTCTGATGGCGTGACCTTCAAAGTGAGCGACGCCAAGGCCGTGAGCTATCAGGTAGCCCAGTAATTTCAGGTCACAGATTGGCTCGAATTAAGCGGAGTGCACGGATTTTGGGCGCGCTCTCCTTCGCGATTTTACTGCTAAAGGCCACCCAATCGGGTGGCCTTTTTGCTGCCTGGTCCCCGGCCAACTGCGCGGCCGGCGCTACTCTGCCAGCCCCTTGCCGCGGAGAATGCCTGGGCTGCATTTCTCAATTCTGGCCACGCGCGTTTTGGACTGCTTGGGGGCCGAAAAATGCAACAAGTAAGCCCGCTGCCGGCCTGGCGTCAGGGCCTCAAATGCTGTTTTCAGCGTGGGAGTTTCGGCCAGCTTGTGCTGCCATTCCTCCGGCGCCGCAAATGCTTCGGTCTTCTTGAGCACCACTTGCAGCCCTTTTGCTCCACCTCCAGCGCTTCCCGAATGCAGGCTTTCACCACGGCTTTTCGGGCCACGACTTCCCCAACCGTGGTAAAGCGCAGCTGTCTCGCCGCCTGCGTGTTAGCCGTTTGCTGCACCAGTAGGTCCGGCGCACTCCGAAGCAGCGCGCCTTTAAAAAACAGCACGGCGCAATACTCTTTAAAAACATGCAGCAGCAAAATATTGCGGCCGTTGTACGTGTAGCAGGGCACGCCCCACTTCAGCACTTCTGTTAGGCCACATTCGAGGGCCAGCGCCCGTAAGTGCTCCAGGGCTTCGCGCCACTGCTGGGTTTTGAGGAAATAAAAGTCAACTTTCGGGTTCATAGAGAAGCAGATTTAAACAGCTGGCCCTTGCAGTTGGCCGTGCGGCGCCGCCAAGCCAAGAGCCGCTGCCTGGGCCGTCGGCTCGGGTGCGGCGGGCAGGCGGCGGCCGGCGGGGCGCAGCCACCAGGAGGCCACCGCCAGACAGGCAAATACGAACGCCGGCAAGGCGCGGGCCACGCCCTCACCGCTGGCCAGGTGCGACGCAGTAGCGCCGGTGAGCAAGAAGAAAAAGCCCGCGTAGGCCCATTCTTTGGCCCGCTGCCAGCCCGGCAGCAAAATCACCGCGGTGCCTGCCAGCTTCCAGGCCCCTATCAGCGGCAGCACGTAGAGGGGGTAGCCCAGGTGCCGCATGCCGTCCACGTTTACTTGCGCGCGCAGTAGCTGGGCCGTGCCACCGGCCAGCATTCCGAAGGCCAGCAGGCCGATTACCGTCCAGAAAAGGGTCGGGCGAGGGTGGTTGTTTTTCATGGTAAGCAGCGGGGTACGAAAGGATATGTCAAAACTACCCATTGCACCTACCCCGCTATTTAACATATGATAAAAAGCTACTGCCCGGCCCGAATGCGGCTTAGCGACACTTGCGTGATGCCCAGGTAGGCCGCCAGGTCGCCGAGGCTAATACGCTGCAACAAGGGTGCTTTTTCCCGCACAAACAGGCGGTAGCGCGTCGTGGCATTTTCCTCCAGCATTTCGCTGATACGCTTCATCATGCCAATGGAAGCAAACCCCAGCAACTGCTTAAACAAGGTTTCGATGGCGTGGTACTCGCGGCAAAGGCGCACAATGTCGGGCCGCGCAATGCTGTGCACCGTAGTCGGCTCCAAGGCCAGCAGCTGGTATTTGGAGGGGGCCGTGGTGAGGTAGCTGTTGATTTCGGTGAACAGAATATCCTCCTTGAAAAAGGTCATAATGAACTCCTTGTCCTCCTTGAAAAACGACGACTTCACCAGCCCCTGCTCTAAAAAATGATAGTGCTGGCTGGCTTGCCCGGCGCGCAGCAGGCAAGTGCCTTTTGCAAATTCCTGCCGTGTAAAAGCGCGCAGCAGCTCGTCGCGGGCCGGTGGTTCGAGCCGAACAATGCGGTCGGTATAAGCCAGAACAGGATGCATAGCGGGCCAGGCGGGCAAAATAGAGTTTGGCGTGGCCAATCCGCGGTCTATTTTTCCCGCTCTATGGTGTAGTTAATCAGCTCTTCCAGCGAGGTGCGGCTCGGCGATTCGGGGAAGGTGTGCAGGATGGCCAGGGCCTCGTCGCGGTAGCGTTTCATGGTGGCAATGGCGTAATCCAGCCCCCCCGACTTTTTCACGAATTCAATCACCTGCTGCACCCGGTCGCGGTGGCCGTCGTTGTTCTTCACATTGAAGATGACCTTGCGCTTTTCCAGCCAGGAAGCCTGTTGCAGGGCGTAAATCAGCGGCAGCGTCATCTTTTTTTCCTTAATATCGATGCCAACGGGCTTACCTATTTCGGCGGTACCGTAGTCGAACAAGTCGTCCTTTATCTGGAAGGCGATGCCCACTTTCTCGCCAAACAGGCGGGCCCGCTCAATTACCTCCTTGTCGGCGCCCACCGAGGCGGCGCCCACGGCCGTGCAGGAAGCGATGAGCGAAGCCGTTTTTTGGCGGATGATGTCAAAATAAACATCCTCGGTGATGTCGAGCTTGCGGGCTTTCTCGATTTGCAGCAGCTCACCTTCGCTCAGCTCGCGCACGGCGTTGCTCACTATTTTAAGCAGGTCGTAATCGTCGTTTTCCAGGGCCAGCAGCAGGCCGCGCGACAGCAGGTAGTCGCCCACCAGCACGGCTATTTTATTCTTCCACAGCGCATTGATGGAGAAGAAGCCACGGCGGTAGTTGCTCTCGTCCACCACGTCGTCGTGTACGAGAGTAGCCGTGTGCAGCAGCTCGATGAGCGCCGCGCCCCGAAACGTGGCGTCGGGCAGCGGGTCGCCGGTGGCGGGCTCAAGCCGGGTGGCGCGGGCCGTGAGAAACACGAACATCGGCCGAATCTGCTTGCCCTTGCGCTTCACGATGTACCCCATTATCTTGTCGAGCAGCAGCACTTTGGTGCGCATCGACTGGCGGAACTTGTGCTCAAACTCTTCCATTTCGGCCGCGATGGGGGCCTGAATCTGGTCGAGGGAAAAGGGCGGAGTATGGGGCATTGCGGCAACAATATTACGCCAGAACCGGGGAGTCTGGGCAGGAAGTTGGGCGGGTAGGCGGGTACGAGGTTTCAGAACGGCGCCAACTCCTACCCTGCTACCCTCCCACCCTCCTACCCCAAACGCCCTACCTTCGCCTATGCTCACTAACTCGCCTTTTCTGCTCAGCGGCACCCGCCACGGTCGCGCTTTCGAAGCCGACGCCACGTATCAGGCTACTGGCCAGGCCAAACCGGTGGTCGTTTTCGTGCACGGTTTCAAAGGATTCAAAAACTGGGGCCATTTCCCGCTGCTGGCCGATTTTTTTGCGGAGCGCGGGTTTGTGTTCGTCAAGCTCAACCTCTCGCACAACGGCCTGGTAGTGGGCGGCACCGGCGACCTGGAAGATTTGGACGCCTTTGGCCGCAACAATTTCAGTATTGAGCTCGACGATATCGGGCAGGTTATCGACGCCCTCTTCACGCCCGGCGCCACGCCCGTGCCCGCCGCCGAAATGAACCTGAGCCGGCTCAGTCTGGTGGGCCACAGCCGGGGCGGCGGCCTGGTGCTGCTCAAAGCCGCCGAGGACCCGCGCGTGCACGCCGTGGCTACCTGGGCCGGCATTGCCGACATCGACCAGCGCTGGCCCCAATCGGTGCTGGACGAGTGGCAACGGGCCGGCGTGCTGCACGTGCCCAACCTGCGCACCGGCCAGCAGCTACCGCTCCACTACCAGATTCTGGAGGACTACGTGGCCAACCGGCCGCGCCTCGATATTCCGCACAACGTGCGCCGCCGCGTGCGCCAACCCCTGCTGCTGGTGCATGGCGAGAGCGACGAAACCGTGCCCCTGACCGCCGCTCACGCCCTACAGCAACTCAAGCCCGATGCCGAACTGCTGCTGGTGCCCGGCGCGGGCCACATGTTTGGCGGTGCACACCCCTGGCCTGCAACCACCTTGCCCGAACCCGCCCAACTAGTGGCCGAACACACGGCGGATTTTTTCCAACGCCAAGCGTGAGCAGTCCGGTAACGGCCTACTTGCTGCTGGGCAGCAACCTCGGCAACCGGGTCGCGCTGCTGCGCGACGCGCGGGCCCGGCTGGCGGCCACGGCCGGCCAAGTGGTAGCAGCATCGGCCTTATACGAAACCGCCGCCTGGGGCCGCGAAGACCAGCCTGCCTTCCTCAATCAGGCCCTGGCTATTGAAACGCTCCTGTCGGCCGGAGAGCTGCTGGCACGATGCCTGACCACGGAGCAGCAGGCCGGCCGCGAACGGCTGGAGCGCTGGGGCAGCCGCACCCTCGACGTTGACATCCTGCTGTACGGGCCGGCGATAATAGACCAGCCTGACCTGACCGTGCCCCACCCGCGCCTGGCCGAGCGGCGGTTTGCCCTGCTGCCGCTGGCCGAAATTGCGCCGCAGCTGGTGCACCCGGCGCTGGGCCTAACCATGGCGGACCTGTTGGCGCGCTGCCCCGACCCGCTGCCCGTGCGGCCGTGGCTGGGTGATGGCGTCTTGTAAATCACCAACCCGACTTGGCAGGCCACTATTTCTAACTTGCGTTATCTGGCGCTGGAAAATCGTTTATATCAGGCTGTCAGGTGGCCACCGATTTTGGCATTTGCTGCTAATCAGAAGCTTTCTCAAGGCGAGTGGCTGGAACTTTCGTTCTAGGTAGCTGCTTACCATTGCGCCCACTTACCCGCCCTTTTATGCCTGCAGCGCTGCCGTACCCTTCCCGTTCCAGTAGCACCAATTTCCCTGCTTTTAATGCTAAACGGGGGCCGGCTGCCGCTAGACGCACCCGCTCGGCAGCCTGGCTGCTCACGCTGCTCCTGCTGCTAAGTGGTGCGGCCACCACGGCTTTAGCGCAGGGCAACCCGCCCCCGGAGTGCGCGGCCGATGAGAAGTTTGCCAACACCTGGTACTTCGGCTTCAAGGCGGGGCTCAACCTCAATCAGGCCTCGGCCGACTCCCTGCCCAAGGTGCTCACCAATGGCGCAATGGATGCCCCGGCTGGTTCGGGAGTGATGTCGGACAAGGATGGTAACATCTTGTTTTACAGCAACGGCCGAACTGTTTGGAACGGCAACGGAACCGTGATGACCAACGGCCGGGGGCTGGCCGGCGACAGCACCACTACCGACGGCCCCCTGCCCCTCAAAATGCCGGGCCTGGTGATGCCGGGCCAACCAACGCGCTACCTGCTCTTCACCTTGAACAGTACCGTGGGCCTGAGCTACTCGGAAATCCAGATTCCGGCTGGTGGCGGTTCGGGCACTGTCATACTTGCCACCAAAAACACCCCATTGGCCCGCGGCACGGCGGAAAAGTTAACGGCCGTATTTCATAAGAACGGCTGTGACATCTGGGTCATCACCCACGGCTGGGGCGCGGCCAAGAGCGGCAACGACAACCGCGGCGATGCTTTTCTGGCCTACCGCGTGCGGCAATCCGCTGGCTACACAGGTCCAATCGTAATCGACGCGCCGATTGTTTCGACCGTCGGCAGCCTGCACGCGCCGAGCGAGGCTGCCCTAGGCTACAAAGGCCAGATGAAAATAACCCCCGACGGCCGGCGGCTGGCCCTGGCCCGCTACAGCGAAGTGCTGGGCGACAACAGCAGTACCGTCGAGCTTTTCGGGTTTGATACCGGCACGGGCGATGTGAGCGTCAACCCGCAGGTTCCGTTTATCGTGGACAGTGGCGAGGGGAAATATTACGGGGTGGGGTTTTCGGCTGGCGGCTACCTCTACGCCACGGTTATGAACCCACCCAAGCTGCTGCAATTCGACAGCACCAGCACTGGGCCGGTTGTTAAGCGCGACATTCCGCTCAACCAGACCGCACCCGCCGACCTGGGCGCGCTGCAGGCCGGTCCTGATGGCCGGATTTACGTGGCCCGTAATAACCAGCCCGCCCTAGGTTTCATTGCCTACCCCGACTCGCTGGGCGCGGCCATTGGCTACGCCGACGACAGCCTGCAGCTGGGAGGCCGCTTGAGTGGCCTGGGTCTGGTCAATTTCAACCAGAGCTCCCTGCTGCGCGTGGGCCCTTCGTTTGAGATAGTAGGCTGTCGAGAAATAAAATTCACGGCCCCGCCCATTGATTTTGCTCCGGTGACCTACACTTGGACATTTGGCAATGGTAATACTTTCATTGGGAAAAACCCTCCTTCTCAGATTTTCACGGCCGACGTTAGAACGCATACCGTGAAGCTACTCATATCGACCGAATGCTTTTGCCGCGAAAGCTCAGGCACCGTCCAGATACCAAACCTGCCTGTACCGGGTAGTATTGCTGCATCCCCGACGGTGTGCGCTGGACAAATGCCAGCCCTTATTACAAGCACCAGAAATGCTTCTAGCGATGCTGGCTTGCCGCTCGTTTACCAGTGGCAAATTCTGAGAAATGGCAATTGGCAGAACGCGCCAGGCGTTTCCACCGGACCCACCTACCAGCCACCAACTTCACAGACGCCCGGCCCGACCTCTTTCCGGCGGCGGGCTCAGCTGCTGCTTCCTAACGGGTCGGGGCCTTATTGTACCCCCGATTTCACAGACCCGGTAATAATCACAGTTCTCCCCCTTACAACCCCCACGGTGAGCTTGGCGGCGCCGCCCGTGCAGTGCCCCGGCACGAACCTGAACTTCACAGCCGTGACTACTAATGTCGGCACTACCCCAACATTCCGCTGGTTCGTAAACAACGTGGCGGTGGCTGCCACCGGCCGCACTTTCAGCAGCAACACGCTGGTGACTGGCGACCGGGTACGGGTGGAAGTAACGGCTACGGCGGGAACGTGCAGCACCGGGCCGGCCTCAGCTACCGCCACGGTGACGCGCACGGTGGTGCCGCCACCCACGCTCACTATCGCCGTGCAGCCGCGCGGCCCGGTTTGCTTGGGCACACTGCTTACATTCAGCATCGACAACGTGACCAACGCTGGCCAAGCTCGCCAGTACCAATGGCAAGTAGACGGTGTCGACGTAGTGGGAAAAACAGGCAGAACTTTCACCAGCGCGTTACTACGTAACGGCCAGACCGTGACGCTACGCCTGCGCACGACCAACGTGTGCGGCCAGTCGGTGACGGTGGTTTCCAATGGGGTACGTGTGCAGATTCAACAGCCAGTAACCCCCACGGTGACCTTGGCACCGCCGCCCGTGCAGTGCCCCGGCACGCCGCTGACCTTCACGGCCGTGCCCACTAATGCCGGGGCCACGCCCACGTTCCGCTGGTTTGTTAATAACGTGGCGGCAACGGCCACCGGGGCTACTTTCAGCAGCAGTACGCTGGTTTCCGGCGACCGGGTGCGGGTGGAGGTAACGGCTGCGGCGGGAACGTGCAGCACGGGCCCGGCCTCGGCCACCGTGACGGTGACGCGCACGGCCACGCCGCTGCCCACGCTGACCATTGCCGTGCAGCCGGCCGGCCCGGTTTGTCCGGGCGAGCCACTCACCTTCAGCATCGCCAATGTTACTAATGAAGGCCCGGCGCCTGCCTACCAGTGGCTGGTGAACGGCAATAACGCGTCCGGAGCTGGAACAACCACGCCGGTTTTCACCAGCACCACGTTGCGCGACGGCCAGACCGTGACCCTGCGCCTGCGCACCACCAACGTGTGCGGCCAGCCGGTTACGGTGGTTTCCAATGGTATCGTGGTGCGCATCAGCCCGCCGGCCGATGTGGACGCCGGGCCGGATAAGGAGATTCTGGCCGGCACTTCGGTAACGCTGGAAGGCCGCGTTGAAGGCCCCTACCCCGTGACGTGGACGCCGGCCACGGGGCTGGCTTTTCCGGGCGACTCGCTACGGCCCGTGGCCTCGCCCCTCGTGACCACGACCTATACCCTCTCGGCCGGGACCGGTGGCTGCGCCGACTCCGACCAGGTGACGGTGACGGTGCGGCCGGCCATTCGCATTCCCAACGCCTTCACCCCCAACGGCGACGGACGCGACGACACCTGGCAGATTGAGTTTATTGAGCAATACCCCAACAATACGGTCACCGTGTTCAACCGCTGGGGCAACAAGGTTTTCTCGGCCGACAACTACAGCCGGTCCAACGAGTGGCGCGGCCAAATCAACGGCCAGCCGGCGCCGGTGGGCACTTATTACTACGTCGTCGTCACGCGGGGGCCTTTGGGCAAATCCTACAGCGGCTCGCTGACGGTTTTGTATTAAACGAATCTCCGTTCAGCCAAAAACCCTGCTTCTTCAATAGAGAAATAAGCCACCTACCGCTATGAAAAGAGCATTATCACTGCTGCTACTGCCGTTGCTGCTGCTGGCTGGGGCGCCGGCCAGGGCCCAGCAGCAGGCGCAGTACAGCCAGTACATGAACAACAACTACCTCCTAAACCCCGGCACGACGGGCGTGGAGGACTACATCGACGTCAAGTTCAGCTACCGGACCCAATGGACGGGCTTGGAAGGGGCGCCCAAAACCTACTACGCCAGCATTAATTCCTCGCTGGGCAAGTGGCGCAGCACGGCCAAACGCACCATTCGGGACCGGCGCCGGCCGTTTCACGCCCTGGGCGGCCTCGTGTACAACGACGTGACCGGGCCCACGAGCCGCGCCGGCGCATACGTTTCCTACGCCTACAACCTGGTGCTGACGCCCGACCTGCGGCTGGCATTGGGCATGTCGGCCGGCATGCAGCAGTTTGCCGTGGATGGGCAGCAGCTGCGCTTTTTCGACCCCACAACCGTGGCCCCCAGTGCCTCCTCACGGGTTTTGGATGGCACGGTGGGGGCCTGGCTCTACAGCTCGAAGTTCTACGTGGGCCTGTCGGGGGCGCAGCTGCTGGGCAACCAGCTCAATTTCTCCTACGGGGCCAACCAGCTGGGTGAGGGCGCACCCGGCAACAAGCTAAATCGCCACTACTTCGCCACGGCCGGCGTGCGGCTGCCCCTCAGCGACGACTGGTCGCTGGTGCCCTCGGTGCTGGTAAAGGCCGTGAGCCCGGCTCCGCTTTCGGTCGATGTCAACGCCAAGCTCAAGTACCAGGACCTGCTGTGGGCGGGCGTCTCGTGGCGGGCCTTCGACTCGGCCGTGGCCATGGTGGGCCTCAGCTACGAGCAGTACACGCTGGGCTATTCCTACGACGCGGGCCTCTCCGAGCTGGCTGGCTACAACGGCGGCAGCCACGAAATACTGGTAGGCCTGCGGCTCAAGAAAAAAGCCCAGGTGGTGTGCACCAATCGGTTTTGGTAAGCTGCTAATCAGAGCAGTTTCCAGGTTAGTGTACAGTTTTATAGAGAATAGACTTGTTCCTAAATACAAAAAAAGTATAAAATCGACGGTCATGCTGAGCGCAGCCGAAGCATCTCTACCGCGCAACTAATCCAATCGACTCAACGAAGCGGTAGAGATGCTTCGGCTGCGCTCAGCATGACTCGCTTTTTTCATTTCTGCTTATTCGGGAACAAGTCTAATGAAAAATCAAAGGTCTGACCGTAAAATTTTTAATTATTCATTTTTAATTCTGTTCATAGCGGCGGAAACTGCTCTAGCCGCATCCACTACTGTACCGCCGGCCACTCCACCGGCACCAGCTTACGCAGAGCCAGCGCATTGCTGATGCTGCGGCCCGCAGAGTACGCCACCCACAGCGCCAGAAAGCCCGTCACCAGCCAGGAAGCCCGGCCGCGCCTGCCCCACGCTTCAAGCCAGCGCCCCAGTTTCCAGAGCGCCAGTAGCGTCGCGGGCCCAAAAAGCACGCTGGCGTACCGTTCGGCATCGTAGAGGCCAGCGGCACTGCGGGTAAACGTGGTGGAAACCAGCAGCATCGTTAGGAAGACCAGCGTGGCCATCCACAAAACCCGTAAAAAGCGGTGCGGCTCCGGCAGCTCAGTTCGCCGAAGACCCGCGTCGGCCGTTGCCAGCCGCGCGGCGCGCGGCCAAAGCAGCGCCAGCAGCCCAAGCAGCACCAGTGCCCAAACCCACGACAGCTCGGGGCGCCAGGTGGCGCGCACCGGCAGCAGCCAGCGGCTGAGCACGAACCCGTAATCGGCCGCTGAGCTCACGAACTGCGGCCAGCCCCGGTTGAGACGGTAGACGCTGGGAGCCGCCAGCAGCAGCGCGTAGACGTGCCACGCAACGCCTCCTAACACGGCCAGCCAGGCGTGCCCGGCCACCGGCAGCAGGCGCTTCCAGCCCCCCGCCCGGCGCGTCAGCAACAGAGCCAAGGCCGTACCCGCCAGCAAGAAAAACCCGGCCGTGCGCTGCAAAGGCAGTAAAAAACCCAAGGCCGTAGCCAGCCACCACCACCGTGCCTCTCCCAGCCGCAGCCAGCGAAACAGCGCCCCCGCGTACCCCGCGAATAAGGCCAGAAACACCGTTTCGCCCCATACAAACTTGCTCACCACCAGCCACGGCGTACCGAAAGCCAGCAGCCAGGGCAACACCAGCGCCAACGCCCCCGGCAGCAGCCGGCGGCCCAACCGGCTCCAGGCCAGCAGACTAATTACCAGCGCCGCGCCGTGCAGCAGCCGCAGCGCCCCCAGGCTGCCGCTCAGCGCCACCAGCACCGGGTACAGGGGCGGCCAGTATCGGTAGGCCGAGCCGTCGGGGTGTAACAGGTGGCCGGCCGCCCGCAGCGTACCGGCCGCGTGCAGGTAGTAGCCCGAGTCGGCGGTGCCGGCCAGGCCCGGCCCGGTGGCCAGCGCAAACAAGGCCAGCTGAACCAGCCCCGCCAGCGCTACCGACCAGCCCCACCACCGCGCCCCGCGTGGATTCTCGGGTGCAGGCCGCACCACTTAGCCGATGGTGGCCGTGGGCACGATTTTCTTCACCAGCCCCTGCAATACTTTGCCGGGGCCGCACTCCACAAATTCGTTGGCGCCGTCGGCCGCCATTTGCTGCACGGCCTGGGTCCAGCGTACGGGAGCGGTGAGTTGGCGCAGCAGGTTGGCTTTGATTTCGGCCGGCGCGGCGTGTGGTAGCGCGTCCACGTTCTGGTACACCGGGCAGCGGGCTTCGCTGAAAGTGGTTTTTTCGATGGCCTCGGCCAGGGCGGCGGCGGCGCTCTGCATGAGGGGCGAATGGAAGGCGCCGCCCACCGGCAGCGGCAGGGCGCGCTTGGCGCCGGCCGCTTTCAGGGCTTCACAGGCCGCAGCCACCCCGGCCGCCGACCCGGAAATAACCAGCTGGCCGGGGCAGTTGTAATTGGCGGCTACCACCACATCGCCGGCCGCCGTAATTTCCTGGCAGATGCGCTCCACCGTGGCATCATCGAGCCCGAGAATGGCGGCCATTGTGCCGGGCTGCTCCTCGCAGGCGGCCTGCATGGCCTGAGCGCGGCGGGCCACCAGCGCCAGGGCATCTTCGAAGCGCAACACACCCGCGGCCACCAGCGCCGAAAATTCGCCTAGCGAATGGCCGGCCGTCATGGCGGGTCGCAGCTCGGGGTGGGCCACAAACTGGGCCACCGAATGCACGAAAATGGCGGGCTGGGTTACGTCGGTTCGCCGTAGGTCAGCATCCGAGCCGCTGAACATGATATCCGTCAGGCTAAAGCCCAGGATATCGTTGGCCTGGGTGAGCAGGGCGCGGGCGTCGAGACTTTGCTCGAACAGCTCGCGGGCCATACCCGGAAACTGACTCCCCTGACCGGGAAAAAGGATGGCTGTTTGGAGAGAATCGGAGGAAGTGGAAGGGTTCACGAGCGGGCTTGGGGATGAGTTGTTTGTTAAGCGGTGGCCCAAAAGTAACCGAAGTAGAGAACGGTCATGCTGAGCTTGTCGAAGCCTCTCTACCGCACCGTTGAAACTGTCCAACGGTGCGGTAGAGAGGCTTCGACAAGCTCAGCATGACAACTTTTTGCTTCGGTTACTCTACATTAAGTACTTAAAGTGGCTCAGCATCCGGCCAGCCACCGCGCCAATTATGGGCGCAAGCTGCACATAAACTACCCAACGGCCCAATTCAAAACTGAAAGAGGCCGCTCCATTGGGGCGGCCTCTTTCAGTTTTGCAGTTGGTAGTCAGCGGCCTAGCGCCGTACTTCCACCCAGCCCTTGTAAGTACGCTTGGTATTGGCAAAGTCTGCAAACTCCACCTCCGCCAGGTAGTAGTAGATGCCGTCCGACACCTTGGAGGCGTTGCCGTTGCCGGACTCGCCGGCCGGCCCGCCCCCGTCCCAGTTGATGAGAATCCGGTCATCGGAAGTAGTCACGTTCTCGAACACCTTCACGCCCCAGCGATTGAACGCCTGGTAGCGAATCCGGCGCACCGGGCTGTGGTTTTTGGGCCGGAACACTTCGTTTTGCCCATCGCCGTTGGGCGTGAAGATGTTGGGCAGGCGGAAGAACACGCAATTATCCTGGCAAGCAATGTTGCTCGTGTCGCTCACTGCACCGCTTGGGGCTACGGCCTGCACGGCATAGCAGCCCCCGTTAAACTCCAGGTTGGTGTGGAGGTAGCTGGTTTGCGTGGTGGTGGCCAGCAGCGTGAACGGGCCCGTGGGCGTAGGCCGGTAGTAAAGCAGGTAGTTGGCAATGTTGGTGTCGCAGCCGGGGGGCAGCGCGCTCAGCGTCCAGCTCAGGCGGTTGGTGTAGCGCTCGTCCTGGCGCGGGAACTCCGGCAGCGCCGCCAGACTGTCGCAGTTGGTCACCGCCAGCTTCAGCACCGGAATACAGGGCGGCGTGGTCAGCACCACGCACTGCACCTGGCTGCGATTGAGCAAGGAATTCAGGTACGGAATACCGATATAGAGTCCGTCGGTTTGCACGTAGTAGCAGTAGGTTTGGTCCTTGCGCAGGGCCGGGTCGGCGTCCAGGTACGTGCCGCCGGTGGCCGTGGTGGGCGCCGTAGCAAGCTGCACCAACGGCCCGGTGGTGCCGGTGCGCCGGAAAATCCGGGCTGGCCGGGTGGTATTATCCCACGGCACGTTATAGGTCCAGCTCACCGCGATGGCCGTGGCTTGCTGGTTGGCGGGCACGGCGCGCACACGCACGCTGCTGGCCGGCTGCGCCACTTCCCGAATGGGCGCCCGGTTGTCGGCGGGCGGGAAGGTGCGTACAAACTCCAGCTGGTAGGTGTATTGCAGTGCCTCGGTGTTGAGGCCGGTATCGGTGTAGCAGGTATCGGCCAGCGTGGTGATGGTGGCGATGGGCGTGAAGGCCGTGGGGTTCAGGCCCTCGGCGCGCGACAGCACGTAGCTGGGCGTGCCGTCGAGGCCGCCGCCAGTGCCCTGCCGAGGCTGCGTCCAGCACACGCCAATGCGGCCATCGGCCGTACCGGTGTTCTCCACGTCTACCTTAATCAAGCGCACGGGGCTGCCGGGGAAGGTGGCGCAGGTTTCCTGCGAAGCAATGCTGGCACCACCAGCCGGCAGCGGAAACTCGGCATAGATGCGGTAGCAGTAGGTCTGGCCCCGGTCAAGCCCCCGCACGTTGCCGTTGGCATCCACGTTTCTATCCAGGAAAGAGGTTTCGGTGGCGGCCACGTTCCCCACCAGCGTGTAGCCCGCCGAGGCCGGAATGCGGGTTTCGCAGTCGCCGGGCTCCCACGTCGAAGGGTTCACCTTCCGGTAGATGAAAATGCGCGAGGCGTTGGCGCACTGGTACTGGTTCCAGTTGAGCTGTACGCGGTTGGGGTCGGTGCCAGCGCCGACGATGGGCGTAGCCGTCAGGTTTTGCGGCGCCGGCCCGATAACCGTAATACGCCAGGTTTTCTGGTCAATCAGCGGCGGGTTGGTCGGCGATATCGGGCTGGGCGTATCCTGAGCCTTGAAAACCACCAGATACGGCAGGTCCGCCACGTTGCTGCACTCGGTTTGCCAAAAGAAGGTGCCACGGGCAGTGGGCGGCCCCTTAGCCGTTTGGGTGAAGGTAGCCGGTGGGATAATGCCCGAAAAAGCGAACAAATCAATGGCCGTCTGCGGGCTCGACGGCGACGAGCCATCCACGGCCGAAACCTGGCCGGTTACGCTCTGCCCGGCAATCACGCAAATATCCTCCGGAATGGTAATCGTAGGCCGTATGTTGGGCGTGCCGGCCACGATAATCTGCATATCCCGGATAACCTCCCCAATCTTTCGAAACCCGCCGGGAGTGCGGCGGTACTCCTCCACCACCATGGCCACGTTGTAGAAGCCCACGGTGTTGGGCGCGTTCCAGGTAATCTGCCCGGTATTAATGTCCTGCACGAAAATGGCCGGAGCGCCGGGCACTCCTTGCGGGCGGCCATCGTAGGCCACCTGCACAGGCCGGTTGCTACCGCTAATAGATGGGTCGTTGGGGTAGCGGAAGTTGGGGACAATCGTCGGAAGCGGCCGGTTGGTGCCGGTGCCGGTGCAGGGCGAGCCTACCACATCCCCAATGGCCAGGGCTACGCGCTGGCTCTCCTTCAGCTTGAAAGCCAGTGAGTCTCCATCGGCATCGAATGCGGCGGGGTTGTGCAGAAACACCTGGCCCACGCCCGCTTTGTCAATGGCCGGAGCCGTGAGCACGGGCGAACGGTTACCCCGCAGAGTGGGGTCCAGATTAATGGTTGTACTGATGTAAAAGGACTGGTCATCAGACCGGTCCATATTTAAAACGCCCCGATTGCGGTTTTCACCAATGAAGCTGACGATGAAGCTGCCCGAAGAGGGAAACTCGTGCTCAAATAAATAGACGTTGAGGCTGGTATCGGGATTGCCGGGAATAGGCTGCTCTCCTCCTACCCGTGGCACACCATCAAGACAGCTGGAAGTGCCATCCCCGAAGAATATAGTAGCGGTGGGCTGTTTTACACAAGATGTACAGTTATCAGTGTAAAGCACCATCCTAAAAGAGACGAGGCGCGGGTTCGTAGCGTCCACCGTGGCCTGAATGTCGCCCGCCCGGATGTGAGATGCCCACGCCGCCTGCGGCAGGGCGCCCAGGCCCACGGCCAGCAGTAGCACAAGCAGCACCAGCCGCGGCAGTGCCCAGACCCGAAGTAGAAATTTTTGTAGCATACCGGCTAAATAGAGAAGGGAAAGTAGGACGTGTTACTAGTGCTTGCAACACCAGTCATCAAAGGGCCCGAAAACCCAACATTTGCCGGGCCCAATGGGTTATTCCTGCAATAACGTGCCTGAACGAGCAAACGATGTTCGTCGCGGATAGATTCACCACCGCAGGCCAGGTTTATTTCAGACCAAGGCCCTGGCAGGCAAGAATCGCGCCTTTGCGTTGTTCGGGTAGCGGGCGGGGCCTACCTTTGGGTGCTATAAACATACCTCTTCACTTCCCCAGTTTGGCTACTTTATGAGTTGGATAACAAAAACTTTAACCAGCAGCATCGGCCGGAAGCTCATAATGTCCATTACGGGCCTGTTTCTGTGCACGTTCCTGGTGGTGCATCTGGTCGGCAACCTGCAGTTATTCAAGCACGACGGGGGCGCAGCCTTCAATGCCTACTCCCATTTCATGGGCACCAACCCCATCATCCGTACCATTGAGTGGGGCCTGGTGCTGGGCTTCGGCTTTCACATCTACGAGGCGTTTGCCCTCACGCGCCGCAACAAAGCGGCCCGCGGCAAGGGTTACGCGCAATGGAAAGCCGAGCAGAACAGCGAGTGGACGTCCCGCAACATGGGCATCCTGGGCACCATCATCCTGATTTTCCTCATCGTGCACCTCTACAACTTTTTCTGGCGCGCCCGCTTCGCCGGCGACCTTGGCAAAATGGGCGGTGCCGATGTCACTACCGCCGATTACGATAATCTGTACCTGGCCGTAACCTCCTCGTTTCAGCTCTGGTGGTACGTGCTGCTCTACGTGGCCGCGCAAATCAGCCTGGGCTACCACCTGTGGCACGGCTTCAGCTCGGGCTTTCAGACCCTGGGCCTGAACCATCGCAAATACATGTCGCTTATCAAGTACGCGGGCTATGTCTTTTCGGTAGTTGTAGCCGCCGGCTTTGCCTCGATGCCCCTTTATTTCTTCCTGTTCACCAACGAGCGGGGTGAAGTGGTTTCGAACGCTTCCTCCCTGATTCAAAGCGTGGCCTCGGCGTTTTAAATAGTTCGGATTACGCCCCGTAGAATATTGGCCTCCGGCGCAACACCTGCGCCCGTTGGCTGTTCTACAGGTCACCAGTCACACCCTCACTCCGTTTCTCTATGCTGTTGGATTCCAAAATCCCCGAAGGCCCCCTTGCCGAAAAATGGGAAAAGCACAAGTTCAACGTTAAGCTTGTGAACCCCGCCAACAAGCGGAAATACGATGTGATTGTGGTGGGTACCGGCTTGGCCGGCTCTTCCGCCGCCGCTTCGCTGGCCGAGTTGGGCTACAACGTAAAAGCCTTCACCTACCACGATTCGCCCCGCCGCGCGCACTCCATCGCCGCGCAGGGTGGCATCAACGCCGCTAAAAACTACCAGAACGACGGCGACTCCGTGTTCCGCCTCTTCTATGACACCGTGAAGGGTGGCGACTACCGCGCCCGCGAAGCCAACGTGTACCGTCTGGCCCAAGTATCGGTCAATATTATTGACCAGTGCGTGGCCCAGGGCGTGCCTTTTGCTCGCGAATACGGCGGCCTGCTGGCCAACCGCTCGTTTGGCGGGGCCCAGGTAAGCCGAACCTTCTACGCCCGCGGACAAACCGGACAGCAGCTGTTGCTGGGTGCCTACTCGGCGCTGAGCCGGCAGATTGCCTATGGCAAAGTGAAGCTCTACACCCGTTCGGAAATGCTTGATTTGGTGATGGTGGACGGCGTGGCCCGTGGCATCGTGACCCGCAACGTCATCACCGGCGAGATTGAGAACCACGCCGCGCACGCCGTGGTTTTGGCCACTGGCGGCTACGGCAACGTGTTCTACCTGAGCACCAACGCCAAGCTGTGCAACGTGACGGCCGCGTGGCGCGCCCACAAAAAAGGCGCCTACTTCGCCAACCCCTGCTTCACCCAGATTCACCCCACCTGCATTCCCGTTAGCGGCGACTACCAGTCGAAACTGACACTCATGTCGGAGTCGCTCCGCAACGACGGCCGCGTGTGGGTGCCCAAAACCGTGGAAACGGCCGAGCGCCTGCGTAATCGCGAGATTAAAGCCGTGGACATCGCCGAAGGCGACCGGGATTACTTCCTGGAGCGCAAGTACCCGGCCTTTGGCAACCTCGTGCCACGCGACGTGGCTTCGCGCAACGCCAAGCAGATGTGCGATGAGGGGCGCGGCGTGGGCAGCACCGGCCTGGCCGTGTACCTTGATTTTGCCGAAATCATCCAGCGCATCGGGGCCGACGGCGTGAGCCAGAAGTACGGCAACCTGTTCGCCATGTACGAGAAAATCACTGGCGAAGACCCCTACAAAATGCCCATGCGCATTTACCCGGCGGTGCACTACACCATGGGCGGCCTGTGGGTTGATTACAACCTGCAAACCACCATCCCGGGCCTTTACGCCACGGGCGAGTGCAACTTCTCGGACCACGGCGCCAACCGCCTCGGTGCTTCGGCCCTGATGCAGGGCTTGGCCGACGGTTACTTCGTAATTCCTTACACTATTGGCGATTACCTGGCCCAAACCGCTCCTAAGCCGGTGGACACCCAGCACCCCGCCTTTGCCGAAGCCAAGGCCGGTGTGCAGGCCCGTACCGAGCAGCTGCTTGCCATCAAAGGCAACCGCACGCCCGACCAGTTCCACAAGGCGCTGGGCCACATCATGTGGGAATATTGCGGCATGGCCCGCAACGCTGAAGGCCTGCGTTTCGCTAAAGCCGAAATCCAGAAGCTGCGCACGGAGTTCTGGAGCGACGTGAAAGTGGTAGGCACCGGCGAAGAGCTGAACCAAACTCTGGAAAAAGCCGGCCGCGTGGCCGACTTCCTGGAGTTGGGCGAGCTGATGATTGACGACGCACTGGCCCGCAACGAAAGCTGCGGTGGTCACTTCCGCGAGGAATACCAGACCCCCGAGGGCGAGGCCCTGCGCGACGACGAAAACTTCGCCTACGTATCGGCTTGGGAATATCAGGGCGAGAACCAGCCCGAAAAGCTCAACAAAGAAGAATTAACGTTTGAAAACGTAAAGCTGACCCAGCGCAGCTACAAATAGAAATCAATTAAAAATTGAGAATTAAAAATTAAAAATGGGGTTACCCATTTGCATACAGGCTCAATTTTTAATTCTCAATTTTTAATTTTTAATTAAAGAAAAACATGGCCGGCTCCAATCCCAACGCCAAACCGATGAACCTGACCCTGAACGTGTGGCGCCAAGCAGGCCGCAACACCGAAGGCAAGATTGTGGAGTATAAAGTGAAGGATATTTCGCCCGAAATGTCTTTCCTGGAAATGCTCGACGTGCTGAATGAGGACCTGCTGCATGCCGGCCAGGACCCGGTGGCATTCGACCACGACTGCCGCGAAGGCATTTGCGGCTCGTGCGACCTGTTCATCAACGGCCGCAGCCACGGGCCGGAAAAGGGTACCACGAGTTGCCAGCTGCACATGCGCAAGTTTTCGGACGGCGATACCATCACCATCGAGCCATGGCGGGCTAATGCTTTCCCGATAAACAAAGACTTGAGCGTGGACCGCTCGGCGTTCGACCGCATTATTCAGGCCGGGGGCTACGTGAGCGTGAACACCGGCGGCGTACCAGACGGCAACGACACTGCCATTCCTAAGGAAATTGCTGACCGCGCTTTCGAGGCCGCTACCTGCATTGGTTGCGGGGCCTGCGTGGCCGCTTGCAAAAATGCTTCGGCCATGCTGTTTGTTTCGGCCAAGGTGTCGCAGCTGGCGCTGTTGCCCCAGGGTGGAGCCGAGCGTAAAACCCGTGTGGAGAACATGGTGGCCCAGATGGACATCGAAGGTTTTGGCGCCTGCTCCAACATCGGTTCCTGCGCCGCAGAGTGCCCGGTGGGCATTTCGCTGGAAAACATTGCAATGCTGAACCGCGAATTTCTGGTGGCCAAGGCTACTTCGAACAGCTTGGCATAAGCACCTGTTTGTTATCAAAAAAGGCGCGACGGTTAATTCCGTTGCGCCTTTTTTATTGCCTACAGACAGGCGAAGACAGGGGCTAAATTTATAGATGGTCGCTGCCCACTTCGCTTCATTTCGAATGCGCCGCGAAACCTCGCCCCCTCTTTCTGGTTGTCTGAGTGATTACTCATTCCCAGCTTCCTGTTTTGATAACCCTCCTCGTCGGTACGAACCGGCCCAGCTCCCGCGCCCGCCGCATTGCCAACTACTACCAAAATTTGCTCACCGAGCTAAACGCGGAAAGTCAAATTCTTGACCTGGCCGAGCTGCCAGACAACTTTACTACTTCAGCACTGTACGCCAACGCGGGCACCAACCCGGCATTCAACCGCTTGGCAGACTTGCTGAATGCCGGCAACAAGCTGGTAATTATCACACCGGAGTACAACGGCTCCTTTCCGGGCGTATTGAAGGCTTTTATTGATGGCTTGCCGTATCCGGGAGGACTGCGCGAAAAGAAAACGGCGCTGATTGGCCTCAGCAATGGCGGCCAGGGCGGCATGCTAGCGATGACGCACCTCACCGACATCCTCATGTACCTCGGCTCAATTGTGCTGCCCCAACGCGTGCGCCTGCCCTTCATCGGTCAGGACCTTAATCAGGAAGACAGCCTGAACCATGACCTTTCCCGTCAGCTTTTGCGCGAGCAAGCCGAGGCTTTACTGGCATTTTAGCTGCCCTACCCCAGCGCCTCGTTTGTGTAGCCAGCGCTAGGCACCCACTTCAGCCGCTGCCCGGCGTTGCGCTATTCGCCTGAATATTGGGCGTAACACAAAATAGAGCAGCGCCACTATTGGAACTGAGCCCAGCAGCCAAATGGCCATGGCGCCTACTTCGGCCCGCCATAGGAGCTGCAAGGCTGCCTGCCAATCGGTGGCGAACAGGTGCCGGATATGGGACACAGTCAGTTCGTTTTCCGTCGTATTGTCCATGAGGCGTGCGCCCAGCCGTAGCAGCGGGATGATGATGAGTAGCTGCAGGGGCGTCATCATGTGGCTCACGAATTGCAGCGCCGCTACGTTCAGGCGCAGCCGCACCGCTACCAGCGCCGCCACCGTGGTAATGGCACCCATAAACGGAATGGCGCCAATTGAAACCCCCAATGCCACCGTCAGGGCCAGCTGCTCCGGCGACAGGCCCTGGCGCAGGATGCTCAGTATCGGGTTGAGCAGACGGCGACGCAGCCAGCCCGCCGGGGGCGCGGCCGGAGCCGGGGTAGTTTCGGTAGCAGGCGGAACGGGCGGTGTGGGCATGGGCGGGGCCGGAGCCGGGGCCCCGTATCTTCGCTGGATGCGGCCAGCCAACGCACGATGCTTGGCAGGGCCGCTCCGGCTTTTTTGCTGATGACAAAAGTAATCCCGCCCGCGGAGTTGCCCGGCCCCTGGTGGCGCGAACTCCCGATTTTGCTGCACCGCGCCGGCCGCGAGCTGGGTGCCAACGACCCGCTTCGGCTGGGTGCGGCCACGGCTTTTTTCACCTCCTTCGCGCTGCCGCCTATTCTCATTATCCTGATTCAGGTGCTGAGCTCGCTCTATCCGGCCTCGCTGGTGCGGATGATGCTGCTGGCCAAAATCAGCGATGTGGTGGGGGCGTCGGGGGCCGGACTGGTGGCCCAGATTGTGCAAAATGTGGCCGACCCGCAGCGCAGCCGCCTCGTTACCTGGGTCGGGTTTGCCTTTCTGCTTTTTGTGGCCACCACCCTGTTCACCATCATTCAGCATTCTCTGAATCAGCTGTGGCAAATCCGGCCGCAGCGCGGCACGGGGAAGTTCTCGCAGGCCCTGCGCGAGCGGTTGCGCTCGGGGGGGATTTTGCTGGCCACGGCGCTGCTTTCGCTACTGGCCTTTGCCGCCGATGCCGCCCTGGGGCTCTTTGCCAGCGCCATTCAGGACTTCGATGCTACGTTCGTTTACTACCTCGTGCGGGTTCTGAATTCTGTTATAGGCTGGCTGATTCTGGCCGTGTGGTTCGGGGTTACCTTTCGCACGCTGAGTCTGGCCAGGGTGCCGTGGCGGGCGGTCACGCGCGGGGCGGCCCTCACGGCGCTGCTCATCAGCCTGGGCAAGGTGGTGCTGGGGGCGCTGCTGGTAGCCCGCGACCTGGGGCCGGTGTACGGGCCGGCGTCGAGCCTGGTGCTGGTACTGCTGTTTGTATTCTACTCGGCCATGATTTTTTACTTCGGCGCCGCCTTCACCAAAGCATACGCCCACCGCATCGGGCTGGACATCCGCCCCAAAAAAACAGCCGTGCGCTACCGCCTGGTAAACGTGGCCGAAGGCGAAACCGGCTACTGATAATTTCCGGGGCTGCGTTGGCCTTGCGGCATCCGTTACCTTTGTACGGTGCAAACTCCTGATTCATCCGCCGCTGGGACCGTTCCCCAGGCTGCCGCCGCAGCCAAAGCCGACCTCCAATTTTCTGATTTCGCCCTCTCCCCGGCTTTGCTGGCGGGCGTAGCCGAGCTGAATTTCATCCGGCCCACGCCGGTGCAGCAGCTGGTGCTGGCCCCTGCCCTCGAAGGCCAGGACGTGGCTGGGCAAGCCCCCACCGGCTCGGGCAAAACCGCTGCCTACGGCCTGGCCGTGCTGCAGCAGGTCGACGTGACGTCGGCTACCATGCAGGCGCTGGTGCTGGTGCCCGCCCGCGAACTGGTGATGCAGGTGCGCGACGCCCTCAAAAGCCTTGGCAAGCACATGCCCAACCTGCGCGTGGCCGGCTACTACGGCGGCCATGCCATGCGCGAAGAAGTGAAGGGCCTGCAACAGATGCCACACGTAGTAGTGGCCACGCCCGGCCGCATGCTCGACCACCTGGAGCGCCGCACCATTGTGCCCAACCGCCTGAAAGTGCTGGTGCTGGACGAAGCCGACAAGCTCCTGGACCTGGGCTTTCAGGAGGAAATGGCGACCATCGTTAGTCGCCTGCCGCAGCGCCGGCAAACGCTGCTATTCTCGGCCACAATGCCGGATAAAGTGCTGGCGCTGGTGCGTGAATACCTCACGCGGCCTCGTGTGATGAATGTGGGCGGCTCCAACGCCACTACCCTGCCCGAAAGCCTGGTGCTGCGTGGCCACGTAGTAAGCGCTGCCGACCAGAAGCCCGCCGCACTGTTCCACCTCATCACCCAGCCCGATGCTGGCCGCTCGCTGGTATTTGCCAATACCCGCGACCGGGTGGAAGAGCTGACCCGCTTTTTGAAAGGCCGCGGCTTGGCGGCCGAGGCGCTGCACGGCAAAATGCTGCAGCCTGAGCGCGACAAGTCCATGATGAAGCTGCGTAACGGCTCGGCTACCGTGCTGGTAGCTACCGACGTAGCTGCCCGCGGCCTCGACGTGAACGAGCTTGACACCGTGGTGCAGTTCGACCCGCCGCACGAAGCCGAAACCTTCCAGCACCGGGCCGGGCGCACGGCTCGGGCCGGCGCCGTGGGCACCGCCCACCTCATTGTGACGCCCTACGAGCAGCAGAAGCTGCAAAACTGGCCCTCGGCCAGCGGTGTGAAATGGGCCGGCCTGCGCCCCCCTACCCTGCCCACAGCCGCGCCAAAGCCGCCGCGCCCCAGCACCGTTACCCTCCACATTTCGGCGGGCAAACGCGAGAAAATTAGCGCCGGTGATTTGGTGGGGGCCTTTGTGAGCGTGGGCGAGCTGGAACGTGACTCCGTGGGTCGCATTGAGGTGTTTGACCACCACAGCTTCGTGGCCGTACCCGAGGCTCTGGCCGAGGAAGTGCTGGAGAAAATGCAGGGCGCCAAAGTGAAGGGCAAAAAGGTGAAAGTAGCCCTGGTTCGCTAGTGCCTGCAAGCCCGCCGGACCCGCGCCAGCTCCTTTTCATTTGCAGCCAGAACAAATGGCGTAGCTGTATAGTCCCAGGGGATGGGCAAGCAGCGTTGTGGCGTATCTTTCGGACAAACCTATGGGAAAAGTACCACATGGCTGCGCCACCACAACGCCGGCAACTCGGCGCCTTATCCAGCAAAGTACAGAAGGCGTACAAACGCTAGCCAAGCGTTTGGGTCTCACGGCCGGCACGGTGCGCAAATGGCGGCGGCGCACCAGCACGGAAGAGGCCGTGCGCGGCCCCAAACCAGCCTCCACGGTGCTCACCCCGGTTGAAGAGGCAGCTATTGTACTCTTCCGGCAGCATACGTTGCTACCGCTTGATGACTGCCTCTATGCTTTGCAGGAAACGATTCCCCACCTAAGCCGTTCGGCCCTGCATCGGTGCTTGAAACGCCAAGATATCAGTCGTTTACCCCCGGTCGACGAGCCGGCGGCAGGGGTGGGTAAAGCGAAGTTCAAGGCCTACCCACTAGGCTACCTGCACGTCGATTTTGCCGAAGTGCAAACGGAAGAGGGCAAGCAGTACCTCTTTGTTGCGATTGACCGCACCAGCAAGCTGGCCTTCGCCGAGTTGCAGCCGCAGGCCACGCAAGCCATTGCCACGGACTTTTTGCGGCGCGTCTTGCCACAGATTCCCTACAAGGTGCATAAGCTACTGACGGACAACGGTATTCAGTTTCGCAACCTGCCCCACTACACCCAAGTCGGTCGCCATCCTTTCGGGCAGCTCTGCGACGAGTGGGGCATCGAGCAGCGCTTCACCAAGCCCGCCCACCCCTGGACCAATGGCCAGGTCGAGCGCCTGAATCGCACGGTAAAGGAGGCCACGATTAAGCGCTTCCATTACGAGACGACGGCACAGTTGGACAGTCATTTGCAGACCTTTTTAGTGGCTTACAACTACGCCAAGCGGCTCAAGCGGTTGAAGGGGCTGACGCCGCACGAGTTTATTTGCGCCGAATGGCAAAAAAATCCTACTATCTTTCACCGCGACCCAACCCGCGACCCACTACCCCATACACCGGGACCATACA
>NZ_JNLX01000186.1 GCF_000715495.1 Hymenobacter sp. IS2118 | reverse complement strand
AGGAAACGATGGTCTTCTCGTAGCGGGTGGCCAAGCGGCGATACTGCTTCATGCGTCCGAAAAAGCGTTCGATTTTGTTGCGGTCGCGGTAGGCATTCTCGTCCAGGGGCAGCGGTTGGGTGCGGTTGGGGTGGCTGGGGATGACGGCTTGAATACCGCGTTGAGCGCAATAGGCGCGGGTTTGGTCGCTGTCGTAGGCCGTGTCGGCCACTACCTGGCCCACGTCGAGGCCGTCGAGCAGGGGCAGCGCCTGCGGGCTGTCGCCGGCCTGGCCGGGGGTGGCGAGCAGGCGCACCGCGTTGCCCAGCGACTCGACGCAGGCGTGAATTTTGGTGCTCATCCCGCCCCGGCTGCGGCCGAGGCACTCGGTCTGAGCGTCGCTTTTTTTTGGCCCGCCGCGTGCTGGTGCGCCCGCACGATGGTCGAGTCGAGCAGCACCCAGTCCAGCTCCGGCGCTTGGACGACCTGGAAAAGGCGGCGCCAGACGCCTTTTTCGGCCAGCCGGCGGAAGCGTTTGCGGGCCGTGTCGGACTTGCCGAAGCGTTCGGGCAGGTCGGCCCACGGGCAGCCGGTGCGCATTATCCACACCACAGCGTTGAAAAACAGCCGGTTATCGACGGCCGTCGCCCCGCCATCGGCGGCCTTGCCGGAGAGGTGCGGGGCAACCAGGGCCCAGGTAGCATCAGAAATTTCGTGACGGCGCATGCTGAAAAGTAAATAAGCAGTAAACATATAGCTGATTTCTTATTGTCCTCACGCCCTAGGGGGTGAGGTCCGCGTCCGGGCACGATTGCACGAATAAAAAAGGCTAAAAAACACCCTTAAAACCCATCCGCCATGAGCCCGCAAACCCTTCCCGTTTTGGATTCCGCTACTACTGCGCCGCGCCAGGTTTCCGGGGCTGAAGCGCTGCTTCGGGGGCTGCTGGCCGAAGGCGTGGATACCATTTTTGGCTACCCTGGCGGGGCCATTCTGCCCATTTATGACGCGCTTTATGACTTTAAGGAGCAGCTGACGCACGTGCTGGTGCGGCACGAGCAGGGCGGCATTCACGCCGGGCAGGGCTATGCCCGCGCCTCGGGTAAGGTGGGGGTGGTGTTTGCCACCAGCGGGCCGGGGGCCACTAACCTGGTCACGGGCCTGGCCGACGCCCAAATCGACAGCACGCCGCTGGTGTGCATCACGGGGCAGGTGTACGCGCACTTGCTGGGCTCTGATGCGTTCCAGGAAATTGACGTTATCAACATCACAGCGCCGGTTACGAAGTGGAATTACCAGGTGACGCAGGCCAGCGAAATCCCCGGCATCCTGGCCAAAGCCTTCTACATTGCCCGGAGCGGCCGGCCCGGCCCGGTGCTGATTGATATCACCAAAAACGCCCAAATTGATGCCCTGGCCTGGGCCGGCTACGAGCCCTGCACGCACATTCGCAGCTACCGGCCCACGCCGGTGGTGCGGCCGGCGGCGGTGGCGCGGGCGGCGGCACTCATCAACCAGGCCCAGCGGCCGCTGGTGCTCTGGGGCCAGGGCGTGGTGCTGGGCGGGGCCGAGCGGGAGTTTCAGGAGTTCATCGAAAAAAGCGGCATTCCCGCCGCCTGGACCATTCTGGGAGCCGGCGTGTTGCCCTCCGACCACCCGCTGAACGTGGGGATGCTGGGCATGCACGGCAACTACGGCCCCAACGTGCTCACCAACGAGTGCGACGTGCTGATTGCCATCGGCATGCGTTTCGATGACCGGGTGACGGGCCGCCTCGACAAGTACGCCACCCAGGCTCAGGTAGTCCACCTTGACATCGACCCGACGGAAATCGACAAGAACGTGCTGGCCACCGCGCCCGTGTGGGGCGACTGCAAGCAGACCTTGCCGCTGCTAACGCAGCTGGTGGCCGGGCGCCGCTACCCGGCCTGGCGCGCGCGCTTTGCCGAGTGCCAGGCCCAGGAAACCGCCGCCGTGATTAGCGAAACGCTGTTTCCGACCTCGCCCGAACTCACGATGGGCGAGGTGATTCAGCAGCTGAACGAGCTGACCCAGGGCGAGGCGATTTTGGTGAGCGACGTGGGCCAGCACCAGATGGTGACCTGCCGCTACGGCCGCCTCAACCAGTCGCGCCGGCACATTACCAGTGGCGGGCTGGGCACCATGGGCTTCGCGCTGCCGGCCGCCATCGGGGCCAAATTCGGGCAGCCCGACACGACGGTGGTGGCCATTATCGGCGACGGGGGCGTGCAGATGACCATTCAGGAGCTGGGCACGCTGATGCAAACCGGCATCGCCGTGAAAATCATCGTCCTCAACAACCAGTTTTTGGGCATGGTGCGGCAGTGGCAAGAGCTGTTCAGCGGCCGCCGATACTCGTTTGTGGACATTGAAAGCCCCGATTACGTGGCCGTGGCCCGTGGCTACCGCATCGCGGGCCAGCGCGTGGTAGAGCGGCCGGACCTGCGGCCGGCGCTGGCGGCCATGCTGGCGCACCCCGGCTCCTTTATGCTGGAAGTGATGGTGGCCCAGGAACAGAACATTTTCCCGATGGTGCCGCAGGGATGCAGCGTGAGCGAAATCCGGCTGCGGTAGAAAGTATGCCCAGAACGTCATGCTGAGCTTGTCGAAGCATCTCTACCTCGATGCTAATTAAATCAATTCAACGAAGCGGTAGAGATGCTTCGACAAGCTCAGCATGACGCCCTTTACTGAAAAAACATGGAACGTCAGGAATACAATATCACGGCTTATACCGAAAACCATATTGGGCTGCTTAATCGCATTGCCATCATTTTCTCGCGCCGTAAAATCAACATTGAGAGCCTGAATACCTCGCCCTCGGAGATTGAAGGCATTCATCGCTTCAACATCGTCATCACCGAAACCGAGGAAGTGGTACGCAAGATTGCCGGGCAGATGGAGAAGCAGGTGGAGGTACTGAAAGTGTACTTCAACTCGAATGAGGAAGTGGTGTGGCAGGAAATGGCCCTCTACAAAGTGCCCACCGCCGTGATTGCCGAAAAGGTGCTGGTGGAGCGGCTGCTGCGCGAAAACGGGGCCCGCGCCGTGGCCATCCGCCAGGATTACACAGTGTTTGAAACCACCGGCCACCGCCAGGAAACCGACGCCCTGCTGCGGGCCTTGCAGCCGTTTGGCCTCATCGAATTCGTGCGTAGCGCCCGCATTGCCATCATCAAGGCCAGTGACGGCTTCAACCGGCAGCTGCGGGCCTTCGAGCAAGCCAAGCCCGGCGAGGAAGTCATCGAAAACGAGTTTCTCAACGACCGCGACGGCGTGTTTGCGATGTGAAAAACAGCGTGACGCGCGGAATCCGCCGCTCGATTCCAAACCCCCCAAACCAACCTTAAAAACCCCAATCAACCCCAATTCCTATGGCACAAATCAACTTTGGCGGCGTCGATGAAAACGTTGTTACCCGCGCGGAATTTCCGCTGGAAAAAGCCCTGGAGGTACTTCAGGACGACACCATTGCCGTTATCGGCTACGGCGTGCAGGGGCCGGGCCAGGCCCTGAACATGCGCGACAACGGCTTCCGCGTGATTGTGGGGCAGCGGCAGGGCACGGCTTCCTGGGACCGCGCCATCCGCGACGGCTGGGTGGAGGGCGAAACCTTGTTTTCGCTGGAGGAAGCGGCCGAGCGCGGCACCATCGTGTGCAATTTGCTGAGCGACGCCGGCCAGATTGCGCTGTGGCCCATGCTGAAAGAGCGCCTCACGCCCGGCAAAACCCTGTACTTCTCGCACGGCTTCGGCATCACCTTCAACGACCAGACCAACATCATTCCGCCCGCCGATGTGGACGTGGTGCTGGTGGCGCCCAAGGGCAGCGGCACCAGTCTGCGGCGCCTGTTTCAGGCCGGCGGCGGGCTCAATTCCTCGTTTGCCGTGTTTCAGGACGCCACCGGCCACGCCTACGAGAAAGCCGTGGCCATGGGCATCGGCGTGGGCTCGGGCTACCTTTTTGAAACCGATTTTAAGAAGGAAGTGTACTCCGACCTCACCGGCGAGCGCGGCGTGCTGATGGGCGCCCTGGCCGGCATCATCGAGGCGCAATACCAGGTGCTGCGCCAGCGCGGCCATTCGCCCTCCGAAGCCTTCAACGAAACCGTGGAGGAGCTCACCCAGAGCCTGGTGCCGCTGGTGGGCGAAAACGGCATGGACTGGATGTTTGCCAACTGCTCAGTGACGGCCCAGCGCGGCGCCCTGGACTGGAAGGGGCGCTTCCGCGAAGCCACCCTGCCGGTGCTTAACGACCTGTACGACAGCGTGGCCAGCGGCGAGGAAGCCCGCCGCACCATTGAGCGCGGCTCCACGCCCAACTACCGCCAGGAGCTGGAGGCCGAGCTGAAAGAAGTGCGCGAGTCGGAGCTGTGGGCCACCGGCGCCACCGTGCGCCAGCTGCGCTCCAAAGCCGCCGAGCCGGTGGCGGCCGCGGTGGAGTAGCGGAAGCACGACGCTCTTTTTCAGCCAAAAATGACCCGCCCATGCAGTGGAACGCCGATTTTTATACTCAAAAGCACGCTTTCGTATTTGAGTACGGCGCGGGGCTGGTGGAGGTGCTGGCCCCGCAGCCCGGCGAACTCATCCTGGACCTGGGCTGCGGCTCGGGCGAGCTGACGGCGGAAATTGCCCGGCGCGGGGCCGCCGTGGTGGGGCTCGACGCTTCGTCCGACATGCTGGCCAGGGCCCGGCAGCAGTTTCCCGACCTCGATTTCCGGCTGGGCGACGCCGCTTCGTTTGAACTGCCGGAGCGTTTCGACGCCGTGTTTTCCAACGCCACGCTGCACTGGGTGACGGCGGCCGACGCCGCCATCCGGCAGCTGCACCGCCACCTGCGGCCGGGTGGCCGCCTGGTGGCCGAGCTGGGCGGGCAGGGCAATGTGGGCCAGATTGTGGCCGCCGTGCTGGGGCAGCTGCACCGGCGCGGCTACGCGCAGGCGGCGGCGCACTGGTGGTATTTTCCGTCGGTGGGCGAGTACGCGGCCCGACTGGAGCGGGCGGGTTTCCGGGTACGGCTGGCGCAGCACTTCGACCGCGAAACTGCGCTGACCGACCCCGAAACCGGCCTCACGGACTGGATTGAGCAGTTTGGCCAACAGTTTTTCGTCGGCGTCGGCGCCTCTGACCGGGCCGCAGTGCTAGCCGCTGTCAACGACGAGCTGCGGCCGGTCTTGTTTCGGGCGGGCCAGTGGATGGCCGACTACAAGCGGCTGCGCATCGTAGCCGAAAAATGCTGACGACGCGGCCCGCGGGCGGCCAACCATTCCCCCAACCCTTGCCAGTGATGAACACCGAAGCCGAAACGTCGGCGCCCACCGTTTCCCTGAAAAACGTGGAGCAGGCCGCGCGCAACCTCAAAGGCGTTATCTACGAAACGCCGCTGCTCGAAAACCTGGGGCTTTCGCGCCGCTACGGAGCCACGGTGCTGCTCAAGCGGGAAGACCTGCAGGTGGTGCGCTCCTACAAAATCCGGGGGGCCTACCACAAGATGAGTACGCTGCCGCCCGCGGCCCGCGCCCGCGAAATGGTGTGCGCCAGTGCCGGCAACCATGCCCAGGGCGTGGCCTACGCCTGCCAGCTGCTGGGCCTGAAAGGCTACATTTTTATGCCCGCCCGCACGCCGGCCCAGAAGGTGGATAAGGTGCGCCTCTTCGGCAAGGATTTCGTGGAAGTGGTGCTCGTTGGGGCCAGTTTTGACGACTGCTTTGCCGCGGCCCGCGCCTTTTGCGACGAGCATGGCGGCACCTTCGTGCATCCCTTCGACGATTTGGCCATTGTGGAGGGGCAGGCCACCGTGGGACTGGAGATTCTGAAAGCCGCCACCGGGCCCATCGATTACTGTTTCATGGCCATTGGCGGGGGCGGGCTGGCCTCGGGCGTGGGCAGCGTGTTCCGGCAGCTCAGCCCGCACACCAAGCTCATCGGGGTGCAGCCGCTGGGGGCGCCGTCCATGCAGCGCTCCCTGGCGGCGGGCGAGCGGCAGGCCCTCACCGACATTGAGAGCTTCGTGGACGGGGCGGCCGTGAAGTGCCCCGGTGAGCTGAATTTCGCCCTCTGCCGTGAGCTGCTCGACGATGTGGTGCTGGTGCCCGAAGGCCAGGTGTGCCTCGACCTGCTGAAAATGTACAACGAGGATGGCATGGTGCTGGAGCCCGCCGGCACCCTTTGCATCTCAGCCCTGCACCAGTACGCGGCCGAAATCAGGGGCAAAACCGTGGTGTGCGTCGTCAGCGGCTCCAACAACGACATCACCCGCATGGAGGACATTAAGGAGCGCGCCACCCGCTACCAGGGCCTCAAACACTACTTTATGGTGACGTTCGACCAGCGCCCCGGTGCCCTGCGCCGCTTCGTAAACAGCGTGCTGAACCCCGACGACGACATCATCCACTTTCAGTACATCAAGAAAAACAACAAGGAAAAAGGCCCCGTTTTCGTCGGCATCGAGCTGCGGCAGCCGGGGGAAATAATCAGTATGCAGGCCCGGATGCTGGCCGAGGGCTTCGCCTACGAATACCTGAACGACAAGCCAGACTTCCTGAGCCTGCTGGTGTGAGGACCAAAGGAGAACCAGAATCAATGTCATGCCGAGCGCAGCCGAGGCATCTCGCGTGCAGCAGTAAACCAATCGATTGAGTTAAGCAGGTGTGCATAAGTAATCGTATCGAATTTTGACCGTCATGCTGAGCTTGTCGAAGCATCTCTACCGCACCGTTGGACAGTTTCAACGGTGCGGTAGAGATGCTTCGACAAGCTCAGCATGACCCGCTTTTTTTGCTACCGTTACTTTTGCACTACTGCTTAGTGCTGCACGCGAGATGCCTCGGCTCCGCTCGGCATGGCGGGTAAAACAGACGCATTCCGTTGCTTGGCAGTTGTAATTAATTTTTCATTAACCTATTAATTAATAAGTGTTTGCGAATAAATAGCTTCGCATTGGAAATAGTAGGCTGCGCCGAAAAGAGTTTTTCTGCGGCGCTTCGAGCGGTGTACTTGCGGGTAGCAACGGGCACCTCATGCCGCTATTCCCATGTCCAACCAGAAAATTCACATCTTCGACACCACCCTGCGCGACGGCGAGCAAGTGCCGGGCTGCAAGCTAAACCGCGAGGAAAAGCTCGTCATTGCCCGGCAGTTGGAGCTACTGGGCGTGGATGTGATTGAGGCGGGCTTTCCGGTGTCGAGCCCCGGCGACTTCGAGGCCGTGCGGGCCATTGCGGCCCAAACCCGCGAGGCTACGGTCTGCGGGCTGTCGCGGGCCGTGGAAAACGACATTCGCGTGGCGGCCGAGGCCCTGAAACCGGCCCGCTACCCGCGCATTCACACTGGCATCGGCACGTCCGAGTCGCACATTCGCTACAAGCTGTGCAGCACGCCGGCCGACGTGCTGGCCCGCGCCGTGGCCGCCGTGAAGCTGGCCAAATCCTTCGTGGAAGACGTCGAGTTCTACGCCGAGGACGCCGGCCGCACCGACAATGTGTTTCTGGCCCGCGTGTGCGAGGCGGCCATTCGGGCCGGGGCCACGGTGCTCAACATTCCGGACACCACCGGCTACTGCCTGCCCGGCGAGTACGGTGCCAAAATTAAGTATCTGGTGGAGAACGTGACTGGTATTCACAACGTCACGCTTGCCACGCACTGCCACAACGACCTGGGCATGGCCACGGCTAACTCCATCGCGGGCGTCATCAACGGGGCCCGGCAAATTGAGTGCACCATCAACGGGGTAGGGGAGCGGGCCGGCAACACGGCGTTGGAAGAAGTGGTGATGGTGCTCCGCCAGCACCCGTACCTGGGGCTCGATACCAATATCACGACCCCGCTGCTGGCCGAAACTTCGGCCCTGGTGGCCCATTTGATGAGCATGCCGGTGCAGGCCAACAAGGCCGTGGTGGGTGCCAACGCCTTCTCACACTCCAGCGGTATTCATCAGGACGGCGTTATCAAGCACCGCGAAACCTACGAAATCATGAACCCGCGCGACGTGGGCATGGCCGACTCCTCGATTATCCTCACGGCACGCTCCGGCCGCGCCGCCCTGGCCTACCGCCTCCAGAAAATTGGCTACGACTTCGACCGGCACGGCCTGAACAAGGCGTACGCCTCGTTTTTGCAGCTCGCCGACCGCCAGAAGGAAGTTGTGGACCACGACCTCCACCGCCTGGTAGAACAGGAGCAGCTGGTGAGTGCGACTTAGAACGATGGTTTTAGGTCGTCATGCTGAGCGCAGCCGAAGCATCTCTACCGCACCGTTGAAACCGCCCAACGGTGCGGTAGAGATGTTTCGGCTGCGCTCAGCATGACAGCCATTCTTTTGCCGCCGCCTTTGATAACTATAGAAAATTCCCACTTCCATGCCCAAGTCCTTATTCGATAAAATCTGGGAGGCGCACGTCGTGAAGGCTATTCCGGGCGGGCTGGAGGTGTTTTATATCGACCGGCACCTGATTCACGAGGTTACCAGCCCGCAGGCGTTTGATGAGCTGCGCGCGCGCGGCCTGCCCCTGCCGCGCCCCGCCCAGATTGTGGCCACCGCCGACCACAACGTGCCCACCCGGAACCAGCATCTGCCCATTGCCGACCCCATTTCCCGCGCCCAGGTCGATAAGCTGACCGAGAACTGCGCCCATTTTGGCATCGAGCTGTTCGGGCTGGGCCACGAAAACCAGGGCATCGTGCACGTCATCGGGCCCGAGCTGGGCCTTACCCAACCGGGCATGACCATCGTGTGTGGCGACAGCCACACCTCCACGCACGGCGCGTTCGGGGCCATAGCCTTCGGCATCGGCACCAGCCAAGTAACGCAGGTGATGGCCACCCAATGCCTGCTCCTGAGCCGGCCCAAACGCATGCGCATTACCATCGACGGCGCGTTGCGGCCCGGCGTCACGGCTAAAGACCTGATTTTGCACGTCATTGCGCAGCTGGGTACTGGCGGCGCCACCGGCTATTTCGTGGAGTACGCCGGCAGCGCCATCCGCGCCCTGAGCATGGAAGGCCGGATGACGGTGTGCAACATGAGCATCGAAATGGGCGCCCGCGGCGGCCTGATTGCGCCCGACGCTACCACGTTTGCTTACTTGGAAGGCCGCCACTACGCGCCCCAGGGCGCGCGCTGGGAACAGGCTCTGGCCCACTGGCAAACGCTGTATTCGGATGAGGATGCTGAATTTGAAGCCGAGCTGACTGTGGACGCTACGGCCATTGCCCCGATGATTACCTACGGCACCAACCCCGGCATGGGCATGGCCCTCACGGGCCACATTCCGGCGCAGGTGGCGGCCGGCGAAGCCGCCAGCTTCGAGCAATCGTTGCGGTACATGGGCTTTGAGCCGGGTGAGTCATTGCTGGGCAAGGAAATTAATTATGTTTTCATCGGCAGCTGCACCAACTCCCGCATTGAGGATTTGCGCGCCGTGGCGGCCTACGTGCAGGGCAAGCAGAAGGCCGCGCACGTGGCGGCCATCATCGTGCCCGGCTCCAAAAGCGTGGAGCAGCAGGCCATTGCCGAAGGGCTCGACAAGATTCTGGCGCAGGCCGGCTTCGAGCTGCGCCAGCCCGGCTGCAGTGCCTGCCTGGCCATGAACGACGACAAGATTCCGGCCGGCGCCTACTGCGTTTCCACCTCCAACCGCAACTTCGAAGGGCGCCAAGGGCCGGGCGCCCGCACGCTGCTGGCCAGCCCCCTGGTGGCCGCCATCACCGCCATCGAAGGCCGCATCGTGGACATTACAAGGTATTTGAATTGAACCTCAATATGCTTTGGCTCGCCGCCCGCAAACCCCATCCCCTAGCCCCCCTCCGCTTGATGCGCGGAATCCTCCGGGGGAAGGAGGACTAGTGTTAGTTTTTATATTTAATCTATTGTATTATAGAATTTTATATCTAAAAACTAGTTCCCCTTCCCCCGGAGGATTCCGCGCATCAAGCGGAGGGGGGTTAGGGGATGGGGTTAACGGGCGGCGGCGCGATTGCACAAACACAGATGATATAAAAAACAAACCACTATGCTGCCTTTCTTCAAACCGTTAGCCTCTGATAAGAAACCGTCCGGCGACTGGATTAGCTACGCCGCCCAACTGCCCCGGAAAACGAAGTTCCAATCGTCGCCTCACGCCGCCATCCCGCCCACCAACGCCTTCGATTCCCATGGAAAAATTTCAGACCCTGCGCTCTACGGCGGTGCCGCTGCCCATCGAAAATATTGATACCGACCAGATTATCCCGGCGCGGTTTCTGAAAGCGACCACGCGGGAGGGCTTCGGGGCCAACCTGTTTGCCGACTGGCGCTACGCCTCCACTGGCGAGCCCAAGCTGGGATTTGTGCTGAATGATACCCGCTACCACGGCCAGATACTACTGGCGGGCCAGAATTTCGGCTGCGGCTCCAGCCGCGAGCACGCCGCCTGGGCCCTGTACGACGCCGGGTTTCGGGTGGTGGTGTCCAGCGATTTTGCTGATATTTTCCGGGGCAACGCCTTGAATACCGGACTGCTGCCGCTGCAAGTACCGGCCGCCACGCTGGCGCGCCTGCTGGCCCGCGTCACGCATTACCCCAACACGCAGCTGGTGGTAGACCTGCCCGCCCAGACCCTGGCGGTGCCCGTGTGGGAAGAAAGCATCGCCTTCGACCTCGACCCTTACAAAAAAGAGTGCCTCATCAACGGCTACGACGATATTGATTACCTGCTCAGCCAGCAGGCCGCCATCACCACCTACGAAGCGCAACGAACATGGAGTATTTGAGCAAACGAATTGCCGTGCTGGCCGGCGACGGCATTGGCCCGGAAGTGTGCGGCGAGGCCGTGCGCGTACTGAAAGCCGTGGCCGAGCGGTTCGGCCACCACTTCACCTTCGACTACCGCCTGGTGGGCGCCTGCGCTATCGACGCCACCGGCTGCCCCCTGCCCGACGCCACCCTGGAGGCCTGCTACCGGGCCGATGCCGTGCTGCTCGGCGCCATCGGCGACCCGAAGTACGACCACGACCCCGCCGCCAAAGTGCGCCCTGAGCAGGGCCTGCTCGCGCTCCGCAAAAGCCTGGGCCTCTACGCCAACCTGCGCCCCGTGACGGCCTATGAGCAGCTGCTGGCGTTTTCGCCGCTACGCCCCGACCGCATTGCCGGCACCGATTTGCTGATTTTTCGGGAGCTTACCGGCGGCGTGTACTTTGGCGAGAAGGGCCGCCTGCCCGACGGTACCGCCTACGATAACTGCACCTATAACCGCGTCGAAATAGCGCGCATTGCCCATCGTGCCTTCCGCGCCGCGCAGGGCCGCCGCCAAAAGCTCACGCTCGTAGACAAGGCCAACGTGCTGGAAACGTCCCGGCTCTGGCGCGAGGTGGTGCAGGCCATTGCCCCGGAATACCCGGAAGTGGCTGTCGATTACCTGTTTGTCGACAATGCCGCGATGCAGCTCATTCTCAACCCCCGGCAGTTCGACGTGGTGCTGACCGAGAACATGTTCGGCGACATTCTTTCCGACGAGGCTTCCGTGATTGCGGGCTCCCTGGGCCTGCTGCCCTCGGCGTCAATCGGCGACGGGGCCGCGCTGTTCGAGCCCGTGCACGGCTCCTACCCGCAGGCCAGGGGCCGGGGCATCGCCAACCCCATTGCCGCTATTTTGTCGGCGGCCATGATGCTCGACTACTTCGGCCTGCCGCAGGAAGCCGAAGCCGTGCGCGCCGCCGTCGAAAACGCCCTGAACGAGCAGGTGCTAACCCCGGAGCTCAGCGCCGGCACCGCCTACACCACCGAGCAGGTGGGCAGCTTTATTGCCTACGGCGTGCTCGATTTGCTGGACTGCCACCTGCACCGCAGCAACGTAGCCTACGGCCGGAGTACGATTATATAGCTGCTGTTACACCATCAAGTAGGCTGGCGCGCGTCTCTGACGCGTTGCCGATTGGTTCCGAACCTCTGGCTCGAATCGGAAGGCTCGTCCGCAACGCCATGCACGTACGAGCCAGAGGCTCTAAGCCCAAGGGGTTTGGTGCCCGGAAGCCATTGCTTATCACGGCCCATGTCATTGCTTATCATGGTTCATGTCATTGCTTATCATGGTTCATGTCACTACTTGTTGAGCAGTTGCTGGCTGGTATTTATCAGAAGCTTGCTATCCAGGCAAACAGCTGAAGTGAAGGCCCCTGAATCCGCTGGAAACCAGTAATTATTTACTGGCAGCTACTTACCTTAGGCGCGAACAAGCCCTGTCGTGGAAAGCCTGCTGCCCATTCTATTCGCTTCCGTGGCCGGCATGGGCCATGCTTTTGAACCTGACCACCTGCTGGCCGTGGGCAACCTTATTTCGCGCCGCGAAACACTGGCCGAAGCCCTGCGCGACGGGGTGTGTTGGGGGCTGGGCCACACCACTATGCTGGTGGTCGTGGGCAGTATTATCCTGTTGGGCCGCGTCACGTTCCTCACCTCCGGTTACTTCGAGGCGGCTGTGGGGCTGATGCTCATCATCATGGGCATCAGCCGCCTTCTCGACCAGCGCCGCGCTGCCGCGAAAGTGCGCCCCGGCGTGGCGCCCTCGCGGGCTGCTTTCGCCGTGGGCTTGGTGCACGGCCTGGCCGGCAGCGGCGCGCTGGTGCTGCTGGTCATGAGCGGTATCAAAAGTATCGGATTGAGCTTGATGTACTTCCTGCTGTTTGGGCTGGGCTCGGTGCTGGGCATGTGCATCGTGGCCGGGCTGTGCAGCGTGCCGTTCACCAAGCGCATGCGCATCAGCCGGGTGGTGCAGGTTGGCGCCGTTACCTTGTCGTCGCTGCTGTGCATAGCATACGGCGGCTGGATGATTTATGGATTGGTGAGTTTTGAGGGTTGAATATCGAGTTTGCAAACAACCCCATCCACCAAAAAACTCAACCCTCAACCCTCAACCCTCAAAACTCAACCCTCCCAAAAAGTGCACCTCGCCCCCAAAGACCTCGACAAGCTCATCCTGCACCAGGCCGGCGTGGTGGCCCAGAAGCGCTACGCCCGCGGCCTGCTCCTCAACTACCCCGAAGCCCTGGCGCTCATCGCCACGCAGCTGCTGGAGTTCATCCGCGACGGCGAGCGGGTAGCGGTGCTCATGGACAAAGGCAAGCAGCTGCTGGGCCTGGCCGACGTGCTGCCCGGCGTGGCCGACCTGCTCCACGAAGTCCAGGTGGAAGGTACCTTCCCCGACGGCACCAAGCTCGTGACCGTGCACCACCCCATCTGCCGCGAAACCGGCGATGCCGCCCTGGCCCTCTACGGCTCCGGCCTGAGCCGCGCCACCGTCCCGGCGCCCGCCCCCGCCAGCCCGCCGCCGCCCGGCGAATACCTGCTGGCCGACGGCGACATCATCCTCAACGAAACCCGCGCCACCGTCACGGTGGACGTCGTGAACATGGGCGACCGGCCCGTGCAGGTCGGCTCGCACTACCCCTTCTTCGAAACCAACGCCGCGCTGCACTTCGACCGGGCGGCGGCCTACGGGTTCCGCCTCAATATCCCGGCCGGCACCGCCGTCCGCTTCGAGCCCGGCGAACGCAAGCGCGTTACTTTAGTAGCGTTGGGCGGCGAGCGCCTCGTGTACGGCGGCAATGGCTGGATTGATGGGCAGCTGGATGAGGCGGGAAAGCAGCAGCAGGCGCTGGAGAAACTCGAAAAACAGCTTTCTAAATTCTAACGGGTTTTCGTATTCTGCGATATGGAAAGGCTAATACAAAAAATCAAAGACACAATTTTAATAGGAATTGGAATAGTAGCTATTGGCTTATTCATTCTCATCATCCTGCCTACCGTCCCATTCTTTTTAATATATGGTCACTTCAGCGACAAGAAGTTTCAAGAGAATTACAAGCTGTTTTTGGAGCGCATGAATGGTGCCCGTTTTTTTTGTTACAATAGCCGCAAAAGCAGCGTCGAATTTGCAAGAGAGGTTATTGTGCCTGAATTAGACCCTTCGGTTCGAGTTGTTTTTGTCGACGGGAAAAAAGTGGATTTCGGTGCAGATAGTCAATATGTTTCAAAAATGCTTTACAGCGTCAAAGAGCGAAAAGGATTTCCATATCTACTGAAAATTGAGGACGCACAGGTAATTGATACTTCGGTGAATAATCAATTTTATAGCATCATGATTGGTCAAAAGCCAACAGCGCCACTGCTGGATAGAATCAACGCTTTTTTCAGTTCTACGCCGACCGTCTCACCGAATTAATATGTCCCTCCCCATCTACCGCCGGTCGTATGCCGACATGTACAGCCCCACCACCGGCGACCTGGTGCGCCTCGGCGATACCGCCTGCTACTCTTGATTTCCTGCCCATGAAAAGCTCGGAGCTTGACCGCAAGCTGCTCAAGGACGGCTGGTATAAAATTGCCCAGACCGGCAGCCACATCAAAATGGCGCATCCCCGCAAGAAAGCCCTCACACGCAGCGGCTATCTGGAGTTTCCGCTGCACGGCAGCGCCGAGGTCGGCAAAGGGCTGGCCGCGCTGCTCCTGAAACAGGCGGGGCTGAAGTAACAATCGCCTTGCTGATGTGGTAGTAGATTCACTACCTTTAGTAAGCGAATATTTTCGGCCCGCACCGCCTTCCCAACCCAACCAGCTCCGCCATCCCATGAAGAAGTACGAAATGATTGTCGAGCGCACTGGCACCGGCTACAGCGCCTACAACGAAGCCGAAGGAGCCTACACCGTGGGCACCAGCTTCGAGGAGCTAAAGACCAACATGGTGGAGGTGCTGAACCTGGCGCTGAGCGACACCGGCCGCACCGTGAGCATCGCGGACGTGAAAATCACCTACGACCTGAAATCGTTTTTCGATGCCTACAAGGTCATCAACGCCGCCGCGCTGGCCAAGCGCCTGGGCATGACCCAAAGCCTGCTCAGCCAGTACGTGTCCGGCAACAAGAAACCCAGCCCCACCCAGACGCAGCGGATTCTGGAAGGCGTGCGCGCCGTGGGCCGCGAGCTGGCGGAGATGGACTTTGCCTTTTAATCCTACCCCTGCCGCTTCGAGCCCGGCGAACGCAAGCGCGTTACTTTAGTGGCCCTCAGCGGCGGGCGCCTCGTATACGGCGGCAATGGCTGGATTGATGGGCCGCTGGATGATGCTGGAAAGAAGCAGCAGGCGCTGGAGAAACTTGAGAAATAATTATGAATCAGCATTATGTGCCTAGAGTCTATTTGAGAAACTTTGCAACGAAAGTTGGAAAAGAATTCTTTATTGATGTTTTTGATAAAACGGAGAATAGATACTTTAAGGCAAATATCAAAAAGGTTTGTTCCGAAACTGATTTTTATACGCTGTCAAAGGATACAAGTATTGCAAAAGATGTTTTGGCAATTGAGAAAGTTTATGGCGAACATATCGAGCCTATGTATTCACGGGCTTACAAAATTTTGACGGATGATACTCTGTTTAAAATTAACCATATGCAGCGCATTGAGGTGATTTTAGGCGTATTGTATTTCAGGATGCGCAACCCTAAGATTCTTAAAAATGCTTTGACTCACCATGAAACTAATATTATAAATCTATACAAAGAATCAAAAGAGAAGGGGGTAAAAGGCTTGACTTATGATGGTGAAGATTTTAGCTTTAGAGAGTATTCTCTTGAACAAATAATAAATTCCCATGCTATAAAAATTGGGCGGTGGTCTAATTCAAGGTGGTATTGTACCGGTCAATTACAATTTTAATCCGGGCGGTGTGCATACTCAGCGACTTGCTGAAGGAACAAGATTTTCGCACGAGCACCCCACAGCGCTGGCGTAGCGAACAGTTGATGGCTTCGAC
>NZ_JNLX01000185.1 GCF_000715495.1 Hymenobacter sp. IS2118 | reverse complement strand
GGGCGGTTGCCAGAAGGGCCAGCAGGGGTATTCTTATATCGGTTATCGGCCATTCGAAGGAAGCATAAAGGCCAAATTTACGCAATGAAGGCGGGAAGTGGGGTGTGAAGTTATGGGGGTTTGAGGGCAGGAGGATATGGATGTTGCGTTTCCTGCCGTGCTGAATGCAGTGAAGCGCCTTAGCGCCGAAGCAGGAATCGTCCAAGCTTCTTCCCCGAGTATTCAGAAACTGCGTTGCACGTTGCTTAACATTCAAATCCTTACCTCCTACCCCCATACCCTCCTCCCCTAAAAACCCTCCTCCCCTACCCTCTTCAGCTGCGCGGATGAAACTCGGTGATGACCTGCCGCAGGTAATCCCGGTCGAGGTGGGTGTAGATTTCGGTGGTTGTGATGCTGGCGTGGCCCAGCATTTCCTGTACGGCGCGCAGGTCGGCGCCGCCCTCAATGAGGTGCGTGGCGAAGGAATGGCGCAGGGTGTGCGGGCTGATGGTTTTGCGCAGGCCGGCCTGCTCGGCCAGTTTTTTGAGGGTAGTGAAGACGGTGATGCGGGAGATGGGCCGGCCGCGCTGGCTGAGAAACACCACGTCTTCGGCGCCACTCTTGATGTCGAGGTGGCCGCGCACGCCGCTGAGGTAGAAGTTGAGGTGCTTGAGCGCCTCGCGGCCGATGGGCACCAGCCGCTCTTTATTGCCCTTGCCCACTACTTTCACAAAACCCTGCTCGGCGTACATATTCGAGAGCCGCAGGTCGCACAGCTCGCTCACCCGCAGGCCCGACGAATACAGCACTTCCAGCAGGGCGCGGGCGCGCAGGCCGTCGTCGGTGCTCAGGTCGATGGCGGCTAGTAGCGTCTCAATTTCGGGGTAGCTAAGGGTATCGGGTAGGTGGCGGCCGGTTTTGGGTGCTTCCAGCGTGTCAGTCGGGTCCAGTTTCAGCAGGTCTTCCATTATCAGGAAGCTATAGAACGCCTTGAGGCCCGACAGGGTGCGCGCCTGCGACGTGGCGCTGAGGCCGAGGCCTTGCAGCGTGGCCAGAAATTCGCGCAGCAACACCGTGGTAACTTGCGTGGGGCCGGCGTGCACCTTGCCCATCAGCAGGAACTGCTGAAGCTTGCTCACGTCGCGCACGTACGCCTCCACCGAGTTGGGAGACAGGGATTTTTCGAGCCGGAGGTAGCCTTCGAACTGCTTAATTGCCTGGGGCCAAGTCATTGTTTTAATGAGCAATTATCAATGAGCAGTGAGCAATAATGAATGTGTTGTTTTTGGTTTCTGGCCCACACTGTTGTGGCAATCAACGACCTTTGAAGCCGCAAGCTAAACCTGCGTTGGGCAATTGCTCATTGCCAATTACTAATTGCTCATTGATAACTGCTCATTGATAATGGACATCCTGATTATAAACGGCCCCAACCTGAACCTGCTGGGGCGACGCGAACCCGGCATTTACGGCACCCGCTCCTTCGAAGATTTTTTTCCGGAGCTGGAATCCGCCTTTCCGGGCCTGACGCTCAGCATGTTTCAATCAAACCACGAGGGCGAGTTGCTTGATAAGCTGCACGAGGTCGGTTTCACCCACCACGGCATCGTGTTGAACGCGGGCGCCTACACCCACACCAGCCTGGCCCTGGCCGATGCCGTGGCCGGCATTGCCACGCCCGTGGTGGAGGTGCACCTGAGCAACCTGGCCGCCCGCGAGGAAATACGCCATAAGAGCCTCCTAGGGCGCCATTGCGCGGGCTGCGTCAGCGGCTTTGGGCTGGAAAGCTACCGGCTGGCCCTGCACTGGTTTCAGGCCCAGCAACCCAAGCGCGTGGGGTTTCGGGTATAGGCCAGGTGCTGAACGGATTTTAGTAAGTACACGATTTTAGCAGAGCCGGGCTTCGGTTGCCGGCGATTTGCCGCCGAACTTTGCATACGCGGCCCCGCCGCCATCCCCAAGTCTCTTCTGGGTGCCCCGCCCCGCGCGCGGCAGCCAATACATCGATTACTTTTTTCGTTGTTGCCCGGGCCCGCGAAACGCCCCCAGAATTTCTTCCACTCAAAAATCCGTCCCTTCCGTGGTCCCGACATTCACTTTCAACCCCGGGCCTTCGGCCGTATATCCGGCCGTGCGTCAATACCTCACCGATGCGTTTGACGAGGGCTGGCTTTCGGCCCCGCACCGCAGCGACAAAGTGACCAGCCTGGTACGCCAGGCCGTGACCGACCTCAAAGCCAAGCTCAACATCCCGCAGGATTACAGCGTGCTGTTCACCGGCTCGGCCACCGAATGCTGGGAGATTTTGGCCCAAAGCCTCACGCCCCGCCGCAGCTTCCACCTCTACAACGGCGACTTCGGCGAGAAGTGGCTGAAGTATGCCAAGGCCCTGCGGCCCGCCAGCAGCGGCATTTCTTTCGGTATCGATGAGTTGCCCGACATTGCGGCCCTCCCCTTTTCGGGCGAAGACACCGACCTGGTGTGCATCACACAGAACGAAACCAGCACCGCCACCCAGCTCCGCGAAGGCTTCATCCTGAACCTGTACAACCGCCTCAACGGCGCCTTGCTGGCCGTGGACGCCACCAGCAGCTTCGGCGGCATTAATCTCAAATACATCAAGGCCGACATCTGGTTTGCCTCGGTGCAAAAGTGCTTCGGGCTGCCCGCCGGACTGGGGGTGCTGGTGCTCTCGCCACGGGCCGTGGCCCAGGCCCGCGTTGTAAACGACCGGGCGCACTACAACGCCCTGCCCGCCATGCTGAGCCAGATGCTCAACTTCCAAACCAACTATACGCCCAACGTGCTGGGCATCTACCTACTCGGCCGGGTGCTGGCCGACCGGGAGCCCATCAAAACGGTGCACCAGCACCTGGCCGACCGCGCCCAGAAGCTCTACGACTTTTTTGAGCAGGCCACCCCGTTGCAGCCGCTCATCAGCAACCCCGAAGCCCGCTCCACCACGGTTATCGGCCTGAAAGGGGACGCGGCCACCATCGAGGAAATCAAGCGCAAGGCGTTGGAAGCGGGCCTGCACCTGGGCAGCGGCTACGGGCCGCTGAAAAACACGAGCATCCGCATTGCCAACTTCCCGGCCGTGCCCGATGCCGCTTTTGAAGCCCTGGTGCAGTTTTTTGCCAAAGAATTCCCGGGCTGAGATGAATTAAAAATTAAAAATGCAGAATTAAAAATGAGCGTTTGACGCAAATACCTTTCTCTGATTTTTAATTTTTAATTCTCGATTTTTAATTAAACGCATGCTCAGCCTCCAACAGATTTTTTCTGTCACGCTCACGCTCTTCGCCGTGATTGACATCATTGGCTCCATCCCGATTATCATCCAGATTCGGCAGCGCGAAGGGCAGATTAAGGCCGAACTGGCCACCTTCGTGGCCGGCTGTCTCATGGTGGCCTTCCTGTTTCTGGGCCAGAGCATTCTGCGCCTGTTTGGAGTCGACAACGAGAGTTTTGCGCTGGCCGGCGCGGTTATCATCTTCCTCATCGGGCTGGAAATGATACTCGGTATCGAGCTGTTCAAGTCCGACCTCACGGCCAGCACCGGCTCCATCGTGCCGCTGGCGTTTCCGCTCATCACCGGGGCCGGCACCATGACCACGCTGCTCTCGCTGCGGGCCGCCTACACCCTGCCCAACATCCTGGTGGGCATTCTGCTCAACCTCGTATTCGTGTACGCCGTGCTCAAAACCAGCCCCTGGATTGAGCGCAAGCTCGGCAAGGCCGGCGAGGACGTGCTGCGCCGCGTGTTCGGCGTGATTCTGCTCGCCATCGCCATCAAGCTATTCAAAGCCAATTTTTAAATTTGTTGTCGGTTGTTGGTTGTCAGTTGTTGGTCAACGACTAGCACCTGAAAAGCCTAGCAACTGACAACTAACAACTGACAACGACTGTGATTCACCTGTTCACCGACGGCTCGGCCCGCGGCAATCCCGGGCCGGGCGGCTACGGGGCCATTTTGCGCTACGGACCCCACGAAAAAGAGCTGACCCAGGGCTTCCGCCACACCACCAACAACCGCATGGAATTGCTGGCCGTGATTGTGGGCCTCGAAGCCGTGACCCGCCCCGAACTGCCCATCCGCGTGGTGTCCGACTCGAAGTACGTGGTGGACGCGGTGGAGAAAAAGTGGGTCTTCGGCTGGGCCGCAAAAGCTGATTTTGGCAAGAAGGCCAACGAGGACCTGTGGCGGCGCTTCCTGCGCATCTACAAGCAGCGAAAAGTCACGTTTCACTGGATAAAAGGCCACGCTGGCCACGCCGAAAACGAGCGTTGCGACGTGCTGGCCGTGCAAAGCGCCCTGGGCAAAGGGCTGGTAGTGGACGAGGGCTACGAAGGGAAAGGGTTAACTATTGAGGGTTAAATAGCAAGTTGAAAAGCCCGGTTCAACCCTCAATAGTTAACTCTAATCCCTTCTAAATTGCCCAACGACTACTTCCAGTTCCAGCAGTTCCGCATCGAGCAGGGCCAGTGCGCCATGAAGGTGAGCACCGACGCCTGCCTGCTGGGCGCCGCCGCCGACCTCAGCGGCGCCACGCGGCTGCTGGACATCGGTACCGGTACCGGCCTGCTGGCCCTCATGGCCGCCCAGCGCCACCCCACCGTGCAGATTGAAGCGGTAGAAATTGACGCAGCCGCAGCAGCGCAGGCCGCTGCCAACTGTGCCGCCAGCCCGTGGGCGGCCCGCCTCACGGTTCGTGCCCAAAGCCTGGCCGAGCTGGCGGCTGCCAGCCCGGCGCCCTTCAGCCACTTGCTCTGCAACCCGCCGTTTTTCCGGCAGTCGCTGCCCTCGCCCAATGCGGCGCGCACCACCGCCCGCCACGAATCGGCCGGCACGCTTTCCTTTGAGGCCTTGGCAGCTTTTGCGGCGGAGTATCTGGCAGCAGAGGGCTTGCTGACGGTGCTGCTGCCGCCACCGGAGATGCAGGCTTTTGAGGAAATTGCGACTCGGCACGGGTTGCGCCCGGCTACGCGGCTGGTGCTGCGGCACCGACCGGGCAGCCGGCCATTGCGCCACATCACGGGTTTTCGGCGCGGGCCGGGCGCGGCGGTGGCAGAAACGGAGCTGCTGATTCGCACGGCGCAGGAGGCATACTCGGCGGAGTTCCGGGCGTTGCTGACGGGTTTTTACCTGGCACTATGAGGCTTGTGTTACATGCCCTACACCAGCCCGGCCAGCAGCGCCAGCTTCTCGCGGTGCAGACTATTGAGCAAGTCGGCTTCCAGGGTTCCAAATTCCGCCGCCGCGTAGTGCCGCTGCACACGCCCGCCCACCAGCACCGAAATCTCGTCGCTCGTTTCGGTGAGGGCGCCCAGGATGTGGGAAGTAAGCAGGATGCCCAGGCCCCGGTCGCGCAGCCGTCGCAGAATAGCTTTCAGCAGCAGGTTGGCTTCCAGGTCCAGGCCGTTGAAGGGCTCGTCTAGTATCAGGTACTTGAAATCCTGTACCAGCAGCGCCAGCAGGGCCAGCTTCTTGCGCATGCCGGCCGAGTATTCGTCGGCGTACTGGTCGAGGGGCAATTCCAGCAGTTGATTCCAGCCGGCAAAATCTTTCAGCGGCCGACCACGAGCATGGAGACAGAACTCCAGGTACTCGCGCCCGGTCAGGCGCGGGTAAAAGAACGGCTCGTAGGGCAGCAGGCCCGTCTGCTCGCGCAAGGCCGGGCCATCGGTGGCCCGCACCACACCAGAAAAGTACTTTTCCAGTCCGTAAAGGCAATTAATGAGCGTGGTTTTACCCGCGCCGTTGGCCCCCACCAGGCCGTGAATAGTGCCGGGCCGCAGCGTCAGGCTCACATCGTGCAACACCACATGCGTGCCGAAGGCTTTGCGCAGGTTTTTGACTTCAAGCATGTAGAAAACGATTTTAGGGCTAGAAACTACTTCCCCCGCTCCATTGGAGAGGGGGCTAGGGAGTGAGGCGCCCCAGCCTCCCCCAGCACAGTCCGGAGCCGGCGCTGGCTTTGCCAGATGAGGCCGCCCACCGCCACCAGCAGCAGCACCGGGTACACAGGGTTGCCGGGCAGCAGCAGGGCCACGCTCACCACCAGCGCCTGAATAATGCGCAGCTGCGTGGCATTCGGATAAAAAGCATACTTGGCCAGAATAATCAGTCCCAGCAACGCCAGCCAAAACACGCCCACGGCCGCCGCGCCGCCCACCCCGGCCGGCCCCGCCGCCAGCAGCCCGAGAAAAGGCGCCGCCGTGAGCAGCCCCAATCCCAGCCCCAGCAGCAGCCGGCGCCGCAAAAACTGCCGGGCCGAGCGCGCCGCCAGCACCAGCATCGTGAGGGGTTCGGGCACGCCGTAGCAGCCCAGCAGCACCAGCAGCCAAACAGCCAGCGCGACGACGGGAGCCAGGGGCGCGTCGTGTTGCCAAACGGCCCCGGCCAGCAGCGGCAGCCACACCCAGCCCACTACCCGCAGGCCGCTCACCCACTCAAATGCCTCACTGCGAAACAGGCTGCGGCTTTTGGTGCGCGTGCCCCGGGCCTCACGCACGGGAGGCAACGCCGCCGCCCAAGGTGCCAGCAGCAGCGTAAGCACCGCCGCGCCCCAATCCCGAAACAGCGCCAATACCACCGCCACCGGCAAGGCCCAGAGCAGGTATTCTACTGCCAGCCACCGGCGAAAGGCCGGCGCGCTGATGGCCAGAAATTTTAAATCGGCCCGTTGCCGGTGGGCCGAGGCCAGCAGCAGCACCACTACCACGGGCACCGCCCACCGCGCTTGGGAGTTGGTTGCCGCCGCCACCAGCGCCCGGCCCACGGCCAGCCCCAGCAGGGGCAACAGCACGGCCAGCCGCAGCCAGCCAACTTCGCGCAGCTGCCGAAGCAGGAGTTGACGGCGCAGGCGCAGGTAGGCATGGAGTGCTTGCATGGCGAAGGCGAAACGGCCACCTACTGCTGATATTGTCGGTTGGGTTAGGCTGGCTGCTCTTCCTCCAGAAATACAATGCCGTAGTCCGCCGCCAACTCATCCAGAATGGGCTCGTATAAGTCGGCATGCACCGGAATCAGCACGCCGTGCTGTGCTACTTCGCCCCGCGCGAGCCGACGCACCGCCATACCCAGCGGCAGACCCACGGTTTTGGCCATGCCGGTGTGCGTGGCATCGTCGCCCACCACCGTCAGCGACGAGGTGAGGCGGTGAGTGGCGCCTTGCAGCTCAAACTCGAACAGGTGCTGCATCACAATCAGGTCGTGGTCCTGCGGCTGTAGCTGCCACTTTGCGCTCAACAGACGTTCCAGCAGCTGGGCCGGCGTAGCGTTGGCCTGGCCCACGGGGCGGTCCGAAAACAAGCCCAGCCAATTCAGACGGGCCATTTCTTCCCCGGCCGGGTCCAGGTTCAGGTATTGCGCCAGCCGCGCTGCCAGCACCTGGTTTGGAACGAGTGAAACCGGCAAATAGGCGGCCACCAGTTCCGCCCAGGTCATGGTTTCGGCATTGCCCAGGTTCACGGCGTCGTCAGTCAGGCCGAGGCGCACCAGGGCGTGCCAGGCGGCGCAATAGCCCGGCCGCCGCAGGGTGCCACGCAGAATAGTGGGAATATCATCGAGGCCATAGGGCGCCCGGTAGCTGAGGGAGTCGCGGTTGGCGTAGCCCTCAAAGTCGCCGTAGCCGGGCAATGTCAGCGTCTCGGTGCGCGCAAACAGCTGCTGATAGGGAATGAAGCGCGGGTGCCCGTTTTCCAGAAACTTAGCCGTGCTTTGGCCCGCCAGCACCACATTGCGCGGGTTCCAGGTAAACTTATATTTCCAGGGGTTGTCGCCCTCGGCCGCGGGCGCCAGCAGGCCACCGCAGTACGACTTGAACGAAATGAGCCGGCCGCCCCGCGCCCGAATGTGCGCAATGGCGCGCATGGCCGACATATGGTCGAGGCCGGGGTCGAGGCCGCACTCCATGAGCAGGGTCACGCCGGCCGCCTGGGCCTCGTCGTGCAGCGCCGCGATTTCCGGGCTCACGTAGCTGGCCGTAGCCAGGTGCCGGCCGTGCCGCACACACACCCGCGCCACCACGGGGTGCAGCAGGGCCGGCAGCATGGAAATCACCACGTCGGCTTCGACCACCAGCTGCTCCAGCAGCGTTTCATTGCTGAGGTCAAACGGCACGGCACGGGCGTACTCCGAATGCGCGGCCAGCACCGGCGCGAGGTGGGCGGCATTGGCGTCGGCCACGGTCAGCAACCAGTTTTCGGCCGGCGCGTGGCGCAGCAAGTATTGAATAAGGGAGGAGGCCGAGCGTCCGGCGCCGAGCAGTAGTAAGCGGGAAGTCATGCGGCAAAAGTAGGGAGCGCCGCCCGCGTAGCGCGCAATCCGGGCGCATTGGTGCTGGGGAAATGCCCGCCGTTCGCCCTCATGGTTTCGCATTCCACGCGAGGCCCTATCTTCGCCGCCCCTTATCCGCAATTCATGGCCCGTATTTCCCGCCAGCAGCTCATCGCCTTCGAAGAGCTGGACACTGCCGCTGACCTCACTCCCGCCGAGCAAGCCACCTGGCAAGCCGCCCGCGACGCTACCGCCACCGCTTACGCGCCCTATTCCGGGTTCCAGGTGGGCGCAGCCCTGCTCCTAGCCGATGGGACCATTTTCCGGGGCACCAACCAGGAAAACGCGGCGTATCCTTCGGGCCTCTGCGCCGAGCGCACGGCCCTGTTTGGCCTGGCTGCCAGCCAACCGGAACACGCCGCCATTGTAGGCATGGCCATCGCGGCCCGCCCCACCGCCGGCGACTTTGGCCCGGCCCTCCCCTGCGGCGCCTGCCGCCAGGTGATGCTGGAATACGAAACCCGCCAGGGGCAAGCCATTCCACTGCTGCTGCCCAGCCGGGCGGGCACCATCCTCCGCTTTCCCTCTTTGGCCGCGTTAATACCATTCAACTTTTCAGCCGACGACCTGCCAGCGAGCTGAGCTGGTTAGGTGATTCGATGCTTTCACTCACTTTAGGTTGAAAGCTCACCGGCGCATTTCCCCAATCGACAGCAATGACGGAGCACCACCTGGCCGTAACCCGCACCGCCCGGTACTATCAGCTGGGTGAGTTATCACCCGCTACACGGCGAATCTGGTTCGTATGCCACGGCTATGGCCAGTTGGCGGCCTATTTCTCGCGCCATTTCGCCTTCCTTACCGAAGCCGACCCGCACACGGTCGTCATCGCCCCCGAAGGCCTTTCCCGGTTTTACCTCCGCGGCAACGGCGGCCGTGTGGGCGCCTCTTGGATGACCAGCGACGACCGGCTGCACGAAATAGAAGACCACATCGGCTTCCTCAACCAACTAGCGGCACAGGTGCTGGCCACGTGCCCGGCCGGGGTGCACACCACCGTGCTGGGCTTTTCGCAGGGCACCGCCACCGTCGGCCGGTGGCTGACGCGGGCTCCCTTTCGCCCCGACCGGCTGGTGCTTTGGGCCGGTGGCTTCCCCGAAGACATGGCCGCCCCCGACGTCACCCGCCTGCTACGCGGCCTCGACCTCACGCTCGTTCTCGGCAGCAGAGACGAATACATTTCCACCGCGAAAATGACCGAGCAGCAAGCCTTACTTCAGCAACTCGGAGCAACTCCCCGCCTGCTCACCTTCGACGGAAAGCACGAACTCAACCGTGCTGTGCTGGAGAAAATTGTGGCAACTCCGACCAACAGCTAAGCTGCTACAGAGGCTGGCGCGCGTCTCTGACGCGCTGCCCATTGGCTTCGAGCCTCTGGCTCGACGGGTGCGGGTGTCTGAAACGTCAGTGCACGTTCGAGCCAGAGGCTCGGGACCAATGGGCAGCGTACCAGCTCACAGGCCAGCTTGCAGCACTACCTACTTGCGGATGATGGTAGTGGCAGCGCCTTGCGCCCCGGCCAATATCAGCACTTCGGCAATGGTGACGTGCGGGGGCCGGGTCACCATAAACACGATGACCTCAGCAATGTCTTCGGGGCGCAGAGGCTCAAAGCCTTCGTAAACTTTGGCAGCCCTGGCGTCATCACCTTTAAAGCGCACCTGCGAAAACTCGGTTTCTACGGCGCCGGGGTTTACCTCCGCCACCCGCACGCCCGTGGGCAACAGGTCTAGGCGCATGGTTTTGGTGAGCATAGCCACAGCGGCTTTGCTAGCGCAGTACACGTTGCCATTGGCGTAGGCCTCCTGCCCCGCCACCGAGCCCACGTTCACGATAAATCCAGTTTCGCGGGCCGTCATGCCTGGCAGTAATGCCTGCGTCACGTTCAGCAGGCCCCGCACGTTGGCGTCGAGCATCTGGTCCCAGTCGGCAGGGTCGCCGGTCTGGATTGGAGCCAGGCCGTGCGCGCCGCCCGCGTTGTTCACCAACACATCGGGCGCCTGCAGCGCGGCGGGGAGCGTGGCTACCGCCGCCTGCACCGCCGCCCGGTCCCGCACATCAAACACCAGCGAATGCACCGGCACGGGCGCCAGCTGAGCGGCCAGCTCGTCTAGCCGCTCGCGCCGCCGCCCGGTTATCACCAACTGGTAGCCGGCACCAGCCAGCGCCACCGCAGTGGCTCGACCAATTCCTGAAGAAGCTCCCGTAATAAAGGCAGTTTTCATGGGCGTTGTTGGCTGGTAGTTGTCAGTTGTTGGTTATTCGTTATCAGTTGTGTAAGGCCTAGCAACCAGCAGCTGACAACCATCCCACCGGGCTTAATTCTGAATGTTGAGGTAAAGCGTCACCGAATTGGTACTCATGCGCTGCAGGCTGCGGCTGAAAACGTCACGGTCGCTGGAAACGAGCAGATTACGCAGGCCATGCGAAAAGCGCAGCTCCGGCGCCAACTTAAACAAGGGGTAAAACAAATCCAGCCCGACGCCATATTCAAGGGTCAGGTCGCTGTTCAGGGCCTGCAGCTGGTTGCGCAAGGGGTCGCTGCGACGGTTGCTGGCCGTGATGCTGGGGCTGAGACCAGCTATCATGTAGGCGCGACTATTGCGACGACGGTCTGACTGATACTTTAGCAATACCGGAAACTGGATGACCGTGGAAGTGACTTCCTGGGTCACGATGGAATCCGGATTGGGGTACCGCCGCGGCTTGAATTCTACCTTGCGGGTCAGAAACGAAACCCCCGGCGCGAAACGCAGCACAAACGGCGAAGTCGCATCCCCCAGCCGCGCATCCCCAATAAACCCCACGCCCAGGCTCGGACTGATAACGGAATTGGCGATGATGTTGCGGTTGGTGATGTAGCGGTCCGACTGCTCAATAATAAAGCGGGACGCGCTGAAGCCGACATACATGCCCGGATGAAACCACCGCTCGTCGTAGGCGGGCAGGTTTTTCACCGTAATGGATTTCACAGTTCCGCCCCTGCCCCGTGAAGCTTTAGAGTTGGATTTGCGTTGCCCAAAAGCCACGGTGGGCACCAGCAACCCCAAAATGCCCAGCAGGGCCAGGCGCTTTACTTGTGCGCCGTGTAGATGGAGCTGATACCGAAGGTGAGTGGTTGCCATGCAGGTTCTTTGAAACCGACCCTGGCCAAAATAGCCAGAAAATCGGGACCGTCGGGGAATGCCTGCACCGAAGCGGGCAGGTAAGTATAAGCTGACTGGTCTTTGGAAATCAATTTGCCAAAAACCGGCAGCACCCGGCGGAAGTAAAAATTATAAGCTTGCTTGAGCGGAAAGGCCGTGGGCTTGCTAAACTCCAGAATAACCAGCTTGCCGCCCGGCCGCAGCACGCGCAGCATTTCGGCCAGGCCTGCTTCCAGGTGTGCGAAGTTGCGCACGCCAAACGAAGCCGTCACGGCATCAAACTCGCCGTCCTGAAACGGCAGGTTTTCCGAATCCCCCAACTCCAGGCGAATGCGGTGGCCGAGGCCTTTGGCGGCCAGCTTGCGGCGACCTACTTCCAGCATGCCTTCCGAAATATCCACGCCGGTTACGTGGGCATCGGCGGCGGCGGTGCGCAGGGTTTCAATGGCGAAATCGGCCGTGCCGGTGGCAATATCCAGAATGCGGGCCGGGCGCAGGGCTTTCAACTCATCCACCGCCTTGCGCCGCCAGTAGATGTCGGTGCCGGCGCTGAGGAAGTGGTTCAGAAAATCGTACTTGCCCGCGATGGAGTTAAACATCTGGGCAACCTGCGATTTCTTGTCGTCGGAATTGTCTTTGTAGGGTACTACGGCCATGTGCAGGCGCAAATAACGGTGATGAAGCGAGAAAATTGTATTCCCCCAACGCCCAACAGGGCCGCTTTGTTAACAAACTCAGGGATAAACGAGGTGGAGTGCCCACGCAAAGCCCATAAAAAAAGCGGGCCGGACAATTTGCCCAGCCCGCTTCCCTGTTTACTGACCCGGTTGACTACTCAACTTTGGTCTTGATTTTGGTTTTGTCGCCGTTGGCGTCCTTGGCTTTACCATCCAATTCACCGTCTTTGGTTTTGGTTTTGGTTTCCTCGCCGTTGGCACCTTTGGTTTTCACCTTCACTTTATCGGAGTCCTCGTCCACTTTGGTTTTCACCTTGGTGCCGTCGGCCATTTTCACTTTGCTTTTGCCGGGGGTCAGCGGCGCGGCCATGCCAGCACCGCTGGTGCCTGCGCCGGTGCCCATCGAGCCGGAATTGGTACCGGTGGTACCCGTACCCGTGCTACCTGGGTTGGTCATTGGCATGGATTGGCCTTCCTGCAGTACCGGCTTGAACTCGGCACGACGGTTAAGCTGCATGTTCTCGGGCGAATCGTTCGGAGCCGCCGGACGACGCTCGCCGTAGCTCACGGTGGTCATGCGGGTTTCAGCGATGCCCTGCTTCTTGAGGTAGTTGTAAGCAGCCTCTGCGCGGTTCTGGCCCAGTACCATGTTGTACTCGTCGGTGTTGCGCGAGTCGCAATGGCCTTCAATCGAGATGTTGATGCCGGGCGTAGCCGTCAGAATCTGGGTGAGGTTGTTCAGTTCCGTAATCGACTCCGGACGAAGCTTGTATTTGTCGGTGTCGAAGTAGATGGGCTTATAAGCATACCGGCCGGTCGTATCGATGTAGTTCACGTAGAAATTCTTCGTGATGATAGTCGAGTCGTTGGTCGAAACCGGCACCGGGAATTCCTGTGTTTCGATGTTCTGGCCGTCTTTGCTCACCGCTACCTGGTAGGTACGGCCCGAAAGCACTGCCACCTGATACGCACCGTCGGGCTTGGTAATGTCGCGGAAGCTCAGCGCCGTTTTGTCGGCCTGCGCACCGCTGAACACCAGCTCTACACCCGGAATCACCGTCACACTGTCGCGTGCCGAGAACACCTTGCCCTGGATAATGGCGTTTTTGATGTAGTTGATGGTGTAGATGTCCTTCTCACCGTAGCCCCCAATGCGGTAGCTGCTCAAGTAGGCGTACGAGCCGTCGGGGCTCAGGCGGTAATAAGAATCGTCGTCGGGCGTATTGATGGGGTAGCCCAGGTTCTCAGCCGTACCCCAGCGACGGGTTTCAGCGTTGTACTCCGACTTGAAAATATCGTAGCCGCCCATCGTGTTGTGGCCGCGCGACGAGAAGTACAGGGTTTTGCCATCACGGCTCAAGTAGGGGCTGTCGTCGTCGTAGCGCGTATTGATAACGCCACCGAGGGATTTAGCCGGGCCAAAGTCACCGCTCACACTCGAACGGGTCGAAACGTACAAGTCCAGCGTGCCATCTTCCGAGTAGCGGCCAGTGGAGAAGTAAAGCGTCAATCCATCGGGCGTGATGTAAGCGTCACCTTCGTAAGACTTGGAGTTAACGTTGTCACCCAAAGGCTTGGGAACAGACCAGCCACCGGTAGCGGTTCTTTCCGCCACAAAAATGTCGCCGTTGTTATCGTTACGATACATCAACAGCTTGGTGTCGTTGTCGAACAGTTGCGTCGAGGCATCGTGACCTTTGCCGTTCAGGGCCGCGCTCAGCGAGCGGGGAGCCTCCCAGTTCTCGTCATCCACGCGGGTGGTTTCAAAGATATCCTCGTAATACTCGCCATCGGCGGCAATGCTGTTGTTCTTCTTGTCGGTGAACTGGCCCGTCGCACCCGTCACTTTCTCACCCCGCGAGGTAAAAAGCAGCGTCTTGTCATCCGACGAAATAACCGGGCTGTGCTCCGAATACTGCGTGTTGATGGTTGGCCCCAGGTTTTTCACAAAAATATCCTTGGGCGAGTTGAACTGCACCTTGGCATTTTTGCTGTGCTGAATAAGCTGGGCAAGCTCTTCTTTGCGCTGGTCGTTCTTTTTCAGCGTGACGTTGTAGGCCTGGAAGTGAGCCACGGCCTCGTCGAAATTATAGTTCAGGTGGTCTACCCGGCCGAGCCAGTACTCCACATCTTTCGAAACCTTCGGCTTGAGCTTCTGTGCTTTGTAAATGTAGTCACTGGCCTTTTCCTTGTCGAACGACATATAGGAAATACCGGCGTTGAACAGCGCTTTGGCATTGTTCGGGTCTTTTGCCAATACCTTCTCGTAGAACGGAAGGGCGGCGCGGTAATTTTCCTGCTCGAATAACTTGTTGCCGGTTTTGAGGTCCTTGCCGGTGCTTTGCGCTTGAGCCGTGGAGGCAGTAGCGGCCGTAAGAGCAACGGCGCACGAGGCTTGCAGTAACCTTCTGGATAAGTTGTCCATTGGAGGAGAAGTTTGAAAAAAAGAAATTTCTGAAGGGGTTTTACTCGGAAACGTGCAGCGCTGACAATTGTATTAGCGGCGCGTTAATTTTTGGGCTTATACTGAAAAACAGTGTTAGGGTTAGGCTTTCCTGCTGCTTTGCACAAAAGGCAACCGCACCAAAAGCTAACAACACCGCACGCTTCGCCTCGTCAAATGCAGGACAATGACGGGCAAAGATAGGGTTTTTGCTTGCAAAAAGCGGTTTTGAACAAAAATTCGGCCATTAAGGCGCTTCTGAAATCAGGTGTAGTGGCCTGCTGGCTTGGCAGGCATACCGCGCAAATATAGAAGCATCAATGCAATAGCCATTCAATACGCTGTTTTTTATTTAGGTCCCCAAGCCTTTGCTTTCGGGTGTAATTTTGCGCCCGTTGCTCTTTTACCATTCGCTTATTTATCCGTTCGTCAATGATTATTCGTGATGCTCGCTTTCTAACCAGTAATTCGCGGGCCGACTTGTGCCCTGCTCCCACGTTGCCGGAATTTGCTTTTATTGGCCGCTCCAACGTGGGCAAGTCGTCGCTCATTAATATGCTGACGGAGCACAAAGGCTTGGCCAAAACGTCGGCATCGCCCGGGAAAACGCAGCTCATCAACCACTTTGTTATCAACGATGACTGGTTTTTAGTGGACTTGCCGGGCTACGGCTATGCCAAAGTGAGCAAAACGTCCCGCGCCGAATGGGCGCGCATGATTAATTACTACCTGCGCCAGCGGCCCAACCTGATGTGCGTGTGCGTACTCATCGACTCGCGGCACGCGCCCCAGTCTGCCGACCTGGAATTCATGGAGAAGCTCGGCGAGGAGGGCATCCCCTTCGTCATGATATTTACGAAGACCGACAAGCAGTCCACCGCGCAAACCAAAGCGTTGCTAGCCACTTACCTGGCCAAAATGAGCGAAATCTGGGACGAGCTGCCCCGCTATTTTCAGACCTCGGCCGAAACGGCGCAGGGACGCGAGGAAGTACTCGACTTCATTGCCGAAGTGAACAAGGATTGGGTGGCCGGGGCGGAGAGCAATTCGTAAATTGGCCCCGTAATTGCCAGTAGCGGCGGGCCCGAACCGGGCCGTTCTCGCTTGTCTTATCCTTGTCTTATTAACAGAAGATTCATGTTACAGAAATCCTCTTTTTCGCAGCTTATTTTTGGCTTGCTGCTGGCGGCAGCGGCCCCCGCTGTGGCCCAAACCGCTCCCACTCCCCAGCCGGCCGCCGCCGAAAAAGGCGCGGGCCTCGGCGCGGCGGGCAAGGTCATTCCGGTGGCCGAATACTACGAAGGCGGCCAGGCGGCGATGTACGACTTCATTGCCAAGGAGCTGAAATATCCACTCACGGCCAAGCGCAACCGCATTCAGGGCCAGTGCATCGTCAGCTTCACGCTGAACCCGGACGGAAGCATGCAAGGCGTTAAACTGGTGAAGCAGGTGGGCGGCGGCACCGGCGAAGAGGCGCTGCGCGTGGTGCGCCTGTTGAAATTCAACAACCCGGAGTACCCGATTCTTACCAGCTTGCCCATCGTATTCAAGCTTAGCGCACCGGCCCCAAAAGCTGCGGGAGGAGAATAAAGCCTAATTTTGAGCGGGGAACGATACCGAAGAAGGAATAACCGGCAGGTGCGCCGCATTCATTTTTTTTTGCGTTAGCTCCTCATTTTCCATTTATTACCAAACAAGATGCCCTACGAACTGCAAGAGTTGGCCGCCATCAGCGGAATGCCCGGTCTCTACCGCCTGGTGCGCGCCGCGCGCCACGGTGTTCTGGTCGAAAGCCTGGACGAAAAATCGACTCGCACCCTGGCTCCGGCCCGCAACAAAGTTTCGCTCCTGGCGGAGATTTCAATCTATACCCAGAACCCCGACGAGACGGTGCCTTTGACCGAAGTGTTCGAGCGCATTTATCAAAAGCACGGCGTTGCGGCCCCGGTTACCTCCAAATCGAGCGAAGCCGAGCTGACCGATTTCATGGCCGGCGTGATTCCCGATTACGACCGCGACCGGGTGTACCTGTCCGATATCAAGAAGCTGGCCAGCTGGTTTGGCATCGTGAGCAAGCACCTGCCCTATCAGGAAGCCGCCGCCCCAGCCGCTGAAGCAGAAGCAGACGCAGACGCAATAACCGAGGAAGCGCCCAAAGCCAAGCGCAAATCTGCCAAGGCTGCAGCCGAAGCGCCGGCAGCCGACACCGAGAAAGCTGAGTAAACAGCAATCTGTAACCCAAAAAGGGCCGTTCCTACTGGTAGGAACGGCCCTTTTTGGGTTACAGATTGCTTATTTCGAAGCTACCGCTTTCGTTTCCTTCTCTTGTACCAGATAGGCTTCGGCGGCCTCCACCAGCTCTTTGCTGCCGATGAAAACCGGGCACCGCTCGTGGGGCGTTTTGGGTTCAATTTCCATGGTGCGCTGGTAGCCGTTGGAGCTTTTGCCCCCCGCTTGCTCCACGATGAAGGCCAGCGGATTGCACTCGTACATCAGGCGCAGCTTGCCCTGCGGATTTTTGGCGGTTGCGGGGTAAATATAGATGCCGCCTTTGAGCAGGTTGCGGTGGAAATCGGCTACCAACGAGCCGATGTAGCGGGCCGAAAAGCTGTTGTCTTTGCAGTGCTTCACAAAAGCGGCCACGCCGGACGAGAACGACTCGGAGCTGCCTTCGTTGATGGAATAGACGGCGCCGGTTTTAGGCGTCTGAATATCAGGATGCGAGAGGAAAAATTCGCCCAGCGAATGCTCGTAGGTGAAGCCGTTCACGCCGTTACCGGTCGTGTACACCATCATGGTGCTGGACCCGTAGATGACGTAGCCGGCGGCTACCTGATGGGTGCCGGGCTGCTGGCAATCGGCAGCGGTGCCCTCGCGGCCGGTGGGCGATACGCGGCGGTAAATACTGAAAATGGTGCCAATGCTCACGTTCACGTCAATGTTCGAGGAGCCGTCGAGCGGGTCGATGGCTACCACGTACTTGCCCTGATTGTTGCCGGTCTGAATCATCTCATCATCCTCTTCGGAGATGATGGTGCACACTTCGCCGCCGTTGCGCAGGGCGCGAATGAAGCGAATGTTGGCAATAACGTCGAGCTTCTGCTGGTCTTCGCCCTGCACGTTCTGGCTGCCGTAGGCGCCAGCAATGTCGATGAGGCCGGAGCGGTTGATTTCGCGGTTGACAATCTTGGCGGCCAGGGCAATGTCGCGCAATAGCTGCGACAATTCTCCCGTGGCATAAGGAAAGTCCTCCTGCTTGCGCATGATGAAACGGTCGAGAGTAGTGCCGACGGGCAGGGCCAGTTTGTTGTGGTCCATAAAAAGAGTTGAGTGGGAATGCTTTGGGCAAATTTACCCGGTTCGCGCCGAGAAAGCTACTATCGGGCGCAATACCCCTCCTACTTATCCCGAAACAGCGTTCAGTCAGCCCGAATCAGTTGCGAATGGCCCCGAAAGGCACCTTTCCGGCGTGGGTGCCTACTTTTGGGCCTTATGGAGGAAGCACAGGGAATTCAGGTGTACAAATTTGGCGGCGCCTCGGTGAAGGACGCGGCGGCGATTCTCAACCTCTGCCGCATTGTGCGGGACTTTGGGCCGCAGGGCCCGCTGGTGATTGTGGTGTCGGCAATGGGCAAAACGACCAATGCGCTGGAGGAGATTTATGATTTAGCGTACCGCGGCGCGGATTATTCGGGGCAATTCTCAGCTTTAGCCACAGCACATCGCGCAACGGTTGAGGAGTTGATGCGCCTACAATTACCAAAAGAAGCTGATGTTAATACTGAACTAGTCGAAGAAATTCTTGCTGAACTTGCTGATGCACTGGTTTCAATTGATACCGTCTGGACTTATGACCAGGGATACGACCAAATAGTGAGCTATGGCGAGCGGCTTTCCGTCGCCATCGTGACGGGAGCATTGGCTAATAATTTTTCCTGGAATGAAGTCAGTAAAAGCGCTGCTAAAGAACTAATTACGACCAACGAAAATTGGCGCGAAGGGCAAGTAGATTGGGTTGAAACCGCTGAAAATATTAAGTTAAATATCAATCAATTAGTCGCTTCAGGCATTGAGCTAATTGTTACGGAAGGATTTATTGGCGGAACTAACACAAATTTTCACACTACGCTCGGCCGCGAGGGCTCCGACTACACGGCCGCCATTCTGGCCTACTGCCTGCGGGCCGAGAGCGTGACCATCTGGAAGGACGTGGCAGGCCTGCTCAATGCCGACCCCAAGCTGTTTCCGGACACGGTGCGCTACCCCGAAATCAGCTACCGCGAAACCATCGAAATGGCCTATTACGGCGCTTCGGTTATTCATCCTAAAACGCTGAAGCCGCTGGCCGACCGTAATATTCCTTTGCGCGTTAAGTCGTTTCTGGACCCGGCGGCCGAGGGCACGCTCATTCACGACTGCCAGCACCCGGCGCTGGCCCCGGCCTTCATCCGCAAAACCGAGCAGTGCCTGATTTCCTTCGAAAGCAAAGACTTCGCTTTTGTGTCGGAAGAAAACCTGGAGGTGATTTTTGGGGCGCTGGCGCAGGCGCGGCTCAAAATCAACCTGATGCAGAATTCGGCCATCAGCTTTTCGGTGTGCACCGATTTTTCGGAGCGCCGCGTGCACCAGTTGCTGGACTTGCTGCGCGAGCAGTTCACCCTGCACTACAACACCGGCCTGACGCTCTTCACCATCAAAAACTACGACGCGGCCAGCATTACGCGCCTCACGGCGGGCAAACGCCTGCTACTGGAGCAACGTACGCGCAATACTTTTCAATTCGTTTGCCAATAATTTTTTAGTCGCTCCGCTCGATTCACTCCCTGCTTCCCATGGAATTCATTCTCGTAACCCCACAGGCCCGTCCGGCCGTGGCCCTCATCCAGCTCAACCGGCCCAAAGAGCTGAACGCCCTGAACCTGCAATTGATGCAGGAAATCCGCGATGCTCTGAAGGTGCTGGACGAGGACGACGCCGTGCGCGTGGTCATCATTACGGGCAACGAGCGCGCCTTTGCCGCCGGGGCCGACATTAAGCAGATGGCCGGCAAAACGGCCATCGACATGCTCATTACCGACCAGTTCAGCACCTGGGACCAGATTCGCAAGTTCCGTAAGCCGCTCATCGGGGCCGTGTCGGGCTTCGCGCTGGGCGGCGGCTGCGAGCTGGCCATGACCTGCGACATGCTCGTGGCCTCAGAAACGGCCCAGTTCGGGCAGCCCGAAATTCGCATTGGCACCATGCCCGGCGCAGGCGGCACCCAGCGCCTCACGCGGGCCGTGGGCAAGGCCAAAGCCATGGAAATGGTGCTCACCGGCGAATTTATCTCGGCCCAGGAGGCGCACCGCGTGGGGCTGGTAAACCGCGTGGTGCCAGTGGGCCAGTACCTGGAGGAAGCCTACCGCCTGGCGGCCAGCATCGCGGCCATGAGCCCGGTGGCGGCCCGCCTGGCCAAGGAATCGGTGAACCGCTCTTTTGAAACCCATCTGGACGAGGGACTGCATTTCGAGCGCAAAAACTTTTACCTCACGTTTGCCTCTGAAGACCAGAAGGAAGGCATGGCGGCCTTTGTTGAGAAGCGCAAGCCGGAATTTAAGGGCCGGTAATTTTTTTGGTGTGAAAATGTAAAAAATGTGGGGATGTGAAAATATGCTGTTGATATCAGTGCCTTTCACGCCCAATACGTACCCACAACCAGCCACCGTCCCAAGCAAATTTTCACATTCCTACATCTCCACATTTCCACATTTTTCACATTTCCTCTATGTCAGTACTCGTGGGCAAACGCGCCCCTTCCTTTAAAGCTACCGCCGTTATTGACGGCACGTTCGAAGAAGACTTTTCGCTGGACCGCTATTTGGGCAAAAAGCACGTCTTATTCTTTTTTTACCCCGCCGATTTCAGCTTGGTGTGTCCCTCTGAAATTCTGGCTTTTCAGGACCGATTGGCTGAATTCGAGCGCCGGAACGTAGCGGTCGTCGGCTGCTCCACCGATTCGCAGTACGCGCACTTGGCCTGGGAATTGAAGTCGCGCGACACGGGCGGCATTGCTGGCGTGAAATACCCGCTGGTAGCCGATGCCACCAAGACTATTTCGGCCAACTACGACGTACTCGGTGGCCACTACGACTACAATGAGCAGGGCGAGATGACCTTCACAGGTTCGCCCATGGCCTACCGCGGCCTGTTTCTGATTGACAAGGACGGCATCGTGCGCCACCAGCTGGTGAATGACCGGCCCCTGGGCCGCAGCATCAGCGAAGCCCTGCGCATGATAGATGCCTTGCAACACTACGAAAACAACGGCGAGGCCTGCCCCGTGGACTGGCAGGCCGACGCGCACGACTAGAATGCACAAATAGCGGCGGGCTTGGGCCAGATTAGCGTAATTTTGGGGCTTGCTTTTCTTTTATAACATAGCCCTGGCCCTTTACGGCCTGTTACTGCGCGTGTTGGCGCCGTTTGTGCCCAAGGCGGCGGCCTGGGTAGCGGGCCGCCGGGGGCTGCTGGCGCACATTCGGCGCACAATCGGCACCGAATGTGCGCCCCGCGTCTGGTTCCATTGCGCCTCGCTGGGCGAGTTTGAGCAGGGCCGGCCCCTACTGGAAGCCTACCGGAAAGCCCACCCGGCCACCAAGCTGGTGCTCACTTTTTTCTCGCCTTCGGGCTACGAAATTCGCAAGGACTGGCCTGGCGCCGACTACATCTTTTACCTGCCGCCGGACACGCGTGGCAACGCCCGCGCTTTCCTGGATGCGGTGCAGCCCCAGTTGGTGGTGTTTGTGAAGTATGAATTCTGGTACCATTTTCTGAATGAAACCCACCGGCGGGGAATTCCGGCGGTGGTAGTATCGGCCATTTTTCGCAAAAACCAGGTTTTCTTCAAGCCCTGGGGCGGCTTCTTCCGCGGCATTCTCCGGCGATTTGCGCACATTTTCACTCAAAACGAAGCGTCGGCCCAGCTACTGCGCGACGCGGGAATTCATCAGGTGAGTGTGGCCGGTGATACCCGCTTTGATACGGTAGTAGCCACGGCGGCCCTGCCCCCCAAAGTGTTGCCCGTGGTCAGTGCCTTCGTGGCCGATGGCGCGCCGGTACTGGTGGTGGGCAGCAGCTGGCCCGAGGACCTGCCCGCTTTGGCACCGCTAATTCGCCGCTACGGAGCCGAACTGCGGGTTTTGGTGGCCCCGCATGAAATTACGGAAAGCAACCTGCGCCTAGTGGAAACTTCGTTTCCCGGCCTCGTGCGGCGGTATTCGCAGGCCGAGCCGGCAACCGTGGCGCAGAGCCGCATCCTGTTGTTCGATAACATCGGCTTGCTGAGCCAGCTGTACCGTTTTGGCCAGTACGCCTACGTCGGGGGCGCATTTGGCAAGGGCCTGCACAACACGCTGGAGGCCGCGGCATTTGGCTCGCCCTTGTTTTTTGGACCTGCTTATGAAAAATTTCAGGAGGCCACCGAATTAGTCGCGCTCAAATGTGCGTTTCCCATTCACAATGCGCAGGAGTTGGAAGCGGCCTTCACTTACTTATGGCACAATGAAGAAGCCCGCCTACGGCTCCAGGACGCCCTGCTTGACTATGTGCACGGCCAGGCCGGCGCCACCCGCACTATTATGGCCGCGCTGCCCGGCCACACCACCTCATGAATCCTGACATCGCCTCCCCTCCTGCCCCCAATACCTTGCTAACTGGCACGGTGGTGAAGTCCACGGGCTCGTGGTACGTGGTGCGCGGCCTCGAAACCGGCCAGCTCTACCGGTGCCGCCTGCGGGGCAAATTCAAGATTAAAGGCCTAAAGGTGAGCAACCCATTAGCCGTGGGCGACCACGTGGAGTTCACGGTAGAAGCGCAGGCGGAGGGAGCTGCGGTTATCTCGCACATTGTGCCGCGCCGCAACTACATCATTCGCCGCTCGGTGCACAAAACCGGCCATTCGCACATCGTGGCCGCCAATCTTGACCAGGCCCTGCTCGTCGTCACGCTGGTTTCGCCGGCCACGTCATTCGGTTTTATCGACCGGTTTCTGGTCACGGCCGAGGCCTACCATGTCCCCGTCACGCTGCTCTTCAATAAAACTGACCTTTACGACGCCGAAGGGTTTGAGTACCAGGCCGAGATTGCGGGCATGTACGCCAGCCTGGGCTACCCCAGCCTCACTTGCGCGGCCACGACGGGCGAGGGCGTTCCGGAAATCGACCATCTTCTGGATGGCAAGGTGAGCCTGCTGGCCGGCCACTCCGGCGTGGGCAAAAGCACGCTCATCAACGCCCTGGTACCGGACCTGGACCTAAAAACCGCCGAAATCAGCGAATTCTCGGACAAAGGCGTGCACACCACCACCTTTGCCGAAATGCTGGAAGTGCGCCCTGGCACCCACATCATCGACACGCCGGGCATAAAGGAACTGGGCCTCGTGGACATGCCCCCAGCCGAACTGGCCGGCTACTTCCCCGAAATGCGCGCCCTGCTCAACCAGTGCCGCTACCACAACTGCCGGCACACCCACGAGCCCGGCTGCGTGGTGCGCGAGGCCGTGGACCAGGGCCGCATCGCCCTTCCCCGCTACGATAGCTACCTGAGCATGCTGGCCGGCGAGGACAACCGGCATTAGAATAGCAGTGAGCTTTAAGTTGCTAGCCAGGAATGATTGTAGCTTGAAGCTTGCAGCTCTTGAAGCACAAAAAAACCCACTGGTTTTCACCAGCGGGTTTTTTTGTGCTTCAAGAGCGACTACTTGGCAGCGGGCAGAATCACGCTATCGATAACGTGGGTCACGCCGTTGCTCGAAATAACGTCGGCGATTTGTACGGTAGCGGGGGCGTCTTTGCCGTTGCCAATCATTACAGTACCATCTTTCACGGTTACTTTCAGCTTCTCACCGTTCACGGTGGTCAGTTCCTGACCATCCTTCAGGTCGGCGGCCACCAAGCGGCCGGCGATTACGTGGTAGGTGAGCACACCAGCCAGTTTGTCTTTGCTAGCGGGCTCCATCAGGCCGGCTACGGCACCTTGGGGCAGCTTGTCGAAAGCGGCGTTGGTGGGGGCGAATACGGTGAAAGGACCGGCACCTTTGAGGGTCTCAACCAGACCAGCAGCCTTTACGGCGGCCACCAGCGTGCTCACGCTCGAAGCAGCAGCAGCGTTGTCTACGATATCCTTGTCAGCCGTCATGGCCACACCGTCTACCATCACGCCCTCGGGCTTGGCCATACGAGCCGAGTCGCCTTCCATAGTGGCTTCGGTTTCGGTAGCCACTACTTCGGTTTCGGTTTTGGTTTCGGTGCTGCAGCTAGCGAGCATGAGCGACGTGGCCAAAGCGGCCATCAGGGGGGCAAATTGCTTTTTCATGAAAAAAATGAGGTGAATTGGGTATTGTAAAAATTATTATCGGCAAATATGGTGATTCGCCGTCGAGGTTACGAAATGCGAAACCACGTTGGATGTTTCGGACCCAACCGATTTCCTACCTTCGTTGTTATGAAGCCCCCGCATTGGGGAACTACCAATTATTTCTTCCGCTAAACCCGCGAATTCATGAAAACTGCCGAAATCCACACCAAGAAAGGTGTTATGAAAGTTGAATTTTACGAGCAAGACGCTCCGAAAACTGTTAAAAATTTTATTGACCTGGCTGAAAAAGGCTACTACGACGGTCTGAAATTTCACCGTGTCATCCCAAATTTTGTGATTCAGGGCGGCTGCCCCAACACCCGCGAAGGCGCCAAGGGCCAGCCCGGCACCGGTGGCCCCGGCTACAAAATTGACTGCGAAACCAGTGGCAACAACCAGTACCACGAGCGCGGCGCCCTAAGCATGGCCCACGCCGGCAAGAACACCGGCGGCTCGCAGTTCTTTGTGGTGCACGACCGCCAGAATACCGCCCACCTCGACCGCGTGCACACCGTATTCGGCAAAGTAGTAGAGGGCGTGGAGGTTATCGACCAGATTCAGGCCAACGACGAAATCGAGAAGATTGTGGTGAAAGAGGCATAAGCTTCTTTCTAAATACAAAGAAGAACGTCATGCTGAGCGCAGCCGAAGCATCTCTACTGCAATACTAAAATTGATTAGTTGCGTGGTAGAGATGCTTCGGCAAGCTCAGCATGACGTTCTATTTTCTATATCTCCTACTACTTCTTACCCGGTGTAGGGTTCTCAATTTCCCGCACCAATTCGCCGTACCAGCCCTCGCCGTACTTGCGAATGAGTGGGTCTTTAAGAAATTGGTACACTTTCACGCCCAGCTTGTCACCAAACGAACAGGCTGGGTTGCAGATGCCCCACCGGTCGTAGTTCAGGGCATCGAACCCCTCGTATTTGGTGATACGAATGGGATATAAGTGGCAGCTAATGGGCTTTTTGAACGTGGTGGCACCGGCTAGGTACGCCTGCTCAATGCCACATTTCAGAATGCCGCGCTCGTCGTAAAGGGCGTAGGCGCATTCTTTGTCGTCGATGGTGGTGGTGCTGAAGTCGCCTTCCCAATCCTTGATGTAAAGGCCCTGCGCCTCGATGGCCGCGCGGCCCGCATCGGTGAGAAAGGGCTTGATGTTGGCGTATTCCTGCTCCAGAATCTTGAGCTCGGGCTCTTCGAGGGGGGCACCGAGGTCACCCTCCACGCAGCAGGCGCCCTTGCAGGCTTCGAGGTTGCAGACAAAAAAGTTATCGGCGATGTCATCGGAGATGACCGTTTCTTGAATAATAATCATTAGAACAAAGATAACCCCGCCCGCAGGGCTAGAAATTGGTTGCGCCCCCTATCCGGTGGCCGTATCTTTGTCAACCGTCCAAAAGGCGGCTTAATTCGCTGATGGCATTAGATTATCTCTCCCTACTCAATGGCTCGCAGGCGGCCGCGGTGATGCAAACCGAAGGCCCGTGCATGATTATAGCCGGTGCCGGCTCGGGCAAAACCCGGGTACTCACCTACCGCATCGCCAACCTGCTCGAAAAAGGCGTTGACCCGTTCAACATCCTCGCCCTCACTTTTACCAACAAGGCCGCCAAGGAAATGCGCGCCCGCGTCGAAAAGGTGGTGGGACCCAATGCCCGCAACCTGTGGATGGGCACGTTTCACTCGGTGTTTGCCAAAATCCTACGCACCGAAGCTGACAAAATTGGCTATCCGCGCAGCTTCACTATCTACGACTCCCAGGATTCTAAAACCCTGATGGGCCAGATTGTGAAGGAGCTGGAGCTAGACGACAAGCTCTACAAATCCAGTCTGGTGCTGGGCCGCATATCAGCCGCCAAAAACAAGCTGATTTCGGTGAATCAGTACCTTAACGACGCGGCCATCAAGGCCGATGACGAGGCGGCGCTCCGGCCCAAAATTGGGGTGCTGTACCAGCAGTACCAGCAGCGCTGCTTTAAGGCCGGCGCCATGGATTTCGACGACCTGCTTTTCAACACCAACGTGCTGTTTAAGGACCACGTGGATGTGCTGAACAAGTACCAGAACATGTTCCGGTTCGTGATGGTGGACGAGTACCAGGACACCAACTACTCGCAGTATTTAATTACTCGCAAACTGGCCGCCAAAGAGCGGAATATCTGCGTGGTAGGCGACGATGCGCAGAGCATTTACGCCTTCCGCGGCGCCGATATTACCAACATTCTCAATTTCGAGAAAGACTACCCCGAATTGCAGGTATTTAAATTGGAGCAGAATTACCGCTCCACCAAAAATATTGTTTGGGCGGCAAATTCGGTAATTAAAAACAACCAGGCGCAATTGCGCAAAGACGTATTTTCGGAAAACGAAGATGGCACCCTGATTGAGGTGCTAAAAGCGGCTTCTGACAACGAGGAGGGCAAATTGGTGGCCGCTTCCATCTTTGAGGACAAGATGAATGGGCATTTGTCGTACGACAATTTTGCCATTCTCTACCGCACCAATGCGCAAAGCCGCGCGATGGAGGAATCGTTGCGGAAATTAAATATTAAATACAAAATTGTTGGTGGCCTGAGCTTTTATCAGCGCAAGGAAATCAAGGATTTGGTGGCTTATCTGCGCCTGACTGTCAACCAGAATGACGAGCAAGCTATTCGCCGGGTAATTAATTACCCAAAGCGCGGCATTGGTGACACCACTATCAGCAAACTCATTACCACTGCCGACGAGCAGAACCACACCCTCTGGGAAGTGGTGGCCAATGCCGACCAATTCATGCCCTCGCGGGTGAGCAACCCGGTGGTGGGATTTGCCGAAAAAATCAAAAGCTACATTGCCGTAGCGGCCAAGGAAGACGCTTTTGAAGCGGCCAAGTTTATTGCCAAGAACTCGGGCATGCTGGAGGAGCTTTATGCTGACAAGAGCATTGAGGGCCTCTCCCGCTACGAGAACATGCAGGAGCTGCTCAACGGCATTAAAGAATACGTGGACGACCCCGAACGCGAGGACAAAAGCCTCGGCGCATTTCTGCAAGACATTGCCCTGGTCACAGATTCCGACCTGAAGGACGCGGCCCAGGAAGGCGAGGCCGTGACGCTGATGACCATTCACTCGGCCAAGGGCCTGGAATTCCGCAACGTGTACATCGTGGGCATGGAAGAAAACCTATTTCCGAGCCAGATGATGATTACCTCCCGGGCCGATTTGGAGGAGGAACGGCGCCTGTTTTACGTGGCTATAACGCGGGCTGAGAAAAAGCTCACGCTGAGCTATGCCACCTCGCGCTACCAATGGGGCAACCTGCGGAGCTGCGAGAAGTCGCGCTTTCTGGACGAAATCGACCCGCAGTACGTCAACTTCAAATTTGCCGCCGGGCCGGGCGCGGGCGATTCGCCGTTTCAGCACGTGTTTGAGCGGCGGTCGAATCTGATACCGGTAGCGCCGCGCAAGGTGCAGGCCACCAAATACGTAGCCCCAGCCGACTTCACTCCTTCCGACACGTCGAACCTGCAAAGCGGGCAGCGCGTGGAGCACGCCAAGTTTGGCTTTGGCGTAGTGAGTGCGCTCGAAACGCAGCAGGGCACCACCAAGGCTACCATCCAGTTTGAGGAAGTGGGCGAGAAAGTGCTGCTACTGAGTTTCGCCAAACTGCGGCTGCACTAATCTTCTGCTGACGCCACGGCCGGGGCATGCGCCCATCGTCCTATCTTTGGCTTGGGCCCCGTCGCAGACGCCCCCCTTATTATATATCAATGACTGACCTCCTCAACCTGCCCTTCCACCTGCAACTGCTGGTGCGCGAATACGGGCACAGTACCTACCAGCTCATTCTGGGCCTCAAAGACATTGAGGACGTGGCCGAGCGCACCAAACGAGCCGGGCAAATTGTGCAGCTGATGCTGCGCCTGCAGCCCGCATTGCGCGAGCTACCCGAAGTGCAAACCCGCCTCTGGAACCACCTGCACGCCATGGCCGGCGAAGAAGTGACCCTGGAGGCGCCGGTGCCGCTCCGCAGCCTCACGGTGCGCACCGAGAAACCCGCCCGCGTCCCCTACCCGCGCCAGGGCCCCAAACTGCGCGCCTACGGCGTGGCCGTGGAAGCCCTCATTGCCAAAGCCGTTACCCTGGAAGATGCCGCCGAGCGCGAACAGGCCACCGTGCAGATTGGCCGGACCATGAAGTTCCTGTACCGCCAGCACAACAAGGAAAACGCCAAGGACGTGACCATTCTGCGGCATTTGGGCGAGCTCTCGGGCGGCCAGCTCAAACTCGACCCGGCCGTGGTCGACAGCGATAACCTATTTGAAATGCCAGCCGGTACGGGCGCTACCAAGGCCTTCATCGTGCCCCAGCCCCAGCAGCGCGAAGGCCGCGACCGGCGCGAGGGCCGCGACAACCGCGAAGGCCGCGACCGCGACAGCCGGGGCAACGGCTTCGGCAACAAAAACGGCAAGAAGCGCAAGAAAGGCCGCAGCCAGGAGCCCCAGCAGCCGCCCCAATAATTATTTTAGCTGGTAGCTGGTAGCAATTAGCTGTTAGCTAAAGACTGTCTATCAGCCAATTCAGCTAGTTATCAATGAGCTAATGGCTAACAGCTATTAGCTAACAGCTTAATCCAAAATGGCAGCATTTGAAGTACGCGGTGGCAAAACACTGCACGGTGAAATCACGCCCCAGGGGGCCAAAAACGAAGCTCTCCAGATTCTCTGCGCGGTACTGCTCACCTCGGAGCCGGTCACCATCAGCAACATCCCCGACATTCGCGACGTCAACAAGCTCATTGAGCTGCTGCGCGATTTGGGCGTAAAAGTGGGCAAGCTGGCCACCGATACTTACGTTTTTCAGGCCGAGCAGGTGAATCTCGACTACATGGACACGCCGGAATTTGTGACGCAGGCGGGCTCTTTGCGGGGTTCGGTGATGATTCTGGGGCCCATGCTGGGGCGCTACGGTCGCTGCCAGCTGCCCAAGCCGGGCGGCGACAAAATTGGCCGCCGGCCCATGGATACCCACTTTTTAGGCCTGGAAAAGCTGGGCGGCAAGCTCACGCTGGAAGGCCTGGATTTCTACCGCATCAAAGTAGACGGCAAGCTGACGGGCACGCACATGCTGCTCGACGAAGCCTCCGTAACCGGCACCGCCAATATTCTGATGGCTGCCGTGCTGGCCGAAGGCACCACCACCATCTACAATGCCGCCTGCGAGCCCTACCTGCAGCAGCTTTGCCGCATGCTGGTGCGCATGGGTGCCAATATTCAGGGTATCGGGTCGAACCTGCTCACTATTGAGGGCGTGCAGCGCCTGGGCGGCACCGAACACCGCATGCTGCCCGACATGATAGAAATCGGTTCTTTTATCGGCCTCGCGGCCATGACGGGTTCCGAAATCACCATCAAAGACTGCCAGATTCCTGAACTGGGGCTCATCCCGGACACCTTCCGCAAGCTGGGCATTCAGATTGAATTCCGGGGCGACGACATTCACATTCCGGCTCAGCCACACTATGAAATTGCTACGTACCTCGACGGCTCCATCCTCACGGTGAGCGACCACACCTGGCCCGGCTTCACCCCCGACCTACTTAGCATTGTGCTGGTGGTGGCCTGCCAGGCCAAGGGCACGGTGCTTATTCATCAGAAAATGTTCGAGAGCCGCCTGTTCTTCGTGGACAAGCTCATCGACATGGGTGCCCAGATTATCCTCTGCGACCCGCACCGCGCCACTGTCATCGGCCTCGACCACACCAAGCGCCTGAACGGCATCACCATGACCTCGCCCGATATCCGGGCCGGCGTGGCTTTGCTCATCGCGGCTCTATCGGCCGAGGGCACCAGCACCATCCTCAACGTGGAGCAGATTGACCGCGGCTACCAGTTTATCGACCAGCGTTTAAATGCTCTCGGCGCGGATATTCGACGGATATAAAAGGACACCATCCAATGCAAAAGGGCCCCTGCTGATAATTCAGCAGGGGCTCTTTTGTGTTGGATGGTGGCGCATTGCACTAATCTACCACCAAATCAACTACGGCATTGACGACGGATAACGCAATGCTAAACAGCAACGCATTCAGCAGACCGTGCACGTCGAAGCTACTCATCAGAAAATCGGCCAGCTTGACGATGATGACGTTGATGACCAGCAGGAACAGGCCCAATGTGAGCACCGTGATGGGAAAGCCCAGAATCTTGAGAATGGGCTTTACTACCGCGTTCAGTACGCCTAGCACCAGCACCAAAATAGCTGCGCCTCCAAAACCGGTCAGCACCACGCCGGGCAGCACCATACTGAGGCCGTACACCAGCACAGCGGTGAGGATGAATTTGAGGATAAAACCAAGCATGGGAAAGAAAATTGAGGTGAGAGAAATTTAGTCGGCCACCTCCATTCCCTTGGCGGTGAGGCGGCCTTGAGATACGGCCATCCAGTTGCAAAGTTGGTAGAGCAGACGGGCGCCTACAATGCCGTTCCAGTCGCTGTCGCCGGGCGCTACTTCGTTGAGGTCGCAGCCGATGATGGTGATGCCGGACCGCACAATGGAGCGAATCAGGTACGTGGCTTCCTCAAACTCCAGGCCGCCGGGCACGGGCGTGCCGGTGCCCGGGCACAGCTTGGGGTCGAGGCCGTCAATATCGAAGCTGATGTACACTTTGGGGGGCAGCTGGGCGATGATTTTGCCGCAGACCTTTTTCCAGGACTTCTTGGCGAATTTTTCGTCGCTCAGAAAACGCTGGCTGAACAACGCCACCCGGCCATTGGAGGTAGCAATGTATTCGGCCTCCTGCTGGCACATATCGCGGATGCCCACCTGCACCAGCTTCTTCACCTGCGGCAGCTCCAGGGCATTGTGCATGATGCTGGCGTGCGAGTACTTGAATCCCTCGTAGGCCGGGCGCAAGTCGCAGTGCGCGTCAAACTGCAGAATGGCAAACTCCTCGTGGCGCTCGGCCAGCGCTTGCAGGTAGCCCAGCGGCGTGCTGTGGTCGCCGCCGAGCACTACCACGCCCTTGCCCTCATCGAGCAGGGCGCCAGTTTTTTCCTTCAGCCATTGCACCATCTTCTCGCCCTCTGCCGTGACTTGGGCGGGCACGCTGCTGTGGGTGCTGGTTCCACTTTCGGGTTGGCCTTCTTCCAGCCAGGTGATGTATTCGGCAGCTTGCGGACGGAGCTTGTTGCTGGCCTGCAGAATGGTTTCGTCCTCGTCCTCCATGGCCAGGCCCAGTTTCCAGGCGTCGGGCATATCCGGGTCGTACAAGTCGACCTGCAGCGAGGCCTCGTGAATAGCGGCGGGGCCTTGGGCGGTGCCGGCGCGGTAGCTCACGGTCACTTCCCACGGCACGGGCACTACCACCACCTGGGCTTCCTCGGGCGTGAAGGGCAGGCCGAACAAGCCACCGGCGGCATCGCCGGGCGCATTGGGGTCGAAGGAAGCTATTTTTTTGGCCCGCGCGGCCTCGTTTTTAGACATCGGTGTTGGTATTGGAAGTAAGATTATAAAAACCAAGGCCGCCAAAGGGAATAAATCCACTGGCGGCGTTGGACAGAAAGCGAGGCAATCGGGCAAGCACGCCGGCAAAAATGGCGCTAATACCCAGCTTGCTCAAATGGAATGGAACGAAGACCTAAGCCGACATCTGACTTCCTAAAAAGTCGTAGCTGCGAATGATTTCGAGAATTTTCGTAAACGTCTCGCGGTCAAAAAAGAGCATAAGCGGTAGTTCCACCATGTTGTCCTTGTCGGAAAACTGGGTAATCACCGAGAAAATAAGGGGCTGCAGCTGGTGCTCGGGCAGCAAGCCATCCATCACGTCGGCAATGTCGCCGTGCGGGGCCGTGGGTGGCGCGCCGTAGATGTTGGCCTTCAGTATATTGGCCAGCTGGGTGACAAGTGCCCCGGTGATGATATTGCTGATTTCCAGCAGCAGGGATTCCTGTAGCTCGTTCACCTCCAGGGTTTCGGTGGTTTGCATGCGCAAACACACCCGGGACAGGCGCTGAATGTGCTGGCCGGAGAAGAACATCAGCGTCGTGCCATTGAAATCGCCCCGAATGTCGGATTGAATCGGAACGTGCCGGGACTGGTACTCGCGCACACGGGCCAAGATGTCGTCGCTCACGAGCAAGTCGATATTCGGCACTTCCAACAAAACCCGTTCCTGGGCAATTACGGCGAACGAATCGGCGGCGCGAGCCAGGCCGATGTTCAAAATCTCGCGAATTATATCACGCTCTAAGTCGGTCATCGATAAATCCATAACGTCGATAATAGGGGAAGTGCAGCTGCGAGGACTGAGATGAAAAAGAAAGAGAAGTTAAGGCCGTTTGGTAAGAAACAAACGACTGAGCGCTGGCACGTCCAGCACAAGACACACTTGCCCGCTTCCGAGCAACGTGACCCCCCCAAAAAGGTCAATAGTGTCCAAAGGCTTACTTAGGGGCTTAATAACAATGTTCTGCTGGCGAATAAACCGGTCAACTATCAAGCCCAAACGACGGCTATTATAGTTAACCACCAACACATGTTGGGTACCCTCAATGTCACTTTTATGAGCTGAGGGCAAAGGCTCGTCGCCCTCGTCGTGAAGGAGTTGACGCAATGGCACCAGCGGCACGCTCTGCTCGTGTAAATACGTAACCATCACGCCCCCAACGATTGAAATCTGGCCGGGATGCAAGGCCAGCACTGTGTCTGTGTGCATGAGCGGAATGGCGTAGGGCCGCTCATTTACCTCAACCAGCAAAGCGCCCTTCACCGCAATTGAGGTAGGCAGAACCAGTGTAAAAGTGGTGCCCACGCCCAATTCGGAGTCAACGCGCAACTGCCCACCCAACGAATCCAGGGCCAGCTTGACCACGTCCAGCCCCACGCCGCGGCCCGAAATATCGGTCACTTGCTGGGCCATCGAAAAGCCGGGTTCAAACAAAAGCGCCCACACGGCCTGCTCGTCCAAAGCGGGGGCGGCCTTGGCAGTGATGAGGCCGCGCTCTATGGCTTTGCGGCGCACGGCTTCGGTGTCGATGCCGCGGCCGTCGTCCCGCACCTGAAGCAGCACATCGTCGCGCTCCGTCATGGCCGACAATGTGAGCTCACCTATCGGTGGCTTGCCGGCTTTCAGGCGGTTTTCGGTGGTTTCGAGGCCGTGGCTGACGGCATTGCGCACGAGGTGCAATAGCGCATCGGTGATGATTTGCAGGATGTTGCGGTCAATCTGCACGTCCTGGCCGCTCAAGGTCAGCTTTACTTCCTTGTCTTCGGCACTGGCCACGTCGCGCACCACGCGGGGAAACTTATTGAGCAGCACCCCCACGCCTACCAAGCGGGCATCCATCACGCTGTACTGCAGGTCGTCGGAGATGCGGAACAGGTGCTGAGCCGTGGCCAGTAGCGCGGGGTTGTCGAGTTCCTGGGCCAGGGTCATAATCCGGTCCCGGTCAATGACCAACTCTCCTACCAGGTTAAGCAGATTATCGAGCTTCTTTACCTGGATATAGACCAGGTCCGAGAGCTCCATTTTGCGATTGGATTCCTCTTCGGTTTCGGCCGCTTCTTCCTCTTCCAGAATGGGCGCTTCGCCGCGCACTACAAGGTCCAGGTTATGGAGCAGCGCGGTGGCATCCGGCAGCGGCTGGTTAGCACCTACGGCCCGAATCATACTCCCCAAGGCGTCAACCCCAGCGAAAACAACCCGAATCAAGGCGCCGCTGAACTCCCGCTCCTTATCCCGAATAAGACCAAATAAGGTTTCCAGCTGGTGCGCCACTTCTCCCAAATCGGTGAAGCCCATGGCGCGGGCGTTGGCCTTGAGGTTGTGCATGAGCCGGAACAGCTCGTTGAGAGCGGGTCCGGCGTTGGGGTTGCGTTCCAGCTCGCTCAAATGCCGGCTCATGGAGTCGTAATACTCCAGCGCCTCGGCCATAAACAGCTCCCGATATTCCTGGTCGCGCGTTTTCATTGGCCGGATATCCTTGCGTGAAGAAGGAGAGAATCTACCGCGCACAGCCGAGTCCCGCCGTTGCCGGCGGATTGTAAGCTTACACGGATAGATGAAAGCCGCATCTTACGCGGTTTGCTCGCTCGCGCCGTTTTGCAACGCCGCGCCCACAATTTCCAGCACCTTCTCTTCCGAGAACGGTTTCACGATGTACGCCATAGCGCCGTTCTCGATGGCTTCGGTCACGATGACCTCCTGTCCTACTGCACTGCACATCACCACTTTGGCTGAAGGCTGAATCTGGCGCAGGCTCTTGAGTACGTCCAGACCGGTGTTGTCGGGCAGAATAACGTCGAGCGTAATCAGGTCGGGTTCCGTCGAAGCGGCCATCTCCAGTGCCTGAGCACCGTTGGCCGCCTCGCCCACTACTTCGTAGCCGGCATCGGTGAGCATGTTTTTGAGCATCGTGCGCATGTAAAAAGAATCGTCGACGATGAGAATGCGCTTGTTCATGGGAATGGCTGACTTAATAATAATTTCGATTTGGCTGCCGGGCCCTCTGGCTTGGCCCCGGGTTGTACGGGGAAGTGGTTACGAAGATGCCATTTTGCCCGGCAGCCGCATTACTTCGCTTGGTGTGAGCAGCTTGCGCATGTCCAACACGATGATGATTCCGCCTTCGGGCAGTTTGGCAATACCCTCCAGGTACTTATCGCGGGTACTCGAATCCTGCACGAATTCGGGGGCGGGCTCAATCTGGCTTAAAGGCAGCGTAAATGGCCGGGGCACTTCGCGTACCATCAGCCCCAGGGTGTAATCGTCGGCTTCCACGGCCACCGTGTACGAGCGTTCGGGTACGGGACGCCCCTCCGGGCGCAGTCGAAACCGCTCTTCCAGGTCGATGATGGCAATAATGTCGCCCCGCAGGTTGGCAATGCCTTTGATGAATAGCGGGGTTTTGGGCATGCGCGCAACCTCGGGCGTTACCGTCACTTCCTTTACTTGCTCAATGCGGATGCCATAATCCTCATCTCCCAGCCGGAACACGATGAGTTGAACCCGCTCCGTCGGTTTGGCGCGCTCGGTTTTTGAGGAAGTAAGGGAAGGTGTGGTCTCGGCCATATTATGAGTGGTTGGGCAGTAGTCAGAAAAAATAGTAAACAGCCGGTTGCCCCTAAAACAGAGCAATAACCGGCTATTTAATATGTGATGCTACTACTTGGCTTTGGCTTTTGACTTGGACGCACTGGGTGTCTCGACCTGGCCCTTGGTGGGCTCTTTGCGGTTTTTAGCGGCATCGGGCTTGGGCGCCGCTGGCTTTGCTGCTGGCCGTGGGGCGGGCGCCGGAGCTTCGGCGCGCAACGGCCGCACCCGACGTTCGATTTTCGTAGGAACTGGAGCCGCCTCAGGAGCAGCTTCGGCCCGGCTGGTACGCCGCACCATGCCATTCCGCCGGTTGTTCTCGGCATGGTCGGGGGCATGCTGCTCGTTCTGGCTTTGGCCCCGGCGGGCGGTCATGCCCGCTTGCGGTGCCGGAGCATACGACTCGCGGCCCCGGTAAACGTCGCGGACACTGGCCCGACGAATGGGTATCGGCTCGGGCTCCGGCTCGTAGGAGCTGAGCTGGAAGGTTTCGAGGCCCGCCTGCAGGTCGTCGGCGATGTCGGTGAGGCGTTGCGAGCTGGTGGTGAGCTCCTGCATGGCCGTGGAGAGCTGCTTGGCCGTGCCGGCCACCTGCTGGGTGCCGGTAGCCGTTTGCTCGGCAATGGCTACCACTTCTTCCACGTACTTCACCACGTCGCCAATCGAGGCTTTCTGCACCTCGGTAGCCGTGAGAATGTCGCGCGAGGTGCGGAGCGTTTCGCCGCTGCTGGTGGCAATGTTCTTAAAGGCCGAGCTGGCTTCGAACGTGGCATTCTTGCCTTTCAGTACCCGGTTTTCCATGGTCGAAATAGCGGTGGCGGCCGAGGTGGTGTCCTTCCGAACGTCCTCTACCAGCGTAGCAATTTCGTTGGCCGACTTGCGGGAGCCTTCGGCCAGCTTGCGGATTTCTTCGGCTACCACGGCAAAACCACGGCCGGCTTCGCCAGCCCGGGCGGCTTCGATGGCGGCGTTCAAAGCCAGCAGGTTGGTTTGCGAGGCGATGTCGGTAATCACACCCAGCGACTTGCTGATTTCGCCCGAACGGGTGCTCAGTACTTCGATGGTGCGCGAGGTCTGAGAAGCGGCGCTGGATATTTCTTCCATGTTTTTCACCACCTCAGCTACGGTTTTCAGACCCAGTTGCGAGGTTTGCTCACCCAGGATGGCCGACTTGTTCACCACGTCGGCTTTGTTGGCCGTTTCCTTGGTGGCCTGCATGATTTCTTCAATCAGCTTGAAGGCCTGGTCTGTTTTCAAGGCCTGATTCTGGGCGCCTTCGGCCATCTGCTGCATGGCCAGCGCCACGTCCACGGTCACGCGGCTCATCTCCTGGCCTTTGCCAGCCATTTCTTCCGAAGAAGTACCTACAATCTGCGAGGAGTCGTTGATTTCGCCAAGCAGCTCGTTGAGGTTTTCCACGGCCAGGTTAAGGGCGTTGGACATGGCGAGGATGTCGCCCGTGGTGGGCACTTCCACGCGCTGGGTCAGGTCGCCTTCCGAGATGGCCCGCACCACGCGGCTCACTTCCAGTACCGGGGAGGCAATGGATTCGATGAGGCCGTTGAGGGTGTCCACCAGCTCTTTCCAGGAGCCCGACACGCCGCCTACGGTGGCGCGTTCGGTCAGCTTGCCCTCTACCCCGGCCACTTTGGCCACGCGGCTTACTTCGGAGGCCAAGCGGTTCAGGTCGTCCACCATGCTGTTGATGGTGTCGGCCAGCTCGGCTACTTCGCCTTTGGCTTCGAGGGTCAGCTTCTGGGTAAGGTCGCCTTTCGATACGGCGGTTACCACCTTCACCAGGCCCCGCACCTGCGTGGTGAGGTTGCTGGCCATGTAGTTCACGTTGTCGGTCAGTTCCTTCCACACGCCGGCCACGTTGGGCACGCTGGCCTGGCCGCCGAGCTTGCCCTCGGTGCCCACTTCCTGGGCCACGCGGGTTACTTCGCCGGCGAAGATGTTGAGCGAGTCCACCATCTGGTTCAGGTTGTCCTTCAGGTCCAGCAGCTCGCCATTGACGTTTACCGACACTTTCTGGCTGAGGTCGCCGCGCGATACGGCGGTGGCCACGTTGGCAATGTCCCGCACCTGACTCGTCAGGTTGCTGGCCATGGTGTTCACGTTGTCGGTCAGGTCTTTCCAGGTGCCGCGCACGTTGGGCACCGTGGCCTGGCCGCCGAGCTTGCCTTCGGTGCCTACTTCGCGGGCCACGCGGGTTACCTCGTCGCCGAAGATGTTCAGCGAGTCCACCATTTCGTTGAGGTTTTCCTTCAACTGCAGCAGCTCGCCGCGCACGTTCACCGTGATTTTCTGGCTCAGGTCACCTTTCGCTACCGCGGTTGCCACGTTGGCAATGTCGCGCATCTGCGAGGTTAGGTTGCTGGCCATCGTGTTCACGTTGTCGGTCAGGTCTTTCCAGGTGCCGCTTACGCGGGGCACGTTGGCCTGGCCGCCCAGAATACCTTCGGTGCCCACTTCGCGGGCCACGCGGGTTACTTCGCCAGCGAAGATGTTGAGCGAGTCCACCATCTGATTGAGGTTGTCCTTCAGGTCCAGCAGCTCGCCTTTCACGTCCACCGTAATCTTCTGGCTCAGGTCGCCTTTCGATACGGCGGTGGCCACGTTGGCAATGTCCCGTACCTGCGAGGTCAGGTTGCTGGCCATGGTGTTCACGTTGTCGGTCAGCTCTTTCCAGGTGCCGCCGACGCGGGGCACCACGGCCTGGCCGCCGAGTTTGCCTTCGGTGCCCACTTCGCGGGCCACCCGGGTTACTTCATCGCCGAAGATGTTCAGCGAGTCCACCATCTGGTTGAGGATGTTCTTCAGCTCCAGGATTTCGCCTTTCACGTTCACCGTCATCTTCTGGCTGAGGTCGCCGCGGGCTACGGCGGTGGCTACGTTGGCAATGTCCCGCACCTGCGAGGTGAGAGCCGCGGCCATATCGTTTACGTTGTCCGTCAAGGCTTTCCACACGCCGGCCACGTTCGGCACGGAAGCCTGGCCGCCGAGCTTGCCCTCGGTGCCCACCTCCTGGGCCACGCGGGTTACCTCGCCGGCAAACAGGTTCAGCGAAGCCACCATCTGGTTCAGGTTCTGCTTGAGTTGCAGGAACTCGCCTTTTACATCGACGGTCACCGTCTGGGTCAGGTCGCCCTTGGCTACGGCCGTGGCCACGTTGGCAATGTCCCGCACCTGACTGGTCAGGTTGCTGGCCATGTAGTTCACGTTGTCGGTCAGGTCCTTCCACACCCCGGCCACGCTGGGCACGGAGGCCTGGCCACCGAGGCGGCCTTCGGTGCCTACTTCCTGGGCCACGCGGGTCACCTCGCCGGCAAACAGGTTGAGCGAGTCCACCATCTGGTTCAGGTTCTGCTTCAGCTGGAGCAGCTCCCCTTTTACATCGACGGTAACTTTCTGGCTCAGGTCGCCCTTGGCTACGGCCGTGGCCACGTTGGCAATGTCCCGCACCTGAGAAGTCAGGTTGCTGGCCATGTTGTTTACGTTGTCGGTCAGCTCCTTCCACACGCCGGCCACGTTGGGCACGGAGGCCTGACCGCCGAGCTTGCCCTCGGTGCCCACTTCCTGGGCCACGCGGGTTACCTCGCCGGCAAACAGGTTGAGCGAGTCCACCATCTGGTTCAGGTTCTGCTTGAGCTGCAGGAACTCGCCCTTTACATCGACGGTGATTTTCTGGCTCAGGTCGCCCTTGGCTACGGCCGTGGCCACGTTGGCAATGTCCCGCACCTGCACGGTGAGGTTCGAGGCCATGTTATTCACGTTGTCGGTCAGGTCTTTCCAGATACCGCCCACGTTGGGCACGCTGGCCTGGCCGCCGAGCTTGCCCTCGGTGCCCACTTCCTGGGCCACGCGGGTTACTTCGCTGGCGAAAATATTGAGGTTATCAATCGTTTTGTTGATGGTTTCGGCCATCAGCTTGAAGTCGCCCGACACCGGAATCTGGAAGCTTTCGTCCAGATTGCCGCGGCTGATGTTCTTCAACACCTTGCTTACTTCCAGTACCGGCACGGCGATGCTGTCAACGAGGCCGTTGATGTTGTTGAGCATGTCGCGCCAGAAGCCCGCGGCGCCGTCGGCCGAAGCCCGCGCCTTGAGGTTTCCTTCCACTCCGGCCACTTTCGAGATGCGCGACACTTCGCCGCCTACCCCGCCTATCATCTCCACCATGGAGTTGTAGGCTTCGGCGATTTCCGCGAAAATGTCGTCGTTCTGCTTGGTCAGGCGCACCGATACGTCGCCCTTCTTAAAGGCGTCGAGGGCAAATAGCACCCGGTTGAGCTGGTCGTTGACGTAGCCGGGGTCCTGCGTATCGAGGGAACCACGGGAGCCGCCTCTTTTGCGGGTCAGGTCGTTGTTGGTCCGGACCACATCCAGGGACGAGATGGCACCAGAATCCGGCATTCCACCGGGGTTATCTTCCGAAGCTGCCACGACCGCGGAACGACGAGGCTTGGTTTGCGGAGTCTTGGGGGCAGCCATATACTAATAGGAATCAAACGGATGAAAGGAGGAGGGATGCGAAGACGAAAGTACGCGGAATAAGCCGGAATGAGCAAAGCTTCGGCCGGTGGCGACGGGCGTGAACCCGGCAGGGTCAAAGTTATGTTTCGGCCCCCCCGGAGCGTCCCTATTATTTTTAAGTGCGGCGGTGCTGGGAATTATCCGGCATCTTTGCGGCTAAATTCAACATTTTCCCACGGCTGGCCGTTTCACTCAGGACTGCCTCCTTTCGTCTGCCGTCCCCCCTTACCCGCTCACATGGTCAAGAATTTAGTTATCGTCGAGTCGCCGGCCAAGGCCAAAACCATTGAAGGCTACCTCGGCCAGGATTACGTGGTGCGCTCCAGCTACGGGCACGTTCGCGACTTGCCCAAGGACAACAACGCCATCGATATTGCCAATGGATTTAAGCCTACTTACGTGGTGTCGCCCGACAAGCGCGAGCTAATTGCGCAGCTAAAAAAACTTTCCAAAGAGGCCGAAACGGTCTGGTTGGCGAGTGACGATGACCGCGAAGGGGAAGCCATTTCGTGGCACCTGGCCGAGACTCTGAACCTGCCCGAGACCAAAACGCGTCGCATCGTATTCCGCGAAATCACCAAAAATGCCATCCTGGCCGCCATTGCCGCGCCGCGCACGGTGAACCAGGACTTGGTGAACGCCCAACAGGCCCGCCGGGTGCTCGACCGCCTTGTGGGCTTCGAGCTGAGCCCGGTACTGTGGAAAAAAGTAAAGCCGGGCCTGTCGGCCGGCCGGGTACAGTCGGTGGCGGTGCGCCTGGTGGTGGAGCGGGAGCGCGAAGTAGCGTCCCACCTCTCGGCCAGCGCCTATCGCATTGTGGCGCGCTTCGACGCCGGCCGCGGCGCGGTGCTCGAAGCCGAGCTGCCTACCCGCTACAAAGTGCGGGACGAAGCCGAAGCCTTTTTGCAGCGCTGCCTCGGGGCCAAATATCAGATTGAAAGCCTGGATAAAAAGCCCGGCAAGCGCAGCCCAGCGGCCCCGTTCACCACGTCTACGCTGCAGCAAGAGGCTTCACGCAAGCTCGGCTTCTCGGTGGCCCAAACCATGAGCGTGGCCCAGAAGCTGTACGAGGCTGGCAAAATCAGCTACATGCGGACGGACTCGGTGAACCTGTCGGGCGAGGCCATGACCGGGGCCCAAAATGCCATCACGGCCGCCTACGGCGCCGAGTACCACCACACCCGCACCTTCAAAACCAAGTCGGCTTCGGCCCAGGAGGCTCACGAAGCCATTCGCCCCACCGATTTCGCGCTGGTAAAAGCCGGTTCCGATGCCTCGGAGCAGCGCCTGTACGACCTGATTCGCAAGCGGGCAATGGCTTCGCAGATGGCCGAAGCGGTGATTGAGCGGACCACGGCCGTTATCGGCATCAGCACGCAGCCTGGCGTCACGTTCACGGCTACCGGCGAGGTCATCACCTTCGAGGGTTTTCTGAAAGTGTATGCCGAAAGCAAGGACGACGAGGACGAAGAAGAAGCCAAGGACGCCGAATCGAGCTTCTCGCGCGGCCTGCCGCCGCTAAGCGTGGGCCAGGCGATGCCCCTGCTGCGCCTGAGCGCCACGGAGCGGTTTTCATCGCCGCCGGCCCGCTACACCGAGGCTTCGCTGGTAAAGAAGCTGGAGGAAATGGGCATCGGCCGGCCTTCCACCTACGCCCCCACCATCAGCACGGTGCAGAAGCGTGGCTATGTGGAAAAAGACACCCGTGAGGGCAAGGAGCGCAAGTTCCACGTGCTGACGCTGGACGAAGCGGCGGTGAGTACGGAAGTGAAAACCGAGAACTACGGCGCTGAGAAAGCCAAGCTGTTTCCGACGGACACGGCGATGGTGGTGAACGACTTTTTGGTGGAGCACTTCCCCGTGATTGTGGACTTTCAGTTCACGGCGAAGGTGGAAGACGAGTTCGACCAGATTGCCAACGGCCTGGAAGACTGGACGCAAATGCTGACCAATTTCTACGGCAATTTCCACGCGACCATCGAGGCCGGGCAGGAGATTGACCGTAGCACCGTGGGCACCACCCGCGAGCTGGGCACCCACCCCGAAACCGGCGAGCGCATTTCGGCCCGGCTGGGCAAATACGGCCCCTACGTGGCCCTGGGCGACACCGAAGGCGAAACCAAACCCGCCTACGCCAACCTGCGCAAAGGCCAGTTTATCGAAAGCATCACCCTGGAAGAGGCGCTGGAGCTGTTCAAGCTGCCGCGCGTGGTGGGCGAGTTTGAGGGCAAGGACATGACGGCCAACCTGGGCCGCTTCGGGCCTTATGTGCGGCACGACAGCAAGTTTTTCTCCCTCACCAAGGAGCAGGACCCGCACACCATCAACGCCGAAGAAGCCGTGGCCCTGATTGAGCTCAAGCGCAAAACCGACGCCGAGCGCCTCATCAAGGCTTTCCCCGAAAACCCCGATATTCAGGTGCTGAATGGCCGCTTCGGGCCCTACATTGTGGCGGGCAAGAAGAACGTGAAGATTCCCAAAGGCGAGGAGCCCACCGAGCTAACCCTGGAACGCTGCCAGGAGCTGGCCGACGCCACGCCCGACAAACCGGCCAAAGGCGGCCGCTTCGGCAAAAAAGCGGCCCCTGCAAAAGCTGAAAAGGACGCCGACGCCCCGGCTAAAAAGGCGGCCAAAGCCACTGCCGCCGCTAAGAAACCAGCGGCAAAAAAGCCTGCCGCCGCCAAAAAAGCCACCGCCGCCAAGAAGCCCGCTACTGCCAAGAAGCCAGCCGCTAAAAAGCCAACGGCGGCGGCAAAATAATCAGCAGCATATTACGTTATTCGCATACGAAAAGCCCGCACCTCGCGGGCTTTTTTTGTTGCTTAATGCTGCTGTGAAGAAGAAAACACCTCTACTGCTGCTCGCGGCCCTGGGTTTGCTGGCCTGCCAGTCCGATACGGCCGATACCGCGAAAGCGGCCGTTACTAGGGCCACGCCGCCAACTCTGGCCCCACGCCCTGCGGGCCTCTCCTACCCCTGGCAGGCCCAGCTTGGCCCGGCCACGCAAACGGTGGCGGTCCGATTCCCGGCCCCCGCCGGCAGCCGGCGCGTGGCTACCGCCGCCGGAAGCTGGAGCGAGTGGCTGCGGTGGCTGCCCCTGAAACCAGCCGGCACCAGAGCCCTGCTCTACAACGGGCAGCCGAAAAACCGGCAGGACGTGGTGGCGGCCGTGGTCGATATCGACGTGCCGCCCCAGGATTTGCAGCAGTGTGCCGACGCCGTGATGCGCCTGCGGGCCGAGTATTTATTCAGCCACGACCCGAATAAAATCCATTTTCATCTCACCACGGGCTATGATTTCTGGTTTTCAGATTTCGTGGCCGGCAAGACTTTCAAGGTGCGCGGCGAGGAGGTGACGCCCGCCGCCCGGCCGGCCGAGGCGCCCACCCACGCGGCCCTGGCCCGCTACCTGGTGCCCACGTTCGGCTACGCGGGCACGCTCTCGCTGAGCAAGGAGCTGCGACCAGTGCCGCTCAGTACGGTACAGCCCGGCGACGTATTAATTCACGGCGGGGCGCCCGGCCACGCCGTGCTGGTAGTGGATGTGGCCGAAAACCCGACTTCTCACCAGAAATACGTGCTGCTGGCCCAGAGCTACATGCCGGCTCAGAACGTCCATATCCTGCGCAACGTGGACGGCCCCGAGCTGGGCGCGTGGTTTTCGGTACCGGCCACGGCCCAAGCGCAGTTTTTTACGCCCGAATGGGACTTTGACTGGGAGGAATTAGGCCGGTTTTAAGCGTTGATTCACAAGCCATAAGCTACAAGCCCCAAGCTTGCGGCCCACCGCTTGTAGCTTAGGCTAACTACCCAGCACCGGCTACACCCGCTGGCTTGCTGATTCTTCGGTGGGTCGAATGCCGATAATGGCCGGAGCGGTCAATTCCGAAAAGTGTTGGATGATGCGGTCGGCGTGGCCTAGGTCCTGACCGGCGGAGTGCGGGCTGGCGTAGCCTACGCAGTAGATACCCGCCGCCTTCGCCGCCGAAACCCCGTTGGCCGAATCCTCGATAACGATGCACTCCGACACAGCGGTTTTGGCCAATGCCGCCGCGTGCCGGAAAATTGCCGGGTCGGGTTTCGACCGCTCAAAGTCTTCGCCGCTAACGAGGTGGTTGAAATAAGGGCCGAGCCCGAACCGCTGAAATACCCGTACAATCGTGGCTTTGGAAGCCGATGAAGCCAGCACCAGCTGCACGCCATGCGCCCGCAGGTCCTCAATCAGGCTGCGCACGCCGGGCAGCAGGTCGAGCCCGGTATCTTCATCGAAAGACTTATTGAACAGCTCCCGCTTGCGCAGCAGCAGACTTTCCACGTCCTGAGTAAGGCCAAATTCGCTTTTGAGCCGCTGAAAAACGTTGCGCGTCGAGCCGCCCAGAAAGCTGGCATACTCGGCCACGCTGACGGTAATGCCCAGCTCGGCAAACAGCGTGAAAAAGGCGTGGTGGTGCAGCGGCTCGGTGTCGATAATGACGCCGTCCATGTCGAAAATTACGGTGCGAATCATGAGTAGTCGGGGAAGCAGGAGCGGCAAAGGTACCGGGTGGGGGGCGAGGCGACTTTGGGGTGCGGGCGGGGTGCGGGGCAACAGCTCGCCACTTTTTTTGAAAAGTTATGGCCTGACCAACACCTTGGTGCGTAGGGTAGAAATTGCTACTTACGCCACCCTTTCGCACCCCAATCCCACCCACTTATGTCCGATGCCCTTCCCGTGCCCGCGCCTGACCAGCCGGCCACCAACCCCGACCTGGTTTTTCGCCAGAATACTTCCAACCCGCCTACGGCGGCCGGTGCGGCGGGCCTCACCCAGCGCCAGCGCGTGCAGCAGGCCGCCTTCTACGCCCACGATGTGCGCAACGACCCCGCCCGCGAGTCTGCCTACCGCAAGCATACCGACGAGATTTTGCGCTCGCCCTATGCTGTGGCCGTGGCCGACTATCTGAACGCGCCCAATATTACGAATGTCGATTTTTCGGGCTACCGGGGCCGGGTGGGCGACGTAATTGTGGTGCAGGCCACCGACGATTTTGCCCTGCACCACGTGCACGTGCTCATCCAGAATCCCGATGGCAGCATTGTGGAGGAGGGCGATGTGCGGCCCGAAGCCGACGGTAGCACGTTCCGCTACGTGGCTACTGCTTCCAACGAGTCACTGGCCGGCGACAAGATTACCATTACCGCTTCGGACTACCCCGGCAACGAGACACGCCAAGAAGCCGTGCTTTAAGCCGGACCGCCCGCATTACTTTGCCCTTTTCCTCTCCCTCAAAATACTATGGCTGAAACTACGCTCAAAGCCGTCGCTGCCAAAATGGCGAAGCTCGACATCGCCCTGCTCACCACGCACACCAGCCGGGGCCAGCTCAGTACCCGCCCCATGAGCAACAACGGCGACGTGGAATACGACGGCAATTCCTACTATTTCACCTACGAAGACTCGCGCACCGTGCGCGACATCACCGAAAATTCGCACGTCAGCCTCGGCTTTTCCGGGCCCGATTACCTGTATGTGTCCGTGGTGGGCACCGCCACGCTTATCCGCCAGCGGGCCACCCTCGAAAAGCACTGGCTACCCGAGCTAAAGCGTTGGTTCAAAGAAGGAATTGACACGCCCGGCATCGTGCTGGTTCGGGTGCAAGCCAGCCGCATCAAGTTTTGGCACGGCGAAGGAGATGGCGAGATAGAACTGTAGACGGACTTTAACAATGAGCCCATTGGCCCGTCATTACGATTTGCAAATCCTACCCTCACATACTCCTACCCTAAAACCATGAAACATCTGGTCGTTCTCACCGGAGCTGGCGTCTCAGCCGAATCTGGTATTCGCACGTTTCGCGACAGCAACGGGCTGTGGGAAAACCACCGCGTGGAAGACGTGGCCTCGCCCGAAGGCTTTGCCCGCGACCCCGCTTTGGTGCTCGATTTTTATAATCAGCGGCGCGCCCAGGCGCGTACCGTGTCGCCCAATGCAGCGCATCTGGCACTCGCGGGCTTTGAGGAAGAAGCCGGCTGGCGCGTCACCATCATCACCCAAAATGTGGACGACCTGCACGAGCGCGCCGGCTCCACGGAGGTTATCCACCTGCACGGCCGGCTCAGTCAGATGCGTTCGGTGAAGGATGAAACCAAGGTATACGACTGCCCCGGCGACATTAATCCCGGCGACCTCGCGCCCGACGGCGGGCAGCTGCGCCCGCACATCGTATGGTTTGGCGAGATGGTACCCCTGATTGAACAGGCCGCCGAAGTGGCGGGTACTGCCGATGCCCTGCTGGTGGTGGGTACTTCTCTGCAGGTTTACCCGGCCGCGGGCCTGCTGCACTACGCCCCCGTGGGCTGCCCGGTCTACGTCATCGACCCGCATCAGCCCGAGGCGGGCCGGCGCGGCATCCGATACGTGGTGGAGCCCGCCACCACGGGCGTGCCCAGGGTATTGAGCGAGCTGGCGGCGGGCTGAAAAGGAGGCAGTGGCTTTTCCGCGCCTACATTCGCGGCTGTTCTTCTCGTCGGTTATGGCATCAGCATTCGCGCACGCGGCCTTGGGCGCTACTTTGGGCAAACTTATTCTTCCCGAACGCCGACACTGGCCCTACTGGGTGGCGGCGGCCGCGTGTGCCGCCCTGCCCGACGTGGACGCGCTGGGCTACAAGCTGGGTGTGCCGTACGAGAGCCTGTGGGGCCACCGCGGCCTCACGCACTCGCTGTTGGCGGCGGCTTTGGTAGCGGCCGTGGGCGTGCTGTGGAGCCGGCTGGCGCGGGCGGGCCAACGCCCGGCGGCGGCGCGACTGGGGCTGCTTTTATTTCTGGCTACGGCGTCGCACGGCGTGCTCGATGCCATGACCACGGGCGGCCTGGGCGTCGCGTTTTTCAGCCCCTGGGATTTGGAGCGGTATTTTTTTGGCTTACGGCCAATTAAGGTGTCGCCCATTGGCATCAAGGCTTTTTTTAGCGGCCGGGGACTGCGGGTTCTGGCCAGCGAGGCCGTGTGGGTGGGTCTTCCGTGCCTGGTATTATTGGGCTTGCAGCGGCAGTTGGCCAAGGTGCAGCGGAAGCGCTTTTAATGAGGCGGCTTACCTTTTTGGGCTGCCGTCGTAAGAGGGGCAATAATCTGTCTCCATGCCTCGATTTTTAACCCTGCTTCTGGCAATTTCTCTTTTTATTGCCAGCACTTCCCACGCCCAGACTGCTTCGCCGGCCCATACCGTTTTCCTGTTGGGCAACACCGCCCGGGCTGATTTGCCGCCGGAGCGTCTCAAGCAGCTGCGGGTGGCTTTGGAACAGCAAACCAGTCCTTTCACGGTCGTGCACCTGGGCGATATTGTGAGCAACACCGGCCTGGCGGCCAAGGGCGACTCGGTACTGGCCACGGCCGCCCGCAGCCGGGCCGATGCCCTGATTGCGCTGGTGAAGGGCTTGCCGCTGGGTAAAATCTACTTCCTGCCCGGCGATAAAGACTGGGCCAATTCCGGCAACGGCGGCCTCAAGGCCGTGCGCCGCCTGGAGAAGTACATCGAAAAACAGCTGCCCGGCCAGAATGCCTTCCTGCCCACCAACGGCTGCCCCGGCCCCGAGGTAGTGGACGTGGCCCCGCTGGTACGCCTCGTGGCCATCAACACCCCGTGGTTCACCCATCCCTTCGACCGGCCCGAAGCCCCCGACACCGATTGCAAAACCCTGACTAAAGAGGAATTTCGGGAGCAGCTCCAGGATATTATTGATGAGACCAAGGGCCGGAATGTGCTGCTGGTAGGCCACCATCCGGTGCTGAGCACCGGCGTGTACGGCGGCAGTCAGCCTCTGTCGCGCCACCTCAGCCCGCCCGTGCTGGGCACCATTTACGCGGCCTACCGCCAGAACGTGGGCTCCCCGCGCGATTTGGCCAACCCGCGCTACCAGGAGCTGCGCCAGGAGTTGCTCAATACTCTGCAAAGCAACCCCGGCGTAGTTTATGCCGCCGCGCACGACTACAGCCTCCAGCTCACGCCTTTCCAGGGCAACTACCACGTGGTGAGCGGCAGCTTTGCCGAAAGCCAGCACGTGGGGCCCGCGGGCGCATCGCTTTATAACGAAAGCAAAGAGGGCTACACGGCCCTGGAGTACTTTGTCGATGGCACCGTTACCACGCACTTCTACACGTTCGGCAGCGCCGCCGCGCCCGCTACCAGTGCCTTCGCCACCACGTTATTTCGTTCGGCCTGCGCCGGGCTGGCCGATTCCAAAGTTCCGGTCAACCCTTTTCTGTCGGACTGCCCCGGCGTAGCCAAAACGGCGGCGGAGGCCATGCCGGATGCGCCTTTTCAGGCCATTACCACGGTGGTGCCCGGCCCGGAATACAAGGGCAACGGCGCCAAGCGATTCTTCCTCGGCAGCATCTACCGCTCCTCCTGGCTCCAGCCCGTGGCCGTGCCCACCCTGGACCTGCGCACCGAAAAAGGCGGCCTGCGCCCGTATGGCAAGGGCGGCGGGCGCCAAACCACTTCCCTCAAGCTGATTGCGGCCGACAGCTCGGCGTACGTGTTTCGCTCCGTGGACAAGGACGTGACCCGCATTCTGCCCCCGGAGCTACGCCGCTCGATTGCGGCCGACGTGCTCCGCGACATCACCGCCACGGCCCACCCGTACTCGGCCCTGGTGACGGGCGCGCTGCTCGATAAAACCGACATCCTGCACGCCCGCCCGCGCCTGTTCCGCCTGCCCGACAACCAGCAGCTGGGCCCCTACCGCGCGCAATACGCCGGCCTGCTCGGCACCCTCGAAGACAGCCCCAAAGACCCCAAACGAAGTTCATCGCCAGATAAACCCAACCTGCCCGGCTTCGGCGGCTCCGATGAGGTGACCCGCAGCTTCAACTTCTTCCGCAAGCTTTATAAGGATAACGACAACCGCATCGACGCGCCCGCCCTGGCCCGCGCCCGCGCCTTCGACATGCTGGTGGCCGACTTCGGCAAGCACGAGGACAACTGGAAGTGGGCCGGTTTCAAGCAGGCCGACGGCACCACACTCTACCGCCCCATTCCGCGCGACCGCGACCAGAGCTTCACCCTCTGGAACGGCCTGCTCACCTACGTGGCCAACCGCGAATGGGCCGTGCCCAGCATCGAAGATTTCCAGGAAGATTTCAACGACCTGAAAAGCTTGAACTGGCCCGCCCGCCACCTCGACCGCTTCCTGCTCCAAAGCCTCAGCCGCGCGCAGTGGCAGGAGGCCGGGAAGTACCTGCAAACGCAGCTTACTCCAGCCGCCATTGATAAGGCGACTGGCAAACTACCCGCTGAAATTCAGGGCTTATCCGGCAACGACCTCAACCGGAAGTTAAAGGCCCGCATCAAAACCTTACCCAAAGCCCTGGACGATTACTACCTGCTGCTGGCCAAGCGGGTGGACGTGGTGGGCAGCAACAAAGGTGAGGTGTTTTTGGTGAACCGGCTGCCCACGGGGCAGGTGCGCGTGCAGCTGTTCGACCGGGCCAAGGAAGGCGACGCACCCCAGGGTCCGGCCCTTTTCGACCGCACTTTTGAGCCCCGCGAAACCGAGGAAATCTGCCTCTACGGCCTTGATGGCCGCGATATTTTCACCCTGACCGGGGACGGCGGCAGCCATAGCATTCTGGTGCGCGTGATTGGCGGCGAGGGCAAGGACCGGATTGCCGACGACTCGCGGGCGGCCGGGCTCCGCACCCTCACCAAGGTATACGACCTGCCCGGCACCGACCTCAAAGCCGGCCCCGAAACCGACAACCGCACCAGCCCCCGCCCCGGCGTGAATGCCTACGACCGGGAGCAATTCGAGTACAATTCCTACCGGCCCAGCATCGGCTTGGGCTACAACCGCAACGATGGCTTCACGGTCAGTGCAGGCGCCACGTTTCAACGTCAGGGCTTCCGCAAGCCCGGATTCAAGAACCAGTACTCGTTTCTGGCTGAAGTGAGCACCGGGGGCCAGCGCCAGCTCACGGCCAGCACCCGGCACCGCTATGCTATCGGCAAAGTCGATGCGGGCGGCGCGGTCAGCTATGGCAACTACTTTCCGTTCTACAATTTCTTCGGGCTCGGCAACAACACGGCGCTGAACCAGGACCAGTACGACAACAACTTTTACAGCGCCCGCTACCGGGGCCTCACGCTCACCACCTTCCTGGAACGAGTATTTTTCCAACGGAGCCTGATTCGGGTGGGGCCGACATTTGAGTACTACGCCACCGACTTTGCCCCTACCAGCTACCTCGGCACCTACCCGTTCCGTCCCGACAATCCCGTGGTTGACCCTATCATCAACACCAGCTTCCAGCGCCTGCTGGGTTTGAACGCGGTATTCGACCTGGACCTGCGCGACCGGCCGGCCTTTGCCCGGCGGGGCGTGCGCCTGTTTGCCCAGCACGACAGCTACCGGCAACTGGCCGGCGCCAAAACCAATTTCGGCCTCACCCAGGGCTTTGCCGAATACTACGGCACGGCCACCCTGGGCATCCCCGTTACGCTGGTGGTGAAGGGCGGCGGCGCCAAAAACTACGGCCGCGACAGCGAAATTCCGTTCTATAAATTCGCGTCGCTGGGCCTGCGGGAGGGCCTGCGCGGCTACTACCGCAACCGCTTCAGCGGCGACGCCAGCCTGTACTACAACACGGAGCTGCGCCTGGCCCTGGGGCGGGTCAAAAACGGGTTTTTGCCCTTTAGCTACGGCGTGTTTGGCTTCTACGACCAGGGGCGCGTGTACTACGAGGGCAGCTCGCCCGGCGGCTGGCGCTCGGGCTACGGCGCGGGCTTCTACCTCGCTCCCGTCGTAGAAACCCTGGCCCTCACCTTCTCCTACCAGAAATCGGTGGAAAACACTTTGCTGCAATTTGGGCTGGGTTTCCGCATCGATAAGTAGTTGGAAATTACAATTGTTGCCTCTCGCAAAGGTTAGCAGATTTTGCGGCCTGACCTCTGCGGACCTCCGCGTTTTACCTCCGCGAACCTCTGCGAGAAACAACCGTGGGCAGGTCCAATAATGGAGCGTGTTGGTGGCTCTATTGTGTAAGCAGCGGCGGGTTAAGGAATGATTCGCGGCCTGCCGCATTATCCGCTGCCATTCTCCCGTAATTTCGTGCCCATGAATTATCCGCTTCGCAAAATTGCCGCCATCGATATTGGGTCTAATGCTGTTCGTTGCCAGATATCGGCGGTGCTTTATTACGAAGGGCGCTACCGACTAAAGCGCGTCGAGTACGTACGTTTCCCCATGCGTTTGGGCGAAGACGTGTTTGCTTCCGGCGAGATTTCGCCCGCTAAGGAAGAAAAATTCGTCAAGTTTCTGCACTCCCTCAAGCTGCTGATGGAGGTGCACGAAGTCTGCCACTACTTAGTGTGCGCCACCTCGGCCATGCGCTCCGCTGCCAACGGCGCGGCCATTGCGGCGCGGGTACGTCAGGAGCTGGGCATGGAAATCAAAGTAATTGACGGGCAGGATGAAGCCTTCTACATCAACCGCGTTATCGAGCACTTGCTGGAAGACAACAAGCATTACCTGCACATCGATGTGGGCGGCGGCAGCACCGAATTCAACATCTACCACGACCGCCGCAAAGTGGCCGCGCAGTCGTTCGAAATCGGCTCCATTCGCCGCATGCAGCAGGAGGAAAGCGGCGATGCCAATACCGAGGCCCAAACCGAGCTGTGGGAGCGCATGGAATCCTGGGTGCGCGAGCACGCCCGCAGGCACCACGTTACGCGGGCCATCGGCACGGGCGGCAACATCAATAAAATATACAGCATGTCGCCCGCCGCGCCCAACAAGCCCATCACCAAGCGCAGCATCGACAGCATCCTGCGGCGCCTTTCGGGCCTGAGCATGGAAGAACGGGTGAACGTGGCCATGCTCAATCCCGACCGCGCCGACGTCATCGTGCCCGCCGGCCACATCTACCTCTCCGCCATGGAATGGGCCGGCATCAACAGCATGCTCGTGCCCGACATTGGCCTGAAGGATGGCATGCTGCAATCCCTGTTCGAAGACTTTTTCGACGACCTGAATTCCGACCCCGCCGCCGGCCATCCCGCCCACCTGCCCGTGCCCGACGTGCAAAACGTACCCGCCGAGCTGGAGTAGGAATGCGCTAAGGCGCAATTTGGCGTTGCCTGATTTTCAAGATATTCATACCGGGACAATACGCAAACGCCCGAACGTGCATTAGCGCGTTCGGGCGTTGTTATAGGTCCTGCGTAGCAAGCGACTGGGCTTAGCCTTGCGCCGCCACGCTGCTCACGCTTTCCTCATCGACGTGCCCCACCGGCGTGGCATCGTCTTCACAGGCATCCTCCGTCTCGCCTTCGCCGAAAGCATCATCGGCTGCCTCGCTCGCGTGCTGCGCTGCCAGAGCGGTCAGTTCATCAGCTACGCCCAGGGCTTTGGCTACGTCGAGGCGGCGTTGCGCCTGCACGTCGAGCAACGCCAACAGTCCTTCCGGGGTGGCGGTGGCGAGTTGGGCTTCGTCGCGCTTGAAGAAGGCTTTATGCACATTCACCACTGGCTCGCCGGGGGCCGGATGCTGCCGGATGTAGGCGCCATCCTCCCGCATCACGTAGCTGTTCTGATTATCCATCATATTCATCATCAGAATATTAATGGCCTCCCGCTTGAGCTGCGGATTAACAATCAAAAATATTGCTTCAATGCGCCGGTCGAAGGAGCGCACCATGATGTCAGCCGAGCCGGCGTATACCCGCGCCTCGCCGCCGTGGTGGAAATAGAACAGCCGGGTGTGCTCCAGGTACTCGCCCACGATGCTGCGTACTTCGATGTTCTCGCTCAGGCCGGGCCGGCCGGGGCGCAGGCAGCAAATGCCGCGCACGATGAAGCGAATGGGCACACCGGCTTTGGCGGCCTTGTAAAACTCGTCGATAATCTCCTTGTCTTCGAGCGAGTTCATCTTCATCACGATGCCGCTGGGCAGGCCTTTTTTGGCGTGCTTCACCTCCTCCCGAATGAGGTGAATGAGCTGCTGCCGCATGTCCTTGGGCGCCGTGATGAGGTACTCGTAATCGTCGGGCTGCGAGTGCCCGGTGATGACGTTGAAGAATTCGGACACGTCGTGCCCGTACACGTCATTGGTCGTCAACAGGCTCACGTCGGTGTAGAGGCGCGAGGTTTGCTCGTTGTAGTTGCCCGAGCCGATGTGCACGTAGCGCGTCACCTTCTCCCCTTCCTTGCGGATAATCATGAGCAGTTTGGTGTGGGTCTTGTACTTGCTCACGCCGTAAATCACGAAGCAGCCGGCCTTCTCCAGCCGGGCCCCTTCGCGGATGTTCTTTTCCTCATCAAACCGGGCCTTCACCTCAAACAGCACCGAAACGTGCTTGCCGTTCTCGGCCGCCTTCAGCAGCGCCGCCGACACGCGAGAGTCGTCGGCGAGGCGGTAGATGGTTTGCTTGATGCCCAGTACGTGCGGGTCCACGGCGGCCTGCTCCATCAGCCGCACCATCGGCTCGATGCTGTTGTAGGGATGGTGCAGCAGCACGTCGTGGTGCTTCAGGTACTCGAACATGTTCTCCTCGGCGCCTTCGGGCAAGCTGAGCGGCGCGACTGGAGTGGGCAGCTTGGGTGTTTTGCCCCGGAAAGCCGGGTGCTTCACAATCTGCCACAGCCCTTTCAGGTCAATCAGCGAATTGATGACGAATACGTTACCGTTGTCGATGTTCCACCGCTCCCGCAGCACGTTCATGAGCACCGGTGAGGCGTTGGGCTCCACTTCCACGCGCACCACGCGGCCGCGCTTGCGGGTCTTCAGGCCCACCTGAATTTCCTTAATGAAGTCGTTGTCGATATCGTCGGACTCTTCGAGCGTGAAGTCGCCGTTGCGGCTGATGCGGAACAGGTTGGCCGCCACAATCTCCACGTTGCGAAACAGGCGCGGCAGAAACTCGCGTACCACTTCCTCGATGGGCACAAAAATCACCTTGTCCTTGCGCGTGAGCTCGAAGAACCGGGTCAGGTTCTGCGGTATCTGCACGAAGGTGAGCCGCTCCTGCCCCTTGTCCGATTCCGCGTCCAGGCCCAGGCTGTTGCCGATACGCGTGACTACGCCAAAGATGAGCATCTGGTTCATCATCAGCGGGAAGCCGTGGTAGGCGTCGTAGACCATCGGCGTGAGCAGCGGAAATACGGTGTTTTTAAAGTAGCCGTCAGCCTTCTTTATTTCCAGCTCCGTGAGGTCCGACATCTTTAGAATGTTAAAGCCGTTCTTCTCGAAGTTGGGCTTCAACTCATTGAGGTAAGTCAGGCTCTGGTCGTTCACGAAACGGTGCGCGAAGTCCAGCAGCTTGCGCCGAAACGGTAGCTCCCGCAGGCCCGAGTAGTCAATCCGCTCCTTGCCATAATCCAGATAATTATAGAGCGACCCCACACGAATCATGAAAAACTCGTCGAGGTTAGAGCTGGTGATGGCCAGAAACTTGAGCTTATCAAAGATGCTCCGGCTGGTGTCCTGCACCTGGTCGAGCACCCGGTAATTGAACCGCAGCCAACTCAAATCGCGGCTGATGTACTTGCTTTTGCGGATAAGGTCGGCAGACTTAAATAGCTTCATGAATCACGGATTTAATCGGATTAGACGGATTTCGCGGATTTTGTAGACGATTTAACCGTTGTGGCACAAATTAACGACTTTGCGACCGGCCGTTGGGACCGCCCGCAAAGAAAAGTGGTTGACCATACCAAAACGACACTGCTTGATAGGTTGAGTTGCTTCTTTCCTACAATGGTTATGAAAACGCACCTTCGCGCGTTCGGCGTGTGAAAGGCAACATTGTAGATAAGGCCACCAGACAACGCGCCACCATTCCACGATTGAACGTGCCAAGGCGCGTTCCTACACCTACGGACAAAAAGAAAAGGCCCGCTTTGCAGCGGGCCTTTGCAGTAGCGGGATGCTTACACGTCCAGCTTGGCGTATTTGGCGTTGCGTTCGATAAAGTCGCGTCGTGGGGCCACTTCATCGCCCATCAGCATCGAGAAGAGGTGGTCGGCGTCAGCGGCCGATTCCACGGTTACCTGCTTCAGGGTGCGGGTCATGGGCTGCATGGTAGTGGTCCAGAGCTGCTCGGCGTTCATCTCGCCCAATCCCTTGTAGCGCTGCACGTTCACGGTTTCGGGCTTGCCGCGGCCGAGGTCAGTTTGGGCCTGCATGCGCTCCTCTTCGGTCCAGCAGTAGCGCTCTTCTTTGCCGCGCTTCACGAGGTAGAGCGGCGGCAGGGCAATGTAGATAAAGCCCCGGTCCACCAGCTCGCGCATGTAGCGGAAGAAGAAAGTCAGAATCAGGGTGCGGATGTGCGAGCCGTCGATGTCGGCGTCGGTCATGATGATGACCTTGTGGTAGCGCAGCTTGCTGAAGTTCAGCGGGCCCGATTCCGTACCGTCGTCGTCGGTGGTAAAGGCCAATGACTTCCGCTCGTTGAAGCTCACGCCCAGCGCGGTAATCATATTCTTGATTTCCTCGTTCTCCAGAATGCGGTGCTCCTGGGCTTTCTCCACGTTCAGGATTTTACCGCGTAGCGGCAAAATGGCCTGAAACGCCCGGTTGCGGCCCTGCTTGGCAGTGCCACCAGCCGAGTCACCTTCTACCAGGTACAGCTCGCAGATTTCGGGGTCCGACTCCGAGCAGTCGGCCAGCTTGCCCGGCAGGCTGTTGCTGCTCAGCACGCCCTTGCGCTGCACCATGTCCTTGGCCTTACGGGCGGCAATGCGGGCCTTGGCGGCCAGAATCACCTTCTCCATGATGCGGTTGGCCTGGTTGGGGTTCTCGTCCAGGTACTGCGTCAGGATTTCGCCCACCACCGAGTTCACCGCGCCGCTCACCTCAGAGTTGCCCAGCTTGGTTTTGGTCTGGCCTTCAAACTGCGGCTCCATCACCTTCACCGAAATCACGGCCGTGAGGCCTTCGCGGAAGTCATCGCCGGTGATTTCTACCTTAGCTTTTTCAAACAGCTTGTTCTTGTCGCCGTAGGTTTTGAGCACCCGCGTCACCGCCGAACGGAAGCCCGCCACGTGCGTGCCGCCCTCAATGGTGTTGATGTTGTTGACGTAGGAATAAACATTTTCCTGGTACGAGGTATTGTACTGCAACGCCACTTCCACGGGCGTGCCACCCTTTTCGCTCTCCACGTAAATGGGCTCCGAGAGCAGCGACGGCCGCTGCTCGCCGTCGAGGTACTGCACGAAGTCGCGCAGGCCACCGGTCGAGTAAAACTCTTCGCCACGGAACTCGCCACCTTCCAGCTTCTCACGGCGGTCGGTGAGCGTAATCCGGATGCCCTTGTTCAGGTAGGACAGGTCGCGCAGGCGGCCGGCCACGGTATCATAGCGGTATTCGGTTTCGGTGAAGATGCTGGCATCGGGCAGGAACTGCACTTCGGTGCCGTGCTCCTCGGTGTCGCCCACTTCCTTCACGTCGTACTGCGGGAAGCCGATTTTGTACTCCTGCTCGTATTTGTGGCCGTTGCGGCGCACGGTCACTTTCAGGTCGGTACTCAGCGCGTTCACGCAGCTCACGCCCACGCCGTGCAGGCCACCGGATACTTTGTAGGAGCCTTTGTCGAACTTGCCCCCGGCGTGCAGCACGGTCAGCACTACTTCCAGGGCCGAGCGGCCTTCCTTGGCGTGAAAATCGACGGGAATGCCGCGGCCGTTGTCGCGCACGGTCACGGAGTTGTTCTCATTGATGGTAACGTTAATCAGGTCGCAGTGCCCGGCGAGGGCTTCGTCAATCGAGTTGTCGACTACTTCCCACACCAAGTGGTGCAGGCCTTTCATGCCGGTATCGCCGATGTACATGCTGGGCCGCTTGCGCACGGCCTCCAACCCTTCCAATACTTGAATGCTGTCGGCTGAATAGTCCGACTGCGCCATTTTCTCTTTCGTTTCGCTCATGTGGGCGGGATTAAATCAGGTCGTAAAACAGCCCTTCGGGTTGCTAGGTACTGAACAATCAAAAGTACTTATTTAATCCCATTTTAAGGAATTTCTGCGGTTTTAATCCCACTGTTTTTTTAGGATGCCTAATTACAATTCATGGCCGAAAGCGCTGATTTCGTGACATAAACCGGACTGCAAAAGAATTCGCCTTTTTGAGCCTCGCTCTACACTATAAATCCCATTAACACTGGAGTGCCCTGCTCATCAATAACCGCCGAAAACGCACTCCAAGTACACAAAAAAGCCTCTCACGCTACCGTGAGAGGCTTTTTTGTGGCCCCGTTTGGATTCGAACCAAAGACCGACTACTTAGAAGGTAGTTGCTCTATCCAACTGAGCTACGGGGTCGAAACCGGGGCAATCAAATGTCGGGGTGGCAGGATTCGAACCTACGACCTCCTGGTCCCAAACCAGGCGCGATACCGGGCTACGCTACACCCCGAGAAAAAAATAATGCTGAGTCTTGGCGACGACCTATTGGGTGGAGCCCCAACGGGAAGCTTTCGCAACCCAACATTATAGTGGAGAGGGGGGGATTCGAACCCCCGGTAACCTTTAGAGCTACGGCAGTTTAGCAAACTACTGGTTTCAGCCACTCACCCACCTCTCCAGGTTGGTTTCGCTTCCGTCCGAAGCGGGTACAAATGTACGGGCAGGAATCAGAAAACCACACTTTCGGCAAAAAATTTATCGCAGAAGTGAAAATAAGTTGAGCAACCGGCGCTCCGGAGGGTTCTTTGCACTTTGCTTTCTCATTGTTCTACAATTGATAACCTGGGCATACCCTCATTTTTTAGCCGTAAGTCTCACGGCCGCATTTGCCCTGCTCTTGCTACTGGTGCATTGGCGCCGGAGCCACCGGGTGGGCCGCGCCCTGGGTAGCCGTGCCCGGCACCGGGGCTGGAAACTGACGCTGCGCGTGCTCTCGGGCGCGGCTTTGCTAGCGGCGGCCCTGGGCCCGGCCCTGGGCGTGAGCCAGCAGCCGGTACGCACTGCGGGCAAAGACGTATGGCTGCTGGTAGACGTGTCGCGCTCCATGGACGCCCCGGACGTGGCCCCTACCCGGCTGCTGCGCGCGCAGGCCGAGCTGCGAGAGCTGGTAGCGCAGTTTCCGGCCGACCGGCTGGGGCTGGTGGTGTTTGGGGCGGAGGCGGTGGTGCAGTGCCCACTCACCTACGACCAGGAAGCGGTGCAGGTATTTATCAGCACGCTGCGCACCAGCCTGCTGCCCAGCGGCCCCACTACCCTGCGGGCTCCATTAGAATTGGTATTGAGTCGTTTGGCCCCGGCTGTTCCCGCTGCCTCTACCGGCCCATTGCCCCGCGCGACGGCGGTGGTGGTGGTGAGCGACGGGGAGGATTTTAGCGAGAACCTGGAACAGCCGCTCCGGGAAATAGCCCGGAGTGGGGCACGGGTGTACACGGTGGGCGTGGGCACGAGCGCAGGTGGTAAAATTCCGAGTGCGGCGGGCGGCTTTGTGAAAGATGCGAAGGGACAAGTGGTGCAGACCCGCCTGCAGGAAGCCCCCCTATTGCAGCTGGCGGCCCAAACCGGCGGGCAATACGTGGAGCTAAACAACGAGCAGAACGGTTTTGGCACGGTGCTCCGGTCGTTGCGCACCATGCAGGGCACCACGGAGCAGGTGCGCACGGTGGCCGTGGCCGACAACCGCTACCGCTACCCGCTGGCGGCGGCCGTGCTGCTGCTGGTGCTCGACATTGTGCTTACCGTTACCATCATTCGCCCATGAAATACCTGGTATTGCTGGCTTTGCTAATTGGGGCGCCCACCTGGCAGCTCCTGACCTGGGTGCACGACCGCAACGCGGCCGTGGCGGCAGGCGCCGCCGCCTACGCCCGCGGAGAAGCGGCCGTGGCGGCTACCTCGTTCAAAGCAGCCATGGCATCACGGCCCCAGCGCACGCCCGACCCGCGCCTGGTATTGAATCTGGCCCACGCTCAGGCCCGGGCCGGGCAGCTGGTGGCGGCGCAGACCACCTATGCCCGGCTACTTGCGGCGGGCCCCAAGGGCCTGAGCAGCGTGGCGCGGCAGCAGTTGGCGGTGCAAGCCGCTCAGCAGGGCGAAATTGCCCAGGCGCTGGCTTCGCTGCGGCAGGCCCTGCTACTCGACCCCGGCAACCGCGGGGCCCGCTACAACTACGAAGTACTGAGCGAGTACCTGACCAGGCGTCCCAACGCGCCCAGAATTGCGGAGCCGCCGGCCCCTGCGACTGGGGTGCCAAAGCCCTCGCCGGAAAAAGAAAAAAACGGTGCCGAAAAAAATCAGCCCGCCGAAAAAGAAGGGACAACCCGCAAGGGAGAAGTTAACGAGCAAAAACCCGCCCCACCAACTCCAAACACGCCTCCCGAACGCCGGCCCGACCCGGCCGGCCAACCGGGTGGGCCGCCGCCCGCGGGCACTTCGGGCCAGGGCTCGGCTGAGGGCCGCGCGCCCGGTTCCGGCACGCCGCAAGCGGTAGCCAGCGGGGCCACGCCCGGCACCCAGCGCGGGCTGGACCGGACCAGCGCGGCTCCGGGCAGCTCCGGCAACGGACGCAACAGCGGCTTAGGGACGGAAGCGGCCACGGCAAGCGATGCGCAGCTGCAAACCCAGCGGGAACGGCTGAAAGCCATGAACCTGAGTCCGGCCCAGGCCCGCCAACTGCTTGAAACGCTGCGGGCCCAGGAGCAGCAATACCTGCAGCAGCTTACGCGGCCCGTGCAGCAGAAACCGGACCCCAGCAAGCCAACCTGGTGATTGTGGCGGCGCCAGCAAAATGCTTTCTACCAACCTCCGCAAAACGCCTCCCAGGCAAGAGGTGGCTTGGGGGCGGTTAAATCCGTACTTTTGCGGCCTGATTTCACCTCCCACTCAACACTCTTATCGAAGCTCGTATGCAAATCAAGGAAGTTGTCATTATAGCTGCCGTTCGCACCCCGATTGGCTCATTTGGTGGCGCACTCGCGTCGCTGTCGGCCACTGAGCTCGGTGCTATTGCCCTGAAAGGTGCCCTGGAGAAAGCCGGCGTCGCTGCCTCGGAAGTTGAACAGGTGATTATGGGCAACGTGATTTCGGCCAACCTGGGGCAGGCTCCGGCCCGGCAGGCAGCCAAAAAAGCGGGCCTGCCCGACACCGTGGAATGCACCACCGTGAATAAAGTGTGTGCCTCCGGTACGAAGGCCATCATGTATGCCGCCCAGGCCATTATGCTGGGGCAGGCCGACGTGGTGCTGGCCGGCGGCATGGAGAGCATGAGCAACGTGCCCTATTACCTCGATAAAGCGCGGTTTGGAGCCAAGTACGGTCACGGCCAGATGATAGATGGCCTGGTGCGCGACGGCCTCTGGGACCCCTACAACGACTACGCCATGGGCAACGCGGCCGAAAACACGGCCAAGGAAATGGGCATCACCCGCGAGCAGCAGGACGCCTTTGCTATTGAAAGCTATACCCGCAGCGCGGCCGCGGCCAAGGCGGGCAAGAAGAAGGACGAAATTGTTCCCGTGACCATCGAGAGCCGCGGCAAAACCACGGTAATTGCCGACGACGAGGAATACCTGAAGGTGGATTTCGCCAAGGTTCCCGGCCTGAAACCCGCCTTTATCAAGGAGAACGGTACCGTGACCGCCGCCAACGCCTCCACGCTGAACGACGGCGCGGCCGCCGTGCTGCTGATGAGCCGTGAGAAGGCCGACGCCCTGGGCCTGAGCCCCATTGGCCGCATTCTGGGCTTCGCCGATGCCGAGCAGGCCCCGGAGTGGTTCACGACTTCGCCCGCGCTGGCTATTCCCAAGGCGTTGAAGAACGCCGGCAAAACGGCCGCCGATGTGGACTTCTACGAAATTAACGAGGCTTTCTCGGTAGTGAGCCTGGCCAACAACCAGCTGCTGAAGCTGGAAGGCAGCAAGGTAAACGTGTACGGCGGTGCCGTGAGCCTGGGCCACCCGCTGGGCGCTTCGGGCGCCCGCATCGTAACCACGCTGATGAACGTGCTGAAAAACGAAGGCGGCAAAATTGGCGTCACCGGCATCTGCAACGGCGGCGGCGGTGCCAGCGCCATTGTAGTAGAGGCTTTCTAAATCGCTGATTGCCGCTGATTAATCGTGATTTCACTGATTAATTGCCGTTCTGATTCGTTAGCTTGAAAAAACTATTTGCAAAAAGGCCACGCTGGATGCAGCGTGGCCTTTTCTTTGCGTTGAGTGGACGCCAAGTAAACGAAAAGCAAGGGGGAAACAGTTTACGTACTGCGGTTAAGCAGTGAAATCACGCTTAACCATAGAAAATCAGCGATTTATGAAATACCTAGTGCCTGTTTTTCTGCTGCTACTGGCCCTGCCTTCGTATGGCCAGAAAGTGCGGCGGCTCATCACGTTTTACGACTCCACGAAGGTAAATAAGCGGGAAGTGTACACCGCACTGGTGGCGGCCGATACTGTACCCCAGGGCACGTACAAGCGCTTTTACCGCAACGGCAAGCTGGAGCAGCAAACCAGTTTCCGGCAGGGCAAGCGCGATTCGGCCTACGTGGAGTTTCACCCGACCGGCAACCGACGGCTGGAGACGACGTACCGCGACGGCATCCGGCAGGGCCCCTTCAAAACGTATTACGACGGTGGCAAGGTGGCCCAGGAAGGCTTCTTTGAGGACGACGAGCCCAACGGCGAGCTGACGTTTTACCACCCCAGCGGGGAAGTCCGGCTGCGCACCACGCTCACCAAAGGCCAGCCCAATGGCCCCCTGAAAGCGCTGTATCCCGATGGCAAGACCCAGGCTGAAATCAGCTACGTGGACGGGCAGCCCAACGGCGCGGTGAAGTTCTTTTACCCCAGCGGCGCGGTGCAGAGCGAGGGCGTATTCACGCGCGGGCTGCTCTCAGGACCCTACAAAACGTATTACCCTAACGGCCAGATTGAGAATGAGGTACTGGCCGACAAGAATGGCCGCGGGCGCTACCGCAGCTACTACCAAAGCGGTAAGCTCCAGACCGAAAGCACCTACGCCCCTGCCCCGCTGGTGCAGCGCCCCGTGAAAAACCCTTTGGGCGATGACCTCACCAAGCGTGTGGCCCCGCTCACCGGCACCAACAACCTCGACGGCGCCTCGACGAGCTATTACGAGAGCGGGCAGGTGAAAACCAAGATGACCTACCGCAGCGGCGTGCCGGTGGGCAACGCTCTGGAATACTTCGAAAACGGCAACCTGCGCGAGGAAATTGACTACAGCAACAACGGACGCGACCGCAAAATCACGCGGTACCACGACGCGGCCGGCAAGCTGGCGCAGGCCGAAGTCCAGTACAAAAACGGCAAGCCCGCTGGCACCTGGAAGGAGTTTTACCCCGATGGCAAGACCCCGCGCAAGGCCGAAACCTACGGCCCCACCGGCCGCCTGCTCGGCGACCGCATCACCTATTTCGAGAACGGGGAGGTGCAGAGTCGCCAACCTTTCCTCAACGGTTTTATGGCCGGCATGGCGCAGGAATTCTATCCCACGGGCAAGCTGCACAAGGAAACCACCTACGTGCGCAACGTGCTGCTGGGCCCTTTTCGGGAGCTACGGGAGGACGGCACGCTGGCCGTGAGCGGGCAGTACCGCAACGGCAAGCAGAGCGGCGTGTGGACGTATTTCAAGGAAGATGGCACCACCGAAGCCCGCTCCGTAACCTACCGCAACGGCGAACTGGTGGACCCGGTGAAGAAGGCTGCCGCCCGGCCCAAGCCAGCGCCAAGACGCAAATGATTTTTTAGTTGCTGGTTGTTAGTTTTTGGCTGAATGGTTGTTGGGGAATGGAGCATAAATAACCGTACTCCAGTTGAGTTGTCATAATGAGCATACTTCTGCGTGAGCAGTTAAACCAGCAACTGACACCCAGCTTCCTGCACTGAACAGTGAATTTAATAATTTAAGCTCTGGCTTCCGGCCAGGGCTTTTTTGGTTTTTGTCCATCCCGGCGGCTTTCTCAGGCAACCCAAAATCTGAGTCCGGCATCTGAATGACCAAGCGCGCAACGCATGGACGCTCAATAGTAGCGAAGTTGAATATATTTTTCAACCCGTTACACACTAACAATCAATTGATAACAATTCACAAAGCATAGCTTGCTGAATATTTATTGCAACAGTACCTTGCTTTACAAAGTACCTGCTTTACTTTTGTTCTGTTCAAAGCCCAGTAGCTGTGCTTAGCGTGTACCAAAGATGGCCCGCTACCCCATTACTGAAACCTCACTCATCGGAGTAAGGGTCGCTGAGCAACTCACCATCCCAGCGGAACCGCGGCCGCTGGATGAGCTGCTCCCCTGCCCGCCTCCACTCTCACCTCTGCACCATGAAAAGTTTCGTCACTCGCCCCGCTCTTTCCCGCTTTACGCTCGCCCTGCGTGGGTGGGCATTTGCTTCGTTACTATTGCCTTTGGGCGCTATGGCCCAAACCACAGGCCTTGGCCGCGTGAGCGGCAGCCTGCTGGAAGCCAGCAATGGCAAAGCCGTTCCGTTCTCCGATGTTCTCTTTCTGCGCGCCGCCGATTCCACGTTTGTGGCCGTGGCCCAAACCACCGAGCAGGGCACGTTTCAGGGCGCCGCGCTGCCGCTGGGCACCTACCTGCTGCGGGTGCAGGACCTGAACTACCAGGTGCTGCGCCGCCGCTTCACCCTGACGGAGGCCGCGCCCAGCCTCAACTTTCCGGGCCTGCGCATGACCGCCGCCTCGGCTACCAAGCTGGGCGAAGTAGTGGTGACCGGCCAGAAAGCCACCGTGGTGGAAGAGTTGGGCAAGCGCGTGATAAACGTGGAAAAAGACCTGGGCAGCATCGGCGGCACGGCGGCTAATGTGCTGCAAAACGTGCCCTCGGTGAACGTGGACGTGAACGGCACAGTCACGATGCGCGGCTCGTCCAACCTCACCATTCTCATTGACGGCAAGCCCGCCGGCACCGGCAACGGCGGCGGCGCGGGTGGTCCGCGCCTCGACCAGATTCCGGCCTCGCGCATTGCGCAGGTGGAGGTCATCACCAACCCCTCGGCGAAGTACGATGCCTCGGGCGGCGGCGGGGTCATCAATCTCATTACCAAGAAGGAAACCCGCAACGGCACCAATGGCACCGCGGCCTTCAACCTGGGCACCAAGGACAAGTACAGCGGCAGCCTGAACCTGACCCGAAAGGTGGGCAAGGCCACCTGGACGGCGGGCTACGACGGGCGCGACGTGACCTACGGCAGCCGCGGACGCTCGCAGCAAACCGCCCTGCTGGGCACCGCTGATAACCCCCAGACGGTGCGCACCACCCAAGTGGGTGTGGGCCGCGAAATTCACCGCAACCAGGAGCTGCAAGCCGGCGTGCAGCTGGAGCTGCCCAAAGACCAAAGCCTGGGTTTTAGTGCCTCGATGGGTACGGAGCGGAACATTGAGGGCGAAAGCCAGGACCTGACCCAGCAAACCGACAACGGCGCCGTGCTGCGGGCCCGCGGCCGGCAAGACCTCGACGTGAGCGTGAAAGTGATGCAGTACGGCGGCGACTACCGCCGCACCTGGGAAGCTCACAAAGGCCGCGAGCTTTCGGCCAACGTAGGCGGCGTGCGCATCGATGCCACCGTGCCCGTGGTACAGCGCCAGTACGTAGAGGCCGGCTCGGGGCAGACGGCGCAGCCCGGCACGCGGCAGCAGCTGGACGTAATAGCCAACATCACCTTCGGAACCGTTGATTACACCCATCCTTTCGCCGAAGGCAAAGGCCGCCTGGAAATGGGTGTAAAGTTTGAAAACCAGTCCAACGTCGGCTCCAACAAATTCGGGGTCGCCAACAGCGAAACGGCTCCCAACAGCTTTCAGGACGACCCCGCCCGCTCGCTCACCTACTCCTTCAACCAGCTGGTGCCCGCCGGCTACGTAACGGTGCAGCGGCCCCTGGGCCCCAAGTGGAACGCCCAGGTGGGCCTGCGCTCGGAATACACCCGCATCAGCGGCAGCGTGGAAGGCGGCGCGGGCATAGCACAGCGCGGCAGCCTCGACCAGGACTACCTCAACTTCTTCCCTTCGGCTAATATCAGCCGCGAGTTTGGCAAGGAGCCCGGCCAGAACCGCCTGCAGCTGAGCTACGCCCGCCGCCTGAACCGCCCCAATTTCATGCAGCAGATGCCGCTGGCCATCTACCAGGACCCGCGCAGCTACCGCCTCGGCAACCCCCGCCTGCAGGCCGAGTTCAGCCACAATATGGAGCTGGGCCACCAGTTGAGCCTGGGCGCGGCCACGCTCACGAGCACGGCCTTCGCCCGCATCACTACCAACTCCATTCAGCGCCTGCGCTTTGTTGACACCGAGGCCACCCGCCTGGCGGGCCCCGGCGCCGGCCTCGTTACGGCTGAAACCTACGACAACGTGGGCACCGTCACCAACATCGGCGCCGAGTTCAGCCTGAATCAGCCTATCGCCAAGTGGTGGCGTTTGAATGCCAGCACCAGCCTCTACCGCGCCCAGGTGGCGGCCAATGCCTTCGGCAACAACCGCCAGGCCCTGGTGGGCTCCGTGCGCCTGAGCAACAACTTCACCATTCGCCCCACCCTGGAAATGCAACTGAGCGGCAACCTGCGCTCGGCCGCGCTCACGGCCCAGGGCCGGCAGCTTTCCCAGGGTTCGATGGATGTGGCCCTGCGCCAGCGCCTGTTCTCGGACCGCGCCGCTCTCACACTCCGCGTTTCGGATGTGTTCAACACCCTGAAGTACCGCAGCGAAGTGGAGACTGACGCGCTGCGCAGCACCCGCTACGCCAAAGATGAGACCCGCGTGGGCTGGCTGGGCTTCACCTGGTACATCGGCGCCAGCAAGGCCAAGCCGGGCCGCATGGAGGCCGCGCCCCAGGGCGGTGGCGGCTTCGGCGGCTGAGTTAATTGATTTTTTGTTTGCCACCCCGCTTTTCTCACCCTCCTTTCTGCAAACAGCCCCGTCGTCGGTTCGTCCGGCGGCGGGGCTTGTCGTTTGAGGTGAAGGATGGTACGCAAGCCAGCCGCGAGCACTTTCCGCACCGGCTCGCAGTGGTGACCGTGAAAAATCTGCGAACCTCTGCGTTTTTACCTCTGCGACCTCTGCGGGAAAACAAGTATTGCCGACTCTTGGCAGAGCTTTCAAATTTGATGTTGACTATGTTGATATATCAACTATGTTTGCATCAAACAAACCAAACTATGATTGTTGACACCCCCACCCAAACGGTTCTTTATTCCCTCGAACAGGCTATTAAGGCCTATCGGAAGCTTTGCCAGCGCAACATTTCCCAGGTAATGGCCGACCTCACGGTAGACCAAGGACTGGCCCTGATGGTGCTGAACCAGCACCCGACGCTCAACCAGCACGAAATCGCCGAGCTGGTTTTCAAGGACAAGGCCTCCATTACCCGCATCATCGAGCTGCTGGTGCAAAAGGGCTTCGTGGACCGGGCCATGCACGCCACCGACCGACGCAAATTCGAGCTGCGCATCACTGCCAAAGGCCGGGATACCATTGCCCAGCTCGGCGGCACCATTCAGCTCAACCAACAAACGGCGCTGGCGGGCTTGCCCGACGAAGAGCTGGCCCGGTTCTACGCCACGCTGCAAAAAATCATCGCCAACTGCTCTGTTCCGGTCTGATGCGCCCCATACTCTTCCTCTTGTGCTGCTGGCTGGGCAGTGCCGCCACTTGTTTCGGGCAGCCGGCTGTGGCGCAAAAACTAGCCGCCTACATGCAGGCGCAACACGCGGTGAACCACTTTGCCGGCGTGGTGCTGGTGACGCGCCACGACTCGGTGCTGCTGCGGCAGGCTTACGGGCGGGCCGACTTTGAATGGGAGGTGCCCAACACCCCGGATACCAAGTTTGCGCTGGCATCTATCACCAAGCAGTTCACGGCCGTGGCCGTACTGCAGCTGGCTGAGCGCAAGCAGCTGCGGCTCTCGGATAAGCTCAGCGCGTTTCTGCCCGGTTTTCCCAACGGCGACGCCATTACCGTGCACATGCTGCTGACGCACACGGCCGGGCTGGCGCTCGATTTTGAGGAGCTGTACCTCGACCGCACCGCCGTTTCCAAAGATTCGGCCCTGACCTATGTCCAACGGCTGCCCACGCAGTTTGCTCCCGGCACGGCCCTGGTGTACAGCAACGTGGGCTACTATCTGCTGGGGCAGATTATTGAAAAAGTATCCGGCGTATCCTATGGCGACTACCTGCAACGGAATATTTTCGACGTGGCCGGCATGACGCAAACGGGCCTGCACAGCAACACTGCCCTGGTGCCCCGCCTGGCCCGGTCCTACTACCGGGAAGGCGTGGCATTCGTCAAAAATCCCTACATCAACTGGAATCTCAACGTGGGGCACGACGGGGCGTACTCCACGGCCGACGATTTGGCCCGCTACGACCGCGCTATGCAAGGCACCGCGCTGCTTTCGGAAGCGTCGAAAACGCTGATGAACACGCCGCACAACCAGCGCTTTCCGGGCAATGGTTTTCTCGACCGCTACGGGTACGGCGTCTTCATCAACCCGTTCTTCAGCCAGGGCCACGACCTGCTGACCCACAGCGGCGGCTACTTCGGGGCCATGACCACCCTGGACCGCTACCCAAAGGACGAGCTGTTCGTCACGGTTTTGTCGAACAACCAGGCCGAATCGCACTGGATTAGCTACGGGCTGGCGGGCATCCTGTTTGGCAAAGCGGTGGAGCTGCCCTACGAGCACCAGTCCGTGGCCCTGGCCCCCGCCACGCTGCCGCGGTTCACGGGCCAGTACGGCGCGGTGCGCATCGGCCAGGCCAATGGGCGGCTGTACCTGGGCACCGAGGAAACTCCCCTGGTGCCGGAATCCGCCCGCAAGTTCTTCAACCAAGCCAACCCAGACCGCACTTTTGAGTTCCTGGCCAACAAAAAAGGAGCCGTCTATGCCGTGGTGGTGACGAAGGGCGGAGTTCCCGAAACGCTGCTGCGAAATAAAAAGGGACAGTAGCCCGGAACGATGGGATAGCTGTTGCGAGCGCAGCCCGGGCAACGACTTTACCACCCCCGCTTTTGCTGCGCAAAAACTCCCCTCCTTTAAAAAAGGAGGGGAGCAGCCCCGCCCCTACCTTTGTGGCGTTATGCAGAAACCGAGTATTCCCAAGGGCACCCGCGATTTTGGCCCCGCGCAGGTGGCGCGCCGCCAGCACATTTTCAACGTCATTCGCCGCACGTTTGAGTCGTTTGGCTTCGCGCCGCTCGAAACCCCGACGCTGGAGAACCTCTCGGTGCTGACGGGCAAGTACGGCGATGAGGGCGACCAGCTCCTGTTTAAAGTGCTGAACTCCGGGGATTTCGCCAAGGACGTGACGGCGGCCGATTTAGAAACCGGCTCGAAAGCCCTGCTGCCCAAAGTGGCCGAAAAGGGCCTGCGCTACGACCTCACCGTGCCGTTTGCCCGCTACGTGGCCATGAACCGGGGCACGCTCACCTTCCCCTTCAAGCGCTACCAGATGCAGCCCGTGTGGCGCGCCGACCGCCCGCAGCGCGGCCGCTACCGCGAGTTTTACCAGTGCGATGCCGACGTGGTGGGCACCGATTCGCTGCTCTGCGAAGCCGAAATTGTGCTCATGATAGCGCAGGTGCTGGGCGGGCTGGGGCTCGATGATTTTACCATCAAAATCAACCACCGCGGCGTGCTGCGCAACATCTACCAGGCGCTGGACGGCGAGGGCCGGGAGTCGGATTTGTTCGTGGCCATTGATAAGCTCGACAAAATCGGGCGCGAGGGCGTGAGCAAGGAATTGCTGGAGCGCGGCTTTTCGGCGGCGACGATTGAGACGCTGTTTGACCTGCTGAGCGTGGCTGGTAGCTACGAGGAGAAGCTGGAGCGTCTGTTAGCGGGCTTCGTGACAGCCGGCGTGGAGCCCGATGGCGGGCGTCCCGACGAGAATGCTGAGGACGCCGAGGACGCCGATGCCAGCTACCGCGGTCTGACCGAGTTAGCTGCAGTGCGCGAACTGCTCGTAGCCTCCGGCTTCCGGCAGTTCGACCGGCTGGAATTTGACCCCACGCTGGCGCGGGGCCTCTCCTACTACACGGGCTGTATTTTCGAGGTCAAAATCAACAACGTGCAGATGGGCAGCGTGAGCGGCGGCGGGCGCTACGACAACCTCACGGGCTCGTTTGGGCTGCCGGGCGTGTCGGGCGTGGGCTTTTCGTTTGGCGTAGACCGACTTTACGACTGCCTGGAGGCGCTGGACCTGTTCACGGCCACGGCCGAAACGCCCACCCGCTGCCTGCTCACGCACTTCGACGCGGCCAGCGGGCGGGCGGCGCTGCCGCTGCTGGCCCAGCTGCGGGCGGCCGGCATCCCCGCCGAGCTGTACCCGGACGTGAGCAAGCTGCAAAAGCAGTTCAAATACGCCGATGCCAAGGGCATTCCGCTGGTTATCGTGCTGGGGCCGGAAGAGCTGGCGGCGGGCGTGGCCAAAATCAAAATCATGGCCTCGGGCGTGGAGCGCGTGCTCCCGCTGGGCGAGGTGGTATCGTCGCTGACGGCGGAGTAAGCCGTGCTCCGATTGCAAACGCCCCGGCACTGTTGGTTGCACCCCAACAAGGCCGGGGCGTTTCGGCTTTAGCAAGGGTGGCGGCGGCTCTATCTTTCCCGGACAATTTTGTTGGTTTTCCATGTTCGTACACCTTGACCTGGTCGTGGTTTTTCAGCTGTTCTGCATCGTGCAGGGCCTGACGACGGGCGTGTACCTGCTGGTGGCGCGGCCCCGACGGGCGGGCAGCCGCTGGCTCGGCCTGCTGCTGCTCGGCCTGACGCTGCAGGTGGTGGACTACTTCCTGAGCCAATCGGGGGTGTACTACCGGCATCGCTGGCTGTATTTCACGCCGCTGTTTTTTTCGTGGAGCTTTGGGCCGTTGCTGTTGGCCTACGTGCGGGAAGTGTATGGTTCGGCGCGCCGCTTGTCGTGGCGCCACTTCGTGCCGGTGGCGGGGCAGGCGCTTTTTTATGGGATTATCTCGCTGCAATCCTTCAATGCAAAAACGTGGTTTTGGCTGAATGTGCACAAGCCCATGACGCGCTATGTGGAACATTACGGCGCCATCGTGTCGGTGCTGAGCTACCTGTTTGTGGCGCTGCGAGTGGTGGGCCGGCACGAGCGGCGCCCGCGCTGGCTGTGGGCTGTGCTGCTCGGCCTGGGTGTTTTTTACGGAGCCGCCGCCCTCGACCCGCTCGTCAACGCGGCGTACCTGCCGGCGGGGGCGCCCAAATTTTACCTCACCACCGTGGCGTTGCCGGTCCTCGCCTACGCCGTGGCGCTGGGGAGTTGGCTTAGTCGCGGGGTAACCCGGCCGGCGCCGGCGCCGGAGCCCGCTTCCACCACCCCGACCACCGACTCGGCCCCCGCTTCGGCTTCGCTGCCCGCCCAGCGGCCGGCCGGCAGTCCGGGGCCAGTCGTCGACCCGGACCACCTGGCGCGGGTAGTTCAGGCCCTGGATGAGGAGCAGCTGTACCGCGACCCGGACCTGACGCTCGATAGCCTGGCCCGGCACGTGGGGCTGTCGGCCAACGTGGTTTCCCAGACCATCAATGCCGGCTTGCAGCAGTCCTTTCACGACGTGGTGAACGGCTACCGCCTGGCCGAGGTCAAGCAGCGCCTGCTTGGCCCCGACGCCCGCCGGCTCACGGTGCTGGCCCTGGCCCTGGAAGCGGGCTTTAATTCCAAGACGACTTTCAACCGGGTTTTTAAGGAAAAGACTGGTTTGACGCCCAAAGAGTACCAAAAGAAGTCCCAGCCTACCCGTTGGGACGACTCGGTGCCAAGCCCCGGCTAGGTTTGCGGCAGCTAATTCACCCCGCTTATGTTCCGCAAACTCTCCCTTTTTCTGCTGCTGTTAAGTGGCCTTCGGCCCGCCTTTTCCCAGGCGCAGGTGACGCCTTCCGCGCCCGTTCCTCCCACGGTTGCGGCACGCATCCGGCAAGTTGAGAATAGCCTGCTGCCCTACGTGCCCGTGGCCGGCCTGCCCGGCTGGAACCTGCGGGACCGCATGAAATTCCACCGGGTGCCGGGCCTGAGCATTGCCGTTATCCGCAACTACCAAATTGACTGGGTGAAGGCCTACGGCTGGGCCGATACCACGGCCCGCACGCCCGTTACCCCCACCACCATGTTCTCGGCCGGTTCGATTTCGAAGCTGGTGGCTGCGGGCGCCGCCCTGCTCCTCGTGCAGCAGCATACGCTGGACCTGGACCGCCCCATCAATACTTACCTGAAGTCGTGGCAGCTGGCCGAGAACAACTTCACCCGCCAGCGCCCCGTGAGCCTGCGCCTGCTGCTCAGCCACCAGGGCGGCACCAGTCAGTCGTCATATTGGGGCTTTGTGCCGGGCAAGGGGCCGTTGCCGTCGGTGGTAGATATTCTGAGCGGTCAGCCGCGGGCCGAAAGCCGGGCCGTGGGCGTGAACCGCGCGCCCGGCACGGGCTTCCAGTACTCGGGCGGCGGCTACCTAGTGGCTCAGCTGGCCATGACGGACGCCACCGGGCAGGACTTCGCCACCCTCACGGAAACGGCGCTGTTCCGGCCCCTAAAAATGCGAACGGCCACTTTTGCCCAGCCTCTGCCTGCCGCCCTGCAAGGGCAAGCGGCATGGGCCTACTCCGAAAACAGCTGGTTTCAGGGCATGCCGTATCTGTATCCGCAGCAGGCCCCGGCGGGCCTGTACGCTACCCCCACGGACCTGGCGCGCTATCTTATCGAAGTGCAGCAGGCGTACCGGGGCCGGGGCAAGCTGTTTACCCAGGCCACGGCCCGCACGATGCTCACACCGCAGGTAGCCGTGTCGAGTGGGACCTACCGCGAGGAGATGGGGCTGGGCCCGTTTCTACTGCAACGCGCGGACCGCACCGACGAAAACAGCCGGTACTTCGAGCACACGGGCGTAAATGCGGGCTTTCTGGCCTACGCCTTGGCCAGCGTGACGGGCGGGAACGGGGTGGTTATTATGATGAACAGCGACGGCGGGGCCGGGGAGCTGGGCAAGGAGCTGCGGCGGGCCGTGGCGCGGGTGTACCAGTGGCCCGATTTTCTGCCCGCCGCCATTCAGCCCGTGGTGGTGCCCGTGGGCACGCTCGATGCCGTGGCGGGCCGGTACCAGCGCGGCCCCGACGAGGTGGTGACGTTTGAGCGGGAAGCCTCCCATCTGGTGCAGCGCATTAACGCCGGCAATCCGATTCTGACCTATGCCGTGGGCGGCGACACGGTGGCCTTTACCGACTACCCCATGCGGGGCCGGTTCGAGCGCGACGCGGCCGGCGCAGTCACGGGCTTTCGGATGCTGGACGCCGAAAAACCCATGCCCCGCCTGCGCCCCGACCAGTTTTTACCCGACGAGCTGCTGCGCCTGGGCCGTATTGCGGAAGCCGTGGCTGGCTACCGTCAGCTTCAGCTCAACGAATATCAGCTCACTTATATGGCTTATGAGCTGTTCAACCGCCGGCCCAGTAACCCCGCGGCGGTGGAAGGCCTGCTGGCTCTGGCCCTGGAAAAATTCCCCCAGTCGGCCGTGGTGCACGCGCGGTGGGGCGACTTATACCTGAGCCGGGGCGACAAACCGCAGGCCCTCACCTCCTACCAAACGGCCCTGCGCCTGAACCCGGGCGACAAGGCTTTGCAGGAAAAACTGGTGACCCTGACCCGTTAGAAAATTGGGTGAGAGGAGAGCGGAAGGAGGAACCGAACACCGGGGGCCAGTGAAATGCGGCTATTTTTGTAGCCCCTCACCCCGCCCCCTCAATGCCCACCCATACTATCTCGCCCGCGCAGCCGCTCACCCTGGCCGCGCTGGCTGCCCTGCTGGCCGACGGCCGGCCCGTGGCGCTCGGCGACGATGCCAAAGCGCGCATTACCGCCTGCCACACCTATTTGCACCAGCGCATTGCCGAAGACGACGGCCCGATTTATGGCATCAACACCGGGTTTGGCTCGCTTTGCAACGTGGCCATCCCCCAGGAGGCCCGCGCGCAGTTGCAAGTCAACCTGATGATGTCGCACACCTGCGGCACCGGCGCCGAAGTGCCCGGCCACCTGGTGCGCCTCATGCTGCTGCTGAAAGCCCAGAGCCTGAGCTACGGCCACAGCGGTGTGCAAACCATCACCGCCGAGCGCCTCGTGGCCATGTACAACCGCGAGATGCTGCCCGTGGTGTACGAGCAGGGCAGCCTGGGCGCGAGCGGCGATTTGGCCCCGCTGGCCCACTTGTGCCTGCCGCTGCTGGGCCTGGGCGAAGTGAACTACATGGGCTACCGCCTAAGTGCGACCGATGCTATGAGCTTATTTAGCTGGGCGCCCATTGTGTTGCAGGCCAAGGAGGGACTGGCGCTGCTCAACGGCACGCAGTTTATGCTGGCTTATGCGGTGGATGGGGTACTGCGGGCCCAACGCCTGGCCAACGCCGCCGACGTCATCGGGGCGCTTTCGACCGAAGCTTTTGGGGGCAGCCCGACGCCATTCAGCGAAAACCTGCACCGGATTCGACCGCACGCCGGGCAGGTGCTGGTGGCCCGGCGCCTGCGCGAGCTGCTGGCCGGCTCCGAGCTGCAGGCCCAGCCCCGGCTGGCGGTGCAGGACCCGTACTCGTTCCGCTGCCAGCCCCAGGTGCACGGCGCCACCCGCGACGCCCTGGCCTACGTGGCCCAGGTGGTGGAAATCGAGTGCAACTCCGTGACCGACAACCCCAACATCTTCCCCGACGACGACCAGATTCTGAGCGGCGGCAATTTCCACGGGCAGCCCCTGGCCCTGGCCCTCGACCACCTGGCCGTGGCCGTGGCCGAGCTGGGCAGCATCTCGGAACGGCGCACGTATCAGCTCATTTCCGGCCAGCGCGGCCTGCCTCAGTACTTGGTGGCTGAACCCGGCCTGAATTCCGGCCTGATGATTCCGCAGTACACCGCGGCCGGCATCGTGAGCCAGAACAAGCAGCTGTGCACACCCGCTTCGGTGGACAGCATTGTGAGCAGCAACGGCCAGGAAGACCACGTGAGCATGGGCGCCAACGCTGCCACCAAGGCCCGCCGCGTGGTCGAAAACGTGGAGCAGGTACTCGGCATCGAGCTGATGACGGCCGTGCAGGCACTGGCTTTCCGCCGGCCGGGCCGCACTTCCGCCGCGCTGGAACAAGTTGTTGACGCCTTCCGGGAGGAAGTAAAATTCGTGGGCCAGGACCGGGTACTCTACCCCGACCTGCACCGGGCCGCCGCCTTCGTCCGTAAGTTTGACTGGCAGTAAGCTGAAGCCAGGCCAAACGGCTTGGTACAGGCAAGCCCTTGTAGTGAAGAAGTTTTCATTACTGCCCGAATTTTACGGGGAGGTGGGCGCGATGCCTGCCTTATCCGCGTTATGTGAGTTGCCTATGAAGTTGATTCGCTGCTGTTTTTTGCTTGTTGTGTGCTGGCTGGGAGCCGCATCGGCGGTACGGGCGCAGGCCTCATGCGCCTCGGCCAACCAGCCGTCGTGCAGCTTTCTGGCCATCGACGTGGCTACCAACCAGCCAGTTGGTGCTTTTTGCGTGGGGCGCCGGGTGCGTTTTGAGCAGTGCGCCGGGCGCAACGTACCCGCCGCGCTGCTCTTCTACGGAGTGTTGCCCGGCAGCGGCACCACTTTTTTGCCCTCGTGCAGTCCACCAAATCCTGCCACTTTCCAATACACACCTACCAGAGCCGAGGTGGGCTTAGTTACGGTTTCGGAGTTAGCCAATGCGGCGGGGGGCGGCGGTGGGCAGGCGTCCACCTATTTCATCCGCACGTTTCGGGTGTACGACCCCGCGCCGCCCGCTTTCACCGTGGCGCCCTGCCCCAGCAATTCGGCCTTGGTTACGGTGACCGATGCGGCCTATGACAGCTACACCGTGCGCGTGGGCAACGGGCCGGCCAGTACTATCCTTCGCAATAAAGCCACGGTAGTTGCCGTGCCCGCCGGCGCCACCACAGTCACCGTCACGGGCCGCTACGCCGCCACCGGCGTGTGCACCGGGGCCGCTACCCAACCGATTACCCCGCTCCTGCCCGCGCAAACCCCGGCCCTCACCCGCCTCACGCTAGCCACTCCACTGCACGGCGGCACCGCTACGCTGGCCGTGGGGCAGCTGCCGGCCGGCTACCGCTACACCCTGCAACGCGCCGATGCGAGCGTACCCGGCGACTACCGCGCCGTAGCCAACGTGCCAGCCGGCAGCACCAGCTTCAACCTCACCAATGTGGCGGCGGGCTGTTACCGCCTGCGCCGCACCGACCCCTGCCGCCTCGATTCGGCCTTTTCGCCCCTCGTTTGCACGCTCAGCCTCGCGGGCAGCTCTACCCAAAACCGCAACCAGCTGCTGCTTACCTATGCGGGCCGCGATACGCTATACAGCGTAAGTCGCAACGGTCAGCCGCTCACCGTTTTCAACGTAATTCCGGGTGGCTTGGAAGACCCTAACGTGGAATGCGGCACTACGTACACGTACCGCGTCACGGCCCCGCAGCCGGGCGGGGGCGAGTCGGTTTCCAACCCGGTGGCCATTACTACGCAGTCGGCCCTGCCGCCGGCGCAACCGCAGCTGCTGGCCAGCTTCAACCTGCGCAACGTGGTGGAGCTGACGCCCCTACTGGCCAACGGCCCAGCCCTGACCACGGGCAGCACCTTGCGCTACCAGCGTAGCACTGCGGGCGGGCTGCCGGCCGCGTTCCGCGTAGCCCGAACGGCCGGCATCCAGCGCGATTCGGTGGCGCTGGCCGCGCTTATTGCCGAAATGCCTTGCTACACGGTGCGCCTGATTGACGTGTGCGGCAATGCCTCGCCAGAAAGCGCGCCCGCTTGCCCTGCCCTGCTCACCGCTGCCCCGGCCGACCCCACCGGCACCACCGCCACCCTCACCTGGACGCCTTTTACCGGCCCCGTGCCCGCCATTGCGGTCAGCTACACGCTGCAACGGCTGGCCCCCGATGGCACGGTGCTCAGCACGGTGCCCGTAAGCGGCGGCAGCTTCACGGACTTCACCCCGCCCGCCGACCGCCAAACGCTACGCTACCGCCTGCTGATTCGCGGAGCGGGCCTGCCCGCCGGCACCGTCAGCTACTCGAACGTAGCCAGCGTCACACGCCAGCTTTCCCTTAATATTCCCACCGCTTTCACGCCTAACGGGGACCGCCTCAACGACGTGTTGGAAGTGAAAGGACGCTATTTGCAGCAGTACATCTTTGTGATTGTGGACCGCAACGGGCAGGAAGTATTCCGGGGCACGCAACGCACCGACACCTGGAACGGTACCATCGAGGGCCGGGCCCCGGTGCCGGGCACCTACGTGTGGCGGTTCCAGCAATTGAACGAAGACGGCACGCCATTTACTGCCACAGGTTCGGTTACCATTTTGAATTAACGTCTTGGCCAATTCGTACCGGAGGCACTCTTTTCGATTTGGGAAGCACTTTCTGGCCGTTGCCTTGTTTACCAGACCAAACAATCAATACACACAAATTACCCCGATTAATTATGGCATTTGACCTAACCGGCATGATGGGCAAAGTGAAAGAGTTGCAAGACAAAATGCAGCAGGCCCAGCAGGAAATCCAGCACATTACTGCTACGGGCGAAGCCGGTGGCGGCCTCGTGCGGGCCACGGCCAACGGCCACCGCAAAATCCTCAAGCTGGAAATTGACGAAAGCCTGCTCACGCCGCAGGACCGCGACATGCTGGCCGACCTCGTGGTAGCCGCCGTGAACAAAGCCCTGGACGAAGCCGCCGAGCTGGCCCGCCAGGAGCTGCAACGCAAAACCAGCGGCCTGATGCCCAACGTGCCGGGCCTCGACCTGAGTGGTTTTGGAGCTTAGCGCCGCCAAAGTCGGCCCCTGTGCCGATGTCGCCATCGTTATTCTGAACTGGAACGGCGCGGGTTTTCTGCGCCGTTTCCTGCCCGGTGTCATCACCCACGCCGATGGCGCCCGCGTTATCGTGGCCGACAATGCTTCCACCGACGACTCGGTGGAGCTGATGGCCCGCGAGTTTCCGCTAGTGGAGCTGCTGCTGCTCGACCGCAACTACGGCTTTTGCGAGGGCTACAACCAAGCGCTGAAGCAAGTCGACAGTGACTTTTTTGTGCTGCTGAACTCGGACGTGGAAGTGACGCTGGGCTGGCTGCGGCCCTTGCGCAGCCTGCTCGAAGCCAGTCCGCGCATAGCGGCGGTGCAACCCAAAATCCTGGCCCACGCCGACCCCACGTACTTTGAGTACGCGGGCGGCGGCGGTGGCTACCTCGACCGGTTGGGGTATCCGTTTTGCCGCGGCCGGCTCTTCGACACCCTCGAAAAAGACCACGGCCAGTACGACGACTCCCGCCCCGTGGCCTGGGCCACCGGTGCCTGCCTTATGGTGCGGCGCCCGGCCTGGCAAGCCTTGGGCGGATTGGAGCCCGCGTTTTTCGCCCACATGGAGGAAATTGACCTGTGCTGGCGCCTCTGGAATGCCGGCCACGAAGTATGGTACCACGGCGGCAGCGCCGTGCACCACGTGGGCGGCGGCACCCTGCCAAAAAGCAACCCCCGCAAAACCTACCTCAACTTCCGCAACGGTCTGGCGCTGCTCTACAAAAACGCGGCTCCAGGCGAGTTGCTATCCAGCATGTTCCAGCGGCTGGTATTGGATGGCGTGGCGGGCCTGCGGTTTCTGACGGGCGGCCAGTTTCGCAATTTCCAGGCGGTTATCCGGGCCCACTTCAGTTTTTATGGCAAGCTCGCCTACTGGCGCCGGCAGCGCCGGGCGGCCCGTCCGCACCTGCGCGTTGCCCAGCGGCCGGGCGTGTACGACGGCAGTTTGGTATGGGCCTATTTCGCGAAGGGCAAACGCAAATTCAGTGATTTGGGGATTAAATAAGCTTCTTGCCAAATGCTAAAGCTAACAGTTGACACAGAAGCTCCTTAAGCACTCGTACAAAAGTAAGCATCACAAAAAAAATGTCATGCTGAGCTTGTCGAAGCATGATAACGTCCTAAATAGCTTCAATATAAAAAAGAGCATCTTCCTCAACAGGAAAGATGCTCTTTTCTATAATCACAAAAGTTGGTCGAAACCCCAAGCTGCTTACAAATCCCAAACGGTGCTGCGCTGCTGGCGCATGGCCCGCCGCACGTTCAGCCAGAAAGCACCGGCGAAGTAGAGCACCACGGGCGAGCCAAACGTGAAAAAAGAGGCGTAAACGAACGAGAGCCGGACGCTACGGGTGCTGAAACCCCACTTCTGGGCGAGGGCGGAGCACAAACCAAAAGACTGCGTTTCCAGGTAGTCGGTGAAGCGTTTCATGGGCGGTAGCGGCTAGCGAAAAACAGATTCTTTGGGCTAAGATAAGGCTTGGCCGGGGGTTAGGCAACAGCATTGGCGTAATTTTGCCACCCGACGCCCGACTAATTTGGGCTCTTTTACGTTGGGAGGGATGCTTTTCGTTTTCCTGCTTTGCGCTTTTTGATGATAAATATTTTGCGGCCACTGGCCCCGGTGCTCCTGGCAGCCACGTTATTTCTATCGGCCTGCACCCTGCCCCGGGTGCTCAAAGAGGCCGAAACCGGGCGCACCGTGATGGCGCGGCCCACCCCGCTCACAGCGTCGGGCGAGGCGGTACCATTCGAGGTAATTGCCCGCGTACCAGCCAGCCACCTGCACAAGGGTGTCGCTTACGAGCTGCTGCTGAGCTACCGCTACGAGCACGGCCTGCGCGAAGACACCATCGGCCGCATCACCTTTGCCACGGGCAACTACGTGTACGATGAGGAGACCAAAGGCCTGCTCATGGCCACCCAGAAATTCAGCCTGCCCAACACGCCCAGCCGCAACCCCGGCGAACTGCTGGCGCGGGCCCAGGTGCGGGAGCTAAAAACCGGCGGGCAGGTGCTGCGCGCCAAGAGCGAGGTGCGCGTGGCCCGCGGCATCGCCGACCCGGCCCGCCTCGTGACGCGCGAAGACACCGTGCTGACGCTGCTGCCCGAGCGGGCCAACAATACCATGAGCGGCACTCGCGTGCTCCCCTTTTATTTTGATGAGGGCCAGTGGTTTATCCGTGGCTATCTCGGCACCAACGTACAGGCGCTGGAAGACCTTATCGACGCCAACCAGCAGACCAAGCAGGTGCTCATCATCGCCGGCCACTCCCCCGATTCGGTAGATGCCCACAACCGCCTGCTGGCCAGCAAGCGCGTGCGCATGCTGCTCTATTACTACCAGCAGCGCGTCAAAACCTTCTCCTACCTCAATCAGGTGCAGGACATTCGCTTCGACACCCTGGCCTACACCCGGCGCTGGGACACGTTCCTGAGCAAAGTCACGACCTCGGCCCTTAAAGCCGACCAGATTGACTCCATCGTGAGCATCATCAACGACGCCAAGGGCACGTTTCGGCAGAAGGAAAAAGCCCTGCACCGGCTGTCGTCCTTCGATTACATTGAGCAGTACATCTATCCCGTGCTACGTTTTGGCACCGTAGCGGTCACGTATACGGCCCCCAAACGCTACGATTCAGAAGTGTATCTGCTGTCTAAAAAAATAGTAGACAAGCAGTTGGAGGTTGATGCCCTCACGCCCGAAGAGCTGCGCTATTCGGCTACGCTAACCCCGTTGCTGGCCGAAAAGCAGCGTATTTACGAAAAGTCCGCGGCCACCACCAACAGTTGGGAGGCGTTTCATAACCTGGGCGTGGTGCTGTTGCAGCGCGGCGAAAAAGAGCCCACCGATAAAATCCGCAAAGCCTACTACCGGCGCGCGGCCGTCAACTTCACCCTGGCCGCCCACCGCAACCCCACGGCGGAGTTCTTCTACCACGCCGCCACGGCCTACCACCGGGCCGGCGACCGCCTCGAAGCTCTCCAGAATTACGATTACGCCATTAAGCTGGGCGGCGAGCGGCCGCTTTTGCGCAAAGTTTTTTCGGACCGGGCCGCGCTGGAAATCGAAATCGGACAGCCCGATGAAGCCCTGCGCAGCCTCGACTACGCGGGGCCGTCCTACCAGAACGCCCTCAACCGGGGCCTGATTTTGGTGGGCCGCGAAGGCTACGAATCGGCGCTGGCCCAGTACCAGCTGGCCCAAACCCTGCGGCCCGCCGCCGCCGCCCCGGTCTACGGCATGGCCGTGGTGGCCGCCCGGCAAAAAGACGAGGCCGCCGTGGGCAATTACCTAAAACAAGCGGTGACGCTGGACCGCAGCTACGCCCAGCGCGCTGTGGAAGACCTCGAATTTCAGGATTATGCCCAGGGCAAGGTATTTCGGGAGGCGCTGCGGTAGGGGTTATTAGGGTATTTATAGGGTAGGCGGGTCTGGGGTGGGAGGGCAGGAATTTGGCAAATCAACTCATGCCGCGAATCCTTTTACCCTATTTCCAAACTCCTACCCTCCTACCCCCAAACCCGCCTACCCTAAAACCCCTTCTACCCCGAACTTGCCCATCCGCCCAGCCCATCGTAGCTTTGTCCAACGGCTCAAAACCGCTGTTTACCTACTAAAAAACCATGCGTCAAATTCAATTTCGTGAGGCCTTGCGCGAGGCCCTGTCCGAGGAAATGCGCCGCGACCCGCGGGTCTTCCTCATGGGCGAAGAAGTGGCCGAGTACAACGGCGCCTACAAAGTGAGCCAGGGTATGCTCGACGAATTCGGGCCGGAGCGCGTGATTGACACGCCCATTGCCGAGCTTGGCTTTGCCGGCATTGGCGTTGGCGCGGCGGCCAACGGGCTGATTCCGGTTATCGAATTCATGACCTTCAACTTCTCGCTGGTTGCTATTGACCAGGTGATTAACTCGGCCGCCAAGATTTATTCGATGTCGGGCGGCCAGTATTCCTGCCCCATCGTGTTTCGCGGCCCCACCGGCAACGCCGGCATGCTCAGCAGCCAGCACTCGCAGAACTTCGAAAACTGGTTTGCCAACTGCCCCGGCCTGAAAGTAGTGGCGCCCAGCAACCCGTACGAGGCCAAGGGCTTGCTGAAATCCGCCATCCGCGACCCCGACCCGGTGATTTTCATGGAATCGGAGCTGATGTACGGCGATAAAGGCGAAGTGCCCGAAGAGGAATACCTGCTCGAAATCGGCAAGGCCAACGTAGTGCGCCAAGGCAAGCACGTAACGTTGGTAAGCTTCGGCAAAATGATGAAGTTGGCCTACACCGCCGCCGACGAGTTGGCCAAGGAAGGCATCGAAGCCGAGGTTATCGACCTGCGCTCGGTGCGTCCCATCGACTACGACACCCTGATAACCTCGGTGAAGAAGACCAACCGCATGGTAGTTATCGAAGAAGCGTGGCCGCTGGCCAGCATTTCGAGCGAGCTGGCCTACATGGTGCAGCGCCGCGCGTTCGATTTCCTCGACGCCCCGGTTATCCGCATCACCTGTGCCGACGTGCCCCTGCCCTACGCCCCCACCCTCATCGAAGCCTCGCTGCCTAACGTGGCCCGCGTAGTGAAAGCCGTGAAGGAAGTGACCTACGCCAAAGTGTAAGTCACCCATTTTAAAAGTAAGAGCCCCGGCAGTTAATTGTGTCGGGGCTTTTTGCGGCTTAATAAGCAGGTATGCATAAGTAATCGTATTGAGTTTTGACCGTCATGCTGAGCTTGTCGAAGCATCTCTACCGCACCATTGGATAGTTTCAACGGTGCGGTAGAGATGCTTCGACAAGCTCAGCATGACCCGGTTTTTCGCTACGGTTACTTTTGTACCACTGCTTAATAATAGGCCGCAAGCTTGCGGCTTGAAGCTGACAACTCACCTATTCCTGCGGGGCCTCGCTGGGCGGGCGCCGCTGCCGGGCCGTTGATTCTGAAAGCTGCCAGCAGCCCCACAGCCACGCCGCCCCCAAGCCCAGCACCGCAGCCCGACGGACCGGCCCGCCGAGCCCGCGCCACCATGCCACGGGCTGCCACGCACCGGCAACGCCCGTGAGCATCAGCAAATGCAGCGGTAGTAGAAACCGACATTCCATGAGGGTGGGCAAAACGAGCAGGCACGGCAGCAGCAACGCCAGCAGCACGGCACCTTGGCCCGAGCCAGTTGTTTCGTGCGGCCGGCTTTTGCGACGCCGCCACCCGGCGCGGGCCGTCAACCAGGCTCCGATTCCCAGCAGGCCGTAATTCAGCACGCGCAGTCCTTCTTGGCCCGGCGGGTGCAGCTGGCGCGGGTAAGGCGTGGGGAAACGCAGGTCGAGGCCATTGAAAAGGTGGCGCGCGTACCGCCAACCGGTGGCGACTGGGTGTTGCCAAGTGTGTTTAAGGTATTGCCCGTAGCTGGCGAAGCGCCCGCCCGGCTCCCGTAGCAGCAACAGCTGGCCGGCAGAGTCGGCGTAGAGCAGCGAGCGGGGAATTTCCGGTATCAGGCTCGATTCGTAGCGTTGGAAGCGCGTGCCCCAGTTCAATTGCCGGAGGTAGAGCGGCGGGCTACCGGGCCGGCCGGCCAGCACCAACGGCGTATTTTGCTGAAAATGCTGCCGGTTGATAAGCCACTGGGGCGACAGCACCAGCGCCATACCTGCGGCCAGGCCCGCCAAGCGCGCCCACCGCCGCTCATTGAGCCGGTGCGCTCCCCACAGCAGCCACAAACAGCCGGGCAGGGCCGCCACGTAAACGGGCCGAATGTTGAGGGCCGCCGCCAGCCCCAGGCCACCCACCAACGCCCAATGCCACCCCGGCCGCCCCAACGCCCCCAGGGCCAGCAGCAGCAGCGTGAGCGCCGGCATGTCGCTCAGGGTAAAATTGAAGTAATCCCGCCAGAAGATGAGCGCCAGGCCTACCAACACCAGCCAGCGCGCCCCGGCCAGCGGGCGGCCCGCCACCCGCGCCCACAGCTGCGGAATGGCCACGCCAAACAGCAGCGCCGCCCAACCGGCACCCAGCACCTGCGCCCCGGTCAGCATCGAGCACCCGGTGAGGCGGCACAGCCCCCGCGCCGGCACTATCAGCAGCGGGCCCAGGTAGCCCCGCAGCGGGTCGTCGAACCGCAGCAGAGAGAAGCCGCCGCCCTGCGTAAACTTCAGCGACAGCTCCCAGTATTCGGCGGCATCAAACCGGAACTGGCCCACGGTGTAGCCGCTCAGCGGCAGGTAGGCGGCGTAGAGGGCCAGCACCAGCAAAAACCGCCACCTATTGGCTGCCAATACTTTAGTTGCCGCTACCACGGTTCGGGCGGGGGAGCAGGCAGGAAATCATCGGCCGAAACGTCGCTAAACGGCAAGTCCCGCAAAATGTGCCGGGGCTGCAGCGCCAGGTGCCGTTGCGTGCTGGCCGAAGCGGAGAAGCCGGCTACCACCACCACCACGTAGCTGGCCAGTACCGCCAGGCGCCACCGTCCCGTGGCCGCCCGCCACCACCGCAGCGGAGCGGTGCCAAAAACGACCGCCGCACTCAGTAGCAAGTGTAGCGGCAGCAGAAACCGGCACTCAATAGCCGTGAGCAAGGTGATGAGGCAGGGCACCAGCAAGGCCAGCGCCACCAGGCCCGGCCGCAGCCAGGCGCCGCTCATCCGCGGCCACTTCCGCACGAACAACGCCAGCAAACCGCTCCAGATGAGGCCGTAATTCAGCAGCGCCAACGGCCAGGAAAGCGCGTACACATCAAGGATATAAGGCGTTGGATATTGAATATCCAGGCCATTGAATAAATGCCGCAGCCACACGCCCAGGGCGCGCCACGGCCGGTGCAGGCATAGCTGCACGTACTGGCTGGCTTCGGTGAAAGTGGTGAGACCGGTGGAAGCCAATAATGCTTTGCCCCGCTGGTCCTCGAAACGCATGCTGGCCAACGGGTAGCTTTGGCCCACGTGGGTTTCGTATTTCTGCATTTCCAGGCCCCAGCCCAGCTGTTGCAGGAACAGATTGGGCTCGTCGGGCATGCTGGTGAGCACCCACGGCGACCAGCTTCCCACGTGAAAATGGTTGCTGTAGGCCTGCGGTGCCATCACCACGGCCATGCCCACCGCCAGCACAACGGCGCGGGCCCCACCCCACCAGCGGGGCCGCCCCACAGCGGGCAGCAGCACCAGCAACCCCATGGCCGGAATGGCGGCCTGGTACACCGGGCGCATGTTCACGGCCGCCGCCAGCGCAATACCGGCCACCAGACAGCTGGCCAGTCCCCGACCGCGCAGCAGACCAATCAAGGCGATGCCAATGGCCAGCAGCGCCGGGAAATCGGTCAGGCAAAAATTGAAATAGTCGCGCCACAGGGCAAACCCCAGCGCGGCAAACTGCAGCCGACGGCCCAGCGAAACGGGCGCGCCGCCCCGCACGGTGTGCCATAGCACCGGGCCCGCCCAGCCGAAGATGGCCGCCGCGTTGGCGGCGCCCAGCAGCCGGCACAGGTCCATCACCGTCCACCCATAATTGACCGACAGCCGCGTGAGCGGCGCCAGCAGCAGCGGGAAAAAGTAGCCCCGGATGGCGTTGAAGTAAGAAAGAAAAGCGAAACGGCCCGTAGAGAAGTATTTTTCGCCAAACAGCCAGTAGCCTTCCGCGTCGTAGTACTGCTTGGTGTACTCGGTGGTGGGCAGGTAAACCAGGTAGCTAATAAATATAATTAGCACGGCAACCAGAGTCGGGTGATGCCCCACCCAATCCCACCGATTCTTCAACCAAGCTACTTTACTCATACCTTGCTGCCCATTACGACCCTGAAGCCGTACACTTGCTGTAAATAGCCCAAAGCTACACCACCGCCGACTTTGCCCTTCCGATGAATCATCGCCTCCACCTCAAACTCGAACAATTGGAACGCGCCACCGAGCGCCTGCTGGCTTCGGCCGAAGCCCTGGGGCCCGACAGCGCCAAGGCGCCCGCCACGGGCCAGTGGTCGGCCACGCAGGTGGTGCATCACCTGCTGTTCATTGAAACCAACATCATCCAGTACATCCAGAAAAAAATGCAGTCTGAGGAGCTACTGCCCAAAGTTGGGTTGTATACCCGGCTGAAGGCCCGTTTTGTGCGCCTGCTGCTGCGTGTGCCTGGTTTTAAGTTTAAGGCGCCGCGCGGCGTGGCCACCCTCACCGACACCGGCGACGTGCCCACGCTGCCCGAGCTGCGGGAAACCTGGCTGGCCTCGCGCCGTCAGCTCGAACGTCTGCTCAACGAATTTCCCGGCCGGCAGATTAACCGGGCTATTTTCCCGCACCCCCGCTCCGGCAAGATTACCATTGGGCAGGTGATGGACTTTTTGCTCGACCATTTGCTGCACCATCAGCAGCAGGTGGGCCGCATTACCAAGGCATTGCGGCCCACCGCGCCGGTGCTGGCAAAATCTTAAGCTGAGCCGTTGGCCATCAGCTTTCAGCTGATAGCTTCCTTTAAAAAAGCCCCCGTTTCATCCGAAATGGAGGCTTTTTTTGCTAGCGAGTGGGCGGCTCGTAGGCTGGCATTGAGCTGAAGGCGGCAGCGAGCTCGGCGGGCGGCAGGGTGAGCTTGCGGCGGTCGAGGTCGAGCCAGGCCCCATCGACGGTAACGGTGGCCGCCACCCGGCCGTCGGCCTTGAAGATAGTGTGCACAATGGACCACCGCGAACCGTCGGCACTGGCCGAAGCCAGGCAGCCATCGACGCGAATTTCTTCGCCAATTCCGATTTCCTTGAGGTATTTGGTTTCCTCGCGGAACAGAATCGGGCCGAGGCGCAGCTCGGCGAATTTGGCCACGCCGTAGCCCCATTGGGCCAGCAGCACCACCCGGTGGTCGGCGGCATAGTCGGCGTAGGCCGAGTGGCGCATGTGGCCGTTGGGGTCCATGTCGGCCCAGCGGGTGCGGTAAGTAGTGGCGTTGGTCATTCGAAAGGAAAGTAAAATACGAAATTGGTCCAGCAAAACGGCAATGGCGCTACTTGCGACTTTAGCCTAACGGCGTGAGGCGCACCAGGTACTGCTCATCGTCGTCCTCGCCCAGAAAATCGGCGCTGTAGCCAGCGGTTTCGGCAGCGTCGTTGAGCAACGCCGCATCCACGAAAAGCCAGGGAAACGAGGCGCCGGTTTTGCCGGCGTAGCTCAGCGAGTAAGCTACTTCGCCGTAGTACGGGCCGTTCAGGTTCAGCAGCAGCGCCCCGTCCTCGTCCTCGTAGAGGTAGCGCACATCCGACGAAGTGGCCAGAATCTGGCCGCCGGGGGCCAGCAGCGTGCGGGCGTGGGCCAAAAACCGGTCGAGCCCCTCCAAGGTACCGGTGAGGCCGAGGCCGTTCATGAGCAGCAGGATGGTATCGTAGGGCCGCTCGGTGGCGGGCAGCGGGTCGAAGACGTCGTGGCGAGCCACGGTGCGCACGCCGCGCTCGGCCATCACCTGCGCGGCCCCACCCGATTCGTCCACGGCTTTCACCTCGAAGCCCCGGTTTTGCAGCTCCAGGCTGTGGCAGCCGGCGCCCGCGCCCAGGTCGAGCACGCGGCCCCGGCACTCGTCGAGGGCCAGGCGCTCCAATTCGGGCATTTGCAGCAGGGTGCGGAAAAAATACGCGGCCGGCAGGGGTTCGTCATCGGCCACGTTGCAATGCACGATGAGCGACGCATCGGCATCGCCTCGGTGATAGGCCAGCAGGGCCTGGCCCAAAACATCGGGGGCAGTGGTCGTTGTCATGAAGGAATACGGTGCTGGAATGAAGGCCAGTTGGCAAGCAAAAGAGGTACTGAAGCGGCGGCGCCACCGTTTCGGGCCCGAAAAGTACCCAAAACTTCGCGGTGGCGTCGGGCGTTTGCTCATCAGCGCTTGTATTCCCTACCGTTATGCTTCCCTCAAAACTTCGCAAAGGCCAGCTACCCACCAAAATCTGCCTCACCTGCGGGCGGCCCTTCGAGTACCGCAAAAAGTGGCGGGCCAACTGGGACGAAGTGAAATACTGCGGCGAGCGCTGCCAGCGCAACCGGCCGGCAGCGACGCCCCCCGCTACCTAAGGCAACGCCGCCGCTTGTATCCTTTCGGCAGCGGAAGCCGTTCTGCAACCGGGCTACTGCTGCCCCCTCACTTCTTTCCCTCCTCATGGCATCCAACCTCGACTACCTTGACCCGGCCCTCATTCCCCTGCAGGGAAAAGCCGATGCCTACCTGGAATCGGCCAAAGCCCTGCAGCGAGCCATTGCCGCTGGCCATACCCAAAACACCGGGGAATCGGACCCGGAGATAAGCCGCCGACGCACCGAGCTGGCCAAACTCGAACAGGAAATCATTGCCCTGCTGCCCACCCGCGACGAATGGCTTAAAGTGAACCTGGGCTACGGCCCCAGCCGGATTGGGGCGTGGCAGGTGCCCGCCCTGAATGGCGCCCCCGCGCGCTACGAGCTGCGCATCGTGCATTAATAACTGCTACGTCACTCTACCCTACTATTTTAGGGATTTGATAATAAGTAAGTTGCCGAATAAACCAGTCTAGCAGGGCCATGATTTTACGGGCCACCGGCTCTTGTGGCTGGGCGTGGGGCCGCGTGAGCTGGCGCAACAGATTCAGTCCGTAGCGGCTCAGGCTTGTGGCCCGGCAGCCGTGATTTTTGCGTGGAATGGCCTTGATTTTGCCGTGGGCCATCGTGCCCACGCCCAGACATAGCGCGTAGGCCAGGCTGACCAGAGCCACGAGCTTGCGCAGCTTCTGGTGGCAGCATAAGTGGGTGGCTTCCAGGTTAAAGCCGCGTCCTTTCAGGTTCTGAAAGCACTGCTCAATCGTCCAGCGGCTGGCGTAGAGGCCGCCCAGGTTGCGCAAGCCGGGCGCGGCGAAGAGAAACAGAAACTCCGTGTCGGCCAGCCGCTTGACCCAGACCTGTCCCCAGACCCCAGCCACTTGGCAATGCAGAAAATGCCGCTGCTGCCCTACGGCAAGGCCCAGGGCCGTGACGGCCTGCCGTCGGCCACTAGCAAAGGTGATTTGGTGGTGCTTGGGCAGGCGCATTACAAAAGGCAATTTATTCTTCCGTAGCCAGTTAAGCCAGACATGGCCCACAAACTCCCGGTCCCCCACCACCAGCCCGATGCGGTCGCGGCCCAGCACCTGTACGCAGATTTTGAGCAGGGCAATACGGTCGGCCGCACTGGAGTTCCCGCTGCGGTTGTCGAGCAGTTCCCAATAGAGCGGCAGTTGAAAGTCGCCTCGGCCTACGGTCACGAGCAGGATATTGACCTGGCAGCGGCCGAAGTCCCATTCGGTGCGGTCCAGGCACAGGCGCAGTTTGCCCGTGGCGGGCAGCAAGCGCAGCAGCAGGTGGGCCAGCACCAGATAATTCAGGTCCACCTGCCGAAAAAAGTCCTGAATGCGGGTTTCATTCGAAGCGATTTTCACCGCGTCATTCAGGTGCTGGGCTACCTCGCAAAATTGGACGTTGCGGCTTTTGAGCAGGGCGATAACAAACTGGCTGACAAACTTTTGCCGGGACAGATGGGGCACTAGCTGGACGCGACGCAAAAGCGTCGTAATTTTGGCAATGAGGCTTGGCTTCACGGGGCAGGACGGACAATGGTGTGTAGGAACCCCAAAGGTCGGACTGCCCCGTTTTTATGCCCTAAAGTTTAGTAGGGTAGAGTG